>JAFSJE010000035.1 GCA_017439425.1 Oscillospiraceae bacterium
AGAGCGAAGAGCGAGGTATTTTTTGTCGCAATGACGGCAAAAAATTGAAGGAATACTTTGTGTATTTCAAGATTTTTTGACTAAATTGCGGCGGAAAAGAGCCGCTATGCGCCGAAGCCGCATTTAGTCAGCGTTTCCTTATTACTTCGTTCCGAAGATACGGTCGCCGGCGTCGCCAAGGCCGGGAACAATATATCCGTTGGAGTTGAGCTTCTCATCAACGGCGCCGCAGTAGATAGTGACGTCGGGATGGCTCCTGCGGATGCACGCGATTCCTTCGGGAGCGGCGACGAGCACCATGAGCTTGATATGCTTGCAGCCGCGCTTCTTCATCTCTGCAATAGCTGCGTCTGCGCTTCCGCCGGTGGCGAGCATCGGGTCTACAATCATAATATCGCGCTCGGCTATATCCTTCGGGGTCTTGCAGAAATAGACGTGCGGCTCGAGTGTCTCCTCATCGCGGTACATACCGATATGAGCGACGCGGGCTGACGGCACCATTCTGAGAACGCCGTCAACAAGTCCGAGACCTGCGCGGAGGATGGGAACGACAGCTATCTTCTTGCCCTCGAGAACGGGCGCGTCCATCTCGCAGATGGGGGTCTCGATTCTGTGTGTGGTGAGGGGCAGATCTCTCGTTGCCTCGTAGGTGATGAGCATTCCGATCTCGCTTACGAGCTCGCGGAAATCCTTGACGCTGGTGTTTTTGTCACGCATAATGGAAAGCTTGTGCGCAACAAGGGGATGATCCATGACAACTACTTTTTCGTCGCCGTTGTAGAACATTGTTCAGTCCTCCGTATTCTTTTTTTCTCTTCTGAGGCGCTCATTTCTCTCGCGCTCCGCCTGACTGAGGCGGAGGTAGCGCGGTGTGAGGTCCTGAGCATCCTCAGCTTGTTTACCGATTGCCGCCCGGCTTACGCCCCAGGCGGTCTGCAGAAGCATGGGCTCCGGCGCAATCGCGCAGGGTATACCCTCTTCCGAAAATCTATTATAGCACAGCTTCGCGCCGTCTCCAAGAAAAAAATAATTCTTTTTGGAATTTTTTGCTTCCTCGACGATTATATCTATCGGCACTGCCCTGTCTTCGCACAATCTGACGAGCTTTTCGCCGTCAGTTTCAAAGAGCGCGTTATATATTTCGCTCCGGCGGGCGTCCATGCAGGCGCATATCACGCTTCCCGCGCGGTCGATGCCCTGATACGCCATAGCCTCAAGGGTCGAAACGCCGATCGCGGGCTTGTCCGCACCCCAGCAGAGCCCCTTTGCAGCGGCGACGCCGATTCTCACGCCGGTAAAGGAGCCGGGGCCGATCGCCACCGCAACGGCGTCGATATCCTGCATACTGAGCTCCTGATTTGTGAGCATATCCTCCGCCATTTTGAGGAGGGTTTTGGAGTGCGTAAGCTGCGAGGCTGAAAAATACTGGCTTATAAGCCTTCCGTCCTCGCTGAGCGCGACCGACGCCGCTTTTGCGGAGGATTCTACGCTGAGTAATCTCATAATTCGATACCTTCTATCTCAATACTGCGTTCGTTTTCGCCGGTCTTACCGATTTTTACGACTATCGTCTCCGGCGGGAACGCGCCCTCGACATTCTCGCTCCACTCGACTACGCATACTCCGCCGCGGGCGAGGTAATCCTCCCAGCCGATCTCAAAGAGCTCGTCGGCGTCCTTGAGGCGGTACATATCGAAATGAAAAAGCGGGATACGCCCGAGGTATTCGTTTACTATCGTAAAGGTCGGGCTTGATACTCTTGATTTAAGTCCGAGCCCGGAGGCAAGTCCGCGGGTAAATGCCGTCTTCCCCGCTCCGAGGTCGCCGTACATGGCGATAACCGCACCGGGCGCGAGACGGGAAGCAAGCTCAGCTCCGAGCGCCGACGTTTCAGCCTCGGATTTTGTAAAATACGTCATCTTTTTCACCTTCCGCTGTAGTATAACACATCTTACCGAAAATCGGAAGAAAAATTTTGTTTACGAAGTGGAAAAATAATGGTACAATGCAGGGTAGAATTTTTGTAAAGGTGTACATTATGCAAAAAGCCGTAATATCTATCGGAAGATATCTCAAAAAAACCGACACGCCGCTCATTCTTCTTGTCATTGCCGCGAGCGTCTACGGCGTAGTCCTCATAAACACCTGCGCTCCCGCCTCGGTGCCGACGCAGATTCTCGCCATCGTCATCGGGCTTTTCGCCTACGTCATTCTCTCCCTGCTCGACATTGACATTCTCGCGGACAACTGGGCGATACTCTTCATCACGGGAATTGCGCTTATTCTCCTGCTTCTCACCCCGCTCGGCTACGGCGAGGGCGGCAACCATGCGTGGCTCCGATTTCTCGGAATCGGACTTCAGCCCTCCGAGGTTGTAAAGCTCTTCTTCATCATCATTATCGCGCGGTTTATCTCAAAATACACGGAGGAGCGCAAGCTCGATAACATCGTTTCGCTCCTCATTATGGGCGCGATATTTGCCGTTTACTTCGCCCTCATCTACGTCGTATCCGCCGACCTCGGAAGCGCGCTGATATTCCTCTTCATCTTCGCCGTTATGCTCTTTGCGGGCGGGCTGAAGATCTACTGGTTTCTCATTGCTCTGACCGGAATCGTCGTCGCCTCGCCGTACATCTGGGGCATGATGAACGAAACGCGCCGCAACCGCATTATTGCGATTTTTGACCCCGCCTCTGTCGACGCGACAGGCCGCGGCATCACCTGGCAGACTAATCAGTCGAAGGCGGCAATAGCGGGCGGCGGCGTATTCGGAATGGGTTTAGGAAACGGAACTCTCACGCAGTCCGGCTCAGTTCCCAAGCAGCGCACAGACTTCATCTTCTCCGCTGCGGGTGAGGAGCTCGGCATGGTCGGGTGCCTTTTCGTCATAGCGCTGCTTATCGCTATAATCGTCCGCATACTGATAATAGGTATGCGCTGTCAGTCGAGGATGGGCGCGCTCGTTTGCGTCGGGATCGCGGCGATGCTGCTCATTCAGACCGCTGAGAACATCGGAATGTGCCTCGGCGTTGCGCCTGTCATCGGCATCACGCTCCCCTTCTTCTCCTCCGGAGGCTCGTCGATAGTCGCGTCGTTTGCCGCGATAGGCATAGTCTCCGGCATAAAGGCGAAGCCGAAGCCCGTTATGTTCCAGAAGTACTGATTTCCATATATTGTTCCTTGAAAAGAGGCTCGAAATCGGGTAAAATGACATCGTTCCGGAACCATTTTACCTATGGAGGTCAAGAAAATGTGCATAAATAATCTTTTCTATCTCATTTGCCGCCTTTTCGGCTTCGGCTGCTGAGTAAAAAGCTGACATCACAAACGCTCTGCTTATGCAGGGCGTTTTTTTGTTTATTCACAAATTGTTCATTGTACATTTTTATATTTTAATGTATAATACGAAAGTTAATTTGATTTAAGAGGTGATTTATTTGTTAAAACGGCTCTCACAGTGTGTGAGGGAATACAAGGCTCCGGCGCTCCTTTCGATGCTCTTCATCATCGCGGAGGTCGTTATTGAGGCGATCATCCCGTTTCTGACGGCTGACCTTGTAAACTCCATCAAGGCCGGAGTCGATATGGGCACCATCGTGCGCCTCGGCAGCATTCTTGTGCTGCTCGCAATGCTGAGCCTGAGCTGCGGCGCCGCCGCGGGCTTTACCTCGGCGAGGGCTTCCACGGGCTTTGCCAAGAATCTGAGGCACGACCTCTATCACTCCGTCCAGCGCTTTTCCTTCAAAAACATAGACAAGTTCTCGTCCTCCTCGCTCGTTACGCGAATGACGACTGACGTGCAGAGCGTTCAGATGGGCTTTATGATGCTCATCCGCATCGCGCTTCGCGCTCCGCTGAACTTCATATTCTCCGTCATTATGGCGTACTACATGGGCGGCGCGCTTGCGACAAGCTTCGTCGTTATTATTCCGGTTCTTTTAATCGGTCTCATCTTCATCGGAAAGAACGCGATGCCCGCCTTCCGCGCGGTGTTCAAGAAATATGACCGTCTCAACGAGTCCATCGAGGAGAACGTGCGCGCCATGCGCGTTGTCAAGGGCTTTGCCCGCGAGGAATACGAAAAGGAGAAGTTCGGCAGAGCCTCCGACGCCATACGCGACGATTTCACGCGCGCTGAGCGCATTGTCGCGCTGAACAGTCCGCTCATGCAGCTTTGCGTTTACGGCAATATGGTGTTCGTTATGCTCGTCGGTGCGAGGCTCGTTGTGACCTCGAAGGGCGCGCTCATCGACGTCGGTCAGATCTCTGCCATGCTGACCTACGGAATGCAGATACTCATGAGCCTTATGATGCTCAGCATGGTCTACGTCATGCTCACCATGAGCCTCGAGGCGGCAAAGCGCGTTTATGAGGTGCTCAGCGAGGAGCCGAGCATTGAAGCTCCCGCAGAGCCCGTTACGACCGTCAAGGACGGCTCCATCGACTTTGACGGCGTTTCCTTCAAGTACTCTGAAAAGGCCGAGAGAGACGCTCTCAGCGGCATAAACCTGCACATCAAAAGCGGCATGACCGTCGGTATTCTCGGCGGCACCGGCGTCGGCAAGACCACGCTCGTTCAGCTCATCCCGCGCCTCTACGATGTTTCAGCAGGCTCCCTTAAGGTCGGCGGCGTGGACGTGCGCGACTACGATCTCACCGCGCTCAGAGACGCGGTTGCGATGGTGCTTCAGAAGAACGAGCTCTTCTCCGGCACGATCGCGGACAACCTCCGCTGGGGCAATGAGAGCGCCACGCTCGACGAGATACGCGAGGCAGCCAAGCTCGCGCAGGCAGACGATTTCGTTATGAGCTTCCCCGACGGCTACGATACGAAGATCGAGCAGGGCGGCACGAACGTCTCCGGCGGTCAGAAGCAGCGCCTTACTATCGCCCGCGCTCTTCTCAAAAAGCCGAAGATACTCATTCTCGACGATTCCACCTCCGCCGTAGATACTAAGACCGACGCGCTCATCCGTCAGGGCTTCCAGAAGTACATCCCCGAGACGACGAAGATCATCATCGCGCAGCGCGTCGCCTCTGTCGAGAGCGCCGATCTCATACTCGTCATGGACAGCGGCAGAATAGTCGCTCAGGGCACGCATGACGAGCTGATGAAGTCCAACGACATCTACCGCGAGATCTATACCCAGCAAACGAAGGGAGGCGAGGAATAATGGCAAGAAAAGGCAATATGCCCGTCGATTCAAAGGGCCGCCGCCAGTTCGACGTTCCGGCTCTCGTCAGAACGGTGAAGTTTGCGATGAAGTTCTACCCCGTCCTCTTCCCGCTCGTTATGGTGCTTACCATATTCTCCTCAGCCGTGAGCGCGATACCCTCGATCTTCACGCAAAACATCATCTCCATCATTCAGAAGTGGTTTGAAAGCGGCGACTGGGACGCGGCAAAGTCCGAGATAATGCCACTTATCTGGGTGCTCGTAGTCCTCTACGTTCTCTCGCTCATCGCAATAGTGCTCCAGACCCAGCTTTCGGCAGTTCTCACACAGGGCTTCCTCTCGAAGATGCGCCGCGCGCTCTTCGACAAGATGCAGGATCTGCCCATCAGATACTTCGACACCCACAAGCACGGCGACATCATGAGCCACTACACAAACGACGTGGACACGCTCCGTGAGCTTATAAGCCAGTCCGTTCCGGCGCTTCTGCGAAGCGGCTCTATCGTCATCGTCGTGTTCTTCATAATGCTCTGGTACTCCGTTCCGCTGACTGTACTTGTCCTCGGCGGCGTTGTCGGTATGATGATAGTCTCCGGCAAGTTCGGCGGCAACAGCGCAAAATACTTCGTCGCCCAGCAGAAGGCGGTCGCCGCGACCGAGGGCT
The DNA here is from genome assembly GCA_017439425.1 of Oscillospiraceae bacterium. Classification (GTDB taxonomy): domain Bacteria; phylum Bacillota; class Clostridia; order Oscillospirales; family Oscillospiraceae; genus RUG626. The sequence continues at coordinate 5,841 of JAFSJE010000035.1, forward strand.
ACGTTCAGGAGATGATGACCGGTCAGAAGGTCGTCAAGGTCTTTAACCGCGAGGCGCGCACAGCCGAGGAGTTCGACAAGCTCAATGAGGAGCAGTGCGAGGTCAGCCGCAAGGCCAACGCCTTCGCAAATACCCTCGGCCCCATCGTAATGAACATCGGCAACATTCTCTACGTTCTCATCGCCGTCCTCGGCGGTCTGTGGCTCACTGCCGGACTTCCCAACCCCTCCATCGGCAACTTTTCCGGACAGTATCTTATTCTCGATATCTCGATTCTCATCGCCTTCCTCAATATGACAAAGCAGTTTACCGGCAACATCAACCAGCTCGTTCAGCAGGTGAACGTCATCGTAATGAGTATGGCAGGCGCCAAGCGCGTATTCGCGCTGATGGACGAGGAGCCGGAGAAGGACGAGGGCTACGTCACGCTCGTCAACGCGAAGTACGATGAAAACGGCAATCTCACCGAGACCGACGAGCACACCGGTATGTGGGCGTGGCGCCATCCCCATCAGGCGGACGGTACCCTCACCTATCAGAAGCTCGAGGGTGATGTGAGGCTTGTAGATGTTGACTTTGCCTATGTCGAGGGTAAGGACGTTCTGCACGATATCTCCGTCTACGCAGAGCCCGGTCAGAAGGTCGCCTTCGTCGGCGCGACCGGCGCGGGCAAAACTACGATCACAAACCTCATAAACCGCTTTTACGACATCGCGGACGGCAAGATCCGCTACGACGGCATAAACATCAACAAAATCAAGAAAAAAGACCTGCGCCGCTCGCTCGGACTCGTTCTGCAGGAGACTAACCTCTTCACCGGCACCGTCATGGAGAACATCCGCTACGGCAAGCTCGACGCCACCGACGAGGAGTGCATAGCCGCCGCAAAGATAGCGGGCGCGGACGATTTCATCACCCGCCTGCCCTCCGGCTACAACACCGAGCTGACGAACAACGGCTCGAATCTCTCGCAGGGTCAGCGCCAGCTTATTGCCATCGCGCGCGCCGCGGTCGCAGACCCGCCCGTAATGATAATGGACGAGGCGACAAGCTCCATCGATACCCGCACCGAGGCGATAGTCCAGCGCGGCATGGACGAGCTTATGAAGGGCAGAACGGTGTTCGTCATCGCCCACAGGCTCTCAACCGTTATGAACTCCGACGTTATCATGGTTCTCGACCATGGCAGGATCATCGAGCGCGGCAGTCACAACGACCTCATCGCCGCGAAAGGCACCTATTACCAGCTCTACACCGGCGCCTTTGAGCTTGAATAACGCCTTTACAGGCGCCCTTTGTGAAAGGGTGCTTTCGACAATGGGCGGGCACGGAGACCCGCCCCTACATTCCCCTCTTGAAAGAGCTTGAGGGAATTACCTATTATTTCGTTAAGAGAAGCACAAACGCTGGTATTCATCACTTTATACGCAATTCTTAACTAT
>JAFSJE010000036.1 GCA_017439425.1 Oscillospiraceae bacterium
AACCACGTCTCCGTCGGGCTTGCGGGAGGCACGGGAAGCGGAAAGACCACGGTAGAATCGTTCCTTCTGAACGAATATATCCTTCGCAACGAGGACTACAACAACCGTGTATATACCATCGAGGATACACAGGAGCTGAACCTCCTCAAATACGACGATATACACGACCGCCCGGCGAGGGTTGTGACGATGCTGACACAGGAAACGCCGGTCAAGATAACGATGATGGACTTAACAAAGGGCGCTCTCAGATACCATCCGGCTCTCATCGTACCTGCAGAGGTTCGTGACGGTACGGTGCTGCAGGCGGTCGCCGCAGGGCAGTCCGGTCATACGATCCTTACCTCCTTCCACGCTGACGGAGCTAAGGACGGCTACCGCAGACTCGTATCCCTTTGCCATATGGCGGATACAACGCTCACTGATGAAATGCTGATGGAGGAGTGCGTCGGCTCGTGGCCCATACTGGTCTTCGCAAAGCAGCTCAAGGATAAGACGAGAAAGATAATGGAGATCTTCGAGGCGACAGGGCAGCAGGACGGTCACGTTATAGGCACAATGCTCTATCGCTACAAAATCTCCGAAACAGAGCGCGATGAGAAGGGCAGGATCGTTAAGATACACGGCAGTCACGAAAGAGTGGGCTGTATATCTCCGAGACTGTACTCTCGTCTCAGAGATAACGGAGTTCCGGAGAAGGAGCTGAAGCGCCTTTTCCCGGAAGCGAAGCCGGAGGAGGATAACAATTGAATACCGCAAGTTTGTATTTCGCCGTGTTCATTCTTATGAGCTCGGCGATTTTTCTTTTCCTGCGGCTCGACCTTGTGTTTAGGGAACTCAGCCTGCAGAGAGAGAAAGCAAAAAGCTTCAAGCCGCCCGGCAAGATAGGAAGCGCAATCGACAAGGCAATACGAAAGAGCAAGGCGCTCGTTATTGAGAGCGGAATGCCGAAGGGCATATACATCGCTATGACGATAGCCGGAGCAGCCGCAGGCTTCACCGCCGGAAAGCTAATATATTCTTCAACGCTGATTGCCTACGCTGTTGCGGTAATCGGCATGATATCCCCTCTTCTCGTGCTCGGCTTCAATATGACGAAGAGCGGCACTGCGAAGGCTGAGAGACTTTGCTCCTCGATGACGGTAGTCACGAACTCCTATCTGTCCACAGAAGACATCATTCGTTCCGTCTCGGAAAATCTGGATAACCTCGACTATCCCGCGCCGTTCAGAAGCTTTCTTGCCTATGTAACGCATATGGACAGCGATGTTCAGCACGGACTGAGACGAATGGAGGCTGAGGTCAATAATCCGTATTTCAGTCAGTGGATAGACGCGCTCTGTATCGCTCAGGGCGACAGAGCGCTCAAATATGTGAGCGTGTCTGTAGTTGAATCAATGCGCGATGTTATCTCGGCACAGCAAGAGTCTGATGCGGCGATGTTCGCCGTGTGGAGAGATTATCTTCTCACGCTCATCCTCATATTCTCCGTACCGCTCATTTTCAAATTCATGATGCCGGACGCATACGTTACGCTTACAACCTCGGCGGCGGGGCAGAGTATGTTTATGCTTCTCCTCGGCGCTGTGCTTTTCTCAGTGTTCCGTGCGCTCCGTATCAATACACCAATAGTATGAGGAGGAAAAATGACAGAATATTTCATCCTTTTTATCCTATCCGCGCTCCTTGCCACAGGCCTGAGGCTCCTTGCCAATGCCTGCATCTTCGGCGACCGTTCCTATGAGGGCTCGAAATACCTCAAAGAGATCCGCAAGTGGAACGGCGAGAAGACCACGATATGGGATAACCCCACAATAAAAGAGCTCTGCGAGAAAATATCTAAGCTTGTATACCTCGACTCTATTACTGAGGAACAGCTTGAAACCAAGCTCAAAAGAGCAGGCTACAACATAACGCCCAAGACCTTCACAGCGAGAAAGTATCTCATCGTCGCTGCCGGAGCCGTGGG
>JAFSJE010000037.1 GCA_017439425.1 Oscillospiraceae bacterium
GGCGTTTGTCGGCGAGACGCCAGAGCTTCTATCCAATGCGTTGTATCAAGACCAACAGATAGATATTCACTAATACGACAGGCGGCGGGGAGTAATCCCCGCCGCTCGATACGTTATGCGTAGATCAGATCATGGTTTACGGTCTCCATTACCCTGTCCCGTATGCTGTTCATCCGCTGTACCCACAGCATTTGATCCTGGGCTTTGAGCTGTTCCGTGACGCCCTCACGGGCGGCCAAGTGTTTTAACAGCTCAAGAAACATATTTTCCGCCTGTTCGTTGATGTCCGCCAGATAGGTGTTCAACTTGCCGCTGGTCAGCAGCTCCGTGTACAGGGCTTTACGCTCCTGTTTGATGTACCGTAGGTGCTGCTGCCCCCAAATACCGATAGGTCTTTCTTCTTGAGGCTGTAATGTAAGACAGGGGATGTAATAGTCGCCCCGCAGTTCATACCATAAACCGTTGCTTTCATCATAAGTGGTCTTTTCCATTGTGAAATCCTCCTGTATAATAGCGTCGTCGATGTATTCGCACATATGTCACAGGCTCCCGATTGCCACACCTTGTTATATCCTGTTATGGGTTTTTCTTGCCCTTGCTTTTGCCCTTATGAGCGGCGTGGACGTTGTAGAAACGGTGTAACATTTAATAAAGGGATTCGGTGAGCAGATTGCGTAAAATCCTTTGTTTTCAACGGTTTCAGAGGATTTCATTAAAGCCCTATAATCAGCGACAAGCGCCTATGATTTCGGGGATTTCAAATCGGTATTTGCCATGCCAATGTCCATCCCTGCAGTGGATGTGTGGCATGCGGATATGAAGGGCCCTGTGTCCAGAAGGATGATGTGGAACAGATCCGGAAGAAGCTTTGCTTATGCTTCTTCAGCAAGGTTTTCAATGTGTATCAGCCCCTTTCTCTCTCTTTGCCGGGCGAGCTCAACGAAATCACGGGTCTTGCCGATCTGTCCTCTGTCGTAGCATATCAGATAATCGCTTGTACGGATCATATACTCGTTTGCGCGCACGGTGGCATAGGGCTTTGGAACGGTCTCCATCTCCGGCGGGTAAAAGGTAGCGTCATAATCCTGAGACAGTTCTTTCAGCCCCTGGAACGGATAATATGGAATCAGCAGTGTCAGCGTCACCTCCGGGTGGCGCTGTTTCGCTTCCCGGATGGCATGTGCTGCCATCGCATCAAATCGCCCATAGTGGCCAACGACAAAATCGGTGACGCCATATTCTGTGATATGGCGCTCCACAGCCTCGTCGAGCAACGGGCGAAGCGTCTCCGGCGCATCCCTGTGGCCGATGAAAAAACAGGCCGACAAACTCTTCTGCCTCCTCCAAAAAGTGATATATCACTAAGTTATCACATTTTGTGTGGTTAGTGAAGTATCACTAATACGAAAACTCCAAATGATTTATCATAGTGACAAATCACTGGGAGGGGGTCGCGTATGAATACCCGTGAGGCCATTGCGGCCCGCATCATCCAACTATGCAAGGAACGAGGCATCACACCGAACGGCTTGAGCAACATTTCCGCTGTCCCGCAGGGGACGATAAAAAGCATCCTCAACGGTGAGAGCCAGAATCCCGGCACGGTCACGATTAAAAAACTGTGCGACGGATTTGAAATTACTTTGGGTGAGTTCTTCTCCACGCCGGAGTTCGATAAGCTGGAACAGGAAATCGTTTGAAACGAGGCGTCCTGTTCCAGCTTTTTCATTATCTGTCGAGGCCCTGCTCTTTGGGCTTGCGCTGCGGCTGGTAGATGATTTCTCTTTCCTCCTGTCGTTTCTCATATTCACGCTGCTCCGCCATGCCGGTCTCGCCCAACAGCTTGTCGGCGTCCCTGATGCTGAGCTGGTAGTTCCAGAAGCCAACCTTGCCGCTGCTCATGGCGCCCCGGATGCGCTCCTTTGCCTGCGCCTCCATTTGCGGACGGAGGGAGAGGCGGGCGTCGGTCAGCTCACCACGGTCAAGCCCGGCAGCCTGCTCTTTCAGTTCAGTAAACTTCTCCTTTTCCTTGCCGATGGCGACGGTGAGGGTGGTTTCATCTTTATCCAGCTTGACCATATCCGCCTCCGCGCCGCTGATCTCGCTTTTGACCTGCTTCATCCCGGCAGCGTCCTCTTTGCCAAAGCCCTGCACAACGCCCTTTTCCTCGAAGCGCAGTTCTTCGATTTCCTCGGCCAACGCCGCGAGCTGGGTTTTCAGTTCCTTACGTCTGCCGATACTGAGAAGGCCGAGACCGTCAAGTTCCGTTTGCAGCGCCTTTCGCTCGTCCAGCTTCGCCTTGATCTGGCTGTGAAGATCAAGATAGCTGTTATACTGCGTCTTGGCCTTGGTCACATATTCTTCCGTTTCCTTCTTCCGGTCCCGGATGTGCAGCAGACCGTAGTTGAACACGATGATGTTTTGTCGCACGGTCTCCATGGCGGAGGCAATCGCGGGGATGGTGGTCTCAACGACGGATTTCAGCTTCTGGACTGCTGCTTTCAGGGTGCGGATCAGGGCGTTGTCGGCGCGGATCTGACGGTTGAGCTCGCAGCGGTCGGAGACATGACCGACAGCCTCCATCTTCTGGGCGCTGACGCCCTCATGGACGGTAGGTTTCTCGTCCAGCCCCCGCGCCGCATGGCTGCGGTGGTCGATGCGGTCATCGTGACCACATCGTTCCAGCCAGCGGTTGCTGGTATCCGCCCAGGCTGCCCGCCATGCCACAAGCTGTTCCTCGCCGTTCCAACGGGCAGTGATGGGGTTCTGCCTGCCATATTTCGTGCTGCAGGGGTACTTGTTCACCCGTTCAAAGCCCTGGGCATTGGCGACGGAGGGCGGGAGGTACAGGCGCTCTTTCCCGACCTGATACAGATATTGCTTCTCCCAGCCCTCCGTCTGTGCAGCCTTGAACTCAGCGGCGGTGAAGCCCTGCTCTTTTCCGTCCCGAACACAGAGATACTCTTTCTCGGTCTTGTGCTGCCATGTGCCGTCCTTGTCTAAGGGCCGCACAGTCAGCAGGATGTGGGCGTGGGGATTGTGGCCGGGCGGGGCCGGGTCGTGGATCGCCACGTCAGCGCACATGCCGTCGGCAACAAAGCTGTTTTGAATAAAATCTGTGAGAAGCTCTTTCCATTGCTCCGGGTTCAGCTCGACAGGAAGCGCCGCTACAAACTCTCTTGCGAGGCGGCTGTCCTTCGTCTTCTCGGCTGCTTCAACAGCGTTCCAGAGCGTCTCCCGGTCCTGCCATGCAGCGGGGGCCATCGGCGGCAAAAACACACGCTCCCAGACAAGACCGCCCTTGCGGGTATAGTCGTGCTGGATGCCGTCGTAGTCATTGTATATGCGGGAGCAGCTCATATAAGCGGCAGCACCGCAGGCGGTGCGACCGACGCCGCGTGTGATGACCTTTGCCTCTAAATGATAGATAGCCATAATACGTTCATTCTCCTTTCCCGGCCCGCAGGCCGTGGCTTTTGCTTCTTTTCACGAAAAGAAGATGCGACGCTGGGGGGCGGCGCATAGGCAGTTGGCGCTGAGTATGTTCCGAAACGGAACATACTGCGGTGCGGTCGGGCAGCGCTGCCAACTGCACCGGCAATGACGGCTTGCGGCATTGCCGGCCCCTCCGGAGGAAGCCCCGGTGGGGCTTCCGTGAGGAGCGCACGGCCCGACCAACGGGAGGGATACCACCGCCGGCCCTCCGGGCCGGTGGTGAGTAAGTGCGCTCTTCGAGAAGAAGGGGGAGCGCCCCGGTTGGTCGGAACGCTCCGATACGGTATCAGTTTTGCCGCTTGGACAGACTGAAAAGGAAATCCCTGATCTCGTCAAGGGTCATATCCTTCGTGCTGGGGATGGTCGCCTCGAGGATCGCGCCCTCCTGAATGAGTCGATGGTTGCGGGCCTTGCGTTCCTGCGCCCTGTCCCGTGCCTGTGCTTCTTCCAAACGGTGTTTTGCTTGCAAATATGCCTTTTCCGATGCTGCTGTGGTCATAAAACATACCCTTTCCGGCTCTCATGAGCATACGATTGGTGTTGAAACTTGAAAGATACGGCACCGGCACGAGGCCGCTTTCCGGCGTTGGTGCCGGTGCCGTCGAAAAGTGGTGTCTCTTTTGCCTTGGTTGGCATCACCCGCCGAGGAAATCCCAGTCAATGGATTCCGGCGCGGCCTCCTCCACCTGCGGCGGCGCAGCGGGGGCAGCTTTCGCCAAGCCTGCCATACATCCTGCGAGATAGACCGGAAGCGCCTTCGTCATGGCGCTTTCCACGGCGGCGACAATCCGATTGACAAAGCGTTCCTCGCTCTCCCGCGTCTCCAGATACGGGTCGTCCTGCAAGCGGTCCAGCCGGTCGAAGTAGTCCACGACGGCAAGGGCAACGACCTGGCTGTAGGATTTGAACTTCTGTCGGTCCATTGCCTGAAGCCGCTCCCACGCCTGGCGCTGGAGGGGCTTATTCAGATTGAAGCGGAGATTGGTGCATTTAATCTCGCTCATACGCCTTGCTCCTTCCGCAGCGCCACATACGCAAGGTGTTCATAGCCTTTGGCTGTGGCGCAGATGTCCTCGATGATTGTCACCCGTTCCCGGTCATAGTCGCCGAAGTTCTTGATGACGCAGCCGCCTCCGCCGACGATGAAAAGGCGCATCAGGTCGGGATTGTACTCATAGCGGCGGAGCGTGTCAAAGATGGTTTTGGCATAATCCTGTGCCGCTGCGGAGATGCAATCGAGATAGGGCTTGCCGATGTCGGCTGTGCCGGAGCGGAGAACCTGTTCCACGATGCTGTCCCCGATTTTGACGCCGAGGTTATCCAGCACGGCATTCCGCGCAGCGGTGACGCACTGATCGACACCCTGCTTTTCCGTCCAGCATTTGCTTTCGACGGGCCTGCGATTGACCAGATACAGCACGTTCATTGTGCCGTTGCCGATGTCCGCGAGGATGTTGGTGCCCTTGAACTCGGCGAGGCGGTTGACGATGGCGGGATACCCCTGCGGGAACAGGCTGCATCCGACGAATCGGACGCAGTACTCCTTACCGTTGAAGCGGAAGGAGACACGCTCATTTCGCAGGAGATAGGACCGGAACGCCTCACGCTGGCGGCGAATCCACGTCATGGGCAGCCCTGCGGCGAGGTGGACGTCTGCTTCATGGAGTCCGGCGATGTTCAGCTCTTTGGCGACTGCCATGAGAGTGAGCAGGTAATTGTCGTCGTCCGTCGCCTTGTTTGCGATGAACGCCTTATGGCCTTCGCCCACACGGTAGAACCTGCCTTCATATTCCAGGATGCCCCCGGTGAAAATGGGCTCAGTGTCGTAGGCAATCAGGCCGGTGGGCGTCACCGTGTTTGCGGTCTTCACATTTCCATAGCCGTGATCGACGGCGATGATCTTGATTCCGTTCAGGTCTTTCATGCGCTCTACGCCTCCTCTCCGATGCTTTCCTGCGTGACCTTCGCTTCCAGCATACCGAGCAGCAGGTCCTCGGCCGTGCTTCTCGTATGGGGATTCCCAAACGAGGAAACGACAAACGTGATGTTCCCGATTTTTCGCTGATAAGGCGCGGCTAGCGGGATGGCCGCTTTGGTTGTGATCGCACTCATAAATGAACACTCCTCTCTGAATGATTCCGTCCGGAGCGGCACCGATTTCGGGAAAACGGTACTGCCTGCGGCGGTAAACTCATTCTAAGAGAGGAGCCGGGGAATCTCATTGAGCCGGAATTGAGCGAAAATTGAGCAAAAAACAGGCGGCAGCGTAAATAGCTGTCGCCTGTAGCTAATAGAGCATATTCAGTTTGATAGAAGCTCCAGTCGTTTCGCGCCGATCAGCTCCGGCTCATCGGACCAAACAACTTCATAAATTTGAAGAGCTCTCCTGAAAAACTCGATTGCCTGTGTGTGGTCGCCTAGCGACAGACTGAGCCGCCCCATGGTTTCCAGGATCACAGCGTGGTCAAGGGATTCCGCATTCTGCTCCCGGACGATGCGCTCCATCTTCCGAATTCCGGAAAGCCCTCGCTCCGCATCGCCCATATCGTTCAGCAGTACGGCATAGTTGACGATCTGCACCAGACTGTCATGGCCTCCGACGAGGCCGTATTGCTCCAATATGGAGATTGCGGTCTCCATGTGCTTTCTGGCAGCATCGTTTTGTTTTGCCGTCCGGTACAGACCGCCGAGGTTGGCATTCAGATTGGATACCAACAGGGCGTTGTCTGCATTGACCTCCGGCAGTAGAGCAAGTGCCTCCTGTTCAAGCCGGATCGCCTTGTTTGTGTTCTTCTCACAGGCTGCGCGGCAGTCCAGCAAAACGGCTCTGTCCTTCGCGGTGCCGATGGTAGGATTGCTCAGCAGAACTTCCAACTCTCCAATCACTCGCCGCATCGTGGCCTCTTCCCGATATTTCTCCGCGCACTGGAAAACGTCCTCCAGCAGCGTGAGATAAAAGCCGGGATCATCCTTTGTGGCGTAGTCAACGGCGTTTTCGGCTGTCTGAAGTATGGTCCTATAATATGGGACATCAGCGCCGTGAAGCTGGCAGGTCGCCCGGATGCTCTCCAACATCGTGCGGCAAAGGGAGATACTCGGCGGCAGCTCGGAAACCGACACTTCCTGCATCATCGGGTGCAGGGCGATCCTGTTTCCGGGCTTTGTTTGAATAAAGCCCAGCTCCGCCATTTCATTGATGACGTTCAGATCGGAAAAGCCCATCCATTGCCCGAACAGTCGGGCCGGGATGCCCGTCAGCGGAATCAGGGACATACTGCGCATGATCTCCTGTTGCGGTGCTGCCATGAGAAACAGGGCGAACAGCGTATGAATGTGGTCATAGTAGGTGGCGCGGCTGCTTTTCCCGTCCTTGGAGACGCTGATTTTATCCGTGGCGTCAAAGGAGGCGTGTTCTGCCCGCAGCTTTGCGAGCACTTCCGCCGGCTCCAAAATGCCTGTCTCTAAAAGCCTTGCGGCCAGTTCTACCGCAAGCGTATGCCGGTGGACAGCCTCGATGATCTGCTCCACGGTGCTTCGGTGTTTCTCCGCGCCTGAAAAGAAACGGGATACAAGCTGAAACAGGGCGGCATCGTCTGCGATTTCCTCAACCTGAAGGCAGTGCGGCCCCGGTAAGTTGCTCCGCGTCGTAAACAGGACTCGGCAGCGATATTTCTGCACGACATCCAACACAGCGTCGCGCGTAGCGGACGCATTGAAGTTGTCGATGATAAGAAGCGTGTCGTCTTTGAGGGTCCGCAGGAAACGGTTATGCTTGCGGAAACGGGCATCCAGATCATCCTCCGGGAGATCGTCCGCAAAGATCAGGTTGGCAATGTCGGCTTTCAGATCGCCGGTGTAGCTGAGATACAGAATGTTGGTGTAATCCTTTTTGTGATCCTTTGCATATGCCTTGGCCAGCTCGCTTTTTCCGATGCCGGGGATGCCCTGCAGCGAGACCTTTCCATGATGGATCAGTATATCGTGAAGTGCCGCAAGCTCCGTATCCCGTCCGCAGAAATGGCGGCAGGGCTTGGGTATCCCGTCGTCGATCACGAAGTCCGTCAGCACGGGGGACAGGCTCCCGGAGGGCAAGAGATTCGGCTTTCGGATGTCACGGGCCACAAAGGGCCGGGAAAGTCCAAACAGCAGAACGTCCGTCAGAAACGCGGCCTCCGCTGATTTGTTCTTGCAGGGATAATGGCTGCACAGCTCGCTTTTCTTGCTGTCCGATACGCTGGTATCGCCCAGCAGCAGGGCGTGGATATTCTGCACGACCATGGCGCTGTCCGAAAGGCAGGGCAGGATTACGTCCTCAAGCGTGATGCTCAGTTCCTCGCGCTGCTTGCGATCCTGATAAAAGCGCGCAATGGCAGGGCTCGGCTTGGCCAGCCCGTTCAGCCATCTGCACACCAGGCCCATGTCCCAATAGGTCTCGGTTTCCTCCAGATATGCGGAGAACAGCCCTTCCAGAAACTCCATCTGATTGTCAAAGCTGCCGTCCAGCAAATCGCCTCGGATGATGGCGGCAACGGAGGCAAAGTCACAGCGTTCCATGCGATCAGCCCTCCTTTTCACTCAATTCGCGGTCAATTCCGGCTCAATGTGATTTCCGTCCTTCCCCGGTAAACTGACCGGGAACGGAAGCGGTGCTATTACTGTTCAAGTATAGCACAGCCTCTGTACCAAATAAAGGACAGCAGATTCACCAAAATTGCATGAAAGGTCTTTACAAATCGAAAAAGTTATGTAAACAATATATCATGCGACGACTGAATCTGTTGTTTGGAAAGGACGGTTATGAGAAAATCAAAACAACAGGTCAGAATTACCGCTTTGTATTGCAGACTTTCCAGAGACGATGAGTACAGCGGCGACAGCATGAGCATCCAGACGCAAAAGGCGATGTTGGACCGATTCGCACGGGAGCAGGGCTTCACGAACTGTCAGTTTTTCGTGGATGACGGTTACTCCGGAACGAACTACAACAGACCGGATTTCCAGCGGCTGCTGGCATTGGTGGAGGATGGTAAGGTCGGGATCATCATTGTAAAAGACCTCTCCCGGCTGGGGCGTGATTACCTGCAAACCGGCTATTACCGGGATGTGGTCTTTCCGGAGCACGACACGCGCTTCATCGCCATCAACGACAACGTGGACTCTGCCAACGGCGACAACGAGTTTGCGCCCTTCAAGGACATCATCAACGAGTGGTACGCCAAGGATTGCAGCCGGAAGGTGCGCTCCGCGTTTCGCACGAAGGCGCTGAACGGAGAATACACCGGCGGCTACCCGGCCTACGGCTACCGCAAGGACCCGGAGAACAAGCACCGCCTGATCCCGGATGAGCATGCGCCTATTGTGCAGCGGATGTTTCGCATGGCGCTGGAGGGGACGACCTGCTTCCACATCGCAAAGGCCCTGGAGATGGAACAGGTCCCTACGCCGCGAGCCTATCTGATGGACGAGTTTGGCAAGTACCAGGCTAACGAGCGGGTGAAGCATCCCTACGCCTGGTGCAAAACAACAGTGTATCAGATCCTGAGCAACCCGATCTACCTTGGCAAGCTGGTCAGCCAGAGGTACACCACCAAATCCTTCAAGGACAAACGGATCGTTCCGAGGCCAGAGGAAGACTGGATCACCGTGGAAGGCACCCATGAGCCGCTGGTCGATCAGGAGACCTTCGACACCGTGCAGAAGCGCATTGAGATCAAGCAGCCAGCAACCTGGGCGAACTCCCACAACATCTTTCGGGGCTTGCTCATCTGCGGCGGCTGCAACACGCGGATGGTGTTCTCTTCCCGGACGGGGCGCAGGTCGGTCGGGCACTTCTGCTGCAACAAGCATCGGCGCTATGGCGGGACGGAATGCTCCAGCCACTATATCACGCTGGAACAGGTCACGGAATTGCTGCTGGGCGACATCCGTACACATGCAAGCCTCGCCGCTGCCGACACGGACAGATATGTGGAACACCTGATGACCCTTTCAGAGCAGAATTGGAACGGCGAAAAGGCGTCCTATCAGAAGGAGGCCGACAGATGCCGGCTTCGCATTTCCGAGCTGGACGCCATTCTGAAAAAGCTCTATGAGGATCGGGTGTTCGGCAACATCTCCGATGAACGCTATGCCGTACTGTCTGCCGATTACGAAGCGGAAGAAAAGAAACTGAAGGAAAGATACGATGCGCTTCAAGGTCTGCTGGACGGCTTTGTGAAGCAGAGCCGGAACGCAAAGGAGTTTGCCAAGCTGGTGGAGGCCTATACCGACATCACCGAGGTGACCGAAGAACTCCTGCACACGCTGGTCGATAAGATCGTGGTGCATGAGAAGGAGGCGTTCGATGGTGAGATCATCATGCGGGTGGATATCTACTATCGCTTCATCGGCAGAGTAGGCGATGCGGACGGAGAGGCGCTGAGGGCACCGAACATGCGCAGAGACAACAAACTGCTGATGGAGGCCGGGGTCCTGACGGCGTAATCAGCAAAACAGTTACGGTGCGCAATAGACAAAACACCCCCGGAATCATAAAATACCCCTTCTGGCGCATGACCGCGCAGGACGAGGACGCGACCTACGCCTGCCTCAACTACGGCGACGCGACAGCGCCGACGGAGATTGCCAAGCGCTCGATCTGCATCGACGGCGATATAGGCGACGTTCTCAGTAACATTGCAAAAGCTTGATATGCAGAATATGGAAATCTGGGATCTGTACAATGAACAGCGTCAATTAACGGGTCGGGATCATATACGGGGGAAAGAAATACCTCATGGGTGCTTTCATCTCGTTGTTCATGTATGGATCAGAAACAGCAGGGGTAAATATCTGATCTCCCAGCGCAGCGCGGATCGACCCACGCACCCCTTAAAGTGGGAATGTACCGGCGGTTCTGCATTAAAAGGAGAGGACAGTTTGGCCGCTGCACTCAGGGAAACGCAGGAAGAGCTTGGTCTGATACTATCTCCCGGTAATGGGAAGATAGTTTTTCAGAAGTCGGCAGAATTAAAAACGGCGTCCGTTTTTCTGATATTCTGGACGTTTGGTTATTTGAGTATGACGGTTCTGTTGATCTATCAAAAGCGACTACAAAGGAAGTAGCGCAATTTGCGTGGCTGAACAGAGCTGAGATAAAGGCTCTTTTTGATGAAAAGGAGTTTGTAGATACCCTCGATTACTTCTTTGAGACTGAGGCGCTTAATTCTGATTAAATGAGCATAGCAAAATAGGTGCGAGCCGTCAAAGCCCGCACCTATTTTTCACTTGCACTCAGCATCTCCGAGGGGCAGACCCTCGTTGAAATTATGTGCGCTCTCGAGCGTTACGGAGGCTATTGCCTGGAGTGCCTCGCGTGTAAAGAACGCCTGATGGCTCGTCAGTACCACGTTCGGGAACATTTGAAGCCTCGCGGTTACGTCGTTTATGAGGAAATCATCGGAGTGATCAGTGTAGACGTTAGCCTCCTCGCCCTCGTAGACGTCGATGGCGACGGCATGGAACTTGCCGCGCTTGAGCGCGTCGATCAGCGCCTCGGTATCGACAAGACCGCCGCGGGCGGTATTAACGAGCATCGCGGTATCCTTCATCTTAGTGATCGCCGCCTCGTCGATGAGGTGGTAGGTGCCGCCCTCGCCGTAGATAAGCGGCGCGTGGAGCGAAATGAGATCGGCACGCTCAAAGAGGACATTCTTTTCAACATAGGTGAGAAGTCCCTCGTCCACAAGCTTCTGATTCGGGTATGCGTCCCACGCGATTACGGTCATGCCGAAGCCCTTGCATATGCGCGCCATGCACTGTCCGATCTGACCCGTGCCGACGATGCCGGCGATCTTGTTGTGCAGGTCGAGTCCCATCAAGCCTGACAGTGCAAAGTTATTCTCCTTCACGCGGTTCACCGCCTTGTGAAGGCGGCGGTTTGCGGTCATAATAATGCTCATCGCGTGCTCTGCGACGGCGTAGGGCGAGTACGCGGGAACGCGGCAGACGGTAATGCCGCACTCTTTTGCCGCCGGAAGATCGACGTTATTGAAGCCGGCGCAGCGCAGGAGAATGAGCTTAATTCCGTAACTGTGGAGGGCACGCACCGTCTCGGGCGGGCATTCGTCATTTACGAAAATGCAGATTGCATCGTGTCCCTGCGCGAGATATACGGTCTCGGACGTGAGGCGCACGGAATAAAAATCTATATCGCAGTTATACGAGCCGTCGCCCGTATCCTTAATGAGCTCTGAGAAGAAAATGCGGTCATAGTCCTTCGTTCCGAAAAAGGCGATTCTGAATTTCGAATCGTGCTTTTTATCAGAAAAGCGGGAGCTGAGAATTTCAAGTATCTTCGCAAGCGAAGCCTCCTCATCGCCGCCCTCAACCGTAATATCGAGCACAGAGCCCTTTTTCGCGCCGAGGCGCAGAAGCTGTATGAGGTTACTGCCGTTTGCGGTGCGTTCACCGCACTTGAAGGTTACCTGCGACGGAAGCGCAACGCAGATCTGTGCTATCATCGCGGCGGGGCGTGCGTGGATTCCGACCTCGGTCTGTATCTCAAAGCGTGCTGTTTTCATAGCTGCCTCCTCGTATTTTTCTTATATTATAGTTTATCCCGTACCGCTTGGCAATATAAAAAAGCCGCGAAGCTTTTGCTTCACGGCTTAAAAATTTATTCAGCTATGTGTCCCTGCGCTTTGATGACTTCGATAACCGAATCAACGTACTTCTCGCAGAGCTCGTCGCTCGTTGCCTCGACCATTACGCGGATAACGGGCTCAGTGCCGCTCTCGCGGACGAGGATTCTTCCGTCATCGCCGAGAGCCTCGGCGACAGCCGCGACAGCCTTCTGCACCTCGGGGTCGTTCTGCGCTTCTGGCTTACTCTTAACACGTACGTTTTTCAGCACCTGAGGATAGAACTTGCACGGCGCTGCGAGCTCGCTGAGAGGCTTTCCCTTGGCGATAAGCACCTCCATCATCTTCAGCGCGGTGAGGATACCGTCGCCGGTGGTGGCGTACTTCGTGAATATGATGTGTCCACTCTGCTCGCCGCCGATGCGGTGGCCGTTCTGCACCATATTCTCATAGACGTACTTATCGCCCACCTTGGTCTTTTCGTACTCGATTCCGACAGCGTCGAGCGCCTTGTAAAGTCCGAAGTTCGACATAACGGTGGTGACTACCTTGTTGTTGAGAAGCTTGCCGCGCTCCTTCATGTAGAGTCCGTAGACGTACATGATGTGGTCGCCGGTGACGACGTTGCCCTGCTCGTCAACGCAGAGGCAGCGGTCGGCGTCGCCGTCAAAGGCAAAGCCGACGTCGAGCTTGTTGGCAACTACAAACTTCTGAAGATTCTCAATATGCGTGGAGCCGCAGTCGGTGTTGATGTTCGTGCCGTTAGGCTCGGCGTTAATTACGTAGGTCTTTGCTCCGAGAGCGTCGAAAACAGCCTTTGCAATGCTCCAGGAAGCGCCGTTGGCGCAGTCAAGACCGACGTTCTTGCCGCGGAAGGAGTACTTCGAGGTGGAGATAAGATAGCCGATGTAGCGGTTTCTGCCGGCGACATAGTCTACTGTGCAGCCGATCTTCTCACGCTTGGCAAGGGGCAGTTCGGGCACTTTGCCGTCGATGTAATCCTCGATTTCGAGGAGCGTCTCCTCCTCCATCTTCTCGCCGTTGGAGTTGAGGAGCTTGATGCCGTTGTCGTAGTACGGGTTGTGCGAGGCGGAGATCATAATTCCGCAGTCAAAGCCGTCCACGCGGGTGATATACGCGACGGACGGAGTCGTTGTGACGTGCATTATATAAGCGTCGGCGCCGGAGGCGGTAAGGCCGGTGCAGAGACCGAACTCATACATATACGATGAGCGACGGGTGTCCTTGCCGATGACGATCTTTGCCTTCTTGCCCATTCTCTCGCCGTAGTACCAGCCGAGGAAGCGGCCGATTTTGACGGCGTGCTCGTATGTAAGGTCGACATTGGCTTCACCGCGGAAGCCGTCGGTTCCGAAATATTTTCCCATAATCGTTAATCCTTCTTCGCTATGATTTCGCCGGAATTTTTATAAATGCTGTGCTCCGGCACAACGCCGCGCACGCAGCTTGTCGGGTAGACGTTTGAATGTCTGCCGATAACGGTGCCGGGGTTGCATACGCTGTTGCAGCCGCACTCGACGTAGTCGCCGAGCATCGCGCCGAACTTCTTCATTCCGGTCTCAATATCGCCCTCCGGCGCGTGGACGATGACGAGCTTTTTATCCGAGCGCACATTGGAAGTAATGCTTCCCGCGCCCATGTGGCTGTAATAGCCGAGGATCGAGTCACCGACGTAGTTGTAGTGCGGCGTCTGAACGTGGTCGAAAAGTATAACATTTTTGAGTTCCACTGAGTTTCCGACGACGCAGTCCGCGCCGACGAGGGCAGAGCCGCGGATAAAGGCGCAGTGCCTGACTTCGGTATTGGGCCCGATGATGCAGGGCGCGCCGAGATAGGCGGACGGAAAGACCTTTGCGGTCTTATGCACCCAGACGTGCTCGCTTCTCTCCTCATATTCATTCTTGTCGAGCGTTTCGCCGAGAGCGACTATCATATCCTTGATGCCCTTCAGCGCCTCCCACGGATAGGTGAACTGACTTAAATAGTCCTTCGCCAGCGTGTGGTCGAGGTCGTACATTTCCCTGATGGTGTACATTCACTCATCTCCCATTTAGATTTATAAAAAATCACCGTATATTATAACACTTGGATTCTCATTTTTCAAGTTTTCAATTACACTAAAGTATTAATTATTTTGCCGGATCATAAATATTTTTAAAATATATGGTCATTCTTCGCAAAGTATGATATCATATTAAAAATATGTCTTCGGACGGTGAAAGCTATGGAAAAGAACACACGCAAGCGCAAGATAATGGTGATCGGCCACAAAAACCCCGATACCGACTCCATCTGCGCCGCAATATCATATTCATACCTCAAAAACAAGATCTCCGACACCTATCACGAGCCGCGCAGAGCCGGAGAAATAAATCAGGAGACCGCCTTCGTGCTCCAGAAGTTCGGTATGCCGATCCCGCGGCTGTGCGAAAACGTCTCGCCTCAGGTGCGCGATATCGACATCCGCGAGGTTGAGGGCGTTGCCGGCGGCACCACGATGCGCGCCGCGTGGGAAACGATGCGCGACAAAGACGTAACAAGTCTGCCGATTCTCACGGAGGACGAGCACCTGTTAGGTCTTGTGACCTTGCAGGACATCGCGATGGCGAATATGGACTCGCTCGACCCGCGCACCATCTCCAATGCCGGAACGAGCCTTAAGAACGTCATAGACACGCTTGACGGCAATCTCGTAGTCGGCGATCCCGAGACCCGTCTCTCCGGCGGCAAGGTAGTAATCGGTGCCGGAAGCCCCGACGTGCTCGAGCAGAGCATGGACGAGGGCGATATAGTCCTCCTCGCGAACCGCTACGATACGCAGCTCTGCGCCATTGAGATGAACGCCGCTCTCATCATAATCTGCGGTGCGCCGGACGTCGCAAAGACGATTGTCAAGCTCGCCACGATGAACGGCTGCGCCATCATCACGACCCCATACGATACATATCAGGCGTCGTTCCTGCTGAATCAGTCCATACCCGTTGAGCACTTCATGCAGCGCAACATCAAGTCCTTCTCGCTCCTCACTACCGTTGAGGACGCGCGCAAGCTTATGGGTCAGGTCAGATACAACTACTTCCCCATCGTAAACGGCGACGGCAAGTATTGCGGTCTCATTTCAAAGCGAAACCTCCTCAACTTCAAGCGCAAAAAGCTTATTCTCGTCGATCATAACGAGCGCACGCAGTGCGTTGACGGCTATGAGGAGGCGGAGATTCTCGAGATCATCGACCACCACCGCATCGGAACGCTTGAAACTGACGGCCCGGTGTACTTCCGCAACCAGCCCGTAGGCTGCACGAACACGATAATTTACAGCATGTACCGCGAGCAGGGCGTTGAAATCGAGCCCTCTATCGCCGGAATCATGTGCTGCGCTATCCTCTCCGATACGCTCGCGTTCCGCTCTCCGACCTGCACTCAGCTCGACATCGACACCGCCCACGCCCTCGCGAAGATCGCGGGCATCGACCCAATGGAGACCGCGAAGGAAATGTTTGAGGCGGGCGAGAGGCTTGACGGCAAGACCGCCGAGGATATAGTCAAGACCGACTACAAGATCTTCGCCCACGGCGACACCCAGTTCGGCGTCGGTCAGCTCAGCTTCATGAGCAAGGATTCGCTCAGAAAGGCAAAGGCTCTCATTCAGCCGTACCTGCCCGAGATGCAGAAAAAGCAGCGCCTCGACATGGTGTTCTATATGCTCACGAGCGTTATGGACGAGTCCACCGAGACCATCTGGGCGGGCAGCACCGCGCCGGAGACCCTTCAGAAGGGCTTCGGCATAGAGGTCGAGGGCGACAGCGCCGTACTGCCCGGCGTAGTTTCAAGAAAAAAACAGTTCATCCCCGCCGTTATGAAGGCTCTTGCCACCGACGAGGACGACGTCTATCTGGAGTAACAGATGAAAGCATACGAAAGATTACTTAAATACGTCACCTTCTGGACAACCTCTGACGAGGAGAGCGAGACCTGCCCCTCCACTGCAAGGCAGAAGGTGCTCGGCGAGGCGCTTTGCGAGGAAATGAGAGAGCTCGGTCTGAGCGACGTGAGAATGGACGAAAACGCCTACGTTTACGGCTGTATTCCCGCCTCTGCGGGACTGGAAGCCAAGCCCGCGCTGGGCTTTATCGCCCACATGGACACCGCGCCCGACGCCTCGGGCGAGAACGTGAAGCCCGTACTTCACCCCGACTATGACGGCGGCGATATAGTGCTGAACGGCACTGTAATCGACACCGCGCGCTTTCCGTTTCTCGCTTCGCTCAAGGGCAGAACCGTCATCACCTCTGACGGTACAACACTCCTCGGCTCCGACGATAAGGCGGGCATTGCTGAAATTCTCACCGCCTGTGAGGAAATAATCACGAAGGGGCTTCCACATCCGAAGCTCTGCATCGCCTTCACGCCCGACGAGGAGATTGGCCGCGGCGCGGACAGATTCGACATTCCCGGCTTCGGCGCAGACTTCGCCTATACCGTCGACGGCGGCGAGGAGGGCGAAATTGAATACGAAAACTTCAACGCCGCGAGTGCTGTCGTGACTGTAAAGGGCTTCTCCGTTCATCCGGGAAGCGCGAAGGACACGATGATAAACGCCGCGAACGTGGCAATAGACTTCCATTCCGCTCTCCCGCGCTACGAGCGCCCGGAGCACACCGAGCTGAGAGAGGGCTTCTGCCACCTCACCTATATGGAGGGCGACGTCACGGAGACGAAGCTCTATTACATCATCCGCGACCACGATATGGCGCTCTTCAACGAGAAAAAAGCGCGCTTTGAGCGCATCGCAGAGCGCCTTAACGCGCAGTACGGCGAGGGTACTGTTTCCGCAGCAATAAAGGACAGCTACTACAATATGATTGAGAAGATCGAGCCGCACTTCCATCTCATTGAGAACGCTCGTCTCGCTATCGAAAAGGCAGGTCTTGCGCCGAAGGAAAACCCTGTCCGCGGCGGCACAGACGGCGCCCGCCTCAGCTGGGACGGTCTGCCCTGCCCCAACCTCGGCACCGGCGGCTACAACTTCCACGGCTGCGCCGAGCTGAATACAATTGAGGGTATGGATAAGTCCACCGAGATAATTTTGAACCTCGTGGAGCTCTACGCAAAATAATATGGAGTGGATATGGTACATCATAGCCTCGGTGGGAGCCGGTATCGGCACAGGGCTTGCGGGACTTTCAGCCGCAACTGTCATGGTTCCCATTCTGATAGTCCTATGTCCATCCTTTTCCGGCGAGACCGGCGCGTATCAAGCGACAGCCATCGCGCTCGCCTCTGATATTCTCGGCTCCGCCGTTACCGCGTACACCTACGCCAAGCATAAGAATATTGACCTTAAGCGCGGCTGGATTATGCTCATCTGCATACTTGCTATGTGTACGGTCGGCAGCTACGTCGCGTTCATCGTCGGAAACGTCGTGCTCGGCAGCTTTACGCTGTTTCTTACGTTTTTTATCGGCATCCGGTTTCTCGTTAAGCCCGACACAACCCGCTCCAAGACCGCTTCAAGGAGCGCGAGGCTCGACCTGAAGGGTGTGATAATCTCGCTGTTCTTCGGGCTCACCATCGGCTTCGGCACCGGCTTTGTCGGCACCGGCGGCGGTATGATGATGCTCGTCGTCTTCACCGCGTTTCTCGGCATGGAGCTCAAAACTGCGGTCGGAACGAGCACTTTTATAATTACCTTCACGGCGCTCATCGCCTCAACAAGTCACATTCTCATCCATCCCGTAATCGTCCTCGAAAAGTGGGACGTAATGCTCTTATGTATTGCTGTCGCCACGGCTGCAAGCCTCGCATCGGCGAGGTTTGCAAACCGCGTAAAGAGCCGCACAGTCGGACTGTTGACCGGCGCGGTGCTGACTCTTCTCGGCGCGGCAATGCTTATTCTTAATTTCTGGAGCGTTCTTTCTGAGGTTCCGTTTTTTGTAGATACGCTTCTCTGTCTCGGGCGGCTCGTCGCCTACATAATCCCCTGCGTGCTGGTACTTTTGCCTATAAGATTTCTCACAAAGGTGCCGTCGTTTGTGTTCAGAAAGCTTCTGCACATTGTTGCGTTCACCTCGTTTGTCGTAATGCTCCTCGCGGCAGACTCATGGCAGTCGGCGGCGCTGACAAGCATCACAATCGCCGTCGCGTTATATCCGATCCTTACACTCCTCGAAAACGAGAGCTGGTACGAGCGGCTGTTCGTCCAAAAGACCAAGGGCGAGATAAAGCGCAGTTTGCTCATGCTGTTTTTCATGTTCGCGGCGGTGATCTTCGTCGCCTGCGGCGGCTTTGGCAATCCCTACGCGGCAGCGGCCGCGATCCTCATGTGGGGCATCGGCGACGCTTCGGCGGCGCTCATCGGAATACCGTTCGGAAAGCACAAAATCTTAAAAAATCAAAAATCCGTCGAGGGCTCGTGCGCTATGCTCTGCGCGGCGTTTTTAGTCGGCGCGGTGTTCCTCTTCTGGCGCGGTTACGATCTTCCGACCTCGCTCCTCACTGCGCTGTTTGCCGCACTCGTCGGCACTTTGGCAGAGCTTCTCACCCCGAGCGAATGGGACACCGTGACTGTGCCGGTCGCAATCCTCGCGGTTCTCATCATAATGCTATAAAAATACCGGAGAGTTTTAGCTCTCCGGTTTAGTTTATTTGTTCTCGTCTGCCGTCTGCTCCGTGGGATAATCGGCCTTGCCGGTTATCTTTCTTTTTATAATTTTTCCCATGCGCTTTATGGCATATGGGCCGACGCAGGCCATCATCTCCTCCGCGGTGTGCATATCGCTTGCGTGTGGAATGTCGCGGCTGAGGTGGATCGCGTCAAACTCGCAGCGAGTGGTGCAGAGTCCGCAGCCGACGCACTGGTTGAGGTCGACGACTGTCGCGCCGCACTTGAGGCAGCGGTTAGCTTCCTTCTTGACTTGCTCCTCAGTGAGCGGAAGACGGAGATCTTCAAAGGTCGCTCTCGCCTCGCCCTCCTTCATTCCCGGACGCTGACGCTCAGCATTGTCGAAGCCCTCGATTCTGATATCATCCCGGTCAAGCTCGATAAAGCTGCGAAGGTCGCGACCTATGGTGAGGCTCTGACCGGGGTGGACGAAGCGGTTAATGGACACCATGCCCTGCTTGCCCTCGGCGATAGCGTCGATTGCAAAGCGCGCGCCGTGATATATATCGCCGCCTACGAAGATATCCGGCTCGTCGGTCTGATAGGTAACGGGGTCAGCAACGACCGTGCCGTTCATTCTTACCTTCAGCTTGGTGCCTTCAAGAAGTCCGCCCCACTCGGCCGACTGTCCGATTGCCATGAGAACGTTTTCGCATTTTACGGTAATCGTCTCATTTTCGTCGTATTTCGGGCTGAATTTGCGGTTTTCA
>JAFSJE010000005.1 GCA_017439425.1 Oscillospiraceae bacterium
AGCAGAATATCACCGATTCTCTCGATATGCTGAGAAAAGGACTTCCTTCCTCTGTCGACAATATGCTGGATTCTGTCAGCGGTTCGATTGTCAACCACCTGATCCTTTCCTCATTTGCAGACGGCACCGGTGTACTTGCGTTAGTGTCTATCGTAAAGACGCTGTGGAGCATCATCCGCACCGTCGGACGCGGTACTTTCTATGCAAGCGAGCCCCTCGTGGGAATCTTGCACGGCGGGCGCGACAATGAGGGAATAAAAAAGACCTTTACTGCCGCACTGAAGATCGGACTTATCTATGCGGCAGGTATGGCGGTTGTGCTGTTTATACTGAAAAACCCGCTTCTCGACTTCTATCACGTGGGTGATAACGCCGACGCGCACATGGGCGTGATTCTGCTCGCTCTCGGCGGATTGCTTGCGGTGGTATCCTTCACATTCAACGCCGTTTATGAATCCACAGGTCATCTTACGCTGTCGCTGCTCGTGGCGGTCGTGCCGGACAGCGTTTTGTATCCGCTGCTAATCCCGTTTATGAGCCGGACTTTCGGCATCACGGGAGTGTGGCTTGCCATGGGATTCAACTTTATTCCGTTTTTTATCGTGTTTTATCTGGTTTTTGCCATTGTAAACCGCTCTTTTCCCGTACCGCTTCAAAAGCTACTGGCTCTTAAGGAGGACGCTGAACGGACTGTCGCGCTTGATGTGAGTATCCCAATGGAAGCAGAGGACGTTACCTTCGTATCTGAGAAACTTCAGAGCTTTTTCAATGAGCACGGGGCGCAGCCGAAGACGGCCTACGCCGTAGCGCTCTGCATGGAGGAGATCGCCGCGGACTATCTGAATCACTGTAAGGAGTCAGGCAAAGCAGGGAAGAAGTCCTATATGGACATAAAAGCATTCCGCGATGCGGATAAGATAGAGATAATTCTTCGCAATTACGATGAGCCCTATAATCCGCTGGTGTTTGAACGCGATGACGAAAGCTTTGCAAAAATCGGAGTCACCATGGTGCAGCGGATCGCAAAGGAAATAATTTACAGCTATTCATATCACCTTAACGTGGTTTCAGTGACAATTAACACGTAAGACCGCCGATAGTCAGCTTCATACAGAAACTACAAAACCCCTTGAACCTATTGGCTCAAGGGGTATTTACGTACGGAGACTCATTTGTGAGTCCATCTGTTCTGTATAATGAAGTTCACAAAATAGAGAATAATTTCAACTATGATCTTCGCGAAGAATGCAGGCAGACCTGCTATGTCCACAAGCAGCTTAATCAGAAGCAGATTCGCCGCAAGAATACATAGCGCGAGAGTCCAGTATCTCCAGAAGGTGTACTTTTCGTTGTTGCCTTTGAATACTACGTTCCGGTTTATAAGAAAATTTGCGCTTCCGCTTATTGCTCGGGCGATTACTGTTGAAACTGTCGAGCTTTTGAAAATAACGTAATAAAACAGATTAAAAAGACCATAATCAAGAATGAAGGATATGAGACTCGAAACAAGAAAAATCGGCAGTTTTCCGAAAAGCACCGAGTAGATTTTTGCTCCGTCCTTGATCGGATGGAAATGCGAGCCGCGGTTATCCTCGATATAGATCGTTTCGATCGGGAGCTCCACAATACCGGAGAAGAGCTTACCGGAGTCGATGAGCATTTCCATTTCGTATTCGTATCGCTCGCTTTTTATCGACATAAGACCGTCAAAATCTGAGAATGGTATGCCGCGCAAACCTGTCTGAGTATCGGAAAGGCGAATGCCGTAGAGCAGGCGAAAGAGCTTACAGGTCATTTCGTTTCCGATTTTTGATTTGGGCGGCATCAGACTCTTGTCGCGCACACCGAGAATGAGCTTCTTCGGATTCTTTTCAAGCTCCGCCATTATGCGCAAAATATCTTCCGGGGTGTGCTGACCATCAGAGTCAGCCGTCACGCAGGAGTTATAACCCCTTGAGCGGAGATATTCAAAGCCGACCTTCAGCGCGTGACCCTTGCCGTGATTTTCAGCATAGCCGATTACCTCGATATTATTGAATTTTGCGCAATCGTCGAATATTTCAAGATTCTTAGTGCTTCCGTCGTTAACAACGAGCGTATACAGCCCTTTTGCAGAAAGAGCCATGCAGAGATTTTTAAGCTTTTCGTCCGGTTCATAGCAGGGTATAAGTACAGCACATTTCACGGTCGTCACCTCTTTTCCTTTGAACGGGCTCATTATAGCACCGAAACCTTAAATAAACAATAATAACTTGCTTTTAATATGTCCTGAGAGTATAATAAATATTTGAAATAATAAATAGTGAGGCGCAGATATGCTCAGATATATCCTTATCGCCGCGGCTGTCATACCGGCAATTATCCTTCTTGTTAAAATCTACAAAGAGGACAGGCTTGAGCCGGAGCCGATCAGTCTTATAATCTCGCTTGTTTTTCTCGGAATAATCTCGACAACGCTCGCTTCCTACGCTGAAAGAATAGGAATTTTTGCACTAAATTCTTTCTTTTCCGAGGAAAACAACATCTACAACGCTATTCTATATTTTATAATTGTCGGCTACGCTGAGGAGGGCTTCAAGTACGCCGTTCTCCGATACAAAACATGGAAGAATCCCGCGTTCAACTGCCAGTTTGACGGGGTTGTGTATGCGGTGACGGTTTCACTCGGCTTTGCACTGTGGGAGAATATCGGCTACGTCTTTGAATACGGGCTCGGAACAGCGGCGCTCAGAGCTGTTACGGCTGTACCCGGACACGCTTGCTTCGGTGTTTTTATGGGCGCGTGGTACGGCGCTGCAAAGCGGTATGATCTCTGGGGCTACAAGGAAAAGTCGAAGAAGTACAGCGCTTTAGCGCTTGCAGTTCCCGCGTTTATCCACGGCTGCTACGATTATATTGCAACGCTCGAGTCTGACGCTTATTCGCTTATCTTTATTGTCTTTGTTGCTGTGCTGTTCCTTGTTGCGTACAATCTTGTGAAGAAGCTCTCGCGCGAGGATAAATTCCACTTCCAATATTAAGAAAACCGCACGGTTTTGAAGCCGTGCGGTTAATGCGTCGACAAAGTCTCCGCATCGAACATATTTTGCGCTTTGAGAGCGCAAAATATGACGCCTGCGGGCGGGTTATGCGACGTGAAGGGGCCTCTTGGCCGGCCCCTTCACAGAACCCCGCCACCTTTATCCAACGCTGTTCTTCTTTGTATACAGTCTGACCGCACGGATAAATGCCGTGCGGTTAATCTTTTAAAGTCCTTTAATTAGCGCGAGATCACCGTAGAGGATCGAATCGTCGCCGAGCTCAGCAATCTTGATGTCCACGGTGTTTCTGATCTGCGGCATGCAGTATCTGTCAACCTCAGCAAGAATCTTCTTGAGGAAAACGTCACCGACAGCCTCAATAACTCCGCCGCCGTAGATAACGAGGTCGGGGCTGATGGTATTAATCATATTGCCGGTGGCGACAGCGAGATAGTGACAGGCTCTGTCGACAGCCTCGGTCGCGACCTCGTCCTTCTCCTTGAGCGCCTTCTTGAGAGGCTTGGAGCGGAAAACGCCGTCCACAACGTGCTCAGCCATCATCGTCTTCCTGCCGCGGGCGACCTGCTGGCGAATATAGGCGCTCATGCCCTGCTTGGAGGAGAATGCCTCGAGGCATCCGCGCTGACCGCAGTTGCAGAGTGGGCCTTCCGGGTCGAGGATCATGTGGCCGTACTCTGCGCCCTTGAACTGGTTGCCGGTGAAGAGCTCGCCGTTGAGAATAAGACCGCCGCCCATGCCGGTGCCGACAAAGAAGCCGACAATGTTCTTATATCCCTTGGCCGCGCCGAATTTGTACTCGCCGAGAACTCCGAGGTTGACGTCGTTTCCGACGTAGAAGGGAACGCCGAACTTCTTTTCCATAGAGGCGCGGATATCGTAGTTGCGCCAGGGAAGGTTGGGCGTAAATACAACGATACCCTTGTCCTGATCTATAACGCCGGGCGCGCAGGAGGCGATGGCGTTAAGCTCCTTTTTGTCTATGCCGGACTCCTTGATCATCTCCTCGACAACGCTTACGATAACCTTTTCAACGTCCTGAGAGCCCTCTCCGCCGCTCTTGGAGCGCTTCTTGAGGCGATAGATTATCTCGTCGTTCTCGTTGAAGATAGCGCCGAGAACCTTGGTTCCGCCAACGTCGAGGCAGATATTATATTTTTTAGCCATTCCATTTTCCTCCGTATTTTATTTGAATAGTTGTTTGATTTTATCCCAAAAGCCGCGTTTCGGCTCGTTTTCGATTACTGCCTCAGCTTTTACTGCGGGTGGTTCTGCAAGACTGACCTTGTAATTTGAGAAATATCTGTACAGCGCCTCCTGCGAAGAGGTGCCTTCGCCGCCCTCCTCGCGGATATATGTTCCGTCAGGCTGCATTACGCGCGATTTCTCCTTGTCTGCGCGAAGTGCGTCAAGCACCTTATTCATCTGAGCCTTTGTCTCGGGCGTTCTGACCTCGATAAAAGCCTCAACGCGTCGCTCAAGGTTCCGGTTAAGCATATCGCCGGAGCCGATGAATATGCGCTCATCGTCGCCCTCACCGAATTTGTAGATACGCGAATGCTCAAGCCAGCGTCCGACGACGCTTTTTACGGTAATTTTTTCGGTCTTTCCTGGAACTCCGGGCTTCAGGCAGCAGATTCCGCGTATAAACAGCTCGACCTTAACTCCTGCCTGCGAGCATTCAATGAGCTTTTCCATAACGTCGAGATTGTTAAGCGCGTTACACTTGATCGCAACCCTGCCGCGCTCGCCCTTTTCAATCTCGCGGTTGAGAAATTCAATAAGCCTCGGCTTGAAGGAGAGGGGAGCAATCCACAGAGAATGCGCCTCGGGAGGGATCTCGCTGTTTATGAGCGCTGCGAAGGTCGCCTCAGCCTCAAGTCCGACCGCCTCGTTCGCGGTAATAAGGCTCAGATCGGTGTACTGCTCGCCGGTGACCTCGTTGTAGTTTCCGGTGCCAACCTGAGTGATATGCGAAATATTGCCGTCCTTTTGACGGGTGATCACGCATAGCTTTGAATGCACCTTGTGATTCGGCAGACCGTAAATTACTGTGCAGCCGACGTCCTCAAGCATCTCGGAGTAGTCGATGTTGTTCTGCTCGTCAAAGCGCGCTCTCAGCTCGAGAAGTGTAGTTACATCCTTGCCTCTGTCGGCAGCGTAGGCGAGCGCTGCGGCGATTTTACTGCTCGCCGCCATGCGGTAGAGGGTGATCTTGATCGAGAGCACTTCGGGGTCGTCAGCCGCCTCATAGATGAGATCGACAAAGCTCATCATGCTCTGGAACGGGAAGCTCAGCACAAGATCGTGCTTTTCTATGTACTTGAAGTACTCGCCCTTTTTGAGCCCGACATCTCTTGCGGGCCTTCTGTCCTCATACTTGAAGCCTGGTGCGCCGTTTATGCAGGAGCGGAAGGAGAGATCGAAGGGAATATTCTGAGTGAATACGTTTCTCTCGGGAACGCGAAGCTTTTTGATGAGCGCGGCGCGTGCCGACTCGGTAAGCTTACCTTCAATGCGTACTCTTACCGGCATTTCGCGCTTGCGCTTTGAAAGCATAGTTGAAACGTCCTGACGGAAATCCTTATCGAAGCTTGTGTCAGTATCGGAGAGAAATACGTCGGCGTTGCGCGTTACGTCAATAACACAGGACTGCGTGATCTGCTCCTTTTTAAGCAGAAGCGGAAGGAAGTGACGCACGAGCTGGGAGGTGATTACAATTTTCTGATTGCCCTCTATCTCAAAGCTCATATACGCCGGAACTCTGTGCAGCGGAATTATCGCAAGCGACTGCTCGGTATTCCTGCCTAAGAATGCGATAATGTTCTGCTCGCCGCTCCAGAAGAACGGAAGCGGCTGGCGCATATCAATAATTTCCGGGAACAGAAGATCCTTGATATCACCGAAGAGCTTTTTGCTCATAAGCTCGTCGACCTTGCTGATCTTGTTGAAATCGAGAATCTCGATCTTATTCTCCTTGAGCTCCTTGCGAATGTTCTTCCAGATGCTCTCAAGAAGCGTCTGCTGCTCGCGGACTATGCGCACGACCTCTTCGATCTGCTGGGTCGGGGACATTCCGGAGATTGGATCACACTTTTCCGGCGCAAGCATCTCGCGGTGGGTGTGGATTCCGATTCTTACGCGGAAAAATTCCTCTAGGTTCGACTGATAGATCATAAGGAATTTCAGCCGCTCGAGCAGGGGAACGCTCGTATCCGCCGCCTCGAGCAGTACGCGCTCATTGAAGTGCAGCCAGCTTATTTCGCGGTTGATATATACTTTTTCGGTTTCGGTTTTCTTTTCTTTTGCTGCCATACAAATTTGATTCCTTTACAGCTTTTTGTTTTTGCACGCCTTTTCAAGGGCGTCGACAACTATTTTCAAGGTTTTGATTCTTGCGTATTTCTTGTCGTTCGACTCGATTATATGCCACGGAGCATTCTTTGTGCTTGTCTTCTGAAGCATATCGTTGACGGCGATCTCATACTGAGGCCATTTTTCACGGTTGCGCCAGTCCTCGTCGGTAAGTTTCCACTGCTTCTCCGGGGTGTTCTGTCTGTCGGTAAAGCGGGCAAGCTGAGTATCCTGATCTATGTGGATCCAGAATTTTATGACAACGGCGCCCCAATCGGTGAGCTGACGCTCAAATTCGTTAATCTCGTTGTACGCGCGCTTCCAGTCAAGCTCAGAACAGAAGCCCTCGAGGCGCTCGACCATTACTCTGCCGTACCATGTGCGGTCAAATATCGCGATATGACCGGAGCGCGGCAGTCTGTTCCAGAAGCGCCAGAGGTACTGACGGTTGAGCTCGTGCGGCTCGGGGGAGGCTATGGGCTTAACGTCGTAGCCGCGCGGGTCAAGAGATTTTGTGATGCGGCGGATGTTGCCTCCCTTTCCGGCGGCGTCCCAGCCCTCGTAGCAGATAACTACCGGTATGCGCTTCCTGTAAACGACGTTGTGGAGAACCTTAAGCTTTTCCTGAAGCTTTTTAAGCTCCTTTTTATACTCCTCGTCGTCGATGGTCGGGGAGAGGTCAACGTCCTTAAGAAGCGGCATTTCCTTGAGAGGGAAGTCCTCCTCGAAGGGCTTTCCGACGTATTTGCCGTTTTCGATGGCTTCTTCAATGGATGAGACGATGATCTTGAAAGCGTCGCGTATCGCAGTGCGCCTGTCGCCGCCGTCAAGAACGTGCCATTTTGCGGCGCCGTCTGTTTTATCCATGAACTCAGTATATGTCTCGCGGAAGAGCTTATATTCCTTGCACTGCCACATGTCCTCGTTCGTTACGCGCCACTCCGTCTCGTAGTTATCGCGCAGGGCGTTCATGCGGCGCGCCTGCTCGTCTCTGTCGATGTCGAGGAAGAGCTTGACGAGTATATAGCCGCCGTCCCTGAGCTGGCGCTCAAACTCGTTTACAGTGCGGATTCTGGCTTTGTACTCGTCCTTTGTGATATCTCTGTGAATATACTTGCGGACAGCCTCCTCCATCCAGCCGGAATCGTAGAAGATGATCTGCCCGTTTTCCGGAATACTCAGAGCATAGGGATAAAGCGCAGGATATCGGCGCGATTCCTCGGGCTCGATTTTCGGAGAAACAACGTTGAAAAAGCGCGGATCGATGTCGCTGATAAGCTCGCGGATAAGGCTTCCCTTACCGGCGGAGGCCCAGCCCTCAACAAGCACGATTACGGGCAGCTTCGCGGCACGAAGCGGCTGCTGAAGCGCAAGAAGCTTTCCTTTAAGCTCGGTGATCTCAGATTTCAAGATGTCCTTGTTTTCTTTTTTACTCATACTTATCTCTCCAATATGACTAATTTGTCAGATTAATACGGGCAAAGAACATACAAAATGACTATTTTATTTTACGCTAAACTGCAATTTTAGTCAATACACAAAGAAAAATAAATAGATAAAAATAGTCTGAAAATGAGCCTTGACAAATCTTGAAAGAATGGTATAATACATAAGCTGACTTAATCGGGGTGTGGCGAAGTTTGGTATCGCGCTTGGTTCGGGACCAAGAGGCCTCGGGTTCGAATCCCGACACTCCGACCATAAAAGAAACCGCTTTTGTCCGTTAGACAAAAGCGGTTTCTTTCAGTTATATTCGCCTGCGGCGAGTTATATTGCGTTGCAGTTATATTCGTCCTTCAGACGAGTTATATTGCGCTTCTCGCAGTTTTGGGGGCGAATATAATATAACTTCTCGCGTCAGCGAGAAATATAACTGTCCTGAAGGGACAATATGTACGCGCAAGGTTCAAAGGATTTCATTTCCAAGTTTGAAATAGCGTTGAAGGAAGTATATGAAACCGAGTATTGGCTTGAATTTCTGCTTGAAACCGGATATATGAACGAACAAACGTACAAACCGATACAAAACGATTGCGGCGCGATCAGACGTATGCTTATTTCATCAATAAAAACCATAAAAGAAAAGAGCGAATAGAAAGATAGGTTTTCCTGCATTATCTCGCAGGTCTGCTACCATAAATCGCCTCCGTTTTCCCTTGTTTTTGCCCTTATGAGGCAAAACGAGGAAGCAGCGTTTTGCGCATCCTGTACAGAGAATGAATACCTCGACGATTGAGAGCGAAATACACCCCTCGCACAAATCGCCGGATTCATACGAGGGGTGATATCTCGGGTGGCCTATGCTGTTGTCCCGGAATTCCCGATTGCTTTGGCAAGGTAGCGCCGGATTTCTTTCACCATCTTTTTGTTTTGGAAGTTCGCCTCAATTTCGTCCATATCCACGGTACGCCCGGAAAGGATCCCTTGGATCAGCACCTCCGCATACATTACCTCCCGGGTCATAGGATCCTTTAGGTACGTCAAAAGGTCGATATTCATTTTTTCGTTGATCCCCTCGATCATTCCCACGAAAAAAGTACAGTCTTCGCCGAAAAGCTTTCCTATGCTTTCCATATACTGAAAGCCGGTTGTAACGTCCTCAAGCCTCATAAGTCTGCGCTCGACTGCCGCGAGACTTCCTCCGTTGAGCAGCTTATCTGCCGTTGTATTCAGTATATCGCACAAATCGAGAAGAATACCGGTATCGGGAAGCGTATCCCCGTTCTCCCATTTTGAGACGGCCTGAAAAGAAATATTCAACTTCTCTGCCAGTTCTTTCTGTGTCATGCCGGCAGCCTTCCGTAAATGCTGGATATAATGTCCGATTTTCAATGTATCCATTGTATGCTCCTTAGTCGTTCATTCTTCTTGCGGCCCGCGATTACATGATACTGTAAGAGAAGCAATTCGTAAATAACGAGAAAAGTGAGAAAAATCTACTTCTAGTGGAATAAGCCTTCCCGGCGCCTCCGTTTGCCCTTGTTTTTGCCCTTATGAGCCAACCGGGCGATGTTAAAATGGCGTAACATTTAATAAAGGGATTCAGTGAGCAGATTGCGAAAAATCCTTTGTTTGGGGCGGTTTCTGAGGACTTCATTAAAGCCCTGTAATCAGCGGCAAACGCCTGTGATTTCGGGAATATCAAATTCAAATTTGTCGGGATGACAAGCGCGTATCATTATGGCGCTCTTATATATAAAGGGACTCTGATCGTATTGGGATATGTATTTGTCCGAAATATAGGCATTTATTCTCCGGTGATTCGCACTCTGTATTATCAGAGTGCGGTTTCGTTTTTATTCAAAATTGATCGTAAAATCTCCGGGAGTGTTGTAGAAGTATGCGTACTCGATCTTTTTGCTCTCGGGCTCCCACATATACTCGCCGTTTGGCAGACGCTTGACGGTGACGGAGCTGCGATGCTCGCTCATCGCGGTCTCAATAGCCGAGATTCTTTCTTTATCGGCATTATGCACCGGCACATAGCGGTACATCCAATAGGCGAAAACGGCGCAGGCACATATTGCGCTTATCGCGGTGAGCGCGCGTTTATCGATCTCAAGGTGCTTAGCTGTTTCAAGCATATACAGAATAAGGAAAACGTAAGAGCCGAAAAGGCAGCGCGGGCCGATAGGATTTACAATAAGCAGCGGGCCGGCAAAAATAGCGGCGGAGAGCATATACAGGATTTGCTTTGTTCGTTCCTCGCCAGTTGAGGCGCATATCGTTACGGACATAATGATGAGATACCACGAGATTGCAAAAATTCGCAGATAAGGAATTCCGCCGATGAGCATCACGATTGAAAGAATCGACGCGCCAAAGAGAAGGAGATAGAGAGCTGTATTTTTTGACCTTAAGTGACGGATTATCAGCAGAAGGGGAATTCCTATCAGAATAACGGGGCACCCGAGAACAGTGCTGTTCAGAATTATCGTAAGGTTGAAGTCCATCGTGTCAAGAAGGCTCGAGCCGCCGACATCGTAGCTGCCGCCGGAGGTAAATATTCCGGAATAGGCAGGCGAAGCGAAAAGCAGCACTGCACCGATAATTGCACCGATGAGATGGTACAATACAATCTTCAGCGGCTTTGTCTTTTTGTAAAGCCAATAAGCGATGAGAATGACGTCAAGAGCCAGAGAATATAGAGTAGCATTCTCTATAAAAAGCTGTGAGGCGAATCCGAGAAAGAAGGCGGCAATAAGATTTTCGCCCTTTTTGAATACCTGATGCAGATATACCAAAATAAGCAGAACGGGCGGAACATAATTGTAAAAACCGGCCGCCCAGGGATACACCTCACGAAAGAGCTCTCTCGGAATGGTGAAAAGGAGTGCGGAGACGGCGAAAAGACCGCCGATACCGTCAATGCCGGATGCTTTTGCGGTAAATACTATCAGAAGAAAGATAATAATGCTTCTTGAAATATCGCGGTAGAGAATATTTCCTCCGGCGGGGTATGCTAAAATGTTACCGAGAATACGCGCGTTGTTTGTCATCCACTTATCTATTACAGTGCGTACAAGCGCAAGGGGAGAGGTTAAGCTTTTCGCAAGGCCCATTCTGAACCAATCGTCGCCGGTGTTCGGGAACATGGCGCAAAGTGAGAAAACGAGCGCAAACAGTACGATATATATTGAAATTCTTATGGCTTTTTTGCTCATAAAACCACTCCGGTTATAAAAAATCCGCCGCAATAAGCGGCGGGTGGTGCGGGTAACAGGACTTGAACCTGCACGGTCGCCCACTGGAACCTAAATCCAGCGTGTCTGCCAATTCCACCATACCCGCATTGGTGAGATTATAGCATATCTTTCAGAAAGAGTAAAGAGGAAATGTGACTACAAAATCCATTCCTCCGGCGGAATTTTTAACTGCCTCTACCTTTCCTGCATGCTTTTCGACTGTAGATTTCACTATTGAAAGACCTAATCCGCTGCCGCCCTGCTCGCGGCTGCGGGATTTATCAACGCGATAGAAGCGGTCGAAAATATACGGGATATCCTGCTCGGGAATGCCGATGCCGGTGTCTGAAACCGTGATTACAACGCTTGCGTCGATCTTTTTAGCGGTGATAAGTACGCTTCCGCCGGGATTTGTGTACTTTACCGCATTTTCAGATAGATTAGAAACTATCTTGAACAGATCGTCCTCAGAGGCGAGAACGGTCATGTCCCTGCTGTTTGACTCAAAGCTGAGCTTTATTTCCTTTGCCTCTGCTATTGGCTTAAGCATTCTTACGGCGCTTTCAATGACCGGGGTAACGGCCGTCGGCTCGCGGACTGTGGCGATGTTGTTATCGAGTCTTGCGAGGTCGAGCAACTGTCCGGTAGTGCTTGCAAGGCGCTCCGACTCGTTTCTTATATCCTCTACGAATTCGCGGAGAGTATCGTTGTCCATATTTTCCGTTTGCAGAATGCTGTCGGAGAGAAGTCTTATTGAAGCGAGCGGTGTTTTCAGATCGTGTGAAGCGTCGGCAACGAATCTGCGGCGCGTTTCCTCCGTGGATTGCAGTCTGTTTGTGAGAGAGTTGAACTCATTGGCAAGGCCCGCCAGCTCATCGTGCCCCTCTACATTTATTCGATAGGTGTATTCACCCTCACGAACGGTTTTTATGGCGTTGAGCACCATTCTTATGCGGCGAGTAAAGGTGCCGGAAAAGATAAATCCGAGAATAAGCGTAGTTATGGAGAGAATTACGGAGATTATTCTTATATCGTTGCGCAGTCCGGTTACTATAGAGCCGACGTTTTCGTCGTATTCATAGAGATACACGCAGCCAGCGATTTTACCGCCTGAAAAAACCGGAACGCCGACTCCGCTCAGAAATGCTCCGTTAGAAAACCGCGAGAGAAAAGAGTCGTTTCCGTTCAGCGCGTCATTCATTATCGGGCGCGGGTCTATCTCGTTGACGCGCACATTTCGCACAATCTCCTGAAAAAGCACCTCGTTATCGGTGTTTACGATAGTGACTCGACCGAGAGAGGAGGTGTCCATAAGCTGCATAACGCCGTAGACGTTTTTCTGAGTCATGGAATCGAGCGAGCCGACCGAGATGCTGATCTGATTTGCGCGCGCGGAAAGAGTCTCCTGCTTAGCTCTGAAAACGAGGTCGCGGGAGAGCATTATAGGATATGTATTCAGCAGCGTCAGCACCATTGCGAGAATTATTATATAAGAGAGAAGAAACTTCGTTTTGATGCTTATGAAGCCGCGCTTTTTGTTATCAGCCCTTGAAATAGTACCCAACTCCCCATTTAGTCATCAGATGGTCCGGCTCTGCGGGATTTGCCTCAAGCTTGTCGCGCAGACGGTGGACGTGTACGTCGACAGTGCGGATATCGCCCTGATAATCTCTGCCCCAGATTATGTTCAAAAGATTTTCACGTGAATAAACCCTGCCGGGATTCTTCATAAAAAGCTCTATGAGGTCGAATTCTCTTGCAGTTAGCTCAATAGTTTCGCCGTTCTTTTCCGCAACGTGTTTAATAAAGTCGAGCGTGATGCCGCCTATCGTGAGCCGCTGAGTAGTATCCGCCTGACTCTGACTGTTGGTGCGGCGGAGCATGGCGCGAATTCTCGCCTTGAGCTCTAAAATATTGAAGGGCTTTGTGACGTAGTCGTCCGCGCCGTACTCAAAGCCGATAATCTTGTCCATATCGTCCGTTCTTGCAGTCAGCATAATGATTGGAACGGTTGAAAACTCGCGAATCTCGAGACAAGCTTCAAGACCGGTTTTCTTCGGCATCATAAGGTCGAGAATAATGAGATCGTAGCCGCCGACTCTGGCAAGAGAGACCGCCTCCTCGCCGTCATACGCGCAGTCAACCGTATATCCCTCGTTTTCAAGATTGAATTTTATGCCCTTTACAAGCAGCTTTTCATCGTCTACAACCAGTATTTTCATTTTGTCCCTCCATTCAGTAGCTTATGAGATCGACTATCGCGGCAAGCTTTTTATCTCCGATGCCGCTGACCTGCGTCAGTTCGTTTTTTGAATAGAATCTGCCGAATGTGCTGCGGTAGTCAATTATCCGCTGGGCGAGCACCTCGCCTATGCCAGGAAGCGTCATAAGCTCGTCCTTTGAGGCAGTGTTGATGTTCACAAGGCCGGGAACATCAGAATCCTTGTCTACCGGTTCCGAGGCTTTGTCCGGAACCTCCTGAGCAGGGGAGACCGGCGTGACGGGGTCAAGAGTAACGAGCTCGTCCTTCGGCAGAGAGCTGACTTCGTCACTGATCGGCAAGCTTCGCTCCGCCGGAGCCTCAACCGGAACCTCGACGATTTTTTCAACCGGTACCTCTACCGGCACCTCAACGTATTCGGTTTTTGTGATCACAACCTGAGAGTTATTTGTAGCTCTTCCTATGTAAAAAGCCGCAACAACTGCAAGGAAGAGTCCAAATACATTCAATGTGATATTTCTGATCTTCTTATCGTCCATAATATTTCTCTTTTTATCTATTGAATTTTGACGAAAAGTTGCGTATTATATTATATAAAAGATGAACAATAGAAAAATATAGTCATTACTTATATGGTTATTATATCATATATTTCGGAGAAATAAATGAAAAATTTAAGAAGCTTTACAATTTATATTCTGATTGCTGTAATGATCGTGACGTATTTTGTTCCATGCGCTTCTGCTCTCGATGATCCGGAGGCGGAGTGCAAGGCTGCTATCATTACGGATATAGCGTCAGGCCAGATCCTATACAGTAAAAATCCCTATGACAGACTCTATCCTGCAAGCCTTACGAAAATCGTAACCGCCATGGTAGTCATCGACGCAATCAACAGCGGCGACGTATCCTTGAGTGATACTGTCGAATTCTCCGAAAACGCATTTTTTGACATCGGAAAAGATATCAGTACATATAAGTTTCAGGCAGGCGAGCGCGTAAAGCTCGAGGATCTTTTGTACTGCATTATTATGACAAGCGCGAACGAGCCGTGCAACGCACTTGCTGAGCACGTCAGCGGCTCGGTAGAGGCTTTTGTTCGCAAGATGAACGACAGAGTCGCGGGGCTCGGATGCAATATGACAAACTACGGCAATACCCACGGATTGCCCTCCGAGCTCAATTACACCACGGCTTACGATCAGAGCATTATCATCGCCGATGCGATGGACGATCAACTGTTCAGCAAGATTGCGGCGACTGAGACCTATAAAATATCCGCCACCGCTTTCGCCGAGGAGCGCGAGCTGACCTCGTCCAATAATCTTATCCGCAGCGCCTCGAGCTATTACTATGAGTACGTTCAGGGCGGAAAGACCGGCTACACGAACGCCGCGGGCTTCTGCCTTTCCTCGATAGCTCAGAGGGGAGAAATGCGCCTTGCCTGCGTAGTTCTCGGCGCTGAGAGTGTCATTCAGGACAGCGGCAAGCCGCTTATAAAGAGCTTCTCCGAAACAAGGCGGCTCTATCGCTGGGCATTCAATAATTTCAACTACCGCTCGATTGTCAGCACGCTTGATCTGTTAAAAGAAATACCGGTAGAGCTCGGTGAGGGAACGGGAACGGTAGTTCTGCGGCCGGAGAAAAATATCATCGCGCTCACAAGCAACGACGTTGACATATCTCAGGTGCAGTACAATATCAGAATCTACTCTGACGAGGGCGCTGAGCCTTTGACAGCGCCGGTTTCGGCAGGCGATGTCCTTGGAGAGGCGGAAGTTACGCTTGCCGGAGTCAATTACGGTAAGGTCAAGCTTGTAGCGAACTCCTCAGTCGCGCTTGACAGAAACAAATACATCGGCAGGGAGATAAAAAATACGCTCAACAACGTATATGTCAAGCTCGCGATTTTCATAATAATCGCCATCTTTATTCTTTACATCGCGTTTATTATGATCTACAACATCCGTCGCAAGCAGGATAAGGAGCAGGCTGATAAGCTTGCGCGAGAGAGAATAGAGGAGATTAGGGCAAAAGAGCGGCAGCTCAATTCCGGCAAAACCTTTGAGGAAATCGAGCGCAGACACGCAAGGGAAGAGAGTGCGGCAGCTACAAGAAAACCTAGAAAATGATCATAGAAGCGCGGAGAAGCTGAAATCTCCGCGCTTTTTGCGCTAATTGCACAAAAGTGAATTATAGAAACAAGGTTTTATTCATATTTCTCTGAAAATGCTTTTTTGGTATTGCAATTTTGCAAGTTCGTGAATATAATACTTGTGAAAATCAAACATGGGAGTTTTAGCTATGAAATCTATATCCAAAGTTGCCTCCGGAATCGCTCCGAGCGCAACTCTTGCTATAAGCGCACTTGCAAAGGAAATGAAGGCGCAGGGCATCGACGTTATCGGCTTCGGCGCCGGTGAGCCGGATTTTCCTACCCCGGACAATATCAAGGCCGCTGCCATCAAGGCAATCAATGACGATATGTCGCACTACACTCCGTCCGGCGGAATCCTTCCGCTGAGGCAGGCAATCTGTGGATATCTCGACCGCACCTTCGGCCTCAGATACGATCCATCTCAGATCGTCGTATCCAGCGGTGCCAAGCATATTCTTTATATTGTCCTTCAGACGCTGCTTAATCCCGGCGACGAGGTAATTCTGCCGGCTCCGTATTGGGTGACTTATGCCGAGATCATCAGGATGGCGGGCGGTGTTCCCGTGATTATCAACACCACTGAGGAAAACCGCTTCAAGATGAGTGCCGACGAGCTCAGAGCCGCCTGCACCGATAAAACAAAGTGCGTTATTATGACAAATCCCTCAAACCCCACCGGTATGCTCTACTCGCCCGATGAGGTCAAGACGCTCAGCGCTGTCATCAGTGAGAAAGATCTCTATATTGTGGACGATGAGATTTACGCTTTCCTCACTTACTCCGGCGAGTTTATGAGCTTTGCCGCCGTGTCCGAGGATATGAAGGAGCGCACTATCGTAGTTAACGGCGTTTCCAAGACATACGCCATGACCGGCTGGAGAATCGGCTTTGCCGCCTGTAACTCACAGATTGCTAAGGCTATGTCAAACTTCCTCAGCCACTCCACCGGCAACGCTTCCAATATCGCTCAGTACGCCTCCGTTGAGGCTTACAACGGTACGCAGGAGACCGCAAAGCTTATGCGCGATGAATTCATAAAGCGCAGAAGATACTTTGTTGACCGTGTTAACGCTATGGAGCTTGTAAGCTGCACCGAGCCTGACGGCGCATTCTATATTTTTATGAATATTAAAAAGGTCATCGGAAAGACCATCTGCGGCGATTATATCGGGTCAAGCGACGATTTTTGCAAGTCGCTTCTTAAAAACGGCCTCGTTGCCACGGTTCCCGGCTCCGCCTTCGGCTGTGACGGCTACGTCCGATGGAGTTATGCTACAAGTATGGAGAACATCAAGAACGGCCTTGACCGCCTTGAAAAGTTCCTCAACAGCTGAAAAGAGTAATATTTGAAACATTGGCTTCATAAAGTCTTCTCAGATAAATCATTATGATTGGAGAAGATTTTATGGAGCTTTTTCTTTTAAAGAACGAGTTCGGATATCTCAAGCCCGTGATGCGAAAGACCGAAACCAGAGAGGTCGGCGTAGACGTGGTGGTATCTGACTCTATGCCGGATGTGGACAGCATCATATCCGTCACCGCAGTTCCGATGATGCGCGAAAAGGAGGCTTTCCTCGGCAAGATGGTAGTGTCTGGCGTGTGCGACGTCGCGGTTTTCTATGAATCCGGAGAGTCTGAGAACATTCAGAAGCTTGCGACAACGCTCGAGTTCTCGAACACATTTGAGGCGCCGGAGATAAACACTGATTCACTGCTCTCATCCAGGGTCTCTGTCACAAGCGCCGACGCACGCACAATTAATTCCAGAAAGGTTGCAATCAAGCTCGAGCTTAAATATGAGGTCGAGGCATATAACAAGGAAACAGCATCCGTTCCGTATTCCGTAAACGGCTCAGATACCGTTGAGGTTCTGACGTGTAAAAAGTCACTGTGCTGTGTGACCGGGCTTTCCGAAAAGGTGTTCACTGTCACGGACAGCACTCCCTCAAACGGAGAAATCACTA
Source organism: Oscillospiraceae bacterium (assembly GCA_017439425.1). Lineage (GTDB taxonomy): Bacteria > Bacillota > Clostridia > Oscillospirales > Oscillospiraceae > RUG626. The sequence goes on from JAFSJE010000005.1 coordinate 17,421, forward strand.
TCGGAGACGTGGATTTTACGATAGAAGAAGCCAAAATCGTCGACACGAAGGCCGTTGTCAAGGGAACAGCAATAACAACGCTGCTTATCGGCGACGATGAGAAGAAAGTGGAAAGCCCGTTTTCACAGGTCGTAGATCTTGAGGTCGACACTGAGCCGAAAAAGGTTGAATGTACTGTAATGCCTGCGGGAGTTTACGCCTCGGAGCGTATGGACTCCGACAGCGGCAACAGCGAGGCGGATATCGAGCTGAGTCTTGTATGTCAGTGCCGCTCAATGGGAGAGACGGAGATCGAGTACATCGCGGACGCATATTCTACAAAGGGCGATATAGCTCTTACCCGCGATAAATTCGAGTTTACGGACGATGATGAGATCACGTACATTACCTCAATCGACGAGACTGACTCTGCGGAGCCGAAAATATCGCATTCGATAGTCCTTTGCCGCGCAGGAAATTCAGATACTCTGTGGTCGATAGCAAAGCGCTACGCGGCGCGAAAGTCCCTCGTCATGACCGCAAACAGTATGGAAACCGAGGAAATCAAGGCGGGGAGCATTATTCTTATCCCGAAAAATTAAAAATATCTTGCAACGTGCGGAATTATGTGCTAAAATCTTTAGGTTAATAGATTATCAGAAGGGATGAAGCACTATGTCCGGACATTCCAAGTGGCATAATATTCAGAAAACAAAGGGTGCCGCTGACGCCAAGCGCGCGCAGGCATTCACTAAAATCGCTCGTGAAATGATCGTTGCGGTCAAAGAGGGAGGCAGCGGAGATCCCGCTAACAACTCCCGTCTTGCTACCGTTATTGCCAAGGCAAAGGCAGCCAATATGCCTAACGATAACATCAAGCGCACCATCGACAAGGCTCTCGGATCCGGCAACACCGATAACTTCGAGACTGTCACCTATGAGGGCTACGGCCCCGAGGGCGTAGCAGTTATCGTTGACGCTATGACCGACAACCGCAACCGTACCGCCTCCGAGGTTCGCCACCTCTTTGATAAGTACGGCGGAAATATGGGCGCAGCCGGCTGCGTAAGCTGGTCCTTTGACAAGAAGGGAGTTATCATCATCGACAACGAGGATGAGGAGCTCGATGAGGACGAGGTCATGATGGAGGTGCTTGACGCCGGCGCAGAGGACTTTGAGCCGGAGGGCGAGACCTTTACCGTCTACACCGCGACCGACGACGTCGCCGCCGTTGCCGACGCTCTTACAAAGAAGGGCTACACTCTGCTCTCCGCGCAGGAGGAGATGGTTCCTCAGAACTATATCAAACTCACCGATGAGGAGAACATCAAGAAGTTCGAGAAGATGCTCGAGCTTATGGACGACAATGACGATATCCAGAACGTCTGGCATAACCGCGACGAGGACTGAGATAACGATGATCCTCCGGCCTAATGGTCGGAGGATCGTTTTATACTGAGGTATTGGATTATGCGCGAGATCATTCGCAAAAGATTTTGCTTTTACGGATCGGTGCAGGGTGTGGGCTTTCGATTCAGAGCGAAGCGAGCCGCCGATATCTATGGCTGCACCGGCTGGGTGAGAAACGAGTGGAACGGCTCTGTCACGATGGAAATACAGGGAGAGGCTGAGGCAATCGACCACGTTATCGAGAGCCTTAACCGCAGTCTTTACATCAGAATCGAGCGAATGGAAGAAAAGAAGCTTCCATCGGACGAAAAAGAATCCTCTTTCAGAACGGAGATGGACTATTGAAGCAGTATATCGTAGACGCATTTACGGATAAGCCCTTTTCTGGTAATCCGGCTGCTGTCTGCATAATTGATTCGTGGCCGTCAGATGAGAGCATGCTTAAGCTCGCGGCTGAGAACAACCTATCTGAGACCGCATTCATCGTCAAAGAAGGGGATACCTACCGCCTGCGCTGGTTTACGCCGAATACCGAGGTAGAGCTGTGCGGACACGCGACTCTCGCATCGGCTTATGTTATCATGAACTTTTATGAGCCGGAGGCGGAGTCGGTCAGCTTTTCCACAATGAGCGGAGTGCTGACTGTAAAGCGCCATGATGACCTCTTTGAGATGGACTTTCCAACCTATGAACTTCGCGTAATTCCGGTCACGGAGGACATGGAACGCGCTTTCGGAGCAAGGCCGGTGAGAGCTGTTCTCGGGCTTGACCTTGTGTGCGTATTTGATAGCGAGGATATTGTCCGTAATATGGCGCCGGACGAAGCGCTTCTCGCGGCGCTTCCTGGCAGAATTCAGAACGTCACCGCAATGGGAGCTGACGCCGACTGCGTATCGCGAAGCTTCTGCCCGAAGCTCGGCATAAAAGAAGACCCCGTCTGCGGCTCCGCGCATTGTCAGATAGCTGACTTCTGGTCGCGTGAGCTCGGAAAAAATGTTATCACCGCATATCAGGCGTCACGGCGCGGCGGCTGGCTCTATTGTGAAAAATCAAATTCGGGAAGAATTAAAATATGCGGCAAGGCCGCGATAGTTGCGATATCCGAAGTATACGCAAAGCTAAAATAATAGGGCATTGGAATAATCCAATGCCCGCGAATTTTTATAGAGAGCAGGTCTGTAAGCCGGGTTCTGTAATAGACGGTCATCTATCTAATCGCACCGTTGCCGGTGCGCTTAAGCCGCCTCCTCGGGACGAACGGGCAGTTCTCAATGTCCCTCCACGGCGTTGCTCCGGATAGAGTTTACAGCGAAAGCGTGTCTCCACGCCTCGGGTGGGCTCTTACCCCGCCTTTCCACCATCACCGCAAATGCGGCAG
>JAFSJE010000038.1 GCA_017439425.1 Oscillospiraceae bacterium
ACCCATCGGAAGCCCAGACCTCAGAGTGATTAAGAACGGCAAAACCGAGATCGTCAAAATGGACACCGCGGCAGCGCTCAAGGAGAATCGCACCTTCGTACCTATCCGCTTCGTAGCAGAAGCACTCGGCGCTTATGTGGATTACAGCGGTACCTACAAGGTTGTCGGAATCTACTGCGACACACTCTCTGCCAATGAAATCGCCACACTCCGCACTCTCGATTACACTCAGCCGGAATACGCAATCGGCTATGAGGAGGCAAAAGAGCGCTACGATAAATCCACTCTCGCGTTCTTCTACGGAACAGACAGAGCTTCCTTCACCGATTACGCAAACGCCCGTGAGCACCTCTACGCCCTCAACCGCTTCGGTACCTACTATATGGGAGGCAAGACAGTCAGCTTCAACAATGCCGATGACTTCTACGCTGCGGTGGTGAACGAGGCAAAGAATTGCGTCAACTACAACTCAGAGCGCCTTATAGTAGAGCTCATCACCGACACGAGCTGCATTTACCAGTCTGACAGTATGGACAGACTTACAACGGCGGTGAGAGGAATCGCTAAAGTACGTCTCAACGTGAAGCCAACCAAGCTTGAAGGATATGAGACAGCGAAGCTCGTGGAGCTCGGCTTCACTCAGCTCTATGCGAATGTGGATATGTACATCCCCGTTGACGTACACATGAATACTCAGTCCGGCTATACTGTCAACGTACACACCATCGTACCTGCGGGAGCAGCATATTAAGATGGAGGCTAATACATGAACAAAAGAATAATTTCCACACTCTGTGCGGCGGTCATGATGATCGCCGCACTTAGTTTTTCCGCCTTTGCTCTGTCGATAGAGGAGCAGATGGCGGCTAACTCAGCGGCGTGGCACATAGCAAACGCGGCAGGCGACACGGAAACGTGTGAGGCGCTTCACGCCGCTAATGTGGCGCTTGCGCAGCAGGCGGCTGGCGGCAGCGGTAACGCTTCGTTTGATGCGGCTTCGGGAACGTGGAATATTAGCACGTCCTCCGGAGGCACAATATCCTCTTCAAGCTCGCAGAACGGTAAGACGAATACTGTAACTTACTCAAATACGTCCTCAAGCGGCAGCGTTTCCTCAAGCTCAAGCAGATCGTACAGTGATTCGTCAATCTCGGCGTATAAATCCGCAGGCGGCACTAACGAAGGACTGCAGACAAGCTACAATAACGCTGCGTCTCAAGTATCCAGCTCCGGCAACTACGGCACAGACAACGCAAAGAATACTGCTGCGGCAGAAGCGGCTGTTGCGAAGGAGCTTCTCGGACTGACTAACTCGCAGGCTCGTCAGCTTCAGCGTGATCTTGAAGCGTCAAAGCAGCAGTATGCTGCGGCTCAGGACGCCTACAAAGCGGCGGTGGCGTCCGGTAATACTGCGGCGGCAGAAGCGGCGCAGGCTCAGATGCTTGCAGCTCACGATGCAGCTCAGGCAACCAGAGCCAAGTACAACTACACCGGCGACGATGAAGAGGCTGAAGACGGCGGCTACTACTACGGCGACACAAGCAAGCCTCAGAGCGGCGGCGGTTTCTACACCACTAACATCGTAAGCACATACAAGATAACTGCATCTGCGGGAGAGGGCGGCAAAATAGACCCGACAGGCGATAAAAACGTCAAGAAGGGCGAGAGCCAGAAATATATCGTTACTCCCAATGAGGGGTATAAGATAAAGAGAGTTCTCGTCGACGGCACGGATAAGGGAAAGCTCACGGAATACACCTTCAATAACGTTCGCGCAGCGCATACGATCAAAGCTGAGTTTACAAGGCTCAAGTATACAATCGATTCCTCGTGCGGCTCCAACGGGTCTATCTCTCCGAACGGTCAGACTAATGTGTATCATGGCGACAGCAAGACTTACACTATGACGCCCTATACCGGCTATGAGGTCAGCAAGGTTATTGTGGACGGCGTGGATAAGGGCAAGCTCACTTCCTATATCTTCGAGAATGTAAAGGAAAAGCATACCATCAGCGTTCAGTTTGCAAAGAAGACCTTTAAGATTACCGCAACGGCAGGAGAGGGAGGCTCAATTTCTCCGAACGGAGATACGACCGTCAATTACGGTTCGTCCAAATCCTTCACTATAACACCGAGCACCGGCTACCGCATAAAGTCTGTTGTCGTTGACGGCGTCAACAAGGGCGAGAGGACGAGCTACACCTTCAGTAATGTAACTGCGGCGCACACAATAAGCGCGACCTTTGAGAAGAAGACTTACAACATCTCAGCGTCAGCAGGAACCGGAGGCAGCATCTCGCCCAACGGCACATCGGTCGTAACACACGGCAATAACCAGACCTACACCGTCACTCCAAGCTTCGGATATGGTGTAGCAGACGTCAAGGTAGACAATGTGAGCGTCGGCGCAGTCACAAGCTATACATTCAGCAATGTAACTGCGGCGCACACAATCAAGGCAAGCTTCCAT
>JAFSJE010000039.1 GCA_017439425.1 Oscillospiraceae bacterium
AAGGGAAGCGAAACGCTCCTCGGCCCGCCTGCTGGATAAGGTAGTAAGCGGGAGCTGAAAAAGTTTCCCTTGTTTCGCCCCACAAGGGCAAAAACAAGGGAAAACGGAGCTTTCTATGGTAGCAGATCTGCGGAAAATGCAGGAAAATCAATGGGTTTCAGAGATTTGGATAGATAAACGTCGATTTCATTCTGATGTCCTTTCCGGCTGTTCGCCTTTGTGTCGCCGGCTTCGGACACGGGTCATAGCTGATTCAGAATTTCTCCGATGTCGCCGTTGATGCAGATAGACTTCTTTGCGATCTCCTCCGGTGCATATGCTTCACCGTAGTTCAGGCAGGCATAGGTAGCGTCCGGCCACTCATTCGTCATCTGCCAGAAGCTGAACTTTACGATGCTTGGCGTGTTCCATCCGACCGCTGCCTCCAGAAACAGAACCTTCATGTTCTTGTGCCGACGCAGGAAATCCGCATACCGTTCAGCCGCCACGTGCCAGCCCTCGTCCTCGACAAAGGTATCGTCTGCGCGAAGGTTCATGCTCATAGGCTTGCCGCAGACCGGGCAATGGGGCACCAGCTTGCTGCGCACTTCTGTTTTCAGCGTCACGCCCTCCGGAATTGTCAGCGTCCCGCGCTCTGCAATCACGAAACCCTGCGCCTCGACCATCGCACGGACGGTCTCCGCATTATCATAGGTTTTGTCATGGCAAGGCTCGCTGCACTGCCAAAGGCCATAATCGCCCTGGGTGTAGAACAGCCTGTGCTTGTCAAAGCCCGCCTTTTGGAAGCAATGATCCACATTGGTGGTCAAGACGAAATAGTCCTTGTCCCGTACCAGCTCCAACAGCTTTTCATAGACCGGCTTGGGCGGATTCATGTAGCGGTTGATGTAGATATATCGGCTCCAATAGGCCCATTGTTCTTCCAAAGAGGAAAAGCGGGTGAAGCCTCCGGAATACATATCGGTGAAATGATACTTGTCGGCGAAGTCCCGAAAATATGTCTCGAATCGTTCTCCCGTGTAAATGAAACCAGCAGAGGTGGAAAGGCCGGCACCAGCGCCGATGACAACCGCATCCGCGTTCTTGATCGCTTCACGCAGCTTGTTTACGCCATCGGGCGTGTTCATCGGGGTAAATCTTCTTCTGAACATCATGCGCACCACCTTTCCTCATATTCTTCCGTTTGATATGCGACATCTGAAATCCGTTGTTTTCCTATGTAATGTGCTGTTTTCTTTCCGGTGCGCGAAGAACAGAATACCGGAGTGTTGTAGCCAACTCCGAGCTCAAGATAGAGTACCTTTCCGCGGCGCGTGCGGAGGAAATTGGAGTAGCGCTCGGCAGCCGCGTGCCAGCCCTCGTCCTCGACAAAAGTATCGTCAGAGCGGAGATTCATCGTCATCGGCTTGCCGCAGACGGGACATTTCGGAACGAGTTCCGTCGGCACGCGCATATTCTCCTGCCGCGCGTACATCTCGCGGATGGTTTCCTCGTTGTCGTAGGTATTTACATGGCAGGGGACGGAGCACTGGAAAAGTCCGTAATCGCCCTGCGTGTAAAACAGGCGTTTCTTGTCAAAACCCGCGCGCTGGAAGCAGTGGTCGACGTTCGTAGTTATGACAAAGTAGTCCTTGCCGCGCACAAGCCGGAATAGCTGTTCATAGACCTTTTTCGGCGCGTCCATATAGCGGTTTATGAAGATATAGCGCGACCAGTACGCCCAGAATTCCTCGGGCGTGGCGTAGGGGTAAAACCCGCCGGAGTACATATCCCTGAAGCCGTACTTTTTGCCGAAGTCGGAGAAATACTTATCGAAGCGCTCACCGGAATATGTATAGCCCGCGCTGGTCGAGAGTCCCGCGCCGGCGCCGATGACAACAGCGTCAGCATCGCTGAGCGCCTTGCGGAGGCGCTCGATTTTATCCGAGCAGCCTTCTGTAGATCTCGTAATCATCGAGCTTGAAAACATTGAAAATCACCTCAATATCGCTTGTTTTTCTGAAATTTCTGACAGTCTCGACGGCAATCTCCGCCGCGCGCCTCTGCGGAAAACCGAAAACTCCGGTGGAAATGCAGCAGAAGGCTATGCTTCTGCAATCGTTTACCACCGCAGCCTCAAGGCAAGAACGGTACGAGGAGGCGAGAAGGGCGCAGTGCTTTTCCGTGAGACGTCCGTCAACGATGGGGCCGACGGTGTGGATAACAAACTTGCAGGGGAGATTATACGCCGGGGTGATCTTTGCCTCACCGGTCGGCTCAGGATGAGCCTGCTTTTGCATAATCTCGGCGCACTTATTGCGAAGCTGAATACCGGCGTAGGTGTGGATGCAGTTGTCGATGCACCCGTGGCACGGCTGATAGCAGCCGGTCATGCCGGAGTTTGCAGCATTTACGATGGCGTCGCACGCGAGAGTTGTGATGTCGCCGCGCCATAGATAGATTCCGGGCTCGATGGGCGAAAGGTCAGTGAGCGCGGTCACGCCCTTCTCGCGCGTCGCCTCGCGCAGATATTCGTCCTGAACCCGAAGAAACTCGCTGTCAATCTCAGAGGGCATACGGACGTTCATAAGGCTTCGCAGAAGCCGCTTCTGATCGACTTCATCGCCCGGTATTTCAATATCGCTGTATCTCGGATCCTCATTGAGGAGGCTTTTTATGAGAAACAGCCGCTTTTCTGCGTGTGTCATAGTTACCTCATTTCAAAAGATATCTGCTCGTCGACCCACGAGCGCTGCTCTACGTCGTGGATGACGTCACCGTCCTCGTAATTGCCGATGAGAAAGGGCGAGCGCGGATCGTGCCTCCGGCTCAGCGCGAGTATGACTTCAGGCTCAGCGTTAGCGTAGCAGTAGCGGCAGAGGTGGCGGCAGGTGTTGTAGGCGCCTATATCGCAGCCGAGGTAGCAGGCGCAGCCCTCGCGGGCGCTCTTGAGCTTCGGGGCGGCAAGGCGCTTTCCAATGGCGTTTTCGTAGTCTCCGAGGCGCATACATCCGCCGCAGTCCGCGCCAAACTTCGCAAGCTCGTCACCCTCGGCGCAGGGGCGCACCGTAATTCCGCGCGCAGCGGCGATATTTACAAGCTCGGCACCAATTTTAATGCGGTTCTCCTTATCTACCTTGCGCGCCTCGGGGAAATTACGCCGCACCTTCGGATATAGGTCGATGAAGCTGATGACCGCAATTTTCGTATAGCCCTCGAGTTCGGAGGCTATCTTCTCAAACGCGCGCAGGTGGTAGTCCGGCGTGTACTTATCCGAGAGCAGTATAGGATCATAACGCCAGCCGACGGAGTTTACGCCGACCTCGTCGGATATGCGCTTCAAGCAGTCGATTACGTGGTGCTTGTCCGGCACATTCGGCTCAATGTCGCGCCCGTATGGCGTGATCGTGACGTACCAGAACTGCCCGTAGGGACGGAGAAGGTCGAAGTATCTGAACATCGGCTCGGGGTTTTTCGTGCAGAAGCCGATGCAGTCTACGACGGCGGGGTCGAGCCGGTATCGGCTCACGCTTTTCGGATTATAGGGGTTTCTCGAGCATACCACGCCCTCGCGGAGACGATTGGCAAACCACTCTGAGTAGAAAGCGGGAATATCGGTGCGCTGACCGGTGTTTATTATCATAGTTTACAAAACGGCGGTGAGGGAGACCTCACCGCCAGACCTTTTAAGAATTGAAATATCTCTGGAATTCTGCGGGGTGGGGGATATTCGCAATCTCGCGGCACTCTCTGCGCTTGCGAGAAATCCACGTCTTAATAAGCTCCTCGGGGAATACGCCGCCGGTGGTGAGATAATCGTGGTCACGCTCGAGTGCGTCGAGGGCGCTCTCGAGGCTCGTCGGAAGCTGACGGAGCTTTGCCTGCTCCTCGGGAGGAAGCTTGAAGAGGTTCATATCATAGGGGCCCCAGCCCTCGGCGTGCGGGTCGATCTGATTCTTGATGCCGTCGAGACCAGCCATGAGGATCGCGGCGTAGCAGTAGTAGGGATTCGCGGTGGCGTCGGGGCTTCTCAGCTCAAAGCGGCGCTCCGTCGGCTCCTTTGCGTAGGCGGGTATGCGGATGACGGCGCTTCGGTTCGAGGTCGCGTAGCCGACCGTGACCGGCGCCTCAAAGCCGGGAACAAGGCGCTTGAAGGAGTTAGTCGAGGGGTTAGTGAACGCGCAGAGCGAGTCGATATGCTTCAGAAGTCCGCCCATGAACCAGTGAGCCTCGCGGCTGAGGTGCGCGTAGCCGTTATCGTCGGAGAATACCGGCTCGCCGTTTTTGAGGAGCAGCATGTGAACGTGCATTCCGCTGCCGGCCTCGCCGTATACCGGCTTCGGCATAAGGGTAGCGGTGAGCCCGTGCTTCTGCGCGACCTGACGGATTATCTGCTTTATCTCAACCGTACCGTCCGCCATTCTGCCCATCGGGCAGAGAAGCGGCTCAATCTCAAACTGACCCGCGGAACCGACCTCGGGGTGGTGGTACTTTACGGGGATGCCAGCCTCCTCAATCTGAAGGCACATCTCGCTGCGGCACTCGTAGGTCGCGTCGAGCGGGGGAGCGATGTGGTAATTGCCCTGGAGCGGGACAACGCGCCCCTGACCCTCGCTTATGCCGTTCCAGTGCGCCTGCGGGGAGTCGATGGAGTAGCCGACTGCGTTGTGCTCGACCTGCCAGATGGCCTCGTTGAAGAGATAGAATTCAAACTCCGGCAAAATCAGCATCGTATCCGCGATGCCGGTGGAGCGCATATACGCCTCTGCCGCCGCCGTTACGTTGCGCGGGTACTGCGCAAGCGGTCTGTTGGGAGTGCCGATGATCATGGCGTTGCCGATCATCGCGAGCGTCGGAACGGAGGAGAAGGGGTCTATGCGCGCGGTGTCATAGTCGGGAATGTAGACCATATCGCTCTTCTCGACCACCGCGTAGCCGTAGTTCGAGGCGTCGAAGCCGATGCCGTTTTTCATCATTTCTTCGCTGAACTGAGAGGCGGGGATAGTGACGTGTCTGAGACCGCCGTCGATGTCCACGATGCGGAGATCGACCATTTTGATGCCGTTTTCGTCTATGAGTCTGCGAATATCTGCGGAAGTGAGCGCCATAACTGCACCGTCCTTTATTTTTTTCTGATTATAATTATACCATATCTGCACAGCGGATATGGTATAATTTGTTATCTTTTTCGGTTGCCGCTTTAGCGGCGAGAAAAAGAACTTGGATCAAATATAATAATCGCCTTTGCGATTATTATATCATATCTGCACAGCGGATATGGTATAATTTGTTATCTTTTTCGGTTGCCGCTTTAGCGGCGAGAAAAAGAACTTTGATCAAATATAATAATCGCCTTTGCGATTATTATACCACAGTGCGGGCGGCGAATACAAGAGGCAATGCCGCGGCTCGTTGACAAAACGGAGGAGCGCGGCTATAATCCAAAGAAAAAGCCGGAGGCAGAATTATGACTGAAAAAGAAAAAATGCTGTCGGGAGAGCTCTACGATCCAGCTGACGCGGAGCTTCTGTCACTGCGCCGGAAGGCGCACAGACTCTCAAAGGAGTGTGACATACTCCCCGGACTGAAGTCCGAGGCTTCTTAAGAGCCAAGGACTAAGAACGGAGATTGTGCTATCAACAGCGGATGCAGCAAGATGCCGTCTTACTCCGCCTCCTGCAATGGTTAATGCCCTAACCATATGGTATTATCGTTTAAGCGGGAACTTTAGACTTCAACCCTTCCGCAAGGATGTTGATTGCCGCGTTCACGTC
>JAFSJE010000006.1 GCA_017439425.1 Oscillospiraceae bacterium
ACAGCGCAATCTCGGCATCCTGACGCCTATGGAAAAGCACGAGCGGTATCTCGCGGCGTAAAAAAGCGGCCGGCAGCCGTAGCTGCCAGCCGGGAAAAATTTTATAGTTTTTCATTGTCCTCTTGACGGGATGCGGTTCATGCATGAGAGGTTGTAGTTGTTGTAAAAAAAACCCAAAAAGTTCAATATCAATTAAAGATTACCCGGAAATTTTGGACGAACTCAAGCGCTGGAGAATCGTAGAACTTAACCCTGATGTCGATATCCCTAATCTGCCTATCCAATCAGGAGTAGCTATAACCCAGCAATGCCCAAATTGCAGCAAAATCTCTAATACCACTATGCACCACAAAATCAAGCATAACAAAGACGGCTCTTACTGCATGTCAGGTTGTAGTTGCAATTTTACTTCAGTTTTCGCTGGTTATCCACGCCTTAAAAGTGAATGGGATTTTTTACCGAATTCAGTACTATGTGATCCCAATAAAGAATCGCAATGTTCCGAACGTAAGGTATTTTGGAAGTGTCAAAAAGGTCATAGTTATAAAATGTCGATAAACCAGCGTGTAGCATTGTTAAAAAGGGGCAAGACTGCATGTTATTATTGCAAAAACATTACGCATCCAACCACTCGCATAATTTGATAAGTCCCCGATGTTGTAAAACACCGGGGACCTTTTATATGCAAAAAAATAATGTACCATAATTGAAAATATAAGCGTTTCATTTTTTTAACTTCTCTCGAAGAATTAAGTACATTTTTTTATGGTTTTTATATTTTTCAGTTTTAACTTACACGATATAATTGTAGCACATTTATATTGTAAAATCCACAGAAATTTGATAAAATATGTGGTGCGATTTTATTAGCAAAGGAATTTTGACATGAGAACCGTTATTTCTGACTCCCAGCTCGCTTACGAGCGTAAAATAATGCAGGAGGTGGCGGAGATAAACGCCGCCCGCCCGACATCTCCCAAGGCTATGGTCGATACCTACGGCTGCCAGCAGAACGAGGCTGACAGCGAAAAAATCCGCGGAATGCTCCGCGAGATGGGCTATGAGTTCACCTCCGATGAAAACGAGGCTGACGTCGTCGTTATGAACACCTGCGCAGTCCGCGAGCACGCAGAGCAGCGCGTTTACGGCAACGTCGGCGCGCTCACACATACGAAAAAGGCAAATCCCAATCAGAAGATCGTTATCTGCGGCTGCATGGCGCAGCAGCAGTCCGTTGCCGACAAGCTCCGCGAAAGCTACCGCCACGTCGACATAGTATTCGGGCCGCATGCGCTTTGGAGATTTCCGGAGTTTCTCAAAAAGGTGCTGACGGTCGGCGGAAGAGTGTTTGAAATCACCCCCTCCGATGGCGCCATCGCCGAGGGCATTCCGCAGATGCGCGACGGGTCAGTGAAGGCGTGGCTCTCCGTTATGTACGGCTGCAACAATTTCTGCACCTACTGCATCGTGCCCTATGTCCGCGGGCGCGAGCGCTCCAGAACGCCGGAGGATATCCTGGCTGAGGCAAGGAGTCTCGTCGAGGCGGGGTACAAGGACATTACGCTTCTCGGTCAGAACGTCAACAGCTACGGAAAGGATCTCGGCACCGGTGTGGACTTTGCGGACATTCTGCGCGAGGTGTGTGCCATTCCGGGCGATTTTATAGTCCGCTTCATGACAAGCCACCCGAAGGACGCGACGGAGAAGCTCTTCAAGACGATGGCTGAGAATCCCAAGTGCGCCCACCACATACATCTGCCCTTCCAGTCCGGCTCTGACCGCATACTGCGCGCCATGAACCGCCACTACGACAGGGCTAAATACCTCGATCTCGTACACAAGGCGCGGGAGTATATGCCCGACGTAGTTCTCACAAGCGACGTTATCGTCGGCTTCCCGGGCGAGACCGAGGAGGACTTTGCCGACACGCTCTCGCTTGTCGAGGAGGTCGAGTACGACGCGCTCTTTACCTTTATCTACTCCAAGCGCCCCGGAACTCCGGCGGCGGAGTATCCCGACCCCGCGACGCGCGAGATGAAGCAGATGCGCTTCGACCTGCTCGTTAAGCTTCAGAATATGATCTCAGAGCGCAAGCATGCCGACTACGTCGGCAAGACCGTGCGCGTGCTCATCGACGGAGTGGACGGAGAATACCTCACAAGCCGCACAAACGGCGGCAGACTTGTCAGAGTCAAGGGCGGTGAGCGCATGATCGGCGAATTTGCCGACGTAAAAATCACCGGCTCGAACACCTGGGCGCTCTACGGCGAGCTTGTATAAAGGAGATACACAATGCCTGAAGAAACACCGATGATGCGGCAATACCGCGAAATTAAAAAGGCTCACGAGGACGCTATACTCTTTTTCCGCCTCGGTGACTTCTATGAGATGTTCGACGAGGACGCAAAGACCGCCTCGCGTGAGCTTGACCTCGTGCTCACGACCCGCGACAGGAGCAAGGAGAAGGAGGATCAGGTGCCGATGTGCGGCGTGCCTTTCCACTCCTCCGAGGCGTATATCGCGCGTCTTATCCAAAAGGGCTACAAGGTAGCAATCTGCGAGCAGATGGAGGATCCGGCGCTCGCAAAGGGGCTTGTTGAGCGCGACATTATCCGCATCGTCACGCCCGGAACGGTCATCGACTCCTCCATGCTCGACGAGGGAAAGTCGAACTACCTTGCGGCAGTCTGCTACGACGCGCTCGGCTCCGCCGTCGCCTTCTGCGACATATCAACGGGTGAGATGGCGGCGCGCTCCTTCCCTGCCGACGAAAAGAGCCGTGCGCTCAACGAGCTTGCGCGATTTAACCCCTCCGAGGCTGTGCTGAACGCCGCCGCGGGCGAAGACGAGGGCGTGGAGTTTCTCCTCCGCGAGCGCCTAAAGTGCCTCACGGAAACCGAAAACGCGCGCTTTGACTATATGCAGTCCACAATGCGCATCGCAGAGCAGTTCGGCACCGACGCCATCGACCGCTTCGGACTGTCTAACGAGCCGCAGGCGGTGTGCGCGATCGGCGCGCTCCTCGGCTATATAAAGGACACTCAGAAAACCGATATGAGCCACTTAAACCGTCTCGATTTCTACTCGGACGGCAAATATATGGAGCTTGATATTCAGACTATCCGCAATCTTGAGCTTGTAAGCTCCATGCACGACGGCTCTAAGAAGGGCTCGCTTCTTTGGGCAATGGATAAGACGAAGACCCCGATGGGCTCGCGTCTTCTGCGCTCATGGGTTTCACGCCCGCTCCTCTCCCCGGCGGCGATTACGCGCAGGTCTGCGGCGGTCAGGGAGCTGTACGACGACAACATGGCGCGCGGCGAGGTAATGCTCATTCTCCGCTCTGTCGGCGATATTGAGCGCCTTATCGCGAAGATCGTCTACGGAACCGCCAACGCCCGCGACCTTCTCGCCCTCGCATCCTCAGCGGCGGCGATCCCTGACTTGAAGCGTGAGCTTGGCGAGAAATCCGGCGCTCTGCTGACTGAAATCCTGAACTGCGACGATATCGGCGACCTCGTAGCTGACATAACCGCCGCCATCGCCGACGACGCGCCGTTTTCCGTGCGCGAGGGCGAGATGATACGCGACGGGTTTGACCCCGAGGTCGACAGGCTTCGCGGACTTCTGCGCGGCTCAACTCAGGCGCTTGCCGACATCGAGGCGCGTGAAAAGGCGCGCACCGGCAAGAAGCTCAAGGTCGGCTACAATAAGGTTTTCGGCTACTACATCGAGATACCGAAGGCGCAGACGAGCGACGTTCCCGCCGATTACATCCGCAAGCAGACGCTTGTCAACGGCGAGAGATACATAACCGAGGAGCTCAAGAACCTTGAGGCGGAGCTTCTGGGCGCAAAGGACAAGGTCGCTGACCTCGAGTACCGCATTTTCAACGATTTGCGGCTCAAAATCGCGGGCGAGGTGCTGAGAGTTCAGTCTGCGGCGCGCGCCGTCGCAACACTCGACGTGCTCTGCTCCCTTGCCGAGTGCGCTGTCAAAAATTCGTGGTGCATGCCCGACATAACCGTGGACGGAGTTATTGAAATCACGGACGGCCGCCACCCCGTAGTCGAGCAGATGCAGAAAAACACTCTGTTCGTCCCGAACGACGTGCGTATCGGCGGCGCTTACGGCACAACCGCCATTATCACCGGCCCGAATATGGCCGGTAAATCCACATATATGCGCTCGGTTGCGCTCATAACTCTTATGGCGCAGATGGGCTCGTTCGTTCCGGCAAAGAGCGCGTCGATCGGCATAGTCGACCGCGTTTTCACGCGAATCGGCGCTTCGGACGACCTCGCCGCCGGCAAATCAACCTTTATGGTAGAGATGAGCGAGGTCGCTGAAATTCTCAAAAACGCGACGAAAAACTCTCTAATTCTTCTCGACGAGATCGGCCGCGGCACCTCCACCTACGACGGCATGGCAATCGCCCGCGCGGTCGTTGAGTTCTGCGCCGACCCGAAGTCTCTCGGCGCTAAAACGCTGTTTGCGACCCACTACCATGAGCTGACAGTGCTCGAAAGTGAGCTTCAAGGCGTTAAAAACTACAACATCTCCGCAAAAAAGCGCGGCGGCGATATCATCTTCCTGCGGAAAATAGTACCCGGCGGCGCTGACGACAGCTACGGCATAGAGGTTGCGAATCTCGCGGGTGTGCCAAAAAGCGTAATCACCCGTGCAAACAAGGTTCTCTCCGACCTCATCGCCGGAAAAGCCCCCGAGACAAAGCGCAGAAGCGCTGCCGAGCCGATGGATATGCAGGTTTCCTTTGAGTCAGCGGCTGAAAACGAGGTAATCGAAAAGCTGCGCCGCGCCGATATCAACACAATGACGCCGCTCGAGGCGCTCAATCTTCTGTACGCACTCAAAAAGGAGGTACAGGATTGAAGCACCCGATGACAAAGGGAGAGGCGATTTTCGGCTGGATCTGGGTGTTCGTTCACTCTCTTATACTGCCGCAATTTATCGGCGCCGTGCTCTGCCCCGCTCTTATCGGCGCGGGCGTGAGCCTTAACGAGGCGGCGGTGAACGTCATCTACTACGGCACCTCGTTTGCGCTGCTGATGCTCGTTCTTTCGCGGTTTATGAAGGCTTCGTTTTCCCTGCTTACACACAATGTCGGCAATACCTTCGCCGCAGTGCTCTTCGGCTACACCTATTATTTTGCCGCGATGTTCGCCGTTTCGCTCATCATGCAGCTATTTTTGTCCGGCGAATTGAACCCCAATCAGGCGGCAGTTGATTCGCAGATAAAGCTCAACCCCAACGCAATGTTCGCCGTCGGCGTTTTCCTCGCGCCTGTGTGTGAGGAGGTGCTCTTCCGCGGGGTCGTGTTCGGAACGATACAGCGCAAAAGCCGCGCCCTCGCTTATATCGTTTCCGCCGTGCTCTTCGCTCTCTACCACCTCGCCGGCTATCTAATCGAGGATTTCAGCTGGGAGCTTCTTCTGATGGCGGCGGAGTATATCCCCGCCGGGCTTGTACTGTGCTGGTGCTACGAGCGCGGAAAAAGCGTCTATGCGCCGATTTTCCTGCACATGATAATTAATCTTGTGAGCATAACAGTTACGCTTAACCTATAAAATGTGCCTCTGAGCTATTTTGGCTCAGAGGCATCTGTCTTTTATGGCTTACAGTCCGTTTATATATCTGCACGCGGCAAGGGCCGCCGTGGCGCCGTCTGCAACTGCGGTGGTAAGCTGGCGCACACCCTTACTGCGGCAGTCTCCGGCGACGAAAACACCCGGCGTCTTTGTGAGGCAGCGCTCGTCGGAGTCGAAGTAGCCCCAGCTGTTGAGGTCGGCAAGCGCCTTATACGGCTCGTTTTCCGGGATAAGTCCGATGGCGACGAAAAGTCCGTCGCAGTCAATGAAGTCCTCGCCTTCCTTCGACGCGATGTTGACGCCCTGCAAAGCGCCGCCGTCAACGATGAGGTCGGTGATTTTAACTCCGGTGTGCTTAGTTACGTTCGGGCGTGAGAAAAGCACCTCCTGAAGCCTCGGCTCGCCGGTGAAGAAGTCCAAATCCTGAAGCATCACCACCTCGCTGCACTTCTCGCTGAGTAAAATCGCCTCCTGAAGTGCCGAGTTGCCGCCGCCTGCTACGCAGACCTTTTTGCCGGCGTAGAAATCGCCGTCGCACACGGCGCAGAAGCTTATGCCCTCGCCGACAAGCTCCTCCTCGCCCTCCAGTCCCAGCATACGGTGCTTTACGCCCGTCGCTATGATGACAGTTCTGCCCTCAAACTCGCCGCCGTCCTCTGTGACGACGATTTTTTTATCTCCGCAATCCCTTACCTCGGTGACTGCGGCAATCTCTATCTCCGCGCCCTGCGCTAAAATCTGCTCAAGAGTTTTATCCGCAAATTCGTTGCCGCTCATGGTGAGCGTTCCGGGATAGTTTTCAACCTTCGGTGAGTGGGTTATCTGACCGCCGAAGCCTCCCTTTTCGATTACGAGGGCGCTTTTACCGTTTCTCTGGGCATAGAGCGCGGCCGTCATTCCGGCGGGGCCGCCGCCGACTACGATTACGTCGTACATATCTTTCTCCTTTACGCTAAAGGGGAGGGTTTTGCCCTCCCCTGTTCGTTTTATTTGCTCATCAGCCAGCCCTTGATGTCGCTGACTCCGCGGTACTTCTCAAAGCCGTCCTCACCGACGATGACGAGGGTCGGCGCCTGCTTAACGCCGTACTTATTTACAAGCTCGGCGTTCTCGTTGGCGTTGAGTGCGGTGTACTGAACTCCCGCCTTATCGAGAAGAGCGGCTGCCGCCTTGCAGTTGGGGCAGGTCGGGGTCTTGAAGAGAATCACGTTCGAGTCAGCCGCGACAACGGGTGCGGTCTCGTTTTTGACCTCCTCGGCCTTCGGCGCATCGTCCACGGGCGCGGGGTTCGGGCCGACATGGCGGAGAGTGCTGTGACCGACGTTGTACACGCGGCGATCCTTGAACTCCTGAGCCTTGCCGTCGTTCCAGTTCTGAACCGGGCGATAATAGCCGGTGATGCGGCTGTAAACCTCGGTCTTTTTGCCGCAGTGCGGGCAGGTGTACTGCTCGCCGACGAGATAGCCGTGATCAGCGCAGACGGAATAGGTCGGGCTCATGGTGTAGTACGGAAGCTTGTAGTTCTCAGCGATCTTGCGGACGAGATTTGCCGCCGCCTTCCAGTCCGGAAGCTTCTCGCCGAGGAAGGCGTGGAAAACAGTGCCGGAGGTGTAGAGAGTCTGGAGGTCATCCTGAATATCGAGAGCTGAGAAAACGTCCTCAGTATAGCCGACGGGAAGGTGGCTGGAGTTTGTGTAGTACGGAGTGCCGTTCATATTCGCGGTGATGATGTCGGGGAACTCCTCGGTATCGTGCTTAGCGAAGCGATAAGTGGTGCTTTCAGCCGGAGTTGCCTCAAGGTTGTAGAGGTCGCCGTAGAGCTCCTGATAGTCGGAGAGGCGCTCGCGCATATGATTCAGAACGTCGCGCGTGAACTTCTGCGCGTTCTCATTCGTGAGGTCGGCGCGGAGCCACTTTGCGTTGAGACACGCCTCGTTCATGCCGACAAGACCGATGGTGGAGAAGTGGTTGTTGAAGGTGCCGAGATAGCGCTTGGTGTAGGGATAGAGGCCCTGATCAAGGAGCTTTGTGATAACGCTGCGCTTGATCTTGAGGCTGCGGGCGGCGATATCCATAAGCTTGTCAAGACGTGCATAGAAGTCCTGCTCATTCTCAGCAAGATACGCGATGCGCGGCATATTGATGGTTACAACGCCGATAGAGCCGGTGGATTCGCCGCTGCCGAAGAAGCCGCCGGATTTCTTGCGAAGCTCACGGAGGTCAAGGCGGAGACGGCAGCACATGCTGCGGACGTCGCTCGGCTCCATGTCGGAGTTGATGTAATTGGAGAAATAGGGGGTGCCGTACTTCGCGGTCATCTCGAAGAGGAGCTTGTTGTTCTCGGTCTCGGACCAGTCAAAGTCACGGGTGATGGAATAGGTGGGGATAGGATACTGGAAGCCGCGACCGTTGGCGTCGCCCTCAATCATGATCTCGATGAACGCCTTGTTGACCATGTCCATCTCCTTCTGGCAGTCGCCATAGGTGAAGTCCATCTCCTTGCCGCCGATGATTGCGGGCAGGTTCTTGAGGTCATTCGGAACAGTCCAGTCAAGAGTTACATTGGAGAACGGAGCCTGAGTGCCCCAGCGGGACGGAGTATTGACGCCGTAAACGAAGCTCTGGATGCACTGCTTGACCTCCTTCTGGGAGAGGTTGTCCACCCTGACGAAGGGAGCGAGATAAGTATCAAAGGAGCTGAATGCCTGAGCGCCCGCCCACTCGTTCTGCATGATACCGAGGAAGTTTACCATCTGGTTGCAGAGAGTTGAGAGGTGGTTTGCCGGAGATGAGGTGATCTTTCCGGGAACTCCGCCAAGGCCCTCCTGAATGAGCTGCTTGAGGCTCCAGCCGGCGCAGTAGCCGGTGAGCATGCTGAGATCGTGGAGATGGATCGCGGCGCTTCTGTGCGCCTCGGCGATCTCGTCGTCATAGACCTCGCTGAGCCAGTAGTTTGCGGTGATGGCGCCGGAGTTTGAGAGAATGAGTCCGCCTACGGAGTAGGTTACGGTGGAGTTCTCCTTTACGCGCCAGTCGTTGATCTTGAGATAGTTATCCACGAGATCCTTGTAGTTGAGAAGCGTGCTGTTGACGTTTCTGACCTTCTCGCGCTGACGGCGATAGAGGATGTACGCCTTCGCTACGTCAGCATATCCGCACTCAGAAAGCACCTTCTCGACGGAATCCTGGATATCCTCAACGGTTATCTGATTATTCTTTATCTTCGACTCGAAATCCGAAGCAACACGGATCGAAATAAGGCTCAGAACGGTAGGATGATAGTCCTTATTAAGAGCTACGAACGCCTTCTCCACGGCGTCGCTTATCTTATCTATGTTGAAGTCGACGACCTTGCCGTCGCGCTTGATTACCTGATACATATCTAACCCCCAAAGATTCTACTAAAAAATCGGAACGCGATAATAATAGCACCTCAGGGGGTCGTTTGTCAACATATAATGTAATAAAATTTTTAGTGACACAATATCTTGTGGTTTAGTCAACTCCACGAATATCCACTTTTGCGACATATCCGCGCATTGTGTCCGCATATTCCTCAAGGAGCGCGCGGCTCGGCGCGGTAAAGCCCTCAAACGGAACAGTGTCGCGGTCTGTAAAGCACTGTATATAGTAGCTCTTCGCGCCGCGTATGAGCTCGCCGATTGCCTCGAAGTCGGCGTTTTCGTGAAGCTCGTTTACGACAGTGGTGCGGAACTCGTAGTCAGGCGCTTTTTCCATTATGAGCGCGATACTCTCTCGCAGAGTGTCCATATCGACTGCCGCGACGCCGCAGGTCTCGGCGTATTTAGGCGGACTGTTTTTAATATCCATCGCAACGTAGTCGACAAGCCCCTCGTCGAGAATTGCACCGAGGAGTGCGGGATGGCAGCCGTTTGTGTCGAGCTTTACCTTGTAGCCCATCGCACGGATACGGCGCATAAGCTCGGGCAGGTCGCGGTGCAGGCACGGCTCGCCTCCCGTAAATGCAACTCCGTCCAGAAGTCCCGTGCGTTTACTGAGAAAGCTGAGAAGCTCCTCTTCCTCCATAACCGGATTTGCCGTTCCGTCCACAAGCTCGAAATTGTGGCAGAACGGGCATCTCCAGTCACAGCCGCCGAGGAAAACGGTGCAGGCGACGCGCCCGGGAAAATCGAGCAGCGTCATTTTTTGAAGTCCGTAGATTTTCATATTATATCTCCATATTATCAGTGTGGCAGCAGAGCCTGAAGAGTCGACCTTGGGTGCGTATGCCCGTGGCGCTCGTCCGTGACATAGTGATCGTGCGGGTGGCTGTGGGTCACGGTGTGTTCAATCTCCACGCCGTTTTCGATAGTTGTAAACGTATGCGTGTGCTCGTGGGTGTGATGTCTGACAAGCGTATCGGCGACCGCAAGGGCGCTGCCCGCAAGCATAACAGCGAGCGCGGCAAAGTACGATCCCGACAGCTCCTCTCTCAGAATTATCAGTGAGAGCGCCGCGCCGACAAACGGAGCCGCCGCGTAATAGGCGCTCGTTTTGGCAGCGCCGAGAGAATTCTGCGCGCGAACGTAGAGGAAAATACTCAGTCCATATGCGACGAAGCCGAGCGCCATCGCCGCGGCTATCCAGATTGCCTCCGGAAGTCTCTCGCCGCGCAAAAACGCGATGCCGAGCGCGCCAAGCCCGGAAAATACACCCTTCAGTACAACGATCTCATAGGTGCTCTTGGATGAGATCATCCGCGTGCAGTTGTTTTCAAAGCCCCATGCGAGAGCCGCGAGCAGTGTAAAAAGCAAGCCGGTCGAGAAGCTCAGGCTCTCCGCGCCCTCGAAGGACAAAATCGCGCTCGAGAGCGTTATGAGCGCTATCGCCCACCAAAGCCGAGCCGAGATTGCCTCGTGGAATACGCACATCGCGATTACGCTCGTGGCAACGATCTCAAAATTGCCCAGAAGCGAGGCGTTTGCCGAGGTGCCGGAGCTTATGCCGAGCATAAGAAATATCGGCGCCGCGATGTCGAGGACTATCATTCCGACGACATACGGCAAATCCTCCTTCGTAAGCCTCTGCGGTCTCTCGCCTCTCCTAAAGAGCGACATCGCGCCGATTCCGACTCCCGCGCCGAGGTACAGCAGCCCCGCCATCGTTATCTCACCGACGTGCGCCATCAGCAGCTTTGAAACCGGCACGTTTATCGCGTAGAAAACCGCCGCAAGAAGCGCAAAAAGTATAGGCTTTAGTCTGCTTTTCATTATTTTCCTCTCAAACCGCGGCTAAAATGTGCAGATTCCGCATCTCCGGGTCGGTAATGGAATCATTTACCGAATAGGCATGCTTCTCCAAGTCGCCGCAGGTCGCTTTTGTAATGCCGTCATCAATGAGAGCGTCTATTATATCGGCGCAGACAGATTCGATAACGTCGCCCTTTTCCTCGGCGGTTTCGCCCTCACAAGGCGTTGTGATGAGATACTCAAACAGCTCCGCCTCGATAGCGAGACGCGGCAACGCTCTCAGCGCCCGGAATGACCACTTGTAATAGGGCATAAAGCGCCCGTTTATGAGAAAGATCGCCGCAGATGCATTCTTCACAAACTCAAAAACGCTCATCTGAGCCGCCGCAGTTTCGCCGTGCATAAGGCAGCGGCGGTAGTTATACTGCCCCGCCTGCGCCGCAAGCAGAAGATGCCCGGCAAGCTTTTTGAGGCGTATATCCTCGGGATAGCGCGATAACGAGGCTCGGATATTAGACAAAAGTCCGTAATTATCAAAGTAAACCTTGCCGTTTGCAGCCTCGATAAGCGAGGATGACGGCACCGTGAGCCATTGCGAAACGGTTAAAACTCCGTCCGGTGCGCCGACCTTGTCACGAAAGAAGTCGGAGATTCGGATAACACCGTGGCGAGAGCCGCCGACCGGAGAGATTGTCGCCCTTTTTGCACCCATAAACTCCTTGGGAAGCTTTGCATAGGCGCGCTCAAGCTGAAAGGCTGCACGGCGGTCAACTATGTCCTCATCCGGCAGCAGTATCATAAACCCCGGCTCAAAATCGTGGTCACGGCTGACTTCATCGTCATATCCCATGCACTCGCTGCCCGCGCCGAAAAGTCCGGCGGCAAGATATGGCATAATCTCGGGAAAATCCCTCTCAAGCATTGGGCGTCCGCACTCCTCAAAGTATGCGCGGCTGAGTTCAAGTCCTGTCATATATCTTCTCCGCTCTATTTTTAAGCTCCTCCGCAGCGGCAAAATAGCCGTAGTAGCCGAAGGTCGGGGCGCATTTCTCGCACACAAAGGCGTAGTAGCCGTCGCGCGGCCCGGTAAAGCCGCCGAGCTTGTCCCAAGCCTCGTCAACAAGGTCGAATATTCTCGATTCTCCGGCCTCCATACCCACCTCGTTTTCAACGAGGTTTGCCCGGTTAAGGCAGGTTATCGCCTGCTCGAGGGCTCCGTCCTCCGCCTTTGCCATAGCCTCCATCGCCTTATCATAGTAAGCGTGGGCTTCGGAATACCGGCTCAGCGCAGCAAGGCAGAGCGCCATGTTGTTATAAAGTCCGCCGAGAAGCTCCGCTCTCGTTGCAGCGCTGTTTTCATAGATGGGCTGCGCAAGTCTGAACAGCTCCAGCGCGCGCTCGTTTTCGCCAAAAGATGAAAGCGCCGTTGCGCAGTTTACATAAGTCGTTCCTGCGCTGATAGTATCGCCGTAGTCAAGCTCCCGAACAAGCGCCAGAGCGGCGTCGATCTCTTTGAGCGCCTTTTCACGCTCGGCGGTCTTGCGGTAGTGGCCTATAAGCTCGCCGCGAACCATAAGCTCGCCGCGCTTATCCCTGCCCTCAGTTGCCTCCAAGAGCCAATATTTCAGATGGCGCTCAGCGCCGGCGTAGTCACGGCGTGACATATACTCGTCCATCTTCTCAATTATTCTCTGCTGCGGAATCGGGCGCATGGGTGCCTCCTCGCCCATCGGGTCGCCGCACAGAAGGCACGCAGGCTCGAGATAATCCTCGGGGCCGATAATTTTGCTCATAAAATCACCCTCCAATTTTTCATATTGTAACATAAACCCCGCTGTGTTACAATATGAAAACCAACGAACGGAGTTTTTGAGATGGACAGCTTTGATATTGAATCGGTAATTGAATTTTTCAACCTGCGCGCCGCAACGTGGGATGAGAAGATGGTGCGGAACGAAGAAGCGATATCCGCGATACTTGACTGCGCCGGCATACGCGAGGGCATTGACGTGCTCGACGTCGCCTGCGGCACGGGAGTGCTTTTCCGCGACTATTTAAATAGAGGCGTCGCCTCGCTCACCGCCATCGACGTTGCGCCAAAGATGGCGCGCATCGCGCAGGAGAAGTTTCCGCAGGTCGACGTTATCTGCGGCAACGTGGAGACCTGGCCGTTTGAGCGGAAATTCGACTCCGTCGTGGTCTACAACGCATTTCCGCACTTTCCGGACTTCCCGCGCATCGTCCGGGAGCTCGCCTTTCTCACAAAGCCCGGCGGCAGACTGACCGTCGCCCACGGAATGAGCCTTGCGCGGCTGAATGCGCATCACGCCGGCGCGGCTTCGAGGATCTCGCGCGATATGCTCGCTCCGGAGGAGCTTGCGGTGCTGATGCGGCGGTATTTTATTGTCGACACCGCGCTCTCGGACGATAAAAAGTACATTGTCTCGGGTTTAAGGGTGTGAAAAACGGGAGAGGCTTTTCCTCTCCCGTTCCAGACTGTAGACAAAGAAGAACAGCGTGGGATAAAGGTGGCGGGGTTCTGTGAAGGGGCCGGCCAAGAGGCCCCTTCACGTCGCATAACCCGCCCGCAGGCGTTATATTTTGCGCTCTCAAAGCGCAAAATATGTTCGATGCGGAGACTTTGTCGACGCATTGAAACGGGAGAGGAAAAGCCTCTCCCGTTCTGTTATTTCTCGAGCAAATCTATTTCCTGATAGGTAAAGCAGCAGTAACCGGGGCGGATTACCGGGCTGACGGTCATATAATAGCGCTTTTTCGTGGGTTCGAAGTACATTCCGTCGATGACGGTCTCTCCCTTCTCCGCGGCGCGCTCCGCCTTCTCGTACCAGTCCTCGCCCAGCGTCGGGAACAGCTCGCGCGTAGTTTTGCCGATGAGCTCCGCAGCCTTTTTGCCGCTGCGCTCCTCAAACTTGTGGTTGACGTAGAAGAGAACCGTATTCGACACCCTTCCGGCGCTGTCCTTTATCACCTTGTAAACCGCATAGGAAATCGGCAGATCGTCATAGGTGCTGAACAGCTCCGAGCCGTGGAACATGAGTGATTCGACGCTTGTATGCTCGTCATGGTCGACAAGCAGGCGCATCTCGGCGCGCTGCTGCTGCTCAGTAAGATCCTCGCACTCGCTGAAAAGCGCCCAGCCGACGGAAATGTACAACGTCATCGGAACGCCGCCGACATTCTTGACCTTCGCCGCAGACTCCCTGATTCTCTCGCGGATGAAGCGCTCATCGCCGCGCTCCGGAAGCTGAGCAAGAATAACGAAGCGCTGGCCCGAGAGTCTGCCGACCGCCGCCTTCAGCCCGAAGGAGCGCTTAAGCTCCTTGCCGAGTGCGGCGATGACCTTATCACCGAAATCGTAACCGTAATTTCTGTTGATAACGGAGAAATCGTCGATGGCGACATGTATGCGCGCAAAGTCCGCGTTGCGGAGATAATACTCATCCTGAAACGACTTCTCCTCCTCGCCGATACCGCGGGAGTTCAAAAGTCCCGTGATAATATCCCGGCGCTTCGTCTCAGAGCCGCGGCTGTCGTTTTTCATCAGCATTTCCCTGTCGATAAACCAGCCGATAAGTCCCTGAATATCGCCATTTCTGTCATAAAGCGGCGCTTTACTCGCCAGAATATCGCGGTTTTCTCCGTTGCAGAGGCACTTTCCCGGCACGTTGTGCGTAACGACGCCCTCTTTTATGACCGCCCATTCATCGTTCATGTACGGGTCGGGGCGGATGTGCCAGCGCATCTCCTCGTCGGTCTTGCCGATTATCTCCTCCGGGTACTCTATACCGTAGTAATCCGCAAAGCCCCGGCTTATGCCGACAAAGCGGCGCTCCTTATCCTTCCAGAAGCAGCGCAGAATACCGGACTCGACGAGGTTTCTCCACAAAATATCGTTGCTGATTCCAGAGCCTATCTCTCTGCCGCTTTCGACCAGCTTTATCTCATCGTGCGCATCGCGTAAAAGCTCAAAGTACACTCCCTCGCTCATGCGGAGAATGGTTATCTGCTTCCAGCGATATTCGCCGTGGCGGCTCAGAACGCGGAAAAAGTCGCTGATATAGCCTCGGCTTGTGCTGATTATGCGCTCCTCGGAGGTGTCCGGATCCACAAAGGCAAGGTAGCGCTCTCTGTCCTCCGGGAACACCAGGCTTCTCGCGTACTCCTCGCCGAGGTCCTTTATGCCCATATTGCCGCTGAGGAGATTTTCCCTCGTCGCAACATAGAGTGGAGTTATCTTATCCTCATTGGTGTCGATGAGCGTTACGCGCTCAAAAAGCGTGTAGAGCTGCCGCAAGCCGTCGTCAAGCTCGTGGGTTTTCGCCGCCTCGGACGCCTCCGAAAGATTATCGAGCCGGAAGAGTACACTCCATGCGCTCTTCGTGTTTGCAATCAGCCGGCTCCGCATCTCGTAATACTCGCCGTCCGCGATGAAGTACATTCTGCCGTCGCCGACAACTCTCGTGGAGTCCATAAGATTTACAAGGCGCTGCGGAAGCTTGGAATATGACTGCCTGACGTTCAGAAGCTCCTCCGACAGAAAGCCTCCGGAAACTCCGGTGGAGCGCGCCGTCTCCTCAAAGGCGGTGTTGTAGAACAGTATTGAGAAGCCGTCCTCCCTTCCCTCGGCGAGGGCAAGCGGTATACTGTTCAGCTGGCGCGCGCTCGTGAGCTTCGCTCTGTCCTCATGCGTCATGAACGGAACGGCGCTGAGGAAGTTCAGGCGGCCGATCTCGTCGTAATACGCCCTCTCGCCCGGCTCCTCCGGCGCTATGCCCTGCTCGCGCATATGCGCCATAGCCTCGTCGTATGGCATCGGCCTGCCAAAGTAGTAGCCCTGCACCTTCTCGCAGCCTATATCTCTCAGATATCTGAACTGCGCCTCGGTCTCAACGCCCTCGGCAAGCGTGTGGATATCTATATCCTTCGCCATCTGGATGACGGAAGTCAGAATTCTGCGGCTGCGCTCAGAGAAGGAGCTGAGAAACCGCATATCGAGCTTCAGCTCGTCAAAGCTGAAATCCTTCAGAGCGTTCAGCGATGAGTAGCCGGAACCGAAATCGTCCATCCACACCTGATAACCGTCGGCGCGGAAGCTGTTGACAGCGGTGAGCATGCTCGCCTCCTCGGACGCCATAACGCTCTCCGTTATCTCGATGTGGAGCATATCGTGCGGGATCTTATAGTGGCTTACCGCCTCATCCACCTCTTTATATATATTACAGAGGGTAAAATCCAGCCGCGAAAGATTTATGGAAACCGGAACGGGCGTCTTTCCGGCGTCAATTTCGCGCCTTATCCTCGCACAGACAAGGCGGATGATATGCCGGTCGAGAAGATGAATCTTCCTCGAGTTTTCCAGCACCGGTATGAACTTATCAGGCCCGATGATGCCCACTGTCGGGTCTATCCAGCGCGCGAGCGCCTCAAAACTGCACAGCTTGCGCGATATCGTGCGCACTACCGGCTGATAAAAAGCGCAGATATGCCCGCTTTTCAGCGCGGACTCAAAATTTTGTGCAATATAGAGCTCAGGGTTTTCAAGCATAGCTCAAAGCTCCTTGTTACAAAATTCGTTAATTGCGCTTTGATTATATATAAAGCGCCACCATATTGCAATAGATTTTTCTGATATTTGATAAAAATCCGTCAGTGTGATAAAATTGTGCAAACTGCATAATATTTTTGCTTTTTTTCAGTCGTTTAAAGGCATAAACCATATTTTTTCTCTTGCAAAGAACGGAAGCATTTGGTATATTGTAGTAGTAGTAATATTTTTTTCATAATTCACGATTCAGAATCTCAAGGAGGATAATTATGGCAGCAAGAAATCCTAAAGCCGCTCCTGCGGTCGAGGAGAATCTTCCGCAGCCCAGACGAAGCGTTGCGTTCATCGGCTCGGAATGCTATCCCTTCGTAAAGACCGGCGGTCTCGGCGACGTTATGTACGCGCTTCCTAAGGCGTTGGTCAAGCAGAATTGCGACGTAAGAGTCATCATTCCGCGCTATAAGTGCATTCCCGAGAAGTACCAGGAGAAGATGGTCTACCGCGGAGCCTTCTCGATGGATCTCTGTGCCGACGGCAAGAGCTTTTACGTCGGCATAATGGAGTACGTCTGGGACGGCGTTGTGTACGACTTCATCGACAACGATGAGTTTTTCAGCTGGGGCAACCCTTACACCAACCTCGTCGACGATATTCCCAAGTTCTGCTACTTCGCAAAGGCCTCTCTCGCGGCGCTCAACTACCTCAACTGGACTCCTGACATCATCCACTGCCATGACTGGCAGGCGGCTCTCGTCCCCGTGTTCCAGCAGGCGATGTTCGGCGGCACTCCGGTCGCCGGCGCGAAGAGCATTCTCACAATCCACAATCTCCGCTTCCAGGGCATCTACAACGTCGAGACGCTCAAGTACTGGACTAATCTCCCTGACGCGCTCTTTGACTACGCCGTTCTCAAGCAGAACTGGGTCGACGCGAATATGCTCAAGGCAGGTCTCAGCTACGCCAGCATAATCACCACCGTCAGCGATACCTACGCCGGCGAGATCCAGACCCCGTTCTACGGCGACGGTCTTGACGCGCACCTGCGCTTCCACAACCGCAAGCTCCGCGGCATAGTCAACGGAATTGACGTTGAGCAGTGGAATCCCGCGACCGACGCGCTCCTCTCCGCTAATTACAGCGAGAAGGACGCCGTTGCGAAAAAGCGCGAGAACAAGCTCGCTCTCCAGCGCGAGCTCGGTCTTGAGGAGAATGCCGACAAGATGGTGCTCGGTCTTATCTCCCGCCTTACCGATCAGAAGGGTCTCGACCTTGTGAACGCCATCATTCCGAACGTTATCGACGGCAACACGCAGGTCGTTGTCCTCGGAACCGGCGACAGAAAGTACGAGGACTCCTTCCGCTACTACGAAAACGCCTACAAGGGCAGCGTATGCAGCTGCATCATGTACGATGAGGCGCGCGCCCACAAGATCTACGCCGCCTCCGACGCTCTGCTCGTTCCCTCGCTCTTCGAGCCCTGCGGACTCACTCAGCTTATCGCCATGCGCTACGGAACTGTGCCCATCGTGCGCGAGACCGGCGGTCTCAAGGACACCGTCCAGCCCTACAACGAATTCACAAACGAGGGCAACGGCTTTACCTTTGACCGCTATGAGCAGGGCCTTCTGCTCGACGCCATCAACAGAGCGAAAACTCTCTACTTCACCGACCGCGCCCGCTGGGACGAGATGGTCATCCGCGATCTCCAGAAGGACGTCAGCTGGGACTCCTCCGCGAAAAAGTACCGTGACCTCTACGTTGAGCTGAAGCCGTAAAGAATATAATTCGACCTCAATGCGTCGACAAAGTCTCCGCATCGAACATATTTTGCACTCTCTGAGCGCAAAATATGACGCCTGCGGGCGGGTTATGCGACGTGAAGGGGCCTCTTGGCCGGCCCCTTCACAGATCCCCGCCTCCTTTATCCAACGCT
>JAFSJE010000040.1 GCA_017439425.1 Oscillospiraceae bacterium
AGCTTGAATGGCTCTTGGACGAGCAGGAAAAATACTTGGGAAAGGAGGAAAACGATTGGAAGGAAACAACTCAACCGCACCGTGGTTCGACGGAAAGGGAGTGGACGAGGTAAGCTTCTGCAAGAGCTTTCTCGCCGACCACCCGATGGTCTGTATGCGCGGCACGTTCTTTACGATAGACAAGCGCGTATTTGACGAGCGCGAGCTGAAAAAGGAAATCTATGAAATGCTAAAGCCGGTCATAAAGGCAGGCGTTGCCAAAAAGGTAGATAATCTTCTCGAAGTCCTGCGCTCTGAGGCTTACGTTGATGATCTGCCGATAGAAACCGACCGCATACACGTCGCAAACGGCACGCTAAGTCTTGACGGCACTTTCGCTCTCAGCAAGGTATTCTGCCGGAACAGACTGCCGGTAGTCTATGACCCGAACGCAAGACCGCCGAACCGCTGGCTCAGCTTTCTTGATGACCTGCTTGACCAAGAGGATATTCCTACTTTGCAGGAATATATGGGCTACTGTCTCATACCGACGACAAAGGCTCAGAAGATGCTGATGCTCATAGGTCGCGGCGGCGAGGGCAAGAGCCGTATCGGCGTCGTAATGCGCTCGCTTCTCGGTGAGAACGCCGTGAATGGCAGCATCAACAAGGTCGAAACAAACCGCTTCGCAAGAGCCGATCTTGAGCACGCTCTCGTTATGATTGACGACGATATGAAAACCGAGGGCTTACCTCAGACGAACTACATCAAGTCGCTCATCACTGCTGAGCTTCCGATGGACCTGGAGCGCAAGTGCCAGCAGAGCTACCAGGCTGAGCTGTATGTGCGATTTCTCGGCTTCGGGAACGGCTCACTTAAAGCGCTCTATGACCGCAGCGACGGGTTCTTTCGCAGGCAGATCATTCTCACCACGAAGCCAAGAAACAGCAATCGCGTTGACGATCCGAATCTCTCTGAAAAGCTTATAGCCGAGAGAGATGGGATATTCCTTTGGTGCCTTGAGGGGCTAAAGCGGCTGATTGCAAATAACTATGCTTTCACCATAAGCAGCAAGGCCCGTGAGAACATAGACTCTGCCGTGAGCGATAGTAACAACCTTGTGGACTTCATGGCGTCTGAGGGTTACATCCGGCTAAAGGCGGACGGTGAGATCAGCACTAAGGATCTGTACGCGGCGTACAAGCTGTGGTGCGAGGATAATTCTTTTCATCCACTGAGTGAGAGAAGCGTCAGCCTGTTTCTGCATGAGAACGAAAAGACATACAATCTCGAGGCTACGAACAACATCTACATCGGCTCCGGCCGCCGTGTTCGCGGCTTCCTCGGCATTGAATCTCTGATCTGACCGTACGCTCGTACGTATGTACAGATTATTTTGAAATTCTTTTTAAATACGATAAGATGCCGAATTTAACGAAACCTCTTGAAAAATAGAAAGAGTTATGTAAACAATAATACAAGATAAAACAAACCTATGCCCGTCTTGCGTACAAAATCGTACGCTTGGATAGGTATAAACAAAATCTAAAATAATAAAAAGGAGTAATATTATGAACAACATTAAATTTGAAGATCTTCCCTACGCCCTTAACGCAGCTCAGGTTGCAGGTTTTCTCGGCATTTCCCGCGCGGGAGCATATAACCTCATGCACATGGAGGGCTTCCCCACCCTGTACTTAGGCAGACGCATGGTCGTTCCTAAGGACAAGCTCGCCGCCTGGATTGAGCGCCAGTTCAGTTAAAGACAATGAGCCGCCTGAAGCAAAATCAGGCGGCTCACTATTTTATCTTGATTTAAAGTATTAAAGTGATATAATGACCATGGAATTTGCTTTGACAGGTACAAATTCTATACTGAAGAAAGAGAGGTATAATGTCCGGTAGAGCTCCAAAAGGCACCGGTATGATAAGAAAGCGTCCTGACGGGCGCTGGGAAGGTCGATACACCCTCGGCTTTGATCCCAAAACCGGTAAGCCTAAAATAAAATATTACTATGGGAAAACGCAAAAAGAGGTAAGGCAAAAGCTTTCTGAAATCGCAGTACAGGTTGACGAGGGCAATTATCTGGAGCCGAGCAAAATGAAAATCAGCGCATGGCTTGATCTTTGGCTTAAAACGTATATCGAACCCGTGTTGAAGCCATACACTGTTGCCTCGTACAAAAATGCCTGCGATCACTACATCAAGCCGACACTCGGCAACATCGCGCTGGGTCAGCTGCACGCAATACAGATTCAACAGCTATACAACTCACTGCAATCCGAGCACGATCTATCCGCAAAAACGGTAAAAAACATTCACGGCATCTTCCACCACGCGTTAGAGCAGGCAGTGAAGATGGAGATGATCAAAAGCAACCCATCAGACCTTTGCACTCTTCCGAAGGTACGGCGCAAGGAATTTCACCCAATGGAGGAAAAGGACATCGCCGCCTTCCTCAAGGTAATCAAAGGGACCCGCTTTGAAAACGTGTATATGGTCACCCTCTTTACGGGAATGCGTCAGGGCGAGGTTCTCGGTCTGACCTGGGACTGCGTCGATTTTGAACATAACACCATCTATATCAATAAGCAGCTCCAGAAAACCAAGAAGGTCGGCGGCACCTACACCCTTGTCAGCACGAAGTCCGGCCGCTCAAGGCTGATAACTGTGGCTGATTCTGTGATGGCGGCTCTGAAAGCGGAATCGTTCAAGCAGCATCAAAATATGATTGCAGCGAGCAGCGCTTGGAATAATCCGATGAATCTCGTATTTACAAACGAGCTCGGCGGTAATCTATGTCATTTCACGGTTTACAAGTACTTTAAACGCCTTGTAACGGATATCGGAATTCCAGAAGAGCGCTTCCACGATCTCCGGCATAGCTACGCCGTAGTATCCATCGAAAGCGGCGACGATATAAAAACCGTTCAGGGAAATCTCGGCCATGCTACCGCAAGCTTTACCCTCGACGTTTACGGCCACGTCTCGCAGCGAATGAGGAAGCAGAGTGCGGAGCGAATGGAGCGGTTTATTCGTAACGTTTCCGGCAGATAAGCCCATTATTTTCTGTATTTTCAGGTGGTTTCAGTACAAATAATACACCTAAAAACGTTAATTAAGTGGTCAAATAAGTGGTCAAAGCTTTTGCTCAATTTGTTTTTCTAACTTTTTCTGCGTAATTATGGCGAATTTGCGCCATATATAGCAAAATCCTGCACTATTCAGTGCAGGATTTTGGCGCGGAAGGAGGGATTTGAACCCTCGCGCGGCTTTAAGACCGCCTACTCCCTTAGCAGGGGAGCCCCTTCGGCCTCTTGGGTACTTCCGCAGGTTATTTATTCAGTTACCGGAGGGCGATTATCCCGCCCTCCGATTGGCGGAGAGAGTGGGATTCGAACCCACGGACGGTTGCCCGCCGACGGTTTTCAAGACCGCTCCGTTATGACCACTTCGGTATCTCTCCGAATAGCCTATAAATTCTATCATACGCATTTTGATTTGTCAATATGCTTTTTCAATTAATCTTAGCGCTGTTGAAAATCCTTGACCCATGTGTTATACTGTTTCCATCGCAAAAAATGGAGGTCTCTCTATGGATTTTAAAAAATATATGGACGAGCATGAAAATGAGCTCGTCGATGACATTTTCACAGTCTGCCGCGTAAACTCCGAGCGCACAGAAGCCATTGACGGCGCGCCCTACGGCGCCGGTCCGCGAAAAGCGCTCTCCGTCGCAAAGGAGATTGCGGAGAAAAACGGCTTCTCTGCCGAAATTCGCGGCGACCGCGTGCTGGTGACAGAGCTTGGCGAGGGCGAAGCCGCGCTCGGAATGCTTGCTCATCTCGACGTCGTACCCGCGGGTACCGGCTGGACGAAGTGCGAGCCGTACGCTCCCGTGCGCGACGGCGATATGCTCTACGGCCGCGGCGTAGCCGATGACAAGGGTCCCGCAATCGCGGCGCTCTATGCGATGAAGGCGGTGCGTGAGAGCGGCATAAAGCTCACAAAAAAGGTGCAGCTCCTTCTTGGAAGCTGTGAGGAGACTGGCTCCGACGATATCGACTGGTATCTCGACCATTACAAAATGCCGCCTCGTATATTTACTCCCGACGGCGACTTTCCTGTTGTAAACGTCGAAAAGGGCCGTGCGGCGTTTCTGATAAGCTGCCCGGCTTCCGCCGAAAAAGGTCGCCACGTCCGCAGGATGCAGGGAGGTCACGTCGCAAACGCCGTTGCTGGCGAGGCAAGCTGCGGAATCGTCGGCGTAACGCTTGACGAGGTGAACGCCGCTATCGCGGCTGTCAACACACCTGGCGTCACTTTTGAGGCGCACGTCTGCGAGCACGGCAACGTCCACATCTCCGCTCACGGCGTTGCGGCTCATGCTTCCCTCCCCCAGGACGGCAAAAACGCGCTGCAGGCGCTTCTGAAGCTTGTAGATGCGCTTTCGCTCGACGATACAGCCGGCAACCGCGCGCTCGCGGCTCTCGCAAAAGCGCTTCCTTACGGTGATTACAGCGGCAAAGCCTTCGGCGCGGACTGCTCCGACGCGAGCGGCGCGCTTACCGTCAACCTCGGAACGCTCCAATACTCGGTCTGGGACGGGCTGAAAGCCACACTCGATTGCCGCGTTCCCGTTTGCAGCAGCGCAGATGAGATCAGCAGAAAGCTCACTTCGTTCATTGGCTCCGACGCCGCTGTCGAGCTCAAGGGCAGTGCGGCACCGCATGAGGTGCCCTCTGACAGCGATTTTGTGCAAGGTCTCCTCGATATTTACAGCGCCTACACCGGCGAGAAGGGCGAGGCGATAGCCATCGGCGGCGGCACTTACGTCCACGATATCGAGGGCGGCGTAGCTTTCGGCGCAACCTTCCCCGGCCGCACTCCGAAAATGCACGAGCCTGACGAAAATACGCCCGTCTCCGATCTTAAGCTTGCGGCGGCGATATTCGCCGAGGCGATAGTTCGCTTCTGCAAATAAAGTAAAATATAAAGCCCGCAGATTTATTGTCTGCGGGCTTTATTTTACAAAAGAAACCCCCGCGGGAAATCCCGCGGGGGCTTGTGATTATTGAGTTAGTGATTAATCATCAACTTCAGCAACAACGATGAACTCAACAACGTGGTCTTCATCTTCGAAGAAAGTAATCGTCTGCTTTGCCTTGAGCTCAACAGGCTTGTAGCCATCGTCACGATCAAGAATAACAACCTTATCAGAGAGGTTATGAACAGCACCATTCTCATCAGTGAAGTAACCGTCAGAAACCTTACCAACAGTTGCTGCAGTGCCATACTGAGGTTTAGCCTCGGTGAGCTTGCCGTCAGAAACAGTGATGTCATAAACAGCATTCTTAGCAAGTTCAAGATTCTTGGAGTTCTGATACTCGCCGGTGGTAAACTTAACGAGAGTTACAGGTTTGCCTTCATCGTCGAGTACAGTCTCACCATCGCCAGTGTAGACAGCATAGTTAACAGCAGTCTCAGGTTTTGCAGCAGCCTTAAGTGCATATACTGCAGTGATGTAACCATCCTTGTCAGCAAGAACGAGAGCGTTCTCAAGCTTAGCATCCTTAGTCGGGAATGCATTGAGACCAGTGGTAGTGGTGACAGAGTACTTAGTGCTATTATCAAGACCCTTGTCGCCGGTGAGAACATAGACAACCGTCTTGTTGTTGGCATAGAGCTTAGTACCTTCGACAGTAGCAATGTTCGCGTTGCTCTTGTTAAGAGTTACCGTAGCGGTTGTAAGCGCATCGGTCTTGATTGCGTACTTGCCATCGATAACAGCAAAGTCATGATAGCCAGCAGCAACATACTTGTTAACATCATCAGCCTTCTGAGCAGTAAGAACCTTTCCAGTAGCAACAGTGCCAGCAGGTGTAGCAAGGTAAACATTCTTGTCAGTGCCGGTAGTAGTAGCGACATCAACAACCTTAACTTCTCCGGTCTTGAGATCAACGATCTGAGCCTGAACGGTCCAAGTCTCGGAGCTTGCCTGATCGAAGAGGGTGCTGCCGTTAGTGTTTTCCTTGACAGAGGACTTGAATCCGAGGACATAAACCTTTTCGTAGGTAACATCGGTATTACCGGAAGCAGCATCAGTTACAAGGATGATGTTGTTCTGGTTATCAAGATAGAAGGTGTAGGTGTTGCCGATTGTACGGTCAGTCATAACACCAGTGTAATAGTTGTACTTTACGCCGTCAACGCGGATGTAATCAGAGCCGGTTGCGGTGATCTTACCGGTGATAGAAGAAGCAAGAGCCATGGTGTCGATCTTGCCATTGACCTTGGTGTAGAGAACGATATCATTCTCTTTGAAGTTCTCGGTCTCAAATGTGAGAGCGTCAGTATTATCAAGAACAACATTTCTCTTAACAGCTGCTCTAGAACCGGTTGCTGCAACAGCCTTGTTGACCTTAGTTACAGTGCCGATATAAGTGTTGGTAACAACAACGTTGTATTCATTGCCATCCTTATAGACCGCAACTGTATCGCCGAGAGTGCTGAATGTGCCGGTAGTATCGCCGTTAATGGTCTCAGAAGCTTCAGCCTTAACGCCATCTACCCATACCCAAACAACAGCACTCTTGCCGGAAACAGCACCGATTGCCTTAGCAACGTCAGCCTTCTTAACTGCACCATTAGCGGAGTAAACAGCCTCGTCAGCAATAGTTACAACCGCCTTGTTCTCGGAGTTAAGATACTGAACTACAGTCTGACCATAGTTGTTAGTGGTTTCAGTTCTGGTAAGACCATACTTCTCCTTGAGCATAGTGCCGGTGAAATCAGGAGTGGTAGAGAGAGTGTTGTCAGCAGCGGACTGCTTCATAAGAAGAGCAGTAACAGCGTCGTTACCGGTGTAGAGGATCTTTCCATCCTTATCAGTAACAACATAAGCGCTGGCACCAGCCTTGGGGGAATAAACGATCATGTTGTAAGCGAGCTTAGCAGCCTGCTCACGGGTGAGGTTCTTGGAGAGGTCGAAATCCTCCTCCATGCCCTCGAGAAGCTTAGCATTGCTTGCAGCGAGAAGAACGTTGTTCTCCCAGTTCGCGCCGGTGTACTCACCCTCGATGTCGAGTGCGGTGAGAACGAACTTCTCAAATGCAAAGCCGGTAACAGGATCGTTGGGAGCGAACTTGCCGTCCCAGCCGTTTGCCATACCCTCGGCAACAGCGTAGGATACAACGCCCTTTGCCCAATCGTCAGAAACATCAGCAAAAGCTGTGTTGCTGGCGGTGAGCTTGTTTGCGGTGGAGCGGGTGAGCATTGCACGAACAACGAAAGCAAGTGCCTGAGCACGAGTTACGCCGTCCTTAGCGCCGAACACGTCGTCACCATAGCCGTCGATTACTTTGATTGCAGAGAGAACTGCAACCGCCTCTTCATAATCTTCGCTAATCTCATCGGTGTAGGCAGCGGCGGAAATAGCCATTGTGCCAACAACCATGACAAGAGCGAGGACCAGGCAGAGGACTTTTTTCAGGGTCTTCATGTAGTGTTTCCTCCTTATAAAAATATATTACTAATGAAGTTTTGCCGGTTACATGAACCCGGCGATTTGTATGTAAACGGGATAACCCGTTTGCACCGGAAAGATGGATCATGCCTCCTTAAAAAGGAGGAGTACGGCGGAGACCTTTCAGGTCGGGCGGCCCTTGAAGCTCCGCCGTACACTTACATAATGAAGACTCTTAAGGCTTCGGAAAAGTTCCTCAAAAGTTTGAAAACTTTTTTACCT
Source organism: Oscillospiraceae bacterium (assembly GCA_017439425.1). Taxonomy (GTDB): domain Bacteria; phylum Bacillota; class Clostridia; order Oscillospirales; family Oscillospiraceae; genus RUG626. Next base: position 7,728 of record JAFSJE010000040.1, read on the forward strand.
TTTTAAGGCTCTAAGAATCCGCACCATCTGTTATATCGAAGAAAATAGCGATAGCATTCCCTTCAATGCGGTCATTTTAGCACAGCTATTTTAGCTTGTCAATAGGAAAGTTACAAAATAGTTACAAAAATCGAAAAAATTTTTTACCAGTCGATTTATCGTCTTTCGGCACCGATTTCGCGGAGCGCGGCGACGACCCTTTCCATGACCGCGTCGGCGTCCTCGACCTTGAGGGTGGACTCATCGGAGCGGAGGACGAGAGAATAGGCTGTGCTTCGCTTGCCGAACGGAATTCCTGCGCCCTCATAGACGTCGAAGAGCTTTACATCGCGGAGCAGCTCGCCGCCGGCGGTCTTGATGGTCTTTTCGATCTCGCCGACCGTAAGCTTCTTATCTGCGATGACCGCGATATCGCGGGTGACCGCCGGGAAGCGTGGCAGCGGCTTGTAGGTCGCACCCTTGCCGCGGACTGCGAGGAGCTTATCGACTCTGAGCTCGGCGGCGTAGAAATCTACGTCGGCGCCGAAATTCTTCGCAGTGAGCGGATGGATCTGACCGAACACGCCGAGAAGCACGCCGTTTGCTCTGACCTCGGCGCAGCGGCCGGGATGGAACGCAGGCGCGTCGGTCTTTGCGGTGTATTCAATGTTCTCAATGCGAAGCGCGGAGAGGATCGCCTCAACCGCACCCTTGAACTTAAAGAAGTTCATGCTCTCACCGTAAGCGCCGAGGGTGAGCACCTTCGGCTCGTCGGCGTAACGGTCGGCCCTCTTCTCCGACGGTTTGAGGTAAATCTTGCCGATCTCGTAGAGCTTTACGTCCGCGTTGCCCTTGGCGTCGTTTCGCGCGAGGGTGCCGAGCATGCTCGGCAGCGCGGTGGTGCGCATAACGCTTGTGTCCTCACCGAGAGGATTGAGAATTTTATAGGTATCGCGCAGCGGAGAATCCGCCGGCTCGCGTATCTTGTCGAGATTCGACGGCGATACGAAGGAGTAGGTGATGATTTCGGAGTAGCCGCAGGCTCTCGCCGCCTCGCCGATGGTCTTTTCCGCGAGCTGATTATCGGAGTATCCGCCGGTGGTGCCGGCACCGCGCTGGAGCGTGGTCGGCAGGTTGTTGTAGCCGTAGAAGCGTGCGACCTCCTCAGCGAGGTCGGAGTAGTGCTCAACGTCACCGCGGAAGGACGGGACCTTGACAAGCGTCTGCGCGGTCGCGCCGAGAACGCCGAGAAGTCCTGCAGGGATCTTTATCTCCGTGCCGACCTCGAAGTCGAGCTTTCTGAGAATGCGGATCATCTCCGCCTCGGAGATGTCAGTGCCGAGCAGGGCGTTTATCTTTCCGGGCTGGAGCGCAAGAACGGTGGGTTCAGGCTTATTCGGGAAGACGTCCACAACGCCGTCGACCACCTCGCCGCAGCCGAGGAGCTCAACAAGCTCGCAGGCGCGGTTCACAGCCGCGAGGGTGTTCATAACGTCGAGGCCCTTTTCAAATCTTCCGGAGGAATCGGTACGGGTGCCGAGGGCGATGGCAGTGCGGCGGACAGAGGGGCCGTTGAAGTTTGCCGCCTCGAACAGCACAGTCGCGGTGTCGCCGATTATCTCGGAGTTCGCGCCGCCCATAACTCCGGCGACGCAGACGGGCTTCTGCTCGTCGCAGATGCAGAGCATCGAGGGCTTGAGCGCGTGGGGCTTATCGTCGAGGGTCGTGATCTCCTCGCCCTCGCGCGCGGTGCGGACAACTATGTGTCCGCCCTCAACGCATGAGAAGTCGAAGGCGTGCATCGGCTGGCCGTACTCGAGCATGACGTAGTTTGTGATGTCTACGATATTGGAAATCGGGCGAACGCCGCAGGCGCGAAGGCGCTGGCGCATCCACAGCGGCGAGGGGCCGATCTTAACATTTTTGACGACTCTCGCAGTATATCTCGGGCAGAGCTCGGGATTTTCAATCGTTACGCTGACGAGGTCTGCGGCGCTGCCGCCGCTGCCCTTGACTACCGGCGTGTGGAGCTTCAGCTCAGTGCCGAAAGTAGCCGCCGCCTCGCGCGCAAGACCGATGATTGAGAGGCAGTCGGGGCGGTTCGGGGTGATCTCGAACTCAACCACGGTGTCGTCCGCGTTCATAAGAGGGCGGATGTCGCTGCCGAGAGCGACCGGCTCGGTGATGACCCAGATGCCGTCCTCAATAGCGTCGGGGAAATCGTGGGTGTCGAGTCCAAGCTCGCCGAGCGAGCAGAGCATACCGTCGGACTCAATGCCGCGCAGGACACCGGAGTGTATCTCCTTGCCGCCGGGCAGCACGCTGCCGTCGAGCGCGACGGGAACGATATCGCCCTCCTTGAGATTCTGCGCGCCGGTGACGATCTGGAGCAGCTTGTCGCCGACATTCACCTGGCAGATCCAGAGGTGATCTGAGTCGGGGTGACGGCGAAGAGCGTCAACTCTGCCGACAACTACATTTTTAATGGAATCGTATGCGGTGGAATATGTTTCTACCTTGGAGCCGGAGAGCGTCATTTTTTCGCAGAACTCGCGGTTTCCGACGGAGGAAACGTCGGTAAATTCAGTCAGCCATTTGCGTGAAAGTTCCATTTCTGAGCTCTCCTTTCTTAAAACTGCTCGAGGAATCTGACGTCGTTCTCAAAGATAAGACGCAGATCTGAGATATTGAAGCGGCGCATCGCGAGGCGCTCAAGGCCGAAGCCGAATGCCCAGCCGGAGTATTTATCCGGGTCGATGCCGCTCATTTTGAGCACCTTCGGGTGTACCATGCCTGCGCCGAGGAGCTCGATCCAACCCTCGCCCTTGCAGACGCGGCAGCCCTTGCCGCCGCACTCATGGCACTGAACGTCTACCTCGCAGCTCGGCTCGGTGAACGGGAAGTGGTGCGGGCGGAAGCGGGTGACGGTTCCCTTGCCGAAGATCTTCTCGGCAACGGTGTGCAGCGTACCCTTGAGATCTGCCATCGTGATGCCCTCGTCGATGACAAGGCCCTCGATCTGGTGGAACATCGGGGAGTGGGTTGCGTCGACCTCGTCCTTGCGGTAAACTCTGCCGGGCGCTACGATACGGATCGGCAGCTCTCTCGTTTCCATCGCGTGAACCTGCATAGCGCTCGTCTGAGTGCGCAGGAGGAGCGAGGAATCCTCAGTAAAGTAGAAGGTGTCGCCCCAGTCGCGGCTCGGGTGACCCTCGTCGGTGTTAAGACGGTCGAAGTTGTAGACGCTCTCCTCGATCTCGGGCCCTTCAAGCACCTCAAAGCCCATTCCGACAAAGATTTCTTTCATCTCGTCGAGGGCGATGTTCATCGGATGGCGGTGTCCAAGCTCAACCTTCTCGCCGGGGATGGTGACGTCGACGGTCTCAGCCTCGAGCTTTGCCTCGAGCGCCATTGCGTCAAGGTGCTCCCTCGCCTCGGCGAGGCTCTCCTCGATCGCGGCGCGCACTTCGTTTGCCATCTGGCCCATCTGCGGGCGCTCCTCAGCGCTGAGCTTACCCATCTGCTTGAGAATGGCGGTGAGCTCGCCCTTCTTGCCGAGGTACTTGACCCTCAGCTCCTCCAACTCGGACTGTCCCGTTACGCCGGAGAGGGCGTTCATTGCCTCTTCCTTGATTTTTTTAAGCATTTCCTTCATTGGTATCATCTCCGTGACTTATTTTCACAGTAACTTTTATTATATGGTATTTTGAGGAAGAAAGCAAGAAAAAGATTGAGGTTTATGTTCATTCTCTCTCTTTTTCGTGAAAGAGAGAGATAAAAGCTTCCGGATATAACTATCTCACCGCGCTATGCAGCAGCAGCCTGAGGCCCCCGCAAAATCTCCCATTCTTGCGTTTTATCCCTCTTTGTGCTATACTCAGCCCAAAAGGAGGCGCGACTATGCTCACTGTAATCGAAAAGCCCGCTCTCCCCTCCCGCAGACAAGACGCGCACAAGGGCGACTTCGGAAGGGTTCTCATAATTTCCGGCTCGGTCGGCTACACTGGCGCGCCGAGCTTTGCCTCGCACGCCGCGGTCAGGAGCGGCGCCGGGCTCGTTTTCCTGGGAGTTCCGCAGGAAATATACAAAATCGAGGCGGTCAAAAATGACGAGGCAATGGTATTCTCCCTCCCGTGTGAGGGCGGAAAACTCTCGGACAGCGCCCTCAGTGAAATACTCGCGCGCCTCTCTAAATGCGACTGCTGTCTCATCGGCCCCGGACTCGGGCTCGGAGATACCATATATAATATAGTATATTCCGTGATCGAAGCGTGCCGCGTGCCGCTCATCATCGACGCTGACGGCATAACCGCCGTATCGAAGCGCATAGAATTACTC
>JAFSJE010000041.1 GCA_017439425.1 Oscillospiraceae bacterium
CAAAGAGCCTGTTCCGGAAGCTGCCACGACGGCAAACGAATAAGAGATAAAACAGAGATGCTGAGCTGTTGGCTATTATCTTTTGACTCTTTGTGGCTGTTTTAAATCGGCTGGATTTGGTTGTTTATTTCCGCTGTTTAGCGGCGAAATTACCCCGACCCGAACATGAATGCCCGTGAATCGCAGAGTCAGCCGCCTTGCTCGTCCGAAAATACTCGTTCTGTAAAGACCCCGTCCTCATTGTAGTAATCGGTATAGATATACTGGTTTGGATCTCCATCGTCATAGCTTTCGGTATAGTGAGGATTGCTTTCGTACCAGAGGATATTTTTATAGTCGTAATAAGATCTCTCCAGGAACATTATCCAGCTGCGCTCGACTTGTATTTTCTTTTCACAGTCCTTCTCTATCACCGTTTCTTCATCTATGCCCATAAATACCTGAAAAAATATACTTATCAGGACAAAAAAGACCGTGGCGACAGTGATTATCTTCGCTGTCACACGCTCTCTTTTCCGCTCACGGGGAATCTCTATGTTCCGGATCAGAAGTACAGCGAAGAAACCGACTGTGATAATCACTTCGTTTGCAATCCTCAGATACTGTCTGAAAACAATACCTGCGGCATTTGCTCCTGCCACCGCAAGGAATGTGATGAGCGCATAAATAAGAAATATACAGACAGATTTGCGCGTTAGATTGCTTTTCATTAGTTTTCCTTTCCTGTAAGGCATCAAAATACCGTTGCCGAACGGAATGGCAAATTACCGCGCATCTCCCGCCGGCGGACGCCGTATTTGCACTCCGAGAGTGTAAATATGTTCGATGAGAAGACTTTGCCGACGCAATGAAGGAGGGGCTTCCTTACGAAGCGCCTCCTTCAGATAGGCTGTTATTATATTCAGTTTCCGAAGCTGTTGACCCAGTTGAGAAGCGAATTGTGCCAGATGTTTGCCTCGACGTCGCGGCGCATTTGATCTGTAACGGGGCCGTTTTTTGCCATCTTAGCGAGAATCGCCGCCTGGAGCTGCTCGACTGTCATCAGATCATAGGGAATATCCGGTACCGCGACCTTCTCAGGCTCGGCTTTCGTCGCCGACTCAGGATTTTTCGGCTCCTCGGACTTCACCGGCTCAACCTTTACGGGAACCGGCTCGAACTTCACAACGCAAGCGGGTTCTTCCGACTGAACCGAGCCGTTGTCCGGAGCGAAAATGTCTCCTCCTGCGCCGGGAAGGGAGATGTTGAGTCTGCCGCCGCTGACTTCAAAGTGTCTGCCGCTCAGAAGCCCGACGTAAGCGCCATCGCTTGCCTCAACGTTCATCCACGCCTCGCCGTCGGAGTTGTTGACTGCGACGATGAGCCTTCCACGTGAAAAGGCGTACTGCTGATTTGTGAGCGCGAGCTGACGGAAATCGCCCCACACAAGATCGTTTTTCCACTCGGAGTGGATTTTGCCGAGCGAGGCGATGAGCGCGGTACAGGGATTCTCTGTGTAATCCTTCGCATGATCGTCGAGGCTTATGTACGGGCGGAGAGAAGCGTCGCTTCCGCGCTCCTTGCGGCCCTCAATGCCGAACTCGCTGCCGTAATAAACGGAGGGAATACCGGGCAGAGTGTAAAGAAGTATGCTCACGGGGGTGAAATGCGCCTTGTTCATGAGCTTCGTATAGATGCGCTCGACATCGTGGTTGTCGACAAAATTATAGAGTTTGATGTGAGAGGGTACCATACTGTTCGTGCGCTGAACTGTGTGCGCTATCTCGAAGTAGTTGTGATCGTTGTGACCGCTGTACAGCGCCTTGTGCAGAGCGTAATTCGTTACGGAGTGGAGCGTGTTCTCGTTTGCCCAGCGGGAGTAGTCGCCGTGGATTACCTCACCCATGAGCCAGAAATCAGGCTTGACCTCGTCGGCTGTACGTCTGAGAGCCTTCATAAAGTCAAAATCGAGCACGTCCGCCGCGTCAAGACGAATGCCGTCGACGTCAAATTCCGATACCCAGAAGCGAATAACGTCGCAGATGTAATCGCGGACTGCAGGATTGCGCTGATTGAGCTTTACAAGCAGATTGTAGCCGCCCCAGTTGTCGTAGGAAAAGCCGTCGTTATACTCGTTGTTGCCCCAGAAGTTTACGTTGCAGTACCAGTCGCGGTAGGCGGAGCCCTCGCGCTTTTCTTTTATATCCTTGAAAGCAAAGAAGTCGCGGCCGGTGTGATTGAAAACGCCGTCGAATATGACCTTAATGCCGGCCTCGTGGCACGTTCTGACAAAGGCGGTGAGGTCGTCGTTGGTGCCGAGGCGAGAGTCGAGAACTCTGTAATCGGTTGTCTCGTAGCCGTGCCCGACTGACTGAAAGAGCGGGCCAATGTAGAGGGCGGTAAAACCGAGCTTTTTTATGTGATCGATCCACGGAATGAGAGTGTTCAGACGGTGCACCGGCTCGGAATAATCGTTCTCGCGCGGTGCGCCGGTCAGTCCCAGCGGATAAATGTGATAGAATACTGCTTCATCGTACCATGCCATGTGGTTTCCTCCATGTGTTTTTTTGCACGAGCGTTATTATAACAGCCAAAATGGCGCATTTCAAGCGGTATTTGAACAAATACCAAAAGGATGCACAAAATATAATTGCAAAACGTTATTATATGGATTATAATAAATCCGTAATACTGTATTTCGGAGGGAAAAATGAAATTTATCAATATTTTAAAGCGCTCGAGAGAGCTCGCGGCCGAGGCGGACATTTCCGGAGTCGATTTCATGGCCGTGCAGATAAACATTACGGGAGCAGATCCCGGAGTTTTCTACGTTGAGGTCAAGAACGGCAGAATTTCTGTCGAGCCGTATGAGTACTATGACCGACAGTGCGCCATAACGATCTCCGACGCCGATTTTTCAAAGCTTATGCGCGCTAAGCTCGACACTGTTAAAGCGTATAATGACGGAAAAATCGCGGTTGAGGGTGACCTCGGAAGAGCGCTTCAGTTCTCGGATATTTTAAAAAGTGGAATCAAGTCGTAAAATACTTTCACGGGAGTGATAAAAATGGGGAAAAATAAGGCGGGCTGGCTGCTCGCCGGCGGCGTTCTCGGTGCGCTCGGTATCGGCGCCGGTATCGGCTCGGCGATGCTGTTTTCAAAAACTCTGCCGAGACCGCAGGGTACAAGTCAGGACATTATCGACGAATTTGCCGACAAAGCGAAGTTTGAGGAGTATAAGGTCAAGATGGCGCCGGTTGGCGAGTGGATGGCGGCACAGAAGCTTGAAAATGTCTACATTATCTCCCGCGACGGACTGAAGCTCCACGCATTTTATATCGCCGCGGAGGAGAAATCCGACAGAGTCGTTATCCTGCACCACGGCTTTACGAGCCACGCTGTGGATAACAGCTCTCACGCAAAGTTTTTCCACGAGCAGGGCTACGAGGTGCTTCTCTTAGACCTGCGCGCACACGGCGAGAGCGAGGGGCAGTACGTCGGATTCGGAATTCTCGACAGATTCGATACGCTCGAGTGGATAAAATACGCGCGTGAGCGCTTCGGAGAGGACGTCAAGATCGTCCTGCACGGCACGTCAATGGGCGGTGCAACGGTTCTTATGGCTCTTGGCTTGCCGGAGGTACAGAACTCTGTGTCTGCCGTTATCGCCGACTGCGCCTATACCTCGCCGGCTGAGATTTTCTCTCACGTCATTGAGAAGGACTATCACATTCCGCCTGCGCCGATTATTAAGCTGAACGGGCTGTACTCTCAGCCAATCGCCGGCTATCGCTTCGACGAGTATTCCACGGTTGACGCGCTGAAAGACAATAAGGTTCCGGTGCTGTTTATACACGGGAAAGAGGATAAGTTCGTACCTACATGGATGAGTCAGAAGAATTACGACGCCTGCTCATCGAAAAAGCGCCTGCTTTTCGTTGAAAACGCGGGACACGGCTCAAGTAATTTTGAAAACCCCGAGTTGTATGAGAAAACCGAGAAGGAGTTTCTCTCTGACGTGCTCGGAGAATAATTCAAGAGAGGGCGAAAGAGATGAAAGAACTCAATCTGAATGGCGCTGTTGTACAGACATATCCGCTGACTGCGGCGCAGAGAGTCCATTATTACACTGTTTCGGCATGTGGAAGAGATGAGCTCCTGAATATCGCAACCGGCTTTTATATCGAGTTTGCGGACGTCGATTTCGACACGCTGCGCGAGTGCATCTACGATGGCTACAACAAGTTCGAGTCAATGCGCCTTCGCATCGTAAAGGATGAGGAGGGTAACCCAGTACAGTTCATCGCGCCGACAGAGGACAGAGAGATCAAGCTCGTTGACTTTTCCTCCTGGCGCGAGGAGGACGCACACGAGGAAATGAAGCGCTGGAGCCGCATTCCGCTCTATATGAACGGCGGACCGATGAACGAGATCGTTATGATCCGCCTTCCAGGCGGCTACAACGGCCTTTATATGAAGGTACACCACATGACGATGGACTCCTCGGCGATAATCAGCTTCTACAGCTATGTGCTGAACCTCTACTGCTATAAGAAATTCGAGAACATCGAAGCTCCGAAGAGCCCGAAGAGCTACCTGGCTCAGCTTAAGCTCGATCTTGCTTACGAGGCTGGAAGTCCGGCGCTTGAGCGCGATAGAAAGTTCTGGCTTGAAAAGCTGGAGGAGCCGGAGCCGATCTACACTCCGTTCAGCCCGCGCAACAGACTTCTGGAGCTCAGAGAGCAGATGGGAAACCCGAATCTCCGTTCCTGCTACGCCACCGGCGATATTGAGGCGGATATCAAGGTCTACGACCTGGAGGACGAGCCGTCGAAACAGCTTCTCGAGTTCAGCCGAAATTATCGCATTCCGATCGCTTCAATACTGCTTCTTGGACTGCGCACTACGTTTTCTAAGTTTGCGGGCGGAGAGAAGGATGTCAGCGTAAAGAACGCCGTCGCAAGGCGCGGGACGCTGCTCGAGAGCCAGTCCGGCGGAACGAGAATCCACTTCTGGCCTCTGCGTACCGTCATTGAGCCGGAAACGACCTTCCTCGATGCGCTGAAAATCATTCAGGCGAAGGAAAACGCTCTCCTGCGCCACGCTAACTACGATCCCATCCGCTATATGGCTGAAACTGCCGAGCACTACGGTATCCCGCAGGGAACGGGCTATGAATGCACTACGCTGACCTATCAGCCGATGTCCGCAGCTTCTCTCAAGGGCCACGCGATACCGGATATGAACTTCAAGAGCATGTGGTACTCAAACGGCGTAGCCATGCAGCACATCTACATAACCGTTATGCACCGCCCGACCGACAACGGCTTCGGCTTCCACTTTGAATATGAGAAGAACAGCGTATCTCTTGACGAGATAGAAAAGCTATACTACTACCTCTGCCGCGCTATTTTCCGCGGCATACAGAATCCGAACCAAACAATAGGCGAGATCCTTGAATGGATGTAACGAGAGAAGGAGTATTTACTATGCTTGAAAAAATCAGAGATATAATGACAAGATACGTTGAGCTCAATCCCGACGATATTAAAGAGGAGTCTAAGCTCGTCGAGGATCTCGGCCTCACTTCCTTTGCCTTTATGAGCATGATGGGCGACTTTGAGGAGGAGTTTGAGATTACTGTCGACGAAACAGAGCTCACGGACATAACCACTGTCGGCGATATAATTGCGTACATCGAGAAGAAGCAGGCTGAGTGATGAAAACATCCGAGCTGCACACCATTCAGGATCTGCTCGTTCTCAGCGCAAAGGAGCGCCCGGAGAAGGTATATCTCAGGGAAAAGGCAGGGAAAGAGATCGCGGAAAAGACCTTCGGAAGGCTCCTCGATGACGCGCGCAAAATATCCGCGTTTATCGAGAAGGGGAGCGAGGGAAAAGCTCACGTCGGACTTGTCGGCACCTCGGGGATAGCGTACATAACCGCGCTTATGGGTACGGTATTAAACGGCGACCTCGCAGTTCCCATCGACCCGCAGCTCTCCGCTGACGAGATAGCGGATAATCTCAACCGCGCCGACGTCACTGTGCTGTTCTACGATAAGCGCTTTTCGGGCTTTGCCGATGAAATCGGAAGCCTTTGCCCGCAGATAACCGCCGCGGTCTGCCTCTCTCCTGAGGAGGGACGCCATAATATTGGCGATATTCTTTCCGAGGAAGCACCAGCTGAGCTTAAAAGCGTTGATCCGCAGTCCTGCGCCTGCATACTCTATACCTCCGGAACAACTGGAAAGTCGAAGGGAGTAATGCTCTCCCACGCTAACCTCATAGACAACGCCACCTGCTGTGACAACGAGGGCAGTGATAAGGACGTGCTGCTCTCTGTGCTTCCCATTCACCATGCCTATTGCCTTACCTGCGACGTGCTGCTCAGTATGCGCTACGGCGCAACGCTGTGCATAAACGATTCTCCTATGCGCCTTGTGCAGAATATCAAGCTCTTCGAGCCGACTATGATGCTCTTTGTGCCGCTTATCGCGGAAACGATCTATCGCAGGATAATGGCGGAGAAGAAGCGCAATCCGCTTCTTCCGATGAAGCTCATCGGCAGAACAGTTTTCGGCAAAAATCTCAGGGTCATATTCTGCGGCGGAGCATACCTCGCACCGGAGATCACAGAGGCATACGCGAAGATGGGCATACCGCTTTTGCAGGGCTACGGTATGACTGAATGCTCGCCGCGTATAACCTCGTCAAGCGAGGCTGACCCGTCGACGGGAACAGACGTCGGCAGGGTAGTGAAAAACTGCTCTGTCAGAACAGAGGACGGCGAGATTCTTGTGAAGAGCCCGTCTGTTATGCTCGGCTACTATAAAAACGATGAAGCGACAAGAGAGATGTTCACTCCCGACGGCTGGCTAAAGACCGGCGACCTCGGATATGTCAAGGATGAGCGCATCTATATCACCGGGCGAAAGAAAAATCTCATAATCCTCTCAAACGGCGAGAATGTATCTCCAGAGGAGCTTGAGAACCGCTTTGCCGGCAGTGAGTGGATGAGCGAAGTGCTAGTCTATTCCGAAGAGGAGCAGATAACCGCTGAGGTCTATCCGTTCCCGGAATTTGCAGGCAAGGCTGAAGCGCTGTTCCGCAAAAAGGTCGAGGAGATAAACAAGGCCGTGCCTCCGCAAAGGCGCATCGTGCGTCTGCGCCTGCGAGATAAGGAGTTTGAAAAGACCACCTCGAAAAAGGTCAAGCGCAATCAGCCTGAAAAGGGCGAGCTTCTGAGATGATCAAAATATGTGCCGTCAGACGTCTTTTGTACGTCTGACGGCTTTTTTGCAAATAAGAGGTTGAACTATGACCAGGAATTTGGTATAATAGCAAAATAATATGGGATTGTAGCAGTAAAAACGGCGACTTGCTCCGCCGATCGGTGTGACCGAGAACGGAAAAAACTTATTATCTCGGGTGGTGAGGAAATATATGGCAAAAAACATTAAGCCGCTGAAAAGAAGCGTGCTTGTAGGAACGATAAGCTTCATAATAATTCTCTGCATAGTCCTGAGCGCGGTGCAGTATTACGGATATCGCAAGATGATTTACGAGCGCTACGAGGCGTACATAGAAAACGTTATCGACTACGCCGCGAGCAACATCGACACCGATGACCTTGCCGAATGCATACGCACGGGCGAGATGAGCGAGAAGTATCATGAGCTTCAGAAATTTCTCGACGGTATACGCGACGGAATGAATATCCACTTCATTTATCTTATCGAGCCGCTGAATACCGAGCCGAAGGACAACATCAAGAATATAATTGCCGGAGTAAGTCAGTGGGAATACGAAAATATCGCTGATGAGCTTGTGTATCTCAATATGCTGACGGGTGATTCTTACTCTCCGGAGACTGCCGGAAAGTATCTTAATGCATACAATACCGGAAAGCTCTCCTTCTTTGAGGAGGTCAGCGAGTGGGGCGATGATTACACGGGACTTCTCCCGCTCTATGACTCAGCAGGAAACAAGATCTGCGCGCTATGCGTCGACGTGGACGTGGCCTCGATACGCGGCGAGCTTCTGAGCAACGCGATGACGATGCTTGTTATAATAATGACGCTCGGCGGCGGATTTGCGCTATTTTTCTACTTCTGGTCAGCGAAAAAAGTCACGCATCCGCTCGAGCAGCTTGAGAGCAGCGTCGCTGATTTTGCCGTGTCCTGCGAAAATCAGAAGGACCCGAAGGCGCTGCACATAAATGTTCCGAGGATACGCACTCATAACGAGGTCGAATCCCTCGCCGCGGCTGTCACGAAGATGAGCGAGGCGATGCAGGGATACGTCAAGAACATCGTATACACTGAGAGCGAACTTGCGAGAATGGCGGTGCTTGCAAATCAGGACGCGCTCACCGGAGTTCGCAACAAGAACGCCTACGATGCCTATGCCATCGAGCTTCAAGCAAAAATGCGCAACAGGGATATGCGCTTTGCCATCGGTATGATTGATATAAACGAGCTCAAGGGTATGAACGATACTTACGGACACGAGAAGGGCGATATCTACATTCAGGAATGCTGCCGTATAATCTGCGAGACCTTTGAGCATTCTCCGGTGTTCCGTGTGGGCGGCGATGAATTCGTCGTTATTCTGCTCGGGGAGGATTATGACAATCGCGACGAGCTGCTCGCCGCAATACGCAGAAAGTATGAGGAAAGAAGCGCGGACAGCTCCGTTGAGCTGTGGTATCGCGCGAGCGCGGCAATAGGCATCGCGGAGTATGACAGAAGCGCGGACACGATGGTTGAGGAGATATTCAGCCGCGCAGACAAGAAGATGTACGGAAATAAGGCAAAAATCAAGGGCGAAAAATATTAATCAGGAGTGATTTTTTATGAGAATAGCACTTATTAACGAAAACAGCCAGGCATCGAAAAACGAGCTTATCTGCGCGACCCTTAAAAAAGTCGTCGAGCCGCTCGGACACACCGTCGATAACTACGGGATGTACTCATCTGACGACGAAGCACAGCTCACCTATGTTCAGAACGGACTTCTGGCGTCGATCCTTCTCAGCACCGGCGCCGCGGACTATGTTGTGACCGGCTGCGGCACCGGCGAAGGCGCGATGCTGGCCTGCAACAGCTTCCCGGGAGTTCTCTGCGGACACCTCGCTGATCCGATGGACGGCTATCTCTTCGCGCAGATCAACGACGGCAACTGCGTTGCGATCCCGTTTGCAAAGGACTTCGGCTGGGGCGGCGAGCTCAAGCTTGAGCTGATGTTCCACGAGCTTTTTGCTTACGGCAGCGGCAACGGCTACCCGAAGGAGAGAGTAGTACCCGAGCAGCGTAATAAGAAGATCCTCGACGGCGTAAAGGCAAAGACATATCGCCCGCTTATCGACATCCTCCGCGACCTCGACCCCGAGTTTGTGAAGGGTACAGTTTCCGGCAAGCACTTCGACGAGCTCTTCTATCCTAACTGCAAGGATGCGGAGATTGCCGCGTTCCTCAGATCGCTTAAATAATCAGCGCTCCCCGCTCCGAAAAGCGGGGAGAATTTATATCAAAGGATGGTCAATATGGAGTTTACAACGGATATTTTCTCTGCTTTTGACAAAAAATGGGCGCTTCTGACCGCCGGCACGATAGATAAATTCAATACAATGACGATCAGCTGGGGCGGCATGGGAACGATATGGAACAAGCCGGCCGTTACCGTCTACGTCCGCCCGAGCCGCTATACCTTCGGCTTTATGGAGGAGAGCGAATACTTTACCGTGAGCTTCTATCCGGAGGAGTATCGCAAGGATCTGGCGCTTCTCGGAAGGCTCTCCGGCCGCGACGGGGATAAACTTGCGAAGACTGCGCTCAAGGCTTTTGAGGTGGAGCATGGCGTGAGCTTCAAGGGTGCGGAATGCACCCTCGTCTGCAGAAAGCTGTACTCACAGAGCCTCGAAAAAGCGGGAATGCTGCCTGAGATTGCAGAAGGATCGGAGCGCGAGGACGTTCATCGGATGTACATCGGCGAGGTCGTGGAAATCATAAAATAAATGTCGCTTTTAAAGTGACAAAAGCCCTCCTGAGCGGCACTATAATGAGCCTGCAAATAAAAAAGAAGGGCAGCACAATGAAAAATGATATCACTGAGCTCATATTTATCCTTGACCGTTACGGCTCAATGGCAGGGCTGGAGGGCGATACCGTCGGCGGCGAGGTGCAGCACATTTAGAAAATTCACCGCTATATAAGAGCCGAGGACGTGCCGGAGAAGACGATTTTTGTCATTACCACCGACGGTATGGAAAACGCCAGCCGTAAATTCCGAGCTGACGAGGTTCGCAAAATGGTGGAGGCGAAGCGGGAAGATGGTTGGGAGTTCATTTTCCTCGCCGCGAATATCGACGCCGCAGAAACCGCGGCGTCCTTCGGAGTAGAGCGCGAGATGGCGGTAAACTACCACGCCGACGGCTCCGGCACGAAAGCGGTATTTGAATCGGTCTGCGAGGCGGTAAAAAACGTCAGAGAGCGCAAAACGCTCGGAGCAGGCTGGGCGAGGTGTGTAAACGAGGATAACGAAAGAAGGAAGTAAGCTTTGGAGAGGCAATACATGACCCACGGATTCCCGCCGTTTTATAACGCGAAGTCTGAAATTCTCATACTCGGCTCATTCCCGTCGGTCAAGAGCCGAGAGGCACAGTTCTTCTACGGCCATCCGCAAAACCGCTTCTGGCGGGTTATTGCGGCGGTTTACGGCGAGGCGGCACCGCAATCTCTCGAAGAAAAGCGCGTGTTTCTTACACGAAATAAAATCGCGCTATACGACGTTATCGAGGAATGCAGCATAATCGGCTCGTCAGACGCGACCATTGCAGACGTTGTGCCCGCCGATATCGGCGCGATATTGAGAGCAACGAGAGTGGGGGAGCGGGTATTTACAAACGGCGGCAAGGCGCATGACCTCTATATGAAGCTTATATATCCGGATTTGGAAGTTCCGGCGGCGAAGCTTCCGAGCACAAGCCCGGCAAACGCCGCGTGGAGCCTTGAAAGGCTGACAAAAGCGTGGAATAAGATAATTAAATCGGCGGGTGCGTGACCCGCCGATTTTTATAGGATATAGTCTGTTATGCAATCGTACCAGTGGACGTAAAGAGTACCGTTTACTCGAGCGGTTTCATTTTCCGGAAGTCTTTCAGTCCAGGGCTTGCCGCCGCCCCAGTCATTTCTGTTGAAGCGCCGCCAAAGAACTGTTCTGCCGTTACGATCGAGATACTGCTCGCTCATAACTCCGCCGTTGTAGGCTTCAATGTCCACAACGCAGATCGTGTCGAAGCTCCTGCTGCCGATTTCGACGGTGTATCGCCCGACTACGTCGAGGAGAAACGGTTTGTCCTTTGCGGTTACGGTATCGCTGTCCTTCAAAATATCGCCCTTTGCTGTGATATTAGTCTCGTTTCCGCAGTTATTCTCACCGAAGCCCCAGTTCGGCAGAAACTCATCGCCGTCGAGGAAGGTGTGGAGCTTCAGAACGCCGCCATCGATGTGGCTTTCCGCAAGAAAGCGGCAATGCGTGTCCGTCAGCTCCGCGACGAAGGTCCGCTCAGCGTATGGAGCTTCGCCTAGCTGATTGCACGGCATAGCGTCGTATTCCCTTGATTTTACGACTATGCCCTCGATTCCGTGTATCTCCGCTCTTCCTGAGGCTTCAAGCTCGACGTACTCGCCGCGCTTTCTATCAGGATGATCGTACATCGCCCAGGCCAGCTTTTCACCCTCTCTTGGGACGATGAACCAGCCCATGAGTTCCTCCCATTTTACGGGGAATGGCGGCTTATCGCTTCTGATAATGCGGTATTCCGGCATGATTTCCGGCATTTTCTTCATTTTTTCTTCTCCTTCCGGCGGGTATGGATACAGCCTCTTAAAATTATTCCTTGCTGTGCTGAGCCGGCTTTTTACCGTTCCGAGCGGGATACCGAGATTTTCGGATATTTCGCTCTGAGCGTAATCCTCAAAATAGTACATAAGCATTACCTGCCTGTCCTTATCGGAAAGCCGGTCGATCGTCTCCAGAACCTCAGAGCGCTCAACAAGCCCAAAACGGCTTTGAGCAAAGTCGGCTTCGCCGCACTCTTCGAGGCTCACATCGTCGCTTCTTCTGCGGTAATAGTCAACGCACTTGTTCTTTGCGATACATAACAGCCACGCCTTGAAGCTCTCCTTGCTTTTGAGGCGTGAAAAGCTTCTGAAAGCGGAGATGCAGGTATCCTGAATGATATCCTCCGCATCGGCAAGGGAGCTTATGCGATATTTCACGAAGCGCTCGAGCGCGCCGCGCGATTTTATAAGCAGGGCTTCAAACTCGTCCATAGCACCACCAAATAAGTATAATAAAAGCGCTTTCACCGATAAAGACGAATTTTTGCTGCAAAAGGTTCAATTATCGGCAAAAGCACTGTAAATTTTTATTTCATAGTTTTTGAGTAGACGGTCATCTCGGTGCCGGTGTCATTTACGAGAATGTCCTCGGGGTATTTCGTGAACAGCACGGAAACGTACATATCTCCGGCGGCGCCGCTTATATTTGTTATCTGAATGAAATAGACTATCCAGAACCAGTCGCTTGGCACGACCGCCATCAGCACGCTGAGCACGATTCCCCACACAACAATGGGTGCAAGGGCGATAATGATATAGTGCTTCCTGCAGAAATATGCCGTGCTGCCGGCGTATGCGTAAAGCCCTTTGTAGCCGTAATGAGGCTTTACACGGCTGAAATAGTACATAACAACGCCGTGTACAAGCTCGTGGAGAACGACGTATGCGAGGATCGACACTGAAAGAACGACGAGCTTCACAAGCATCATCACATAATCGTCCGAGTCAAAAAGCGTGAAAAAATCGTTAGCGACCTGACCGGCAAGCGCCATGACGACCATAATAAGCACCGCAAGCCCGTTTACGATGATCGCGGCCTTTTTGTCATTGTTGAGATCCACCGAGGCATACTTGTTGTAGCCCTCGGGGAGAGTGGGGTAGTCCTTCATAATTATGACCATTCCTTTCACAAATGTTAAAGGCACAAAATGGCCATAAAAGGAATGGTCATAAAGCGCCATGTTTTTCGGTTGCCACTTGCGGCGAGAAAAACGGCTTGAATTTCAATAAGGTTGAAACTTGTTTCAACCTTCCTCCGAAAGAAAAAGACCTGCTGAGAGTCAGCAGGTCTGATTTTTGGCTTGTTACTGAGCAATTTCCTCGTAAACAGAGACCTTCTTGCGGTCCTTGCCGAGATGCTCGAAACGAACGGTGCCGTCTACGAGAGCGAAGAGAGTGTCATCCTTGCCCTTGCCGACATTTGTGCCCGGATGGATCTTGGTTCCGCGCTGGCGAACGAGAATGTTGCCTGCGAGAACGAACTGACCGTCAGCACGCTTTGCGCCGAGACGCTTGGACTCGGAATCGCGGCCGTTCTTGGTGGAGCCCATTCCTTTTTTATGTGCCATTAGATTTGCACCTCCTGTAATTTGAGATAGGAAACAATGCGATTACGCATTGATGGAGTCGATAGTGACCTTGGTGTAGGGCTGACGATGGCCCTGCTTGCGGCGATAGTTCTTTTTCGGACGCATCTTGTAGACGATGATCTTCTTGGACTTGCCGGTCTTAACGACGGTGGCAGTGACGGAAGCGCCCTCGACTACGGGCTTGCCGAACTTGCAAACGCCCTCACCGACAACGGCGAGAACCTTGTCAAAGGTGACCTTGGCGCCATCCTCCTTGTCAAGCTTCTCAAGGAAGAGAACATCACCCTCGGAAACGCGATACTGCTTTCCGCATGCTTCAAAAATAGCTGTCATTTCTGTTTTCACCTCTTTAATCTGTTAGAGACTCGCTCTTATAGGCGGCGCAGACGCACTTATAGCCCATTCAATGCGGCTAAAGTAGTATAACAAAGCGGGGATTGATTGTCAAGGAAAATTTTAAGAATTAGCGCGGGAATTCTCCCTCATTCATGTGGGAGATGAAAGCGCTTCATTACTATGTGTAGTTTAGATTATTTGCTAAATTATTTGCAATATTATTGTATTTAAGGTATACTATATGTATGAACAAATATATTCGTGGAAGAACTTGCGTATATAATGTGAATTACCATATTATTTGGTGCACGAAATATAGACGCAAAGTTTTGTCAGAGCCAATATGCTCCCGCCTTTATGAACTCCTTAGAGAAGTCGGTAACGAGAAAGGATTTACCGTAGTTCAAGCCAAGGTCGGAGAGAACGACCACATTCACTGTTTTGTTACTGCTCCTCCAAAACTGTCCATTACAGATATTGTTCGGTGGCTTAAAGGTATTTCCGGACGCCATTTATTGATGGAATTCCCTGAAATAAAACACCAGCTATGGAACGGGCATCTGTGGAATGGGAGCTTCTTCGTTGAAACTATAGGCTCTACCAGTGAGGAAAATATCAAAAAATATATTGAGCACCAAAAAACTCACCAGTTGTAAAGGAAGTAGGTATCCGTATGCGGAAAAAGAACTTATCGTTGCCTGATGGGTATAGGCAGCAGCAGAGAGCTATCAAAGTAAGGATTTATCCTAATGATGAGCAAACTGTACTGCTGAATAAAACCTTTGGCTGTGTCCGCTTTGTGTGGAATCAAATGCTTAGCTTTGAGCAAGAGATTTATGCCGCTGCGGATACCCATTTTGTCCCTACACCTGCAACCTTCAAGGAAGAATATACTTTTCTTAAAGAAGTCGACAGTTTGGCGCTTGCAAATGCTCAAATAAATTTGAATGCGGCGTTTTCATCTTTTTTCAAGGATAAATCAAAGTATCCAAACTTCAAGAGTAAAAAGAGCGCACCTAAAAGCTACACGACAAATTGTCAGACGCCAAAGAACGGCGGTAATCCGACCATTGAAGTTTTTGAACATGAAGTTAAACTTCCTAAGGTGGGTGTTGTAAAAGCGACCATACACCGTAAACCTATGCCCGGTTGGGCTCTCAAGGGGGCAACAGTTTCTCAAAGCGCAAGCGGAAAGTATTATTGCTCTCTTCTTTATGAGTATGCTGAGCCTATCCCTGAGGAAGTTCTTCCAAAATGGCATACTACAATCGGTCTTGATTATTCGTCTCCCGACTTTTACGTTGACGATAAGGGTAATTCTCCAATGAGAGAACGCTATTTCCGTATCTCAGAGGAAAAGCTCGCTAAAGAACAGCGTAAGCTTTCAAAGATGGAGTATGATTCTAATAATTACAAGCAGCAAAAGCTTAAAGTTTCTAAGATTCACGAGCATATAGCCAATCAGAGAAAGGACTTTTGCCATAAGGAGAGTAGAAGGATAGCCAACTCCTGCTCTGCTGTATGTGTAGAAGATATCAACCTGAGAGACTTATCTCGTTCTTTGAAGCTTGGCAAATCCACGCTGGATAACGGATTCGGTATGTTTCGCAATTTCCTTGAATACAAGCTTCGAGACCAGGGTAAACATCTTATCGTAATAGATAAGTGGTTTCCGTCGTCTAAGACCTGCAATCGATGCGGGTACATAAACAAGGACTTGAAGCTTAGCGACAGGATTTGGATTTGCCCTTGTTGTGGAGAACTTGTTATGAGAGACGCCAACGCCGGTCTCAATATCAAGGAAGACGGATATAACTCTTTCTACGGTGTCATAACCACAAAATAAATAACATTTTTGTATTAGCCGGATAGGAACACCGGTAATAGCCCATTGATACTTGGTAGCACAGTTGCAGTTGTGCCTAACAATCCATTGAGTGGGAAAATAGATTGTTATGTGCCCATTCGGGCACATAACTTGAAGCTCGGTACTTCAGTGCCGAGTAGTTCACTAAATCCGCACCAAAACCCGCAATCTGCCCTTTTTTGTCTCTCGTTCGATGCCCTCGTAAAGAAATCTTCCGTGCCCACGCACGCTTATTGCGGCGCCATCCGGTATATCGGCGGATGATGATTCGGTGAGTCTGCCGTTTATATAGACCTTTCCGTCCTTGATCAGCTCCTGGCTTTCGCTTCTGGAGAGCTTGTACACGGCGGCGACGATGGCGTCAAGCCGTTCAGAGGCTATTATAAGCTCTCGCACCGGCGGCTTTTCGGTTATGATCTCCGGCACCTCGCAGACTTCGCACTTAACGGTAGTGTGCCGCACCGACTCGAGATTGCGGCAGATGTACTCCGCAATCGTATCGAGGCAGAAAAGATACCCGCGGTTGTTTTTTATCGCGATATCGCCAAGCACCTCGCGGCGGATGCCAAGCGCCATGAGAGAGCCGAGAAAATCCCGGTGAGTGAGGTCATCGGCAAACTTATCGTTCACCGGCGCAATCTGTACGCACACAATGGGCGGCTCCTCGATGTATCCGCACAAATCCTCGCTTCCGAACGCCGCAAGCCTGCGCTCTGCGCCCTCAAAGCCGCCGACCAGCTCATAGGGGGAGGAGAGCCTCAGACGAAGCAATATGTCCTGCTCGGCAAGGGAGAGAAACTCTGAAAATGTCCATATTCCGCGGTCAAAGCTACGTTTGGAGAGCTCTGTAAAGCGGTTTTTCAAAAGATTTTCGTTTTCCATCCAGTATTACACATCCTTTTGTGGAATACTAACATATATTCACAAAAAGTTCAAGAAAAACACTTGACAAATGCAATTAAATTGTGTAAAATCTAATCATCAAATGATCGTGAAAGGAGAATCGCTATGGGATTCTATGATTTTAAGGTAAAGGACATCCGCGGCAACGAAAAGAGCCTTGCGGAGTATGAGGGAAAGGTAGTTCTCGTTGTGAATACAGCTACGGGCTGCGGCTTTACTCCGCAGTATGAAGGACTTGAGAAGCTCTATGAGCAGTACAAGGACCAGGGCTTTGTAATTCTCGACTTCCCCTGCAATCAGTTCGGCAATCAGGCGCCCGGCACTGAGGAGGAGATCCACACTTTCTGCACCGCGAAATACGCTGTTTCGTTCCCGCAGTTTGCGAAGATCGAGGTCAACGGCGCGAATGAGTCGCCTCTCTACACCTGGCTCAAAAAGGAGAAGGGCGGCGTTCTCGGCTCCAACATCAAGTGGAACTTCACGAAATTCCTCATTGACCGCAAGGGCAACGTAGTCGAGCGCTTCGCGCCTACCGCAACGCCCGAAAGCCTCGAGGATAAAATCAAAGCAATTCTGTAAAAAAACGATCCTTGGCGTCAGATGGCGTCAAGGATTTCTTTTACTATCTTATCGGCATCGTACTCTGCGTCGATGTCGATATTTTTGTTGCCGAAGCTCTCGCACTCCTCACGGAACTCGCGTGAGCAGTTGATGAGGCGGGGAATATCTATCTCATCGTAAACACGGCTTTCAATGACGTTGGCGTATTCGGACAGCTTTTCGGCATTCTCAATGAGATAATTCTCGCTCATCGTAATAAAGAACGCGCGAATGTGCTTAAGATACTCCTCAGAAAATTCCCGCTTCCACTCGGATGGAATATAGCAGCCCTCGACAATCATGTTCTGCCCGTTTTCAATGGCGACCTTGATCATCTCTGCGGCGTAGGGAAAGAGAAAGTACCGCATTTTGTAATCGTCATTGACTGTCAGCTCGGTCAGCCCCTTGCGTATGAACATCATTTTCAGATGGTCGAGAGAGAGGTACGGAAAGCCTGTTTTTTCCATCAGTTTCTGCGAAATGAGCGTTTTGCCGACATGGCTGGACCCGCCGATAAGAATTATCATTTAAATCACCCAAATTAATATTTTATCATTTATTGAAATTTATTGCAATATTGTATATAATTGTTTAAAAGACTAAAGTGAGGAGAAATGGCAGATGGAGTCGAGGGTTTTTGAGATGATTGCAAAGGAAGAGGCAAGACAGCGCGACAATATCGAGCTCATCGCGAGCGAAAACTTTGTCAGCGAGAACGTTCTGCGCGCAGTCGGCTCCTGCCTTACAAATAAATACGCAGAGGGATATCCTGTGGAGCGCACGAGCGGCAACAAGGGCCGCTATTACGGCGGCTGCGAATACGTTAATGAGCTGGAGGAGTACGCCTGCGACAAGTGGCGAGAGGCGTTCAATACCGATTACCACGTCAACGTACAGCCTCACTGCGGTGCTAATGCGAATCTTGCGGCGTATATGTCCGTGCTGAAGCCGGGCGATACGATACTCGCCATGAGCCTGGATAACGGCGGTCATCTGACCCATGGCTCAGCCGCGAATTTCTCCGGCAAGCTTTTCAATATGTGCTTCTATGATGTCACACCCGATGGCTTAATAGATATGGAGGATGTCCGCAGAAAGGCAATTGAGCACAAGCCGCAGCTAATTCTTGCCGGTGCAAGTGCGTACAGCCGCATCATTCCGTTTTCCGAGTTCCGTGCGATTGCCGACGAGGTGGGCGCATATTTCATGGTAGATATGGCGCATATCGCGGGTCTTATTCTCGCGGGCGACCACCCGTCACCCTTCGGACTTGCGGATATAATCACCACCACAACGCATAAGACTCTTCGCGGCCCGCGCGGAGGCATGATTTTCTGCAAGCCCGAGCTTGCAAAAAAGGTGGATTCAGCCGTGTTCCCGGGCACACAGGGAGGCCCGCTGGAGCATGTTATTGCGGGCAAGGCAATCGCCGCCGAGGAGGCATGTACTCCGGAGTATAAGGAGTACATCCACGCAGTAGTTCGCAACTGCCACGCTATGTGCGGGGAGTTCATTAAAATGGGCTATAAGGTCGTTACAGGGGGAACGGACAACCATCTCTTCCTGCTCGACCTCACCGATACCGGACTTACCGGCAAGGAGGTGCAGAACGAGCTTGACCTTCACCACATAACCCTTAATAAAAACTGCGTTCCCGGTGAGACCCGTTCGCCTCAGCAGACAAGCGGAGTGCGAATCGGCACGGCTGCAATGACCACAAAGGGCTACACCGAGGCGGACTTTATCTCCGTCGCGCATAAGATCGACGCCGTTATCAAGGAAATGATGGCGTCGAAATGAAGGCTGAACGCAATAAAACTATTGACACCGACCTCGAGAGTGGAAGAGCATATCTTGAGCGGTGTATAAGCATTGATAAGAGCGTTGCTGATATCGGAACGGTTATCGACAGCACAGTTCTCGGCGACAGTCTTGCCATTATGCCGCGCCTTCCGGAAGGGTGCTTTGATATTATTATCGCCGACCCGCCGTATAATCTCCGCAAGAGTTTCAACGGCAGGGTGTTCACGAAAAAGAGCGCGGAGGAATATGCGGAGTACACGCGTAAATGGCTCTCCGAGGCGCTGAGACTTCTGCGTGACGGCGGAACGCTATACCTCTGCTGTGACTGGGAGACGAGCATTATCGTCGCGCCGGTGCTGAGTGAATTGTTAACTGTCCGCAGCCGCATAACGTGGCAGCGTGAGAAGGGCAGAGGCGCGGCGAAAAACTGGAAAAACACCTCCGAGGATATCTGGTACTGCACGAAGGGCGATGACGCGACGTTTAACCTCGGTGCGGTCAAGCTTCGCAGGAAAGTGATAGCGCCTTACCGCGAAAACGGAGAGCCGAAGGATTGGAGAGAGACCGAAAACGGGCGATTCCGCGATACCTGTCCGTCAAACTTCTGGGACGATATTACCGTGCCGTTCTGGTCGATGCCGGAGAATACCGCCCACCCCACACAGAAGCCGGAAAAGCTTGTAGCAAAGCTGATACTCGCCTCTTCGAACGAGGGAGACAGGGTGTTCGACCCGTTTCTCGGCTCCGGCACAACGAGCGTCGTGGCAAAGAAGCTGGGGAGGCATTATCTCGGTATCGAGCGCGAGCCGCAGTACTGCCTCTGGGCGGAGGAGAGAATAGAAAAAGCCGCCCAAGACCCCGCAATTCAGGGCTTCGACGGCAAGGTTTTCTTTGAGAGAAACGCAAGATATTAAAGGCGGGGGATAATCCCCCGCCTTTAGCTTATGCCTTTTTCTTTGTGTCGACAGCGCGGATTACGAAAAGCGTTCCAACTGTCAGAGCTGCGCCGATCAGCAGACAGATGAGCCAGTTCTGAACGAAGCCCGCGATTATGTAGGTCACGAAGCTGACGCCTGCAACGGTGAGCGCATAGGGAAGCTGAGTTGAGACGTGCTGGATGTGCTCGACCTGCGCGCCGGCGGACGCCATAATGGTCGTGTCGGAGATGGGGGAGCAGTGGTCGCCGCAGACCGCGCCGGCAAGGCAGGCGGAGATGCCGATGATGAGAAGCTGACTGTCGGCGGGGAATACGGCGGTGACGATGGGGATAAGGATTCCGAAGGTTCCCCAGCTTGTGCCGGAGGCGAACGCGAGCGCGACTGCAACGAGGAAGATAACGGCGGGAAGGAAAGCGTAAAGTTCGCCGGAAACGCCGTTCATTACGTCATGAACGAAAACGTCCGCGCCGAGCGCGCCGGTCATGTTCTTGAGTGATACCGCAAGAGTTAGAATCGTCATCGCCGGAACCATGGATATAAAGCCCGCGGGGACACATTCCATAGCCTTTTTGAAGGTCACGACACGGCGGCAGAGATAGTAAATAACGATGATAACAAGCGCGATAACAGAGCCCCAGGGCAGACCTACGAAGGCGTCGGTATTGCCGAAAGCGCCGATGAAGTCCCAGGCGTAATCGGTGCCGCCCCACCAGTCGGTGCCGAAGAAGCCGCCAACATAGAGCATACCGATTGTGCAGGTGACGATAAGTATTGCGACCGGCAGAACGAGGTCGATGACCTTGCCCTTTGGATTGCCGGGGGTTTTGTCGGTGCCCTCAAGAGCGCCGAGCTTACTTTCAAGAAGCGCAGCCTGCTCGTGAAGCTTCATAGGGCCGTAGTCCATCTTCATAAGGATCAGAGTGAAGATGAAAACGAAGGTGAGGAGCGAGTAAAAATTATAGGGGATCGCCTGCATAAAGAGCTGGATCCCGGAAACGCCGGAATCGAGTTTGTCCGCGGTCGCGGAAACCGCAGCCGCCCACGAGGACACGGGCGCGATCATGCAGACGGGAGCCGCGGTGGCGTCGATGAGATACGAGAGCTTTGCGCGGCTGATTTTGTGGTTATCCGTGACGGGGCGCATAACAGAGCCGACCGTGAGGCAGTTGAAATAGTCGTCAATGAAGATCAGAACGCCGAGGAAGAAGGTCGCAAGCTGGGCGCCGACGCGGGATTTGATGTTTTTCTCAGCCCAGCGCCCGAAGGCGGCGGAGCCGCCGGAGAGATTGACGAGGGCAACGATGATTCCGAGCAGTACGAGGAAGATAAAAATTCCTGCGTTGCTCGCAAGCGCGGCGATCATACCGCCGGGGGCGTCACTGTCGGTGATAAGCGCGTTCAGAGCGCCGACCGGCGAGCCGCCGGATACGAAGAGCGCGCCGACTACAACGCCGATGAACAGAGAGGAGTAAGCCTCCTTTGTGATGAGCGCCAGCACGATTGCAATAATCGGCGGCAGGAGCGACCAGAAGGTCGCATACAGTGCGGGTGTGTCCATAAATAAAACCTCCAAAAAGATATAGAAAAATGGACCGCTCTGCAAGCGGTCCATGGTAATACGAGGGCAAAATAGCCCCGCGTTGGCCATTGATAGCGCTCCACAAAGTTTTGTGACAGTCCGGCGGGTATTTCCCGACGGCCCAGAAACGGAAAAACGGCAGGTTTTCCATTTCTTCGGCGAATTGTCCTTTCACTCCGGACGGTCTGCCGACCTTGTCCGACGCTACTCTTACTCTCCGCGCCTCTATCTAAGCGATTCACTTTTCTAAGGCATATTAGCACACTAAATCGTTGATGTCAACATAAAATGTCGGAAAACAACAATATAATGTGAATACAGAAAAATACTCCGGCCCGGATATGGGTCGGGGCAATCTGAACTTAAGTCATACTGTTCAGCCTTGCCGTTATTTCAGACTTTACATTTTCGAGGTTTCCGGAAGTGAGCAGAGGGATAAGCTGATTGATTTCCTCAATGCTTTTATCCCACCACTTAAAGGCCAGCATGAGTCGGATCAGTTCATCGTCAAATCGCTTTCGGATTACCCGCGCAGGATTTCCGACAGCAATCGTGTAAGGGAGAATATCGCTCCCAACAACACTGTTTGCGCCTATGATTGCGCCGTCGCCAATGTGAACGCCGGGCAGGATAACGGCGTTCTGTCCGATCCAAACATCGTTGCCGATGACTGTATCGCCTTTGAGAGGCATGTCGGAAGGTGCTGGCGGGTCCATCTCCCAGCCCTCCAGCGTATAGAACGGAAAGGTCGATACGGCGTTCATCTGATGATTTGCGCCATTCATAACGAACTCAACACCGGCCGCAAGCTGACAGAACTTCCCGATAATCAGCTTGTCACCGTTCCATTTATAATGATGCGTTACAAATCGCCCACGATAATATTGGGATTTGTAATTGTCGGCTTTACATTGATTTCTTTGTTATAGCCCGGAATAGGATGCACCGTATTCGGATTTGGACACCTTCCGTTTTTCATAAGCTATCCCCCCATTGCTTCCGCTACTTATATTATAAGTGGTAAAACGCATGAAATCAAGTAAGAGCAAGCAGATTTCGGATCACCCTTCATGACTCTCCGCAGCAAAGAAATACTCCGGCCCGAATATGGGTCGGAGTATTTATGGTGGACCCAGACGCATCAAGGGCGAACACTTCGCCATCGGCGTCGTCGAGGCCCTCCACAAAGGCAAAGTCAACCGGCTCAGCGCCCTGCTGCGTGTAATTATAGACGATCCGCAGCCGGTCGTCGTACAGATAGACCG
>JAFSJE010000042.1 GCA_017439425.1 Oscillospiraceae bacterium
GCGTTGGATAAAGGAGGCGGGGATCTGTGAAGGGGCCGGCCAAGAGGCCCCTTCACGTCGCATAACCCGCCCGCAGGCGTCATATTTTGCGCTCAGAGAGCGCAAAATATGTTCGATGCGGAGACTTTGTCGACGCATTGAGGCGCCGTCCGGCGCCTTTTTATATCTCCAAAAGTTCTGTTCCCGGGTAATACGCCGACAGTATCTCGCGGTAGTCCGCTCCGGAAGCAGCCATTACGTTTGCCCCGTACTGGCTCATGCCGACGCCGTGACCGTAGCCGACGGAGGTGAGTGTGATTCCATCCTCGCCTATTTCAAAGCTGAGGTCAGCCGAGCGCATTCCGAAAAGCTCGCGCACCTCGCGCCCTGTGACCCTCACGCCTCCGATTTCCACGGATGCGAGCCTGCCGGATGGCAGGTATTCAGCGCCCTTTATCCAATCGGTTTCTGCGCCGGAGAAGTCGGCGGAGGGGTGCTGCTTTTTGAAAACCTCCTGAAAATCATCGCGCGAGAGAGTGACGCTCGTAATAAAATTCGGCACGGTTTCGGCGCTCTCCGGAGTTTCCACGCTTACAAGATACGGCACCGCCGTCGTCCATACATTCTCGCTTGCCTCCGTGCGGCCGGGGGAGGAGGAATGAAATACCGCGAGCGCCATTTCATTCTCGTAGCTGAGATAGACCCCGCGCGTGTCGTTCACGGCGGCTGTTATTTTTGAGTAGTATTTGTCAAAATCCTCTCCCCATCGCTCTCTGAGCGCGCTCTCGCTCATCCAAGCGGCGCAGCAGCCGATATCCGAGCAGACGGTTTCCTCGTGATTCTGCGATGGCTCCATGTACTTTTTGCGCATAGCATACGTTCTGAGCGCCACTGCCTGTGCCTTCAGCGCCTCGGGCTCGAAGGAAGCGGGCATCTCCGCCGCGACCGCGCCGACGACATACTCTTCAAGCGTCATGGACTGCGAATGTTCGCCGTCGAGCAGAGTGACGAGCGGACTCGGAGAGTACCAGAGCGCGCCGGTTTCGGGCTCGCGAAGGGCAAAAGAGGCAGGAAAAAGCAGTGTAATTGCTGAAACAATCAGCGAAATGACGATTATTTTCTTCAAAACGCAATCCTTTCTTGACTATTAACACAAAAAATAGTAATATGATATAGTCCAATCTATGCTTACGGAAAAGAATGGCTTTTCCTTATAGCAATCTATGCAGATTCGGAAGTGTTTTATGCAGAAAAAAATCATTCGGGTGATCGCGCCAATTACCCTCGGAATACTCACCGGCGCAATACATATGTTCGAAATGCAGGCGGTTTTTGCGGACGGCGTTTTGCAGAACTCAACGCCTCTCACCGCTGTGACGATATCGCTTGCCGTGCTGTCGATAGCGCTCTTTGCGCTTTTTGCCCTGCGCGAAAAGGGCGGAGCCGAGACGGGGGTCGACTATTCGCATAAGTACCCGTCGCAGACCGGCTTTTTCATAATCGACCTCGCAATCGGGCTGTCGTTTGTCTCTGCCGGAGCATGGATTTTCCTCTTCGGCGGCAAGGAGCTGACGGATTTCATCACCGTTGCGCTCTGCGCGCTTACAGGGCTTGCGATCACGATCATGGGCTACTCCGCCAGGAGAGGCAAGGACTTTCTCATCACCATGTCCGCATCGCTCATTCCGGGCGTTCTGTTTGCGTTCCTCATGGCGCTTACGTATCACGATTACGCCGGCAGCCCCAGCGTTCTCAGATACTGCTGGGCGGTTTCGGCATTCGGACTCGCGGCGCTCAGCTTCATGGCGTTCGCGGGCTATGCATTTGACCGCGGCTCGCGCCGTCAGACGACGTTTTTCCCGATGAGCGCCGCTTTTACACTTACCGTTCTCCTCTTTGAGGGGGGGGAAGCGTGGAAAATGGCAATTACCTGCGCCGCGCTTATCTTTACCGGGCTCAGCCTTTGGAAAGAGGCCGAAAAAACTATTTAATAAGTAGACAAATCCGTTTTTATATGTTAAACTGATAAAAGCGGATTCATAAAAATTTATCATAAGGAAGTAGAATCTTATGACAAATCTTGACAATCTTTACATGACTAAGGACGACGCTTACCTCTTCCACGAGGGAACCTGGGCGGGGCTGTATGAGAAGCTCGGCGCGCATCCCGCCTCCGTTAACGGTCAGGATGGCTATTCCTTCGGCGTATGGGCGCCGAAGGTCAAGGCAGTTTCCGTCGTTGGAGATTTCAACAACTGGGACGAGAAGGCGCATCCTATGACGAGCGTTGACGGCGAGATCTGGGAGCTCTTCATCCCCGGCGCGAAGGAGTACGACAACTACAAGTTTGCCGTGACCGATAAGACCGGCGAGACGAGGCTCAAGTGCGACCCCATCGCCTTCCATGCCGCGACCCCGCCCGAAACTGCCTCAAAGCTCTACGATATCGACGGCTACGAGTGGCACGATAAGGCGTGGATGGACAAGCGCGCGAAGTCTAACCACATGGAGAAACCTCTCAATATCTATGAGGTTAACTTCGGCTCCTGGAAGCGCTATGACGACGGCAACTTCTATTCCTACCGCGATCTTGCCGATTCTCTCGTACCCTACGCTGTCGATATGGGATACACCCACATCGAGATCATGCCCCTTATGGAGCACCCGTTTGACGGCAGCTGGGGATATCAGATAACCGGCTACTATGCTCCCACGAGCCGCTACGGCACGCCGAAGGATCTTATGTACTTCGTGGATATGGCTCACAAGGCAGGCCTCGGAGTTATCCTTGACTGGGTGCCCGGCCACTTCTGCCCCGACGCTCACGGACTTGTCGCCTTCAACGGTGAGAAGCTCTATGAGAAGGAGCAGCACCCCCAGTGGGGCACCTATAAATTCGACTTCAGAAGGGGAGAGGTTCGCTCCTTCATGAAGTCCAACGCATTCTACTGGATCGAGCGCTACCATGCCGACGGTATCCGCGTCGACGGCGTTACGAGTATGCTCTATCTGAACTTTGGCGTCGACGACGACCGATTCAAGAAGTTCAATGAAAAGGGCACTGAGGAGGATCTTGACAACGTCAAGTTCATTCAGATCCTCAATAAGGAAATCGGCGCTCACCACCCGGACGTTATGATGATTGCCGAGGAGTCCACCGCGTGGCCCCTCGTGACATATCCGCCTGAGGACGGCGGTCTCGGCTTCAACTATAAGTGGGATATGGGCTGGATGCACGATACCCTCCACTATATGCAGGCCGACTTCCCGTACCGCCCCGGTGCGCACCACCTTCTGACCTTCTCGATGATGTACACCTTTAACGAGAACTTCATCCTCGCCCTCAGCCATGACGAGGTCGTTCACGGCAAGTGCAGCCTTATCGGCAGAATGCCGGGCGACTACTGGCGCCAGTTTGCAGGTATGAGAGCGCTCGCATTTTATCAGATCGCCCACCCCGGCGCAAAGCTGAACTTCATGGGCGCTGAGATCGCGGAGTTCATTGAGTGGCGCTACTATGAGGGTCTTGAGTGGTTCCTCCCGAGGGAGCACGAGGCGCACAGAAAGCACCAGGCATATATAAAGGCGCTCAACCACCTCTATAAGACCGAGAAGGCGCTCTATGAGCAGGGTTACAGCTGGGACGGCTTCGAGTGGCTTGACGCCGACAACTCCAAGCAGTCCATGATAAGCTTCATCCGCCGCGGCAAGCAGACCAAGGATGAGATCGTAGTCCTTATAAACTTCTGCCCGGAGACGTATCAGGGCTTCCGCCTTGGAGTTCCGAGACCCGGCACGTATAAAGAGATCTTCAACTCCAACGCCCCCGAATTCGGCGGCAGCGGAACTGATATGAATCCCGTTCCCATCAAGAGCGAGAAGATACCCTTCCACGGGCAGAAACAGTCCATCGCCATTTCCGTGCCTCCCATCGGCGGCGTGATGTTCAAGAGAACAAGCTCCGTTAAAAAGGAAAAATAACAGGGCAACAAGGGATTAAACCCTTCTTATAAACAAACAGTTAGGAGAAACCCAATGTTCAAAGACAAGCAGGAATTTATTTCACAGTACAAGGAGCTGTGCAGAACCGCCCTCGGCAGAGATTTTGAGGACTGCGATAAGAATGAGCGCGCTCAGATACTTATCCGCTTCATAGCCGCCAAGGCAAGAGTTCAGCGCAGCCAGAGCATGAAGGAAGTCGCTGAGAAGCACAAGAAGCAGGTTTACTACTTCTCAATGGAGTTCCTCATCGGCAAATTGCTTGAGAACTATCTTATGAATTTCGGCGTCATTGACACCGTTCGCGAGGGCCTTGGCGACCTCGGCGAGAACCTCGATGACCTTCTGAAGTACGAGCCGGATCCCGGCCTCGGAAACGGCGGCCTCGGCAGACTTGCCGCTTGCTTTATTGACTCCCTCGCTTCCCTCGGCTATGCCGGTCACGGCAACGGTATCCGCTACCGCTACGGCTTGTTCCATCAGGAAATTAAGGACGGCCGTCAGGTTGAGCTTCCGGATAACTGGCTCGAGGATGGCTACGCATGGGAGCAGAAAAAGCCCGAAAATTCCGTTGTCGTTCGCTTCGGCGGCTCTGTAGAGTGCCGCATGGAGAACGGCGAATACAAGTATAAATGGGTCGGCGGAGAGCCTATTCTCGCCGTTCCGTATGACGTCCCCGTAGTCGGCTACGGCGGAAAGACCGTCAACACCCTCCGCCTCTGGCAGGCTGAGCCCTATAAGCAGGAATTCGATATGGACGCCTACAACCGCGGCGACTACTCCGGAGCCTTCAAGTTCCGCTCCGACGTTCACGCGATAACCGCAGTCCTCTATCCCTCTGACAACGCGGATCCGGGCAAGAAGCTCCGCTTAAAGCAGGAGTATATGTTCGTCTGCGCGGGAATCAATAACATTCTCCGCTCCTATGAGAAGGAATACGGCCCTGACTGGAAGCATCTCGCCGACCATGTCGCCATCCAGACTAACGATACGCACCCCTCTCTCTGCGGAGCCGAGCTTATGCGTGTGTTCATGGATGAGAAGGACCTCTCCTGGGCTGAGGCGTGGGAGATCGTTACCCACACAGTAAGCTATACTAACCACACGATCCTCCCCGAGGCGCTCGAGAAGTGGCCAATCGATATGTTCCGCGCCCTTCTCCCGCGTATCTATGATATTGTTGAGGAGATCGACCGCCGCTATCGCGAGTCCTTCCCGCGCGACAGAGAGAACTGGCAGGAGCTTCTCCGCGCCACCGCTATCCTCTGGGACGGTCAGGTCCGCACCGCGAATCTCTCCGTTATCTGCGGTCACGCCGTAAACGGCGTTGCGGCGCTTCACACCGAGATACTCAAGGCTAACGTTCTCAAGGAGTTCTATCAGCTGACTCCCGAGAAGTTCAACAACAAGACGAACGGCATCACCCACCGCCGCTTCCTCGCTCAGGCGAACCCGAGTCTTGCAAAGCTCATCACCGACTCCATCGGAGATAAGTGGTACACCGACTGCGACGAGCTTGAGAAGCTTCTCCAGTTCAAGGGCGACAGAGGATTTATGCTCGAAATGGAGAAATCCAAGAAGGAGAACAAGGTCCGCCTCGCAAACTACATTTACGAGACCACCGGCGTCGCCGTCGATACAAACAGCATCTTTGACGTTCAGGTAAAGCGCTTCCACGCCTACAAGCGTCAGCTTCTGAACGTTCTCAAGATAATGGACCTCTACAACCGCCTCCTCACCGACCCGAGCTTCGATATGTACCCGACCACCTTTGTCTTCGCCGGCAAAGCGGCTCAGGGCTACGAGTTCGCGAAGGACGTTATCCGCCTTGTCAACTCCGTTGCGGACGTTGTCAACAACGATAAGCGCGTAAGGGGCAGAATAAAGGTCGCGTTCGTCCCGAACTTCTCCGTTTCCAATGCTCAGTACATCTATCCGGCTTCCGACATCTCCGAGCAGATATCCACCGCCGGCATGGAGGCGAGCGGCACCGGCAACATGAAGTTCATGATGAACGGCGCAATCACCCTCGGCACCCTCGACGGCGCAAACGTCGAGATCGCAAACGTTGTCGGCGATGAGAACATCGAGATCTTCGGCCTCAGGACCGAGGAGGTCGACCGCATGAAGCGCGAGCACAGCTACTTTGCGTGGGATCTCTACAACTCCGACGGGCGCATCAAGCGTATTGTCGATCAGCTCGTTGACGGCACCTACTCCGGACTCTCCGGCGGCTTCAACGGCATCTATGATGAGCTTCTCCGCGCTAACGACTTCTTCTTCGTACTTCCCGACTTCCACTCCTATGTGAACGGCTGGCAGAAGCTCGAGAGCCTCTACGCCACCGACAAGCAGCGCTGGAACGAGATAAGCCTTACAAACATCGCAAGATCCGGCTTCTTCTCCTCCGACCGTACCATCAAGCAGTACGCCGAGGAGATCTGGGGTCTGTAAGGCTCCGAAAAACCCGCCCGCGGGGCGAACTAAAATCGTGTTCAAAAAATTAACATAACCCAACTATTCTGAAAGAAGGTGCGCGAAAATGGCAAAGAAAAAAGAGTTCATCGCGATGCTCCTTGCCGGTGGTCAGGGATCGCGTCTCGGTGCGCTGACAAAGAGCGTCGCAAAGCCCGCCGTTTCATTCGGCGGCAAGTACAGAATCATCGACTTCCCCCTTTCAAACTGCGCCAATTCCCATATCGACACGGTGGGCGTGCTCACACAGTATCGTCCTCTGCGTCTTAACGCGTATCTCGGCACGGGTCACGCGTGGGATATGAACGGCCGCGACGGCGGCGTATTCATCCTCCCGCCTTACGCGACCGAGTCCGGCGCCGAGTGGTACAAAGGTACCGCCGACGCTATCTACCAGAACCTCGACTTCATTGATCTCTACGATCCCGAGTACGTCATCATCCTTTCCGCGGATCAGATCTACCGCATGGACTATCAGGATATGCTCGCAACTCACAAGAAGCACAACGCAGACCTCTCTGTCGCCGTCATGCAGGTGCCCTGGGAGGACGCCTCCCGCTTCGGCATCATGACCGCCAAGGAGACCGGCGAGATCGTAAAGTTCACCGAGAAGCCGAAGAACCCCGATTCCAACCTCGCCTCCATGGGTATCTACATCTTCACAAAGAGCGTTCTCAAGAAGGCTCTTATGGAGGACGCCGCCGATCAGAACTCCGAGCACGACTTCGGCAACAACATCATTCCGAAGCTCCTCGCTGAGGGCAAGCGCCTCTTTACTTATGAATTTGCCGGCTACTGGAAGGACGTCGGAACCTTCGGAAGCTACCATCAGACCAGCATGGAGCTTCTCGACGAGAATCCCGAGTTCGACCTCTACGATCAGGAGAATCCGATCCTCTCCAACACCAACTCTCAGCCGCCCCAGTACATCGGCGCCAACGGCTGCATCAGACAGTCCATCGCCGCCAACGGCACACGCATCTTCGGCACCGTTGAGCACTCCGTTCTCGGAGCTGACGCCTTTGTCGGCGAGGGCGCTTATGTCAAGGATTCCGTAATTCTGCCCGGCGCCCGCGTTGAGGCAGGCGCAAAGGTCGTCCGCGCCATCCTCGGCGACGGTGCGATCGTAAAGGAGAACAGCGTTTTCGGCTCTGAGGACGAGTCAGTTGCTATCGCAGTTCTCGGAAATGAAGCCGTTTACGGCGTGGGAGGTAACGAGTAATGGATAGAGCAATCGGTATAATCACTACTAACTACGAAACTCCCGATCTCAAGGAGCTCATAAACGGCCGTACCGCCGCTTCCGTCCCCTATGGCGGACGCTATCGCATGATCGACTTCTCCCTCTCCAACATGGAGAACGCAGACATCACAACAGTCGGTATCATCACCCCGTACAAGTACCGCAGCCTTATCGACCACTTCGGCGCAGGCAGCGAGTGGAACCTCGATCGCAAGATCGGCGGACTTTTCGTCCTGCCCGGCTCCGTCTTCGGTATCTCCACCAAGGGCAGCCGCTTCCTTCTCCGCGACTTCCGCCGCAACATGGTCTTCCTCAGCCGCGCCAGCGCGAAGTACGTCGTAGTCACCACTGCGAATATCGTCGCCAACCTCGATTACAACAAGATGATCGACCAGCATGAGCAGTCCGGCGCAGATATCACCCTTGCTTATGTTGATGGCGTCCGCGATGATAACGACATCTCCACCATCGTCACCGACGAAAGCGGCAAGGTCAAGGACATCCTCCGCGGCGTAAAGAAGGGCGACAAGGCGTTTGTCGACTCCTTCGTCATCAGCTACGAGCTCCTTCTCAAGGTTCTCGACTGGTACGCTGCCATCGACTACCTCGATCTCTTCGAGGCTCTCGCCGCCGACTTCGATAAGATGGACATCCGTCTCTTTAAGGTCGAGGGCTATCTCAGAAGCATCTATTCCGCCGGAAACTACTTCCGCAACAGCATGGATCTTCTCAGACCCGAGGTTTCCGATGAGCTCTTCCGCCGCGATCGTCCCATCGCGACCAAGATCACCGATGCGCCTCCCACCAAGTACGGCGCCGAGTGCGTCGTCAAGAACAGCCTTATCCCCGCCGGCTGCATCATCGAGGGCACCGTTGAAAACTCCATTCTCTTCCGCGGCGTAACCGTCGGCAAGGGCGCAGTTGTCCGCAACGCCATCGTAATGCAGTCCTGCAAGATCGGCGACGGTGCTGTCGTTGAGAATGCTATCATCGACCGCTCCAACAAGATCGAGGCCGGCTCCGTTCTCAAGGGAACACCCGAGAATATCCTCATCAAGGAAAAGAACGAGCTCGGCAACTGAATCACCGCATTTCATAGGGAGGGGAAATTCCCCTCCCTTATGAGAATATTCCCTTCTTTCAAGAGGTGAAAGTACAATGAAAAGAAGAATGAACGTTCTTTTTGCCGCCTTTGAGGCTGTCCCGTTTATGAAGACCGGAGGCCTCGGCGACGTCGCAGGCTCTCTGCCTGAGGCGCTGAACGGCGCCGGATGCGACGCAAGAGTTATCATGCCAAATTTCTCCGGCATTCCCCAGGAGTACCGCGATGAGATGGTGCATCTCTGTGATTTCTACGTCCCCCTTGCGTGGCGCAACCTCTACTGCGGCATCGAGACACTTACAAGACGCGGCGTGACCTATTACTTTGTCGATAACGAGTATTACTTCAACCGCGGCTCCGCCTACGGCTACTTTGATGACGGCGAGCGCATCGCCTTTTTCTCAAAGGCAGTCGTTGAGGCGATACAGTATCTTCCGGACTTCCCGGTGGATATTCTCCATGCCAATGACTGGCACACCGCGCTCAGCCCCGTATTCCTCCGCGAGTTCTACCGCGGCATTGAGGCTTATGACCGCATCAAGACTGTTTTCACAGTCCACAACCTTAAATTCCAGGGTCAGATGTCCGATTACGTCCTCTCCGACGTGCTCGGACTTGCCGGGATCCCGGCTGCCGCCGATCAGCTCAGAATGGATAAGGACAGCATTGACTTCATGAAGGGCGCGCTCTGCTATTCCGATGTTCTGACGACGGTTTCGCCAACCTATACCGAGGAGGTTCAGCGCCCGTTCTTCGGCGAGCATCTCGACGGCATTTTCCGCCGCCGCTCCAACGTGCTCTACGGCGTTATGAACGGAATCGACTATGTCGAGTGGGATCCGTCCACTGATCCGTTCCTCACAAACCACTTCTCAAAGGCTGACCTTAGCGGCAAGGCGGAGCAGAAAAAGGCGCTTCAGGAGGAGCTCGGTCTTGACGTTGACGAGAATATCCCGCTTGTCGTCATGATCGGCCGCCTCACCGAGCAGAAGGGTCTTGACCTTGTTGCCCGCGTGATCGAGGAGATGCTCTATAAGCCCGTGCAGCTCGCGGTGCTCGGCACCGGCGACGCGAAGTACGAGGATATGCTGCGCTACTATGCGTGGAAGTTCCCGGGGCGCATGAGCGCCTGCGTCACCTTCGACAACTCCCTCAGCCACCGTATGTACGCCGGCGCGGATATGCTGCTCATGCCCTCGCTCTTCGAGCCCTGCGGCTTGAGCCAGATGATAGCCATGCGCTACGGCACTCTGCCCGTTGTGCGCGAGACCGGCGGCCTGAAGGATTCTGTCATGCCGTACAACAAGTACACTGGCGAGGGTACCGGCTTCTCGTTTGCAAACTACAACGCTCACGAGATGCTCTACACCGTTCAGCACGCCACTGATCTCTTCCAGAACGACAAGGAAACCTGGAAGAAGCTTCAGGAGCAGGCGATGTCGGCGGATTTCAGCTGGTCGAAGGCAGCAAAGGAGTATGTAAATATTTACGTCGGACTTCAGCCCGATGTAGAGCCCGGCGACCCCGAGCCCGTAAAGACCGAGGAGAAGCCGAAGAAGGCTCCTGCAAAGAAGCCGGCAGCAGAAAAGAAGCCTGCCGCGCCGAAGAAGCCCGCAGCTGAGAAGAAACCTGCGGCAAAAAAGCCCGCGACAAAGAAAAAGTCCGAGCCTAAAGAGGAAAAATAATAAACCCGGAGCTGTGATCTGATTGATTTTCACAGCTCCGGTCTTTTTATCTTATGGTTTTTTGTGCCTCTTTGACTATCGCCTCGGGGTCAGCACCGTTAATGTCGAGTCCGAGCGCTTTGATGAGGTTTACCTCGGGTATTCCGTAGTAGCCCTGCGCGAGCGCCTTGACGTAGCCGAAGCCGAACTCCTCGGGGAAGTAGTAGCCTCCGGCGGTGGTGACGTAGGTGAGCTTATGCGCACGACATAGTCCTTGGGGAATGCCCTCCGGAGTATAGACAAAGGTCACGCCGAGAACGTTTATCTGCTCGAAATACTGCTTCAGAGAGGCAGGGAAGGAAAGATCCCAGAACGGCGCGGCGATAACGATCTCGTCAGCTGAGGCAAACTGCCTCGCAAGGCTGAACGCCGGATCGTCAAAATTGCGCGCGGCTATGAGAGCGTCGCGCATTTCTAAAAACTGCGCGTCCGCGACGGGGAAGAATATTTTATCGAGCCGGACTTCCTCAATTGTGTCAGTCAAAGTTGACAGATATGTGTCCGCGAGCCGCTTCGTGCGCGACTCGGCGCGCGTGCAGGCGTTAATAAATAATGTCATCACAGCACCTCCGTTTTGAAGAGTATAGCACATTTTTGAGGAAAAGAGAAGGAAAGATTCGCGTGCATCCGGTATTGCCCAGTTTTCGGACTGGTCAACAAATATGGAGATATTAAAAAACCGTCACTTCGCACAAAAGTGCATAAATAAGGGAAACCAAAAAAGAAAACCCTTGAAACCTAATGATTTCAAGGGTTTTCATGGCGGAGAAGGAGAGATTCGAACTCTCGAACGGCTTTTGACCGTTACACGATTTCCAATCGTGCGCGCTCGACCAACTACGCGACTTCTCCATTCGTTGGTTGAACTGAAGCTTATCCAGAAAGCTTAATTATTATAATAAAAGATACTTGAGTTGTCAAGAGTTTTTTAGTATACTGGAGAAAAAACTTGGGGGGAAGTCCTATGAACATAGAAGAACGCGCGGAGAGAGCGGCCGAGTGGAAGCGAACGGGCAGATACAACTGCTGTCAGGCGGTGGTGATGGCGCTCATCGACGAAACCGGTCTTACCGAGGAGCAGGCGAGGGCGGTCGCCTCCGGCTTCTGCGTAGGCATGGGAACGATGGAAAACACCTGCGGAGCCCTTATCGGCGCAGGAATGGTTGCCGGACTGAAGGTCGGCGGGCAGGGCACTGTGCGCTTTACGCGCGCGCTGACCGAGCGGTTCCGCGCGAAATGCGGAGCGCTTCTCTGCAAGGAGCTGAAGGGCATAGAGACCGGCAGAATCATATGCCCGTGCGATGAGTGCGTGCGCAGCGCCGTTCTCGCATACGGAGAGATAATGGTATAAACATAGGGCGCGGGAAAACCCGCGCCCTGAGCTTATATATTCGTCTTGCCCTTAATAAGAATATCCGCGATGCGCTTGGACGCGAAGCCGTCGCCGTAGGGATTCTCGGCGTTGCTCATCGCGTCGTAGAGCTCCTCGTCGGTCAGGAGAGCCTTGAAGGTCCGGTAAATATTCTCCTCGTCGGTGCCGACGATTCTCAGCGTACCGGCGGCGACTCCCTCCGGGCGCTCCGTGACCTCGCGAAGAACGAGCACCGGCTTGCCGAGCGACGGAGCCTCCTCCTGAATTCCACCGGAGTCGGTGAGTATCATATAGCTGCGCGCGAGAAAATTGTGGAACGCCATAACGTCGATGGGCTCGGTGATGCGAATGCGGTCGCAGCCGGAGAGGGTATCCTCGGCGGCCTTGCGGACGAGGGGGTTGAGATGGACAGGGTAGAGCACCTTGACGTCCGGAAACTCCTCAACGACCCTGCGTATTCCGCGGAAGATCGAATAAAGCGGCTTGCCCCAGTTCTCACGGCGGTGCGCGGTCAGAATAACGAGTCTCGAACCTTCCGCCCAATCGAGGTCGGGATGGCTGAAATCACTGACGACCGTGGTACCGAGTGCGTCGATCGCGGTGTTGCCGGTGACCCAGATCGTGTCGGGATTTTTGCCCTCCTTGATGAGATTCGCGCGGGCGTTGACGGTGGGGGCAAAGTTGTATTTTGCGAGTATTCCGACCGCCTCGCGGTTGAACTCCTCGGGGTAGGGGGCGCTTATATCGTAGGTGCGCAGACCCGCCTCTACGTGGCCGACGGGTACGTTCATATAGAAGCAGGTGAGAGCGGCTGCGAAGGTAGTCGTCGTGTCGCCGTGGACGAGCACAACATCGGGCTTTTCCTTCTCGATAACAGGGCGCAGACCCTCCATAACGCGCTCTGTGACCTCAAAAAGCGTCTGCCCCTGGTGCATAACGGCGAGATCGTAATCCGGTGTTACCTCAAAGGCGTCCAGCACCTGCTGGAGCATTTCGCGGTGCTGACCTGTCACACAGACGACGGTTTCGACCTGACTGCGGCTCTTGAGCTCCTTGACGAGCGGACACATTTTTATCGCCTCGGGTCGGGTTCCGAAGACAAGCATTATTTTTTTCATATCTTTATGACCATTCCCTTTGCAAAAGCTTAAGGCACAAAACGGCTTGGATTTCAACAAGTTTGAAACTTGTTTCAAACTTATCCTTCCTCACGAAAGCCCCAAATTTCCACAAATAAAGTATAGCATTATTCCGCGCAAAAAACAACTTATATTTTCGGGCAACTGCGCGTTGCTTGCAATTAATGTGAGTTCAATCTATAATGCAAGAAAAAGGGGGCTTGCGTATGAATACGAAGGATATAATCTACGGGCTGAGAACCAAATCCGGCTTGTCGCAGGCGGAGCTTGCGGAAAAGCTTTTTGTATCGCGGCAGGCAGTCTCGCGCTGGGAAAATGGCGAGACAGTTCCGAATACAGAGGCTCTGAAGCTGCTCTCGAGAGTTTTTGACGTCTCCATCAATACGCTCCTCGGGTCTCCGCGGCAGCTTATATGCCAATGCTGCGGAATGCCGCTCGATGATTCGATCCTCGGCAAGGACAGCGACGGAGCGCTGAACGAGAACTACTGCCAGTGGTGCTATGCTGACGGCACGTACGTTTACAGCGATATGGACGAGCTTATCGACGTCTGCGCCGCAAACATGGCAGAGAACGGCTTTACCGACAGCGAAGCGCGGGCGATACTCAGAGAGAACCTCCCGAAGCTCGACTATTGGAAGCGCTACGAGGAGCTTTCCGACAACGGCAAATTTGAGGAATTCAAGCGCAAGCTTATCGACGAGATAAATGAGCTCGCCATACCCGGCCTGCCGCGCCTTGAGAGGCTCAACGCTCTCGCGGGGAGCTGCGTAAACCTCGAATACCGGCTTCCGGGCGGGCAGAGAGTGAAGTTTCTGAACGACCGCACGACCTATCTGGGAAATCAGCTCGAATCGGAGTTCGGCGGGGACAGATGTTTCGGAGTGCTGGCGAATATGGATTTCATTCTTGTCTGCACCTATGAAAAAAACGGCGAAAATCCGGAGCTTGTACTGTACAAGAAAAGATAGTTAAAGCGCCTCGACCTTGACCACGACTACGGTCATATCGTCGTCAAACTCGGTTTTGCGCTTTGCGGAGGCGAGAATCCTGTCGGCAAGCTGCTGAGGTGTGCCGGAGTGGGTTCGAATGCCCTCAATGAGCCAATCCTCGCCGGAGCCCTGAGTAATGCCGTCTGTGACCATGATAATCTCATCGCCTGAGTTAATTGAAAAGCTCGCGCTGTTTGACTTTTCTCCCGCGCTTATGCCGGTGGGGAAGAGGCTGGAGCCGAGCTTTTTTACGTTTTCGCCGCGCTTTAAGTATGATGCCGGCGCGCCGCGCTTTGTGAGGGTAGCCGTGCCGGAAAACGTGTCTACCGCGAGGTAATCGACGGTTGAGGTCTCGACCTCAGCCTCAGAGCGCAGGAACATCGCGTGTTCGAGGAGCCTGAGACTCAGCTCCGGGGCGATTCCCGCGCACGTAAAGCGCTTCATACTGCCTACGACTGCACTGCTGAGCTTTGCCGCAGCCTCACCGGTACCCATTCCGTCGGA
This sequence comes from Oscillospiraceae bacterium, assembly GCA_017439425.1. Lineage (GTDB taxonomy): Bacteria > Bacillota > Clostridia > Oscillospirales > Oscillospiraceae > RUG626. Next base: position 14,530 of record JAFSJE010000042.1, read on the forward strand.
AATAACGAGACAGAACGCGCCGGAGTCGGTCTCGAATCCGGAAAAGCTGTCGCCGGAAACGCGCGAGCCGCGCTTTGGCTGCACCGCCGCGCCCATGCTGACTGTGAGCGGCTCGGCTGAGAGCAGAATGAGCCTCGTCGGGTCGAGACTCTCCCCCTCGCGCAGACGGCAGTCCACACTTTTACTGATCGCCTCGAGCCAATTCTCCTGCTTGCGGAGCTTCGGAAGACTCTCACTCTTTATTTCGATTCGCAGTCTGCCGCGGCCCAGCCGGAACACCGCCGCCGAGCCGTCGATGCTCATCGCAGAGAGCGCTCGCACTACCTTGCGCTCGAGTGCCGGCTCGACCTTTATGCCGCCGGAAAGCTCGCGCCCGAGGCTTCTCATCACCTCTGCAACATCGCCGTAGCGCCCGGCAGCGGAGACGCGGTTTTCTTCGATTCCCGCGCGGAAGCGGCGCCTCAGACGCAGGGCGCGCTCCTCGGAATTTATCTCGCTCGCAAGCCAGCCGATGCGACTGCACCGCTCAGTGAGCCTGTCCGGAAAGTCGCCGGGTACTATGCGCCCCTCGCCCGTAAGCTTCGGAGTGAGGTGGTTGAGAATATCGTAGGTGTCGGCGTAGTCGAGCTGCCAGCAGCGGATCTCGCTCTTGCACCCGCGGCAGACGGTTTCGGTGGCGCGGTCGTAAACGCCGGCGGGATCGTCAGCAACGTCGCCGCGGCTGACAGCTCCGGCGGTATCCGCGAGAATCGTAAACGCTTCGGCGGACAGACCGATTCGGCGCGAGGTGTAGTCACGCGCGCGGGAGAACCCGTAATTCGAGGCTCTGAGCGGAAAAATCGCGCCGATTTTCGAGAGTATGTAATCGGGAACGAGCATAAAAACAACGCTCGCAGCAAAGGCGTCAAACAGCGGCTGAGCAGAGCGGGTAATGCTGAAGCTCCAGACAACGCCGATCGCGTCGGCGCAGACAAAGCTCAGAAGGAAAATCAGACGTCCGGATTTTCTGAATATACCGCCGAGCGTGGCGGCGAGAGCGTAGGTCATCGCAAAAACTCCGGCGGTGCCGGCCTGAAGATCCATCGCCGCGCCGAGCACGGTTGCGGCTATGCAGCCCATTCCGACGCCGGATTTGAACACAGCGATGAGAATAGTAAGCAGCGCGAGAGTGTGCCCTACGGAGAGAACGCCGAAAACCATCGGCTCCGCGATCCCGGCAAACGCTGTCGCCGCGAGATAACCGAGGCAGGCGAGGTGGCTCACGCGGCTCTCTCCGGTATCAGAATAGCTTGTGAGCGCAACGCGGTAAAAAAGTACGCTTCCCGCTCCGACAAAGCACTCTGTGAGATAGAGAGCAGCGGCCCTTACCCCGAAGCCCTCATCAAAGGCGTAGACAAAGCCGACGAGCGCAAAGGATACAAAGGTGACGGCAAGGGGAAACCATTTCGATTCCGCTGCCTCGGTGCTTCTGAGAGCGAGAAAGGTTACGCGCACGAGCGCGAGAATGGCGAGATACTTCACCATCATCGGCACGTCGCCGCTCAGCGCGTAGCCGATTGCCGCGCCGAAGAGACTCACAGCGCCGGCGGCGCCGACCTTTGCGGAGGCGACAAATGCCGCACCAAAGGGTGAGAACGAGCCGAAGAGCCGAAGTGACGCCGTGGCGGCGGAGAGAGCGAACCGGAGAACAAGCTCCGCAGCCCTCGCCCTGTCGATTGGTCGGATGCGCCCTATGGCGCCGGAAAGTACCTTTTGCAGCAAAATGATCGCCCTTTCAGATGTGTGATGGGGTAATCATAATCTGCCGCAAAAGAAAATTATGTCAAATTATCGCTTGAAAGAATAAGAATTTAAAAAAATATCTACCAATTATGCGCGTAATTTGTTATAATAATTCGTATTATAAGGGAGAGTGATAGAATGGAACACGTCCGGCATATTAAGGCGCATTCGCGCGCTATTATATTCAAGGATCTCATGAATGTGCTGCTGAGCTCAGTGATACTTTTTGGAGTTCTGCTGCTTCTGGAGGAGCTGTATATGCACCTCAGCGGTCTGCATCAGATGACCCATGAGCTTGAGGAAGCGGTGCTGCACAACGACTTCGAGGCATTCCAAAAGGTCACGCTGCCGGAGATGCCGCTGGCTTCACGGATCATCGGCGCGGTGGTGTACCTGCTTACGATAGTCGTAGAGCTCGGCTACGAGGGCTATGCCCTCAGGCGCGCGAGAGGCGAGACGCCCAAGGCGTGGGACATTCTTCCAAAGGCGAAATTCTTCCTCAGACTGTACGTAATCTGGTTTTTGAAGGCCATCATAGTCGGTGCGGGACTTGCTCTCTTTATCGTTCCCGGAGTGTACCTCTTCTACGGTTACCGTCAGGCAGTATACATAATGTTTGACAATCCCGAGCTGGGCGCAATCGAATGTATGCGCCGCTCGCGCCTTATGATGAAGGGCAGGAGAGTTCAGCTCCTCCTTCACGACGTTACGTTTATCCTCTGGGATCTTCTGTGCGTGTTCTTCTCCCCGGCGGCAGTGTGGGTAACGCCGTATAAGGCGATCGCTCACGCGCTCTTCTATACTGAGATAAGCGGCACTGAGCCGGTCATCGAGGCCGATGACAGCGCGATTGAATAAAGATATCCCCTTGAGAATGCTCTCAAGGGGATCAGACTGTAGACAAAAAGAAAAAAGCGTCGGATAAAAGAAGGCGGGGTTTTGTGAAGGGGCCGGCCGAGAGGCCCCTTCACGTCGCATCACCCGCCCGCAGGCGTCATATTTTGCGCTCAGATAGCGCAAAATATGTTCGATGCGGAGACTTTGTCGACGCATTGATCCCCTTGAGAATGCTCTCAAGGGGATTGTTTTATCCGTAATTCTCGTTTCTCACTCCGGTGAGGTCTTTTACTACCTCAGCGGCGATTATCAGCCCGACAACACTCGGAACGAAGGAAACCGACCCCGGAGTGACGCGCTTAGCCTCGCCGCTCTCGCGCTCCGGCTGGGGAATATCCATCGGAATTTCCTCAGAAAAGACGCATTTTACGCCGGAAATGCCGCGCTTTTTGAGCTCCTTGCGCATTATCCGCGCGAGCGGGCATACACGGGTCTTTTCAATGTCGGCAACGCGGAATGCGGTCGGGTCGAGCTTGTTTCCGGCGCCCATTGAGCTGATCACCGGAACGCCCGCCTCCTTCGCACAGCGGATAAGCTCAAGCTTGCCCGTCACTGTGTCGATGGCGTCCACAACGTAGTCATAAGAGGCGAAATCGAACTCGCCGACAGTCTCCGGAAGAAAAAAGCAGCGGTGCTTTGTGACTTTGCAGTCGGGATTTATGGACTTTATCCTCGCCTCGGCGGCGTCGACCTTGTACTGACCGACTGTGTCGCGGGTCGCAATTATCTGGCGGTTGAGATTTGAAGGCGCGACGGTGTCGCTGTCGACTATGTCCAATGAGCCGATTCCGGCGCGGCAGAGCGCCTCGACGGCGTAGCCTCCGACCCCGCCGACTCCGAATACCGCAACGCGGCTCTCCTGAAGCTTTTTTACGGCATTATCGCCCAGCATGAGGGCGGTTCTTGATAAAAATTCATCCATCACTGCGCCCCCAGAATATCGAGCGAATCGAGCGCCTCCTGACCTCTTGCGGTCAGTGAAGCCGAGCCTCGCACGGCGCTTTCGGGATATACGGAGTAGTCGCCTCCCTCGACGGGAGCAGAGAGCTCGATATCGACAAGCCCCTTGAGCTGAAGCCACATCAGCGAGTCGGAATAATCCTCGCCCGCGAGAATAAGATATGGCGTGTCGAGGCTGATGCGCCGCACTACCGGCATAAACGGCTCTGTGCGGAAGAAATCGAGAAGGCGCATTTCGCGCTCGGTGAGCTGTATTTCGTGCTTCGGGCAGCTCATTCGCCCACCTCCTTTATCACACCGCCGCCTACTACGATGTCGCCGTCGTAGAAAACGGCGCTCTGACCGATTGTCATCGCCCTCTGCGGCTCATTGAATTCAAGGCGAAGTCCGCCGCCGTCCGGGTAGACGGTCGCGGGAGCCTCTCGCTGGGAATAGCGGGTTTTCGCGGTGACGGAAAGTCCCTCGGGCGGGATATCCGCGACGGAGATGAGGTTGCAGTCAGTCAGCTTGCACACGCTGTGAAAGAGGAGACTTTCATCGGTTGAAACGGTCACTGTGTTGCGCGCGGCGTCCTTTTCGATGACGTAGCAGCGCTCGCCCATGGCGAGGTCAAGCCCCCTGCGCTGACCGACAGTGTAATGAACTGAGCCGAGGTGCGAGCCCAAAACCCTGCCCTCCGGCGAAATATAGTCGCCCTTTGGGTATTTTCCGCCCCTTCTGCGCTCCATGAACGCGGCGTAGTCGCCGTCAGGCACGAAGCAGATGTCCTGACTGTCGCGCTTGCGGGCGTTGATGTAGCCCTCGCGTTCGGCGATGGCGCGCACCTCGTCCTTTGTCATATTGCCGAGCGGAAACAGCACCCTCTGAAGGTCGGACTGCGTGAGGTTGTAGAGCACGTAGCTCTGGTCCTTTTTGCTGTCGCGCGCCTTTCTGAGAAGCCAGCGGCCGCGCGCCTCGTCAAACTCCACGCGCGCGTAGTGACCGGTCGCGATATAGTATAACCCATGGCTGTCGGCGTAATCGCGCAGAGCGGAAAATTTCATGAATTTGTTGCACTCGATACAGGGGTTCGGCGTTCCGCCCGCCTCGTAGACCGATATAAAGGGCTTTATGACATTCTCGTCAAACTCGCGCCGCAGGTCGACCACCTCGTAGGGTATGTCGATGAGGATCGAAACGTCGTCAGCGTCGTGGATGTCCTTCTCGGAACAGCAGGTGCGGCCCTTCGGGTCGGAAAACTCCGGGTCGAAGAGCTTCATCGTCACGCCCGCAGTCTCGTAGCCGGCGGAGCGGATGAGATACGCCGCGACTGAGGAATCCACCCCGCCGCTCATCGCGACAAGACAGCTTTTTTCTTGCACTTTATCACTTCTTTTGTGTTTTTCCGGTAGTTTATCATTTTTCCGGTCTTTTGTAAAGTGTCTTAAACCTTATTCAGCGCCTGAGCGAGGTCGGCGATAATATCGTCAGCGTGCTCGGTTCCGATGGAGAGGCGCACCGTCGCGGGGGTGATGTTCTGCTCCGCGAGCTCCTCGGGCGAAAGCTGAGAATGGGTAGTCGTCGCCGGGTGAATTACAAGGCTCTTGACGTCCGCGACATTGGCAAGGAGTGAGAATATTTCAAGCGAATCTATGAAGCGGAATGCCTCCTCCTCTCCGCCCTTGATATCAAAGGTGAAGATCGAACCTCCGCCATTCGGGAAATACCGCTCGTAGAGCGCATGGTCGGGGTGATCGGGGAGCGCCGGGTGGCTGATTTTTGCGACCTTCGGGTGATTCGAGAGGAAATCGAGTACCTTTTTTGTGTTCTCGGCGTGCCGCTCGACGCGCAGGGAGAGAGTCTCGATGCCCTGAAGGAGCAGAAACGCGTTGAAGGGACTGATCGCCGCACCGGTGTCGCGCAGCAGGATCGCGCGGATGTAGGTCGCAAGCGCCGCCTTTCCCGCCGCGGCGGTGAACGATACGCCGTGATAGCTCGGATTCGGCGCGGCGAGGGCAGGGTACTTGTCCGCAGTCCATTCAAAGGTGCCGCCGTCGACGATTATGCCGCCGAGGGTCGTGCCGTGACCGCCGAGGAACTTCGTCGCGGAGTGAACTACAACGTCCGCGCCATGCTCGATCGGGCGGAAGAGATACGGAGTCGCAAAGGTGTTGTCAATGACTACCGGAACGCCGTGCGCGTGGGCGATCGCGGAGATCGCTTCGACGTCAGGTATGTCGGAGCTCGGGTTGCCGAGCGTTTCAAGATAGACGAGGCGCGTTTCCGGATTTATTGCTGCCTCGAGCTCATCGAGCTTCTGCGCGTCTACGAACGTGGTGCTGATACCGAGAGCGGGGAGAGTGTGGGCGAGAAGATTGTAGCTGCCGCCGTAGATCGTCTTCTGCGCGACTACGTGACCGCCGCCCTGTGCGAGCGCTTCAATGACGTAGCTCACCGCTGCGGCGCCGGAGGCGACCGCAAGCGCCGCGACGCCGCCCTCGAGCGCAGCCATGCGCTCCTCGAGCACGCCCTGCGTGGGATTGGTCAATCTGCCGTAGATATTTCCGGCGTCACGCAGGCCGAAACGGTCGGCGGCGTGCTGCGAGTTGTTGAAAACGTAGCTCGCGGTCTGGTATATCGGCACACTCCTTGCGCCGGTTGCCGGATCGGGCTTTTCCTGTCCTGCGTGGAGCTGTAAGGTCTCAAATCTGTAGTTTGCCATAGTGGGTTCCTCCTAAAACATACTAAAAAAGTAGGTTAGTAGGATTATAGTGCGGCGACGTCAAAATGTCAATATCGAAAAACGATAAATTATATTGACTACTTCGCTGAATTATGGTAAACTTACCATATCTATGTAATTTATTTTGCCGAGACGGGAACAAATGAGTCCGTCAAATCGTCTGAAATGTGTAAACATAGGTTCTTTCTTTTTTCAGGAGGTACATAATGAAGAATTTTACCCGCACGCTGGCGCTGATTCTGGCGCTTGTAATGGTCATGGGCGCACTTTCCGGCTGCACGCCGAAGAGTGACGGAGACCCGACAAAGCCAAATGATAACCCCCCCTCCGGACCGAAGCCGGAGGATAACCCCGCTATTTCCGACCCGGACGGCTTCACCTACGTCGCAAGCTACTCAAAGCTCGACACAGGCGAGGACGGAATGTATTACGACGTGCGCTACGCCGCCGGCAAGCTCTGGTACACCACCTCGGAGTATGTCAGCGACCCCGTCTACAATGAAAACGGAGACCAGATCGGTGATAACGGATATACAAAGACTTATCTATGGAATATGGACACCGACGGAAGCAACATTACGAAGCTCGAGGGCTTCGAGGCATACAAACCCGAGGAAGAGGGCTGGGACAACGCTTCGAGCTACATTCAGTCCATCGCCGACGCCGGCGACGGCAATATCTGGGTCGTAGAGAGCTATTACGCGAGCCGCAACACCGCTCCCGAGGGCATTGAGCCCTACTCCGAGCAGTGGTACAACTATCAGGAGTACAAAAACGGCGCGATAATCGCAAAGCTCGGCCCGGACGGCTCTGCGCTTGCCACCATTGATTCGAGCGCCATCGCGCCCGACGCGGATTACTTCTATATAAATGGTCTCATCCCGACAAAGGACGGCAAGCTTCTCGCCTTCAGCGATATGTCCTGCTATGTTCTGAGCACCGAGGGCGAGGTTGCCGGCGTGATTACGTCTGATAATTACTTCGGCTCCGTTGTTGCCCTGCGCGACGGCACCATCGTCACACGCAGCTATGAGTATAACGAGCTTGACGGAACAGGCAAGGAAACGTGGAAGACCGTAGATATCGAGAATTTCAAGCTCGGCGACGAGTACGACATCCCGTCCAAGGGCGACATCTATAACTACGTCACCGGCACCGGTGAATACGATCTCTACGGCATGGGTCAGAACGGCATCTTCGGCGTGAAGATTGCCGAAGGCACCTGCGAGGAGATTGTGAACTACATAAACAGCGATATCGATATGAGCGATATCGGCAGCATCACCCCGCTTGACGACGGCACCTTCTTTGCCGTTTCCTCCACCTGGAACGATCAGGGCATGGAGATGAGCATTGTCAATATCCACCCGGTCAAAAACAGCGAGATCCCGGTCAGAACCGTTCTCACCTTTGCCTGCATGTACTTAAACTACAACGTCCGCAGGCAGATCCTTAATTTCAACCGCAACAGCGACAAATACCGCATCAAGGTCATTGATTACAGCCAGTACAATACAGAGAACGACTGGGAAGCGGGTCTTACAAAGCTTACCACCGAGCTTCTTGCGGGCAACATCCCCGATATGTTCGATATAAATCAGCTCCCCGTAACCCGCCTTGCGGCAAAGGGCTATCTTGAGGAGCTCACGCCGTGGATCGAGCAGGATACCGGCATCGGCGGCATGGCGGGACTTGTCGCGCCGATAATGAACGCCGTCAAGGACGCTGACGGAAAGCTCTGGTACACCGTTCCGACGGCGTATCTCTCCACCGTAATGGCTCCGACGAGCCTCGTGGGCGACCTTGTACGCACAAATCCCGACGGCAGCGTTTACTGGACGATTGCCGACCTTATGGAGGCTTACAAGCGTATGCCTCAGGGCGCGGACATCTTCTCGAGATACTCCACCGCAACTGATATGCTCAGTGAGATCACCAGCTACATGATGGACGATCTCATAAACTGGTCCACCGGCGAGTGCAAGTTCGACTCTCCCGATTTCGTCGCAGCGCTCGAGTTCTGCAACCTCTTCCGCAAGACCCCGTATGACTGGGAGAAGGAGTACGATCCGAACATCGACGATTCCGAGGCCACCCGCTTCCGCGAGGGCAGACAGATGCTCTATCCCAACCAGATCAACGATTTCACAGGCTGGCGCCAGTACGACAGACTCTTTAATGGCGCGACATTCGTCGGCATCCCCGTTTCGAGCGGCAGCGGCAATGCGTGGAATATCTCAAATAACGGCACTATTGCGATGAGCAGCCGCTGCTCCGATAAGGAGGGCGCGTGGAGCTTCATGCGCTACTTCTTCACCGAGGAGTTCCAGACCAATAACTACGGCATCCCGACTAACAAGGCTGTGTTCGACAAGATGCTCGACGACGCCTGCACACCCCAGTATGAGGATAACTACGACGAGAACGGCAACGTTATCGGCAAGGTCGAGATACCGAAGGACTGGTACTGGTACGGCGAGGGCGGCGGTGGAATCGTCTATGAGGATGACGTCGCAGTTGCCGCGACAAAGCAGGCAGGCACTATCACCGGCCCGAGCGAGCAGTACCCCGCGGAGCAGTGCTTCTTTGCCATGACAGAGGAGGAGAGAGCAAAGATCGAGAGCGTCATAAACTCCACAACCCGCCTCGCCTCCGCCGATGAGAGCATCGTCACCATCATTCTCGAGGAGGCGGCTCCGTACTTCGACGGCAAGCAGACCTCTCAGCAGACCGCCGACACCATTCAGAGAAGAATCAATCTCTACGTCAACGAGCAGAGGTAACGTCGGCGTAAGCTTCATATCATGCGCTCTACCACTGAGGGGCGCGGCAGAGCTTATTCATTACGCTGCGCCTCCTTTTCCACACAAAAGCATCGCTTTTGTGTGGATGTCAGGGGCTGGCATGGGCGGGTCTCCGTACCCGCCCGCTTACTGTGTAATACTAAAAGAAAGCAGGTGAGCGTTATCGTTTCCCTGAAAGAAAAAATGGCGAGGAAGGCTCGCCTGAAGGAAATACGCGGCCCCATAACCGCAAAGGAGCGGGCGGAGGGAGTGCTCCTGAAGCTGAAGGACGCGCTGTCCTCACTCCTGTTCTCCGGCCCGAGCTTTATCGGCGTGCTCATTTTCTTCATTGTACCCTTTGGCGTTGTAGTTTACTACTCGCTCATTCGCTCAAGCCTCAATCCGGAGTTTGTCGGGCTTGACAACTACCTCAATCTCATAAAAAACTCAACCTTCCAGACCGCCGCGAGGAACACGGCGATTTTCTCTGCTACGGCGGTTCCGCTCGCGGTGGTGCTGAGCCTTGTGCTGGCGCTGCTGCTCGACACGCGCATACCGCTCAAGAGCCAGTTCAGAACCTTCTTCCTCAGCCCGATGATGGTGCCGGTGGCTTCAATAGTCCTCATCTGGCAGGTGCTTTTCAATCAGAACGGCGTTGTCAACGACGTGACTGCGCTCTTCGGCGCAGAGGCGATAGACTGGTTCAAATCCGACCACGCGCCGCTCGTTGTTATTCTGCTCTTTCTGTGGAAAAACCTCGGCTACAACATGATACTCTTCATGTCTGCGCTGGCGAATATCCCGACGGAGCTATTGGAGGTCGCGGACGTCGAGGGCGCGAGCCCGCTGTATAAGTTCTTTGCGATAAAGCTCCGCTACCTCAGCCCGACGGTGCTTTTCGTGGCGATACTCTCGCTAATCAACTCTTTCAAGGTTTTCCGTGAGGTGTATCTGCTCACCGGCAACTACCCGTTTGACTCGCTCTACACTCTCCAGCACTTTATGAACAATATGTTCAAATCCCTCGACTATCAGAAGCTCTCCGCCGCGGCAGTCATGATGGCAATCGTGATGGTAGTCATAATCGCCGTTCTGTTCATCGTGGAGGATTGGTTCGGAAAGGACGTGGAGGGATGAAGAAAAAGCATTACATCGGCAGGGCGATTACTTTTATTGCCTGCCTCATCTTCGCTTTCGCGTTTCTTATGCCTACCGTGCTGACGATCACGAACAGCTTTATGACAGAAACCGAGATCGACGCAAACTACGGCGCGGTCTTCGGAACGGCAAATACCGGCAAAACCTACGTTTCTGAGAAGGTCAATCTGAAATTCATTCCGGACAAGGTGAGCTTTTCACAGTATATCACCGTGCTCTTTAAGAGTCCGGACTATCTCTTCAAATTCTGGAACAGCGTTATCCTCGTAGTGCCGATAGTCTTTTTACAGCTCGGCATCGCATCGCTTGCCGCCTACGGTTTCACGCGGTGGCGCGGCAAAATAAGAGCGGCGATATTCTTCTTCTACGTCATCCTTATGCTGATGCCGTATCAGGTAACGCTTGTGCCGAACTACCTCGTTTCTGACTGGCTCGGCATAATCAACACGCGCTCGGCGATAATACTCCCAGGCGCGGTGGCGCCGTTCTCCGTCTTTCTTCTGACGAAGTTCATGCGAAGAGTGCCCTATTCGCTCATCGAGGCCGCGAAGATCGACGGCGCGAGCGAGTGGCACGTTTTTACGAAGATCTGCCTGCCTCAGTGCAGGGCGGCTCTGTTTTCAATCGCAATTCTCGTTTTCATCGACTATTGGAACATGGTCGAGCAGCCGCTCATCCTGCTGGCTGATGAAACGCAGCAGCCCTTGAGCGTATTTTTGAGCAAAATAAACGCCGGCGAGGTCGGACTTGCCTTCGCCGTTGCTACGATATATATGGTGCCGACGCTGCTGCTGTTCCTCGGCGGCGAGGAATACCTCGTCGAGGGAATCGCGCATCAGGGCTCAGTAAAGGGGTAATACCATGGAAGAAAAGAAGAATAAGAGAGGCTGGGTCAAGACTGCGGCGATCGTATTTCTGTCCGTTCTGCTTGTGCTGACCTTCTTCTCAAATACTATTATGAATGCGACTCTGCCCGAGGTTGCGATCCGCACCGTCACGAGCGGGTCGATAAACGTGCAGATCCGCGGCACCGGCACTGTCAAGGCGACCGAGACCTATAACGTAACAGTCGACGAGAGCCGCAAGGTGAGAAGCGTAAATGTCAAGCTCGGCGACGAGGTATCTGTCGGCGACCTTATTATGGTTCTGAGCGACGAGTCGAGCGAGGAGCTTGTAGAGGCAGAGGCCCAGCTCAAGGCCGCCAGGCGCGAATACGAGCGGCTTCAGCTTTCCGGCGGCACCACGTCCGCTTACCGTCAGCTTACCGACGCGAAGGCGGCACTTGCCGAGGCAGAGAAGCTGCTTGCAAACGTAGCTGACTACGACGCCGCCGTTGCCGAGGCCGAGGCTAAGGTCAAGGCGGCAGAGGCTGAGGTCAAAAATATCTCCGTTCAGATAAAGTCGATTGAAAAAACGCTTAAAAAGTACGGCGTTGAGGGAGAACTGTCCGAGGACACGATCGAAAGTCTCAGGGATCTGCTCTCTCAGGATTCCGACAGCGTAAGAATTGCGGCGGTTGAGCTCGAGCTGGCGGCGAAGCGATATAAGGTCTATTATGACAATATCGCGGATGAGGCCAGGCGCATCATTATGCTTACTGACGGATACCTCGCGCTTGATGACGAGGCGGCTCAGAAGAAGTACGTTGAGGACAGGCTCGATGTCTATATGGATGATGAGTACGAAAAGACCAAGACGGGCGAGAGCGTTCTAGTGCTTAATGAGCATGAGTGGGAATTCAGAGACGGCGAATATACTTTTAAGATAGAACCGGAGCTTCAAGCGGATTACGAGGTCGGCTACAAGACCTATAAGGATGCGCTGACGAAGTATAATACCGCCGTCGCGCAGTACGCAGCGGCGAAGGGCGACGAGCTGCCCGATTTCATCGCACTGTGCGAAAAGACGTATGCTGACAGTGCTGCCGCAAAAGACGCCCTGACAAAAGCCGAAACCGCTCTCAGTGACCTCAAGAAGCTCGACCCGAGCACCCTTACCGACCTCAGGCGCGCCGTTACCGACGCTCAGCAGGCGTATAACCTCGCTTCCTTCGATTACTCAAATCAGCTTAATGACGCTAAAGCCAACATTGAAAAGCTCGAGGCGGAGGTTGCGAAATACTCCGGCGTACAGACCGGAACTGAGATCCACAGCGAGATAAACGGCGTAATCAAGCAGATAAACGTCTCTGCCGGCGCCAAGACCACGCCCGACAGCACCCTCGTAGCTATCGAGGTGCCGGACAGAGGCTACACCGCCGAGATGAGCGTGACCATTGACCAGGCGCAGCGCGTTATGATCGGCGACACGGCTGAAGTGCAGTCCGGCTGGTGGTGGGGCGGCAGAGATATTACCGCCCGCCTCGTCGCTATCCGCACCGATCCGCAGACTGCAAGAACAAACCGCATTCTTGTGTTCGACATCTCCGGCTCCGACGTAAACTCCGGCGATACGCTGAACCTTACCATCGGCGAGCGCAGCCGCAGCTTCGACACGATCGTGCCGAAGAGCGCGATGAGAAGCGACTCAAACGGCGACTTTGTTCTCATGGTCGTCGCGCGCCAGAGCCCGATGGGCAACCGCTACACCGCGCAGAGAATCGACGTAACCAAGCTCGCTGAGGACGATGTGAACGTAGCAGTTTCCGGCGACCTCAGCTATAACGACGCCGTTATAACCACCACTACCGCGCCCATCTCAAGCGGTATGCAGGTAAGAATGGCAGGTAATTAAAGGACTATTCTATGAAAGCATTTCTGTTAAAAAACAGAAAAATCGTGATTTCGGTGCTGATCGCGCTCCTTTGCGTGATTCTGACGGGCGTGACGCTCGTGAGATATTTCTCGCTCGCCACGCTTCTCGGAAGTCAGCAGGCGGCCGAGGCGTTCAAGGGCGAGAGCGATAAGCTCACCGCGCAGGTGAGCGCATATTTCCCGGTGGGCGGCGGAATAACCTTCGAGGGAGTCTACTCCTTCCGCAATAATCTCGACAGTAAATACGTCGACGCAAGCATCGAAAAGCCCGCCGTCGGCGCAAACTGGAAGGACGGGTACTCCGCGAAAAGCTCAATCTCCGTCTCCGGCGCGAAGGCGACAACGGACTGCACGGTGTACGGCGTCGGCGGAGAGTATTTCTATTTCCACCCGCTTTATCTGCGCGACGGCAGCTATATCTCCGAGTCCGATCTCGTCCACGACTGCGTTATCCTCGATGAGGAGCTTGCATGGCGCCTTTTCGGCGGCTTCGAGCTTGAGGGAATGACCGTCACCATCGGCGACAAGCCGTTCCGCATCGCCGGAGTTATCCGCCGCGAGGACGATTTTGCCACGAAGAGCGCATATTCCGACGGAGCCGTGATGTATATGCACTATGACGCGCTGAATGAGCTTCAGGAGTCGAAAATAACGACCTATGAGCTTGTCGGCGTCGACCCCATTGACGGATTTCTGAAAAACATCGTTGCGGAGGGCTTTTCGGAAGCCGCTGTTGTCGAAAACAGCGCAAGGTTTATGCCGCTCAATGAGCTTAACGTCCTCTCGCGCTACTTTACGCGCACGATGGTAACAGAGCCGGTGGTCTATCCCTATTGGGAAAACGCCGCGCGCAACGTGGAATCGCGGCTTGCGCTGCTGCTCATTCCGGCGGCTGTGCTGCCGATCTATCCGATTGCTCTTGCAATCTACTGGGCGGTGCGCGGCATCAAGGCGGCAATTAACGCACTGAAAACCGCTATCCCCGACGCGCTGGATAAAATCAGCGAGCGCCGCTACGAACGCAGTATGAGAAAGAAGGCTAAAAATGGCTGAGGTCACACTTAAACACGTCTGGAAGGTCTATAAGGACAGCGGCGTCGAGGCTGTAAAGGACTTCAACCTCGAGATAAAGGATAAGGAATTCGTCGTTTTCGTAGGCCCGTCCGGCTGCGGAAAGAGTACCACTCTCCGCATGGTCGCGGGACTTGAGGAGATATCCGGCGGCGAGATCTTCATCGGCGGCAGGAAGGTAAACAATGTTCAGCCGAAGGACAGAGATATTTCGATGGTCTTCCAGAACTATGCCCTCTATCCGCACATGTCGGTATTCGACAACATCGGCTTTCCGCTCCGAATGCGCCATTTCCCGCGCGCTGAGATAAAGCGCAGGGTAGAGGAGGCGGCGGATATCCTTGAGATACGCGACCTTCTGAAGCGCAAGCCGAAGGCTCTCTCCGGCGGTCAGCGTCAGCGAGTCGCTATCGGCAGAGCGATAGTGCGCGAGCCGCAGGTATTCCTTATGGATGAGCCGCTCTCGAACCTGGACGCAAAGCTCCGCAATCAGATGCGCACAGAGCTTATTAAGCTAAGAGAGCGCATAAACACGACATTCATCTACGTTACCCACGATCAGACCGAGGCGATGACTCTCGGCGACCGCATTGTAATTATGCACGACGGCGTGATCATGCAGGTCGGAAGCCCGAGCGAGGTGTTCAATAAGCCTGAAAATACCTTTGTCGCAGGCTTTATCGGAATGCCGCAGATGAACTTCCTCGATGGCGAGCTGAAGATGGGTGCAGAGAGCGCTTTTGTCACTGTCGGAGGCAAGGAGATCGCGCTGAACGCCGACCACTTCGAGCGCCTCAAGGCACACGGCGCAAGGAACGGCAGGGTAACATTCGGCATACGTCCCGAGCACTTCGAGATGAAGGAGGGCGGAATCGCCGCGAAGGCGGATGTCAGCGAGCTAACCGGCAGTACCTTGAACGTACACGCGAAGATCGGCGACGCTGACGTTGTCGCGGTCGTGCAGATAGACGAGGACGACGCTGAGCCGCCGAAGCCCGGAACTCCGATCTCCCTCGTTCCCGAGCAGAAGAGAATCCATATCTTCGACCCGGATACGGGCAAGAGCCTGTTATACGGATAAATTATATCGGTCAGCAGATTGCTGGCCGATTTTTATTGCATTTTTCATTCTTGCAGAGTAAAATAAACAGATAAAACTCGAAAAGGACAGAAAAATGGACAAATCCCAGGTTTCCACAGCAATCGACGATCTTCCGTACGCAGATCCGACGGAAAATGAGATAAACGGCCCGGTGCACCGTCAGAAGCCGCCGGAGAGTGTTTCGGAGGGGCGGCTTTACCGCGATATCGTAATGATAGCGTGGCCGAGCCTTATCGAGCTTATTCTCACGCAGCTCACAAGCATGGCGGATCAGGCGATGGTCGGCGCTCTGCCGGGCGATGCGGGCGTTATGGCGATAGCCTCTGTCGGACTTGCGACCCAGCCGAAGTTCCTTTTGATGACAATGGTGCAGGCGATGTGCGTCGGCTCGACGGCGCTGATCGCTCGCTTTCGCGGTCAGCAGGACAGAAGGCGCGCAAACGAGGTTTTCCGGCAGGCGCTTGTGCTGAATATTCTGATCTCGGCGCTCTTTATGATGGTGGGTCTTGTGTTTGCCGAGTGGCTCATAACCTTTATGGGCGGTTCCGGCGACATCACCGAGGCTACTCTGCGCGACGGAATACTCTACTTCAACATTCAAATGTACGGTTTTGTGCCGCTCTGCCTCGGCTTTACCGTGACGGCGGCGCTTCGCGGCATCGGCGATACAAAAATCCCGCTTGTCTACAACACACTTGCAAACGTAGTCAACCTCTTAATGAACTACGTTATGATCTACGGCCGCCTCGGCTGTCCTGCGATGGGCGTTGAAGGCGCCGCGTGGGCTACGATAATCGGCCAGACTGTCGCCGCAATCATCGCCGCCTCGGTCGTGCTGAGAAAGACGAGCTACATACACTTTGACTTCCGCGAGAGGTTCAGATTTGATAAGACTCTCATCAGCAACGTTGCTATGATCGGAGTTCCGAGCATGGTCGAGCAGCTTTTTATGCGCGCGGGACTCATTATCTATACCCGCACGGTGGCGGGGCTCGGCGACCTCATCTATTCCACGCATTTGATTCTGATGAGCATCCAGTCAATGACGTTTATGATGGGGCAGGCGTTTGCCAACGCAGCGACAACTCTGATGGGCCAATCCCTCGGCAAGCGGCGCTACGATATGGCGTCGATATATATGAGCCGCACTCAGCGCCTCGGAATAGTTACAAGCCTCGCGATGAGCGCCACACTGGTGCTCTTCAATGACGAGATAATCTCGATCTTTAACAAGACTCCCGCGGTCATCGCGACCGGTGCGCCGGTGCTCATTATGCTCGCGGCAACACAGCCGTTCCAGTCGGCACAGTTCATAACTGCCGGAGGACTGCGCGGTGCAGGTGATACGCGCTATACGGCACTCGTGTACGCGATTACGGTGCTCGGCATACGCTCCGGGCTCGGGCTTCTCTTTATGCGCGTGTTCAGGTGGGGAATATGGGGCGCATGGATCGCGCTCGTGTCCGATCAGCTTATGCGAACTGTGCTCATGAGCCTGCGCTACCACTCCGGCAGGTGGAAGAGAATGGCGGCTGATAGATTCAGAAAGGTGGATAACAAAGCATGATAAACGAGCTTTACGACAGATGCTCACAGTGCCGCAGGTGCGCTCTGTGGGAAACGCGCACAAACCTGGTGTTCGGCGACGGAAACCCTAGCGCAAGCGTTATGTTCGTCGGCGAGGGCCCCGGAGAAAACGAGGATCTGACCGGAAAGCCCTTCGTAGGGCGCGGCGGTCAGCTTCTCACCGATATGCTCGCCTACGTCGACCTTGTGCGCGAAAAGAATTATTACATCGCGAATATCGTCAAGTGCCGCCCGCCGAAAAACCGCGACCCGCTTCCGGAGGAGCAGAAGGCGTGCATGGGTTGGCTCAGTGAGCAGATGGGTATAATAAAGCCGAAAATCGTCGTCTGCCTCGGCAGGATCAGCGCGATGGCGCTTATTAAGCCGGACTTCAAGATCAGCCAGGAGCACGGACTTGTGTTTGACAAGGGCGGCGTGAAGTATATGGCGCTCTTTCACCCTGCAGCGCTTCTGCGCGATCCGCGCAGGCGGCCAGAGACGTTTATAGATCTCAAAAATCTGCAGAAGCTTATTATGGAGATAGCGCCTGAAACATATCAGTAAATATTTTTAAAAAAATCTGATTTTTAAAACTCTTGTAATAATTTGCTGTTTATTTCGTAAAACTTAGAGGATAATATAATAACCGTGAACAACAAATTCACCTTTTTCATTTTATCCTCTTTTTTTCAATGAAGAAACCCCTCGCCGGGGTTTCTTCATTTTTTATTCCCTTTTTTAAAGCTTTGTGTTATACTTAAAATGAATAATACTAATCCCTGATTAAAAGCTTTAACCGAGCGCGCAGAATTTTTTGCGTCATACAAGGCGTCCGGTGCAGACAATACTTTGTGTATTATCAAGCCGGATAACGAAGTATGACGCGAAAAGGGCAAGCGCGAATTGAAGA
>JAFSJE010000043.1 GCA_017439425.1 Oscillospiraceae bacterium
GCGTTGGATAAAGGAGGCGGGGATCTGTGAAGGGGCCGGCCAAGAGGCCCCTTCACGTCGCATAACCCGCCCGCAGGCGTCATATTTTGCGCTCAGAGAGCGCAAAATATGTTCGATGCGGAGACTTTGTCGACGCATTGAAACGGGCGGATATTGTCCGCCCGTTTTTATCTATATGACATCGGCAAATGCCATCCCTTTATTTTTTGTCGAATTCGTAGCTGCGGTACTGTATCGCCTCGGCGATGTGCTTCTGGGCAATGCTTTCCGCACCGTCGAGATCGGCAATCGTCCGCGCAACGCGCAGTATGCGGTCGTAGCTTCGCGCCGTAAGACCGAGGCGGTCGAAGGCGGATTTCAGAAGAGCCTCGCATTTACTGTCAAGCTCGCAGTATTCTCTCAGAACGGCGCTGCTGATCTGAGAATTTGAGGCGATCCCGCTGCCTGAATAGCGCTTTCGCTGAATCTCACGCGCTCTGTCAACGCGCTCCTTTATCTCCTTCGAGGTCGCGGATGGGGTCTTGTCGCGCAGCTCGTCAAATTCGAGCGCCGGCACCTCGATGTGGATGTCGATGCGGTCGAGCAGCGGGCCGGATACCTTTGCGCGGTACTTCAGAACGCTGTCGGGCGAGCAGGTGCAGCGCCCGGACGGATGACCGTACCACCCGCATTTGCAGGGATTCATCGCGCAGACGAGCATGAAGCGGCTCGGATACTTTGCCGTACCCGCGGCGCGTGATATCGTCACAACCCCGTCCTCCAGCGGCTGGCGCAGCGCCTCGATAACGTCGCGGTGAAATTCCGGCAGCTCGTCAAGGAACAGAACGCCGTTGTGCGCGAGACTTATTTCGCCCGGCTGGAGCTGAGCGCCGCCCGCCATCGCGGAGTAGGAGAGAGTATGGTGCGGACTGCGGAACGGCCTCTCGCCGGTGATGCCGCGATCCATGGTGCGCCCGGCAACGGAGTAGATCGCGGTGGTTTCGAGAACCTCCTCGCGGCTCATGTCGGGGAGAATGGTCGGCAGGCGCTTCGAGAGCATACTTTTTCCGGCACCGGGAGGGCCGATCATCAGGATATTGTGATTTCCTGCGGCGGCGACAGTCAGCGCGCGCTTGACGTTCTCCTGACCCTTGACCTCGGAGAAGTCTACGCCGTAATCCGGCACGTCGCTTATCTCAGGCATAGCCTCCGGCTCGATAGCCGCGATGCCGAGAAGGTGGTCGAGAAGCTCCTTGACGTGGCTCACGGGATAAACCTCGCACTTACCGGCAAAAGCCGCCTCGGCGGCGTTCGCCTTCGGCACAAAAAGCCTCTTGATTCCGAGCTCCTCCGCGCGCAGTGCCATGCTGAGCACACCGGGAACGGGCCTCACCTCGCCGGAGAGCGAGAGCTCACCGAGAAATGCACAATCCTCGCCAAGCGGGGCGATCGCCTCTGTAACTGCGGCGACGGCGAGAAACATCGGCAGATCGTACATACTGCCTATCTTTTTGCGATCGGCTGGCGCGAGATTGAGTGTAACGCGGCTCGCGGGGAAGCGCAGACCGCAGTTTTTGATGGCGGAGCGCACCCTCTCGCGCGCCTCCTTGACGGCGGCGTCGGGCAGTCCGACTACCTCAAAGGCGGGCAGTCCCATAGAGATCGATGCCTCAACTGAAACCGCGAAGCCGTCGATTCCGCTGATTCCGAGCGAACGAACAAGTTGTACCATAATTGCCTCCTTGAGAATAGAGGTTATCCGTAGATTTTATAGATGAGCCGGCTCACAAGCGAGCGGGGGAGAATGCGATTGAGAAGCAGAAACAGCTTGTAGTCCGCGCCGACTCCGATTTCCGGCGGAACGCGGCGCTTGAGCGCGGCTTTTGCGATTACGGAGCCGACCTTATCCGGGCTGACGCCGTTCTGCTCATCGCGCTCCATACGCGAGACCGAGCGGGTTATTCTGCCGGAGTAGATCTCGTCGCCGGCGGAGCTTTTTTTCCGCGCCGAGGTGAAGCCCGTGCGCGTGTCGCCGGGGAGAACTGAGGTGAGAGTTATTCCGAAAGGCCGCACCTCGCCGCGCAGCGCGTTTACGTAGGCGATGATCGCAGCCTTGGACGCAGAGTAGTGCGCCTGAAAGGGGATGGCGATCTCGCCCGCTACGCTCGAAACTGCGACGATCCGACCCGAACCCTGCGCGCGCATAATCGGCAGAGCCGCCGTCACGGCGTTCACAACGCCCATGTAGTTTACGTCAAGCTGCCTTGCGGCTGCGCTGTGCTCAGTGAACTCCGCCGCGCCGGAGATACCGAAGCCGGCGCAGCAGACGAGAATATCGAGCCTGCCCTCGGCTTTTACTACCGTTTCTACTGCGCATTTCATAGCAATAGGGTCGGTCACGTCGCCGTTGATGTGGCGGATATTGTCAAAATCAGAGCCGGAGCGGCTCACTTCAAATACCGCGCATCCGGCTTTTGAGAGTGCAAGCGCGGCAGCCTTTCCGATACCGCTCGAACCGCCTGTGACAAGAGAAACAATTTTTGGCGCCAAAATGCCGCCTCCAGTGCTTTTTTACTAAAATAATACTGCACGTCATACTCTTTGTCAAATTATTTTCAGAAATCCGAAAAAAGCTGTTGACAAATGCGGGTTTTTGATATAGAATAATCGAGCGCCGTTGAGGAAGAGAAATACTTCCGGCGATGTGGCCGAGTAGTTCAGCTGGTTAGAACGCCAGCCTGTCACGCTGGAGGTCGAGGGTTCGAGCCCCTTCTCGGTCGCCATATGCTGCTATAGCTCAGTAGGTAGAGCGCATCCTTGGTAAGGATGAGGTCCCCAGTTCGAATCTGGGTAGCAGCTCCACTAAAACGCCTGATTTCTTAGGAAATCGGGCGTTTTTTTGAACTTTTTTGACCAGTTCACTTAGTGGGCTATAGTAGTTTCTTACAATTTTTCTTA
>JAFSJE010000044.1 GCA_017439425.1 Oscillospiraceae bacterium
TGTCTTCTACAAGTTCCTCTTGCGGGGACAAATCTTCGTTATTCACAACAAGAATCGAAGTATCAAACCTTTCGCAAAACGATTCAAACCAATCATAACCGAATCGGATAAACCTGTCTTTGTGTGCTACGACAATGGTTTTTACCTTATGTTCCATCACCTGTGTCAAAAGTTTATTCCATCTTTTTCGATTGTAGTTTAGGCCACTCCCATAATCTTCAATACATTGGTCTACGATGATACCTCTGGCATTACAAAAAGTTTGCAAAAATGATACTTGATTCTTCAAATCGTCTTTTTGCCCTCTATTCGATACCCTTGCAAAGATAACAACCAATCTGGTATCATCCTCTTTCCCAACTCCTTTAAATTGAAGAAATTGGTCGTAAGTGTAAAATCGCCTATCTGTCGGAGTTCGATATGCCTTAAGTATTCCTTCTCTGTCCCAACGTTGGAGTGTCTTTACAGATACCCCCAACAGCTTTGCAAAATCGGAAGGCTTGTAATTCGTAATGTTTGATGTGTTCATGTGATTCATCCTTTCATCGTGAACACATTTTCACTTTACAGCCTGTTTGTCAATAATATCAGCTACTTAACAACCTCTCCTTCTTTATAGCATTTTACCACTTTTGCAGCGCATTTTGCAATACTTATGTCATATTGACAGTTGACAGCAGCGCTTTAGCGTGATAACATAATAGCACATTAGCATTACGGAGGAAACTATGTCTGTATTTGAGGATGAAAACGTCAGCCTGCTCATCCGCGCGATAACGCATATCGGCTCTGAGGACGAAGCGCGCGACTTTCTGGAGGATATACTCACAAACAAGGAAATAATATCTATATCCCAGCGCCTGACTGTGGCAAAAATGCTCCTCTCCGGCGAGAAATACGCCGATATCGAAAAAGCCACCGGTGCCTCGAGCGCGACAGTAGTGCGCGTGAATCAGTGCATACGCTACGGCGCGGGCGGGTACAGAGCTGTCATAGAAAAACTGGGTGACTGACATGGAGATGGGATTTCTTTCAGGAGCCGAGCGCATAAGCCTCGCGCTCCGCTCGCTATACGCCTCGTTCGGCTACGAGAAGTACAAGATGAGCCGCTTCGAGCCATACGATTTTTACGCTGAGAACCGCAGCTTCGTCGCGGGAGATAATATCCTTACGTTTACGGACACGAACGGCCGCCTTATGGCGATGAAGCCGGACGTGACGATGTCGATAGTCAAGAACTACCGCGGCGGCGAGGTAAGGGCGGTTTACAACGAATCTGTCTACCGCGACGAGGGCGACCTCGGAGAGTTCCGCGAGATCACGCAGATTGGCATAGAGCGCATAGGAACTATCGACTCTGTCGCCGAGGCAGAGGTACTCCGGCTCGCAAAGCTCAGCCTTGCCGAGCTTGGTGAAGAGTACATTCTCGATATCGGCTCCGCCTCGCTCGTTCTCGGACTTATGGAGGCGACGGACGCTCCCGAGAGCGCAAAGAGCGCGCTTCTCCGCGCGGTCAACGGCAAGAACGCAGGTCTGTGTGATACTCTCTGCGATAGATACTCACTCTCCGGCGACACTGCGAGCGCTTGGAAAACGCTCTGCGAGGTCTACGGAAGCGCGCGCGACGTGTTTCCGGCGCTTAAAAAAGCCGCGCTGAACGATAAAATGGCGAGCGCCGTCGATGAGCTTAAGGCGATAAGCGAGAATATCGGCGATGTGAACGTGGATTTTTCCATCGTCACAGACCTTCGGTATTACAACGGCGTGGTTTTCAAGGGCTATCTGAGAGGCTCGCACGCGCCGGTGCTCTCCGGCGGCAGATACGATAACCTCGTGCGCTCCCTCGGAAAGAGCGCCGGCGCAATCGGGTTTGCAGTGTATCTCGACTCCATCGGCGCAGAAAACGCGCAGAGCGGTGTTGTCAGAATAGCGCTTCCGAAGGGCAGGCTCGGCGAGAAGGTCTACGATATATTTGAAAAGAGCGGATTCGGATGCCCGGAGATGCGCGAAAAATCGCGCAAGCTCATATTTGAAAACGAGAGCGGCGGCGTCAGCTTCTTCTGGGCCAAGCCCTCGGACGTGCCTATCTACGTCGAGCGCGGCGCCGCCGATATCGGAGTTGCGGGCAGCGACATTCTGGAGGAGTACCGCCCGGACGTCTATGAGCTTCTCGACCTCGGCTTCGGCAGATGCCGGATGTGCGTCGCGGCGCCGGACGCCTTTGAGGACGATACCTCGCGCCCGCTCAGAGTGGCGACGAAATTCCCGAACATCGCGCGGCGCTACTATACAGACCGCAGCCGCGAGATAGATATAATCCACCTCACCGGCTCCATTGAGCTTGCGCCGATTGTCGGACTCAGCGACGTTATCGTGGACATCGTCGAAACCGGCAGTACCCTGCGCGAAAACGGCCTCAGACCGTTTGAGACGATAACCGACATCTCAGCGCGGCTCATTACGAACAGAGCGAGCTATAAATTCAGGACAAGCGCTGTACTAAAGCTCAAAAAAGCCGTCGAAGCGGCGCTTTCGGAGGGATAAGCATGATAAAGATTATGAAATACGGCGCCATTCCCAACGCCGAGATTTTCGACAGAGGCGAAGTGAAAACGAACGTCGAAGCCGCCGTCGCGGCGATTATCGCGGACGTGCGCTCCCGAGGGGATAAGGCGCTTTATGATTACGCAGAGCGCTTTGACGGCGGCGCGCCGGAGGCGCTGGAGGTAACAAAAGAGGAGATCGAGGCGGGATATAATTCTGTCGATCCGGAGCTCATCGCCATAATGGAGGAGGCGGCGGAGAATATCCGCGCGTTCCACTCAAAGCAGGTGCGAAATAGCTTTATAATAACCGAAGAGAACGGCAGAGTTCTCGGTCAGCGCGTAGTGCCGATAGAGAAGGTGGGGCTTTACGTCCCCGGCGGCACCGCGGCGTATCCCTCTACCGTTCTGATGGACGCCATACCCGCGAAGATCGCCGGAGCGGGGGAGATCGTCATCGTAACTCCTGCGAAGGGCGGAGCGATACCGCCCGTAATTCTCGCCGCCGCGAAAATTGCCGGAGTTGACCGCATTTTCCGTACCGGCGGTGCGCAGGCGATAGCCGCGCTCGCCTACGGCACCGAGAGTGTTCCGAGAGTTGACAAGATCGTCGGCCCCGGCAACGCCTACGTTGCGGAGGCAAAAAAGCAGGTGTTCGGGCAGGTCAATATCGATATGATCGCCGGGCCGAGTGAGATCCTCGTCGTAGCGGACGGCAATTCCGATCCGAGGCACCTCGCCGCCGATCTTCTCAGCCAGGCTGAGCACGACAGAATGGCGAGCGCCGTGCTCGTCACCGACAGTCTCGCGCTTGCCGAGGCGACGGCGAATGAGATCGAAAAACAGCTCTCGACACTTCCGCGCGAGGATATTGCGCGAGAGAGCGTTGAAAAGCGCGGCAAGATCATAGTCTGCGGCGATATTCTCACCGCCGTCGACGTTGCAAACGAGATTGCGCCAGAGCACCTTGAGCTGTGCGTTGACGACCCGTTCGCACTGCTCGGCAAAGTAAAGAACGCAGGCAGCGTTTTCATGGGGCGCAACTGCCCCGAGGCGATGGGCGACTACTTCGCAGGCCCGAACCACACGCTTCCGACCGGCGGCACAGCGAGATTTTCAAGCCCGCTTTCCGTCGACGATTTTGTGAAGAAGATCCAGTATTCCTACTACACGCGCGATTCGCTCGAGGAGGTCTATGAGAAGGTAGCAATATTTGCCCGCGCAGAGGGTCTGGAGGCTCACGCGCGCAGCGTAGAGAGCCGCTTTGAGGGGGACAGGTGATGTCAAAATTCTTCTCAGAGCGCTTTTCCTCGCTCACGCCATACATCCCCGGCGAACAGCCCAGAGAGCGCAAATATATAAAGCTGAACACTAACGAATCGCCTTTTCCGCCCTCTACGGCGGTTATCGAGGCGATAGCGAACGAGGCAGAGTTCCTCAATCTCTACTCCGACCCGACCCTGAAGGAGCTGCGGGAGGCGCTCGCCGCGACCTACGGAGTGGAGCCCGGGAACGTCATAGCGACAAACGGCTCCGACGAGGCGCTCAATTTCATCACTATGGCGTATGCCGATAAGGGCTTTGCATTTCCGGATATTACCTACGGCTTTTATCCCGTATTCTGCACTCTGAACCGCGTAAACTACCGCGAAATCCCACTGAAGGAGGATTTTTCGGTCGATATTGAAGCTTTTGTAAACGCACCGGAAAACGTAATTATCGCTAATCCGAACGCGCCGACGGGCATAAATCTTCCGCTCACCGAAATAGAGCGCATAGTGAGCGCAAATCCGGAGCGCGTGGCGGTCATCGACGAGGCCTATGTAGACTTCGGAGGCGAGAGCGCGGTGAAGCTCATAGAAAAGTACCCTAATCTTATTGTCGTCGGCACATTCTCGAAGTCGCGCTCCCTCGCGGGCGGCAGGCTTGGCTTTGCCATCGCGGCGAAAGAGCTTATTTCCGACCTCGACGCCATCAGATTTTCCACAAATCCGTATAACGTGAACCGCCTTACGCTGAAGGCGGGAGCCGCCGCCCTCGCGGACGCTGAGTACTATAAAAATAACGCCGCGGTTATCGCTGCTAACCGCGAGTACACGGCGGAGAAGCTTAAATATATGGGCTTTGAGGTGCTGCCCTCGAAGGCGAATTTCCTCTTTATCCGCTCTGATAAAATCGCGGGAGGAGAGCTTTACCGGCGCCTTAAAGAACGAGGCGTGCTCGTGCGGCACTTCACAAAGCCGCGAATAGCTGACTACAACCGCGTTACCATCGGCTCAAAAGCCGAGATGGAGGCATTCCTTACCGAAACGGAGGAGATTTTGAATGAGATACGCTGAAATCGAACGCAGGACCGCCGAGACAGACATTTCGCTCTCGCTCGACCTCGACGGCACCGGAAAAAGTGAAATCGATACCGGCTGCGGGTTTCTCGACCACATGCTGACGCTCTTTGCGCGCCACGGAAGATTCGACCTTAAAGTAAAATGCGTGGGCGACACCTTTGTGGACTACCACCACACCGTCGAGGACGTCGGAATCGCGCTCGGCGCGGCGTTCAGCGCCGCTCTCGGCGACAAGGCGGGTATAAATCGCTACGGCAGTCTGATGCTCCCGATGGACGAAGCACTCGTCGCCGTCGCCGTGGATATCTCCGGCCGCGCGATGCTCGTCTGTAACCTCGACCTGCCTGCGCAGAAGGTCGGCGACTTCGATACCGAGCTCGGTGAGGAATTCTTCTGGGGCTTTGTCCGCAACGCAAACCTCACGCTCCACGTCCGCAAGATGGCGGGGTCGAACTCGCACCACATTCTTGAGGCGGCGTTCAAGGGCTTCGGTCGGGCGATGCGCGAGGCGGTCAGGATCGACCCCGCGCTGATGGGTGAGATACCCAGCACGAAGGGAGCGCTATGATTGCGATAATCGACTATGGAGTGGGAAATCTCTTTTCCCTCAAAAGCTCCTTCGCCGCCATCGGAGAGAGCGCGATCGTCACGAGCGACGAGCGCGAGATAGCCTCAGCCGAAAGGCTCATTCTGCCCGGCGTGGGAGCCTTCGGCGACGCGGCGGAGCTTCTGCATAATACGGGGCTTGACGAGATAGTGCGCTGCGAGTGCGAAAAGGGCAAGCCGCTGATGGGAATCTGCCTCGGTATGCAGCTTCTTTTCACAGAGGGGCTGGAGTACGGCTTGCACAGAGGGCTCGACCTCATTCCCGGCACAATCAGACCGATTTCAGAGCGCATCGAGCCGGGACTGAAAATTCCCCACATCGGCTGGAACGCGCTCGAAATACATCGCGCCGACCCGATACTGAAATACGTTTCCGAGGGCGACTGCGTGTACTTTGTCCACTCGTTTTTTGCCGACACCGAGCCGGAGTACATCTCATCGACCGCCGATTACGGCGGAACCCTTACTGCCTCGGTGCGCCGCGGCAATATCTGGGGCTGTCAGTTCCACCCTGAGAAGAGCGGCAGAGTGGGGCTCGGGATCCTCAAAGCATTTTCGGAGGTGCAGGTATGATAATTCTGCCCGCGATCGACCTCGTCGGCGGCAAATGCGTGCGGCTCTTTAAGGGCGACTACGCGAATATGACCGTCTATTCCGACGACCCGGCCGCTATGGCGGCTTCGTTTGAGGCGAGGGGAGCGCAGTGGCTGCACTGCGTCGACCTCGAGGGTGCGCGCGACGGCGGCACGCCGAACTTTGACTATGTTAAGGCGGCGATAGATGCGACGAGCCTCAGGGTCGAAATAGGCGGCGGCGTGCGCGATATGCGCGTTGTCGAGCGATACCTCAGTGCAGGCGTTGCAAGAGTGATTCTCGGCACAGCGGCGGTGTCGGATAAGGAGTTTCTCCGTGACGCAGTGCGCGAGTTCGGAGAAAAAATTGCCGTCG
This sequence comes from Oscillospiraceae bacterium, assembly GCA_017439425.1. Taxonomy (GTDB): domain Bacteria; phylum Bacillota; class Clostridia; order Oscillospirales; family Oscillospiraceae; genus RUG626. The sequence goes on from JAFSJE010000044.1 coordinate 6,443, forward strand.
GCGCCGACCTCAGAGACGGCTTCGTCGCCATAAAAGGCTGGAGGGAAACGACCGCCGCCACCGGCGATTCGCTCGCCTCCGAGCTTATGGACATCGGCGTTAAAACCCTCATATGCACCGACATCTCACGCGACGGCGCTATGCGCGGCACAAATCGCGCGCTCTACCGTGCGCTCAGCGCGAAATACAGTATGGATATCATCGCCTCCGGCGGCGTCAGTACACTTGAGGACGTACGCGCCGTAAAAGATGCCGGCGCGGCAGGCGCGATCATCGGCAAGGCGATATATACGGGCGATATCGACCTCAGAGAAGCAATCGAGGTGTCAAAATGATAACTAAACGTATAATTCCTTGCCTCGACGTGCGCGACGGAAGAGTTGTCAAGGGTGTGAATTTCAAGTCCCTGAGCGACGTGAACGACCCCGTCGCCCTCGCTGAATACTACTCCGATTCCGGCGCGGACGAGCTCGTTTTCTACGATATAACCGCCTCTTATGAGGGCCGCGCGCTCTTTACGGATATACTTACGCGAACAGCCGAGCGCGTTTTCATACCGCTCACAGTCGGCGGCGGAATCAACTCCGTCGAGGATTTCGACCGCGTTCTCAAATGCGGAGCCGATAAGGTCAGCGTGAACTCCGGCGCGATACGAAACCCCGGCCTCATACGCGAGGCGGCGAAGAAATACGGCGACCAGTGCGTTGTGCTGAGCGCGGATATAAAGCGTGTCGGAAACGAATTCCGCGTTTTCTCAAAGGGCGGGCGCGAGGACACCGGGCTTGAAGCGATAGCGTGGCTGCGGCGCGGCGTTTCGCTCGGCGCGGGCGAGATTGTAGTAAACTCCATCGACACTGATGGCGTGAAGGGCGGCTTCGATACGGAGCTTCTCACGCTCGTCTGCGAGGCTGTCAGTGTGCCGGTGATCGCCTCCGGCGGCGCCGGGTGTGCGGAGGACTTCGTGAAGCTCTGGCGCGCCGTTCCATCGGTCGACGCGGGGCTTGCCGCCTCGGTTTTCCACTTCGGAGAGGTAAATATTCCCGATCTCAAGAACCTTCTTGCCGAAAACGGCATATTAGTGAGGAGATAACAATGGTCAATATAGATGAACTTAAATTCGATGAAAAGGGGCTTATTCCCGCAATTATCGTCGATTCTGATACTAAAAAGGTGCTGACCCTCGCGTATATGAGCCGCGAGAGCCTTGCTGTCACTATGGAAAAAGGCTTGACCTGCTTCTGGTCCAGGTCGCGCAAAGAGCTTTGGCTCAAGGGCGAGACAAGCGGCAACTATCAGCACGTAGTTTCCATCACCGCCGACTGCGATTTGGACGCGCTCACCGTCATCGTCCGCAAGGACGGCCCCGCGTGCCACACCGGCGCCGACTCGTGCTTTTTTAACGAGGTCTACGCCTCCGACACCGAGCAGGCGTTCTCGCTCGAGAGCCTCATGGAGCTCATTGAGGGCCGCAAGACCGAGATGAAGGAGGGAAGCTACACAAGCTATCTTTTTCAGAAGGGAATCGACAAGATCCTCAAAAAGGTGGGCGAGGAGTCCACTGAGGTCATAATCGCCGCGAAGGCGGGCGACCGCGCCGAAACTGTTTATGAGGTCGCGGATCTTACATATCACGTTATGGTGATGATGATCGAGATGGGCATCAGCCTCGACGATGTCTTGGCGGAGCTTCGGAGCCGCCACGTTATCGACCGCAAGGTCAAGCAGGAGAAGATGACAGGTGATAAGTAACGTCCACACGCACTCCGTTTTCTGCGACGGGCGTGACACGCCCTTTGAGATGGCAATGAGAGCGTTTCAGCTCGGATTTGTGTCGCTCGGCTTCTCGGGTCACTCCGATACGGGCTTCGACCCCTGCGGTATGCGCGATTACAATGCGTACAGAGCCGCAGTCGCCGCCGAGAAGGAGCGCTGGCACGGGAGGATGGAGATCTACTGCGGCATAGAGCAGGATTACTTCTCCGGCAGGGCGGAGGGCTGGGATTACGTCATCGGCTCTGTGCATTACGTAGAGCATGGCGGTAAAAAGCTCGCCGTCGACTGGTCGCCGGAGGAGACAGACCGCATTATCCGCGAGGAGTATGATGGGTGCGCAGAAGCGTTTGCCGAGGATTACTACGCGCTTGTCGGCAGAATATTCGACGTGACGGGCTGCGATATAATCGGACACTTTGACCTCATCACGAAATTTGACGAGGAGGGCAAAATCTTCTCCGGGGCTCGGTACAGAGACGCCGCGATGGGCGCGATTGATGCGCTCACAAAGACCGGCGCGATTTTTGAAGTCAACACCGGCGCCCTCGCAAGAGGATATCGCAAAACGCCGTACCCGGCACAGTGGATACTGAGAGAGCTTAGGGCAAGAGGCGCTGAGATAATCATCACCTCGGACTGCCACAACAAGGATTTTCTTGACTTTGGCTATGAAAAAGCGGTACAATCTGCTTGGGAGGCCGGCTTTGAGTCCGCTCTCGTACTGCGGGGCGGGAAATTCGAGCGAGCCGGTTTTTGAGATGAAGAAGGAGAAAACCGCCGTTATCGCGGCGATAATCGCGCTTTTTGCCGCCACCGGCGTCGCGGTGACGAGCTTTACTGATCCCGCGCCCGACACGCGCTATCTTTCGGATACCGCATCGCTCAATGAAAACGACGAGGATGGCGAAATTGACGGCGGCGACGAGGAGAGTGAGGACGAGGAGAAAAAGAGAATTGCGCAGAAGCGGCGCTTCGGCTCGTTCGGCTCCGGCGCTCTCGCGCTTCTCGGCGGACTGTCGCTCGGGTCGATAGTTCGCTCACGAAAATTCTGGCTTGCTGTGCTTGTAGCCGCACTATGCGTGCTTCTTGATTCAGTTGCGGCGATAATATTTCCGGAGTACCGCGCGATACACGGGCTTGTGCTTGCCGCGCTGTGCGCTCTGTGCACCGCTCTGTGCGCTTTTCTCATGATAAGAAAAAAACCGGCTGAGCCAAAGGCTGAGCCGGAGATTACGCCGCCGGAGGAGCCGAAAAGGCTCACATTCATCGACTGCGGCGGTGAGTTTTCGATTGAACTTAATAAAAATAAATAATCTTGGCGGGGGTTGTATACCCCCGCCGTTTTTGTATCTGTCAGCATATAATGCACCGGGGTGAAAATATGCTTTTCTCAACTGAAATAAACACGTCGGGCTTTACTGACCCGCGGGTCAAAAACAATCTCGACCTTGTAAACTACGTCACGCAGGCTTTTGATAATCGCTGGGGCTACGTCTGGGGCACGTTCGGCGAGATACTCACGCCTGAGCTTTTGGATTATAAAATAGCGCAGTACCCTGTGGGCGTGGGCGGTTACGCGGAATTTATCCGCGCGCACTCTCTCGGCAACCGCACTGTCGACTGCATCGGGCTTGTTAAGGGCTACGGGTGGTACAACGCCCTCTCGGGCGCTTTTGATTATCAGTCGGGCGGCGTGCCCGACCTCGGCGCGGACGCGATGTACCGCTTCTGTGTTTCACACGGCGCCGAGCACGGAAAACCCCCGGCAATTCCGGAAATACCGGGGCTAATTCTGTGGAAAAAGGGCCACACTGCGGTCTACACCGGCGGCGGGTATTCCATCGAGGCGGTCGGCACGATGACCGGAGTAGTGCGCAACCGAATCGCAGACAGAGGCTTTGCCGCGTGGTACAGAATGCCTTGGTTTAAGTATTATTAAAACCCCGGCACAAGGGCGCTGAGCGCGATTATATCCGGCAGGACGACGATGCTGAGAATCGTGCAGAGCGTCACCATCTGACAGCCGTAGCCGTAGTCGCCGCCGACGATGTCCGAGTACGCCGCGACGTTCACGCCGATGGGCGCGGAGGCGACGATGAGCACCGCGTATTTCATAACGCTTTCAACGGGCATCGGCCAGAGAAAGAGAAAGGTCAGCGCCGGAATGAGCAGAAGCCTGACTGCGCTGAGCTGATACAGCTCCGCCTTTGTGAAAAGCTCAGAGAGGTTCGTCTGCGCAAGGTACACGCCGAGAACCATCATCGCAAGAGGCGAGTTTATCGAGGCGACTCCGCGTATTGCGCCGGTGACTATCGGATGCAGGGAAGGGGAAAGATTGAAGAAGAATATCACAAGCCCGGCAATCGTTGCGATAAGTATCGGGTTTTTAATAAGCTCCTCCGGCTTGAATTTCATCTTCTCGCCAGAGAGAATGCTCATGCCGTAGATAAATTGGAGATTATTGTGCAGAGCGATGAACGCGACCGTCAGAAAAAGCGCGCCCTCGCCGAATGAGGCGCTCACAAGCGGCGCGCCGAAGTAGCCGCAGTTGCAGAACGTGACCGCGAACAGCCCGAGGGGAAATTTGCCGTAGGTCAGTCTGCCCGTGATGACCGCGATTATGAGCGCGCCGACGGCGAGAAGCGCGCTTATACCGAGCTGGGCGACCTTCTCCGGCGTGCGCTCTGTGAGAAACGAGGAGAGCACGATTGCCGGGATAATTGCATAGACGAGCATATTCGAGAGGGACTTTGTGCCCTCTTTTGTTATCAGCTTCAGCTTGTAGAGGGCAAAGCCGATGAGCATATACACCGCCATCGTAAGCGTCTGGCGGAGAACTATAACTGCGAGTTCCATTTACATCACCGAGTCAATTTTACACCCTTCGCAAAATATTGCAATAGCGTATTTTCACTTGCATTATTCTATATTTAGTGTATAATGAGGTAAAATGCCGAAAAGGTGGGGAACTTTGCCTGCTGAAATTGTGCATTAAAACGGAAAGGATGGGAACTATGGACAACACCTACATCGCACGCACCAGCGGAATCAAGGCGAAGGACAAGCTCGGCTACGCTCTCGGCGACCTTGCGAGCTGCCTCGTTTTCGGACTGACGCAGAGCCTCATGAACAAGTTCTACACCGACGTGCTTGAAATAAGCGTTCTGAGCGTTATGGTCATGACCATTATCGCCCGCATATGGGACGGCATAAACGACCCGATATGGGGACGCATAATCGACGGCGCGAAGGTCTATCCCGACGGCCGCTACCGCCATTGGCTCAAGGTTTTCGCTGTTCCGACGGCGCTCGCCGCCGTTCTGATGTTCCTCGACGTGCGCGGCTTCTCAATGGGGCTGAGGATAGCGTGGATCTACGTCACCTACATCCTTTTCGGAATGCTCTACACCTGCATAAACATACCCTACGGCTCGCTCGCGCAGGTCATCACCTCGGACGATAAGGAGCGCTCGTCGCTCTCAGTGTTCCGCTCCGTCGGCTCTACCTTCGGCGCTATGCCCGCCATGGTGCTCGCCTCAATTTGCTACACGACCCTCGCCGACGGAAGCAAGGAGATGAGCCCGACTATCGTGCTGGTCGGCGTTATCGTAATTGCGGTACTCAGCATAGTCGCCTACTTTGTAAGCTACGCGTGGACAAAGGAGAGAGTCAAGACAACTCCCGCGCCGAGAGCGAAGGGTCAGACCGCGCAGGTAGTCAAAACGCTCCTTAAATCCCGCCCGTTCATGGCGGTTTCGCTCGCCTCCATGCTCTTCCTCGCCGCGCAGATGTTCGGTCAGGGCTACAATACATATCTTTTCCACCACTATTTCAACGCCCCCGGGCTTACCATGCTGCCGACAGTGTTCCAGTATCTGCCGGTTGCAGTTTTAATGCTCTTTGCGACGAAGCTCGGCAATAAGTACGGGCGCCGCGAGGTCTGCTCCGCCGGAATGCTCATCGCCGCGGTGTTCTATATCGCGCTCTTTGTCCTTGGCATTTTCGGAATAACGAGCGTCTGGCTCTATCTTGCCGCCTGCCTTATGAGCGGTATCGGAACGGCGTTCATATTCCTGCTCGTGTGGGTGCTCGCCACCGACGCCATCGACTACAACAAGGTATACTACGGCCTCAACGACGAGGCGACAAGCTACGCATTCTATTCCTTTATGCGCAAGCTCGGCACCACCGTTGCGACGATACTCATAAATGTGCCGCTTCTCAGAATCGGCTACAACGGTTCAGCCCTTAAGACCGAGGGCCTAACCGCCGACGCGCTTCAGACGATGTACAATTACTCCGTCATAATACCCGCGGTTCTCTTCCTGCTCGTATGGGTCATCCTCCGCTTTATGTATCCGCTCTCCAAGGCGAAGGTAGAGGAGCTTCAGAAAGAGAAGAACAGACTTTATAAGGGTGAGAAATGAGAGATAACAAGGTTTTCATAGCGTTCGGCTTTCACGTCAACTGCTACCACTCATATCGCGGCGACACGCCGGACTCCCTCGGCTTCGGCGGAGATATCCGCATTATCCGCCATATACTTGACACGCTCGACGACAGAAACGCAAAGGGCGTTCCGGTGCGTGGAACGTGGGACTTTGAAAACGCCTATTCGCTCGAGAAGATACTCCCCGAGTACGCGCCGGACATAATCGAGCGCGTGAAGGCCCGCGGCGACGAGAATATCCTCATGGGCTACAATAACGGCGCGATGAGCGCCATGACGGACGGTGAGCTTGAGGCAAGCGTAAAATGGGCAATTACAAATCCGTATAAGTCCGGACTGAAGGACGTCTTCGGGGACTGCGAGATGATAATCCGCCCGCAGGAGGTAATGTTCACGCCGACGCAGGTGCCGCTCTATAACCGCCTCGGCGTGAAGGCGATCTGCCTCTATTACAGCTGTATCTCCTTCGACGCGTTCAGAACGCTCATTCCGCCCCTTCCGGACGGGCAGGCGTTCAATCCGCTGACCTACACCTACGGCGGCGAGAGCATAACGGTAATTCCGACCTACTCGCCGAACGATATTATGGACGCGGGGTCGCTCAGAGCGCTCTGCACCGAGCTTCACCACAAGCAAATTACGGGTGAGATCGACCGCGACGTGTTCATCTTCCTGAACACCGACGCCGACAGCTTCCTGTGGGAGCCGATGGCGGTGCCGAAGCCTTTGCAGAAGATGCCGTGCTTCGGCGGAATAGGCGGGTATATCGACGAGGTCGCTTCTCTTGACTTTGTGCGCTTTACGACCCCGGGAGAGTACCTCAGAACCCACGAGCCTGCGGGTGAGATCACCTTCGGTGAGGACGTCGCGGACGGCAATCTCTCCGGCTATATGAGCTGGTCTGAAAAGCCCTTCAACCGCCTTATCTGGACTCGCCTCGAGCGGGCGCGCAGTATGGCGCGGCTCTGTGAGCGCGACAGCCTTTCGCCGGGCTTTGAGTCGCGCGTGCGGCTTCTCAGCACAACGCACTTCGGGCTCGCTTCGCCAGTTATGAACATAACCCGCGAGGAAAAGGCGCTCTCACTGAGTGAAAAAATGCTTGCGGAGGAAATTGAAAGCCTGCCGATTACCGATACCCTCACCGCTGTCGACCCCTCAGAGAGCGGACTCATCACCGCTGAGCTTGCCGTTGAGGACGGGTATCTCCGCGATATCACGAAGCTGCGGCTTGAAACGGAAAAACTCAAAGCGTGGACTTGTGTGCCTATGGCTCATTATGACTCAGGGTGCATATCCTCGGTTTACCTCGTCGCCAGGCTCACGGAGGGCAGGCGGGAGGTGCCGCTGCGCTTCGCGCTCGGAAAGGCGCGCAAGGTAAAGCGCGGCGAAATTAAGACCAGATCCGTCGCCGTCGACTTAACTTCGATGCCGTATCCGTCGCTTAAAGTGAACGGCGAAAAGATTGCAGACCTGCACAGCTGGATAAACTACGGCGGCGAGCGGCGATTCTTCTCGCACGCAATAAAGTCAGATCTGCCCCTTGCCGGCGACGGCGTCGGCGCGGCGCTCACGGGTGAAATCCACCTTGACGGCGAGTCAGAGAGCGGGCGCTATGAATTCGCGTTTTTCACGCTCCCGGGCGTGGACTGCGTGTTCGTAAAATCCCGCGTTAAGTACCCGTATACCGCGGAAAGCTTTGAAATAAACTCGCAGGCGTCGTCGCTCGGGCGCTACTATGACCCGAAATGGGTCGAAACCGCGCCGTTCGAGCTGACGATACCGATTGACGATTCCGCCCGCGTAGTAAAGCGCAGCTTTGCGGGGAGAGAGTCGGAATATAAGATTGCAGACTTCTGGGAGGCTTTCCCGGAGAATAAAAATATCGCCTCGATAAACCATCAGCTCACGGGCGGAACGCTCGGCATAGCAGACGGAGAGAAGTCCGTGACCCTCGCCCACGCGAGGGGAGTGCTCGGCTCGATGGCGCACTGCCCGATGAGGCTCGTCACCGAGGGAGATAAGCGAGAGCTGAGCCTCAACCCCTTCGGCACCTACTTCGGCGCACAGCGCCACTATCCGACGCGAGGAAACGGCAGCTCGATGGAGCTGTACCTCGCCGCGGCGCCGCAGGCGCGAAGCCTCGCCCCGGCTTACAACGGCGCGGAGGAAACGGCGATACAGGCGCTCTTCGGAGCTGATTCAACCGGCGCGACCGCTGTTGCCGACGGCGCGATAATCCTCGGCGGCGGCAAGATAAGAGCATTTTCCGGCGACAACGTGGCTCTTCATGCCGCTGTCGGAAGTAAAATTGACCCGAAAAAGCTCTCAAGCGTGACCTTCGGCGCGGGACTTATCGGGCTTGTGCGCCGCTACACTGAAAACCTCATAAAAGCCGAAATGCGCGCAAAAAGACTCTTGAAGGAGGATGAAAAATGCTGAGCTTCGGAGAAAAAAACGGCGCTCTGACGCTCTCCGGCACCGGCGGGAGAGACGTGCGCTTCAGAGTCGGCAAAACGCATTTCTGGCTCGGGCGCGGTAAGGCGACCTATACGATGAGCCGCGGCAGATTCAGATTCTCCCAGCGCGTGAAGGAGAAAATCAAGGTCACGCTGACCGAATACAAAATATCGAAGACCGGCGCGGAGCTCGTTTTCATGTCGGATAACTGCCTGACGTGGTGCAAGGTGGTTCTGCGGGCAGACCTCGACCGCCTCGACGTGCATTTCGAGCCCTCGAGCGGGTATAACCGCCTCTGGCTCAATATTCCGGCGCGGCCCGAGGAGCACGTCTACGGCTGCGGCGAGCGCTTTACGCGCTTCGACCTCAGAGGCGAAAAGGTCAAAATATGGGTCGCGGAGCATATAAACATAACCTCCATACTTAAAAAGCTCGTCCGCAAGACCATCGGACTGGACTCTCCGGACTTCAAGGACGATTTCGAGGAGTACGAGACCTACTACTCGCAGCCGACCTTTGTCTCGTCCTCGCGCTATTTCATGCACGCGGACACGACGGGCTTCTGCCTCTTCGACTTCTCAAATCCGAACCGCCACGCCTTCGAGTTCCGCGAGATACGGGACCTGCACTTCGGCTTTGCCGACAGCTTCTACGCTCTCGCCTCGAAGCTCTCTGACCTTCTCGGCCGCCAGCCGACCATGCCGGAGTGGGCTTACGACGGCGCGATACTCGGCATTCAGGGCGGCACCGATACGGTGCTCGAAAAGCTCGGAAAAGCCGACGAATACGGCACGAAAACCGCCGCGCTGTGGTGCCAGGACTGGGAGGGACGGCGTATCACTTCCTTTGGCAAGCAGCTTATGTGGAACTGGCGGTGGGATGAGGAGCTTTATCCGGAGCTTCCGGAGAAAATGCGCGAACTGAAGGCACGCGGCGTGCGCTTTCTCGGATATATCAACACCTTCCTCGCCATCGAAAAGGATATGTACGAATACGCCCACGCCCACGGCTACTGCGTAAAGGACGCCTACGGCGAGGACTACCTCGTTAAGATAACGACCTTCCCGGCGGCTATGGTCGACCTCACGAACCCCGAGGCGTGCGAGTGGCTCAAGGGGATAATCAAAAAGAATATGATAGACTTCGGTCTCGACGGCTGGATGGCGGACTTCGGCGAGTATCTGCCCACCGACTGCGTGCTGTACAGCGGCGAGGATCCGGAGCTTGTGCACTGCACCTGGCCCGCGCGGTGGGCTAAGCTCAACCGCGAGGCTATCGAGGAGGCGGGCAAAAAGGGCGAGATTTTCTTCTTCACCCGCGCCGGACACACCGACACGGTGAAGTATTCCACGATGATGTGGAACGGCGATCAGCACGTAGACTGGTCGTGCGATTACGGCATTGCCTCGGTCATTCCGGGGATGCTGAACCTCAATATGATCGGCTTCGGACTTGTCCACAGCGACATCGGCGGCTATACGACCTTCCCGCCCTTAAAGCGCACCGAGGAGCTGTTTATCCGCTGGGCTGAGATGTGCGCCTTTACGCCGCTCATGCGCGGTCACGAGGGCAACCGCCCCGACGATAACGCGCAGTTTGACGCGAGCGATGAAACGCTGAGAGTCCACGCCCACCTGAGCCGCGCTCACGCGATGCTGAAGCCCTATCTTATCTCGCTCGACAGACTGAACGCAGAAAAGGGAATACCCGTAACGCGCCCCGTTTTCTACCAGTACGACGAGGATCTCGCCTACACCGAGGCGACGGAGTACCTTCTCGGCGGCGAACTTCTCGTTGCGCCGGTAATCCGCGAAGGAGCGAAGAGCCGCTCGGTCTATCTGCCGAATGACAAGTGGGTGGAGCTGTGGACGGGCGAGGAGTATCGCCGCGGAACGCATGAGATAAAATCAGAATTCGGCTTTCCTCCGGTCTTTTACAGACGGGATTCGGAATACAGAGAATTATTTGAAAAGTTTAAGGAGCTAAAGCCATGAAATACTTTCTTGACAGCGCGAAAATCGACGAAATAAAATACGCCTACAAGGCGTTCGGCATCGACGGCGTAACAACGAATCCCCGCCACGTTATGGTATCCGGCAAGCCTTTTCTGACAGTCATCCGCGAGCTTGCGGACTGGGTGCGTGAGGAGGGGCTCGAGGGTTACGAGCGCTTCCCGATATCCGTAGAGGTCAACCCGCACCTCGATGACGCCGGCGAGATCATCTCCGAGGCAAAGAAGATCGCCGCGCTGAGTGATAATTTCGTCATAAAGATACCCTGCACAGCCGCCGGAATCGAGGCGGCAAAGGAGCTTGAGAAGATTGGCGTCCGCACGAATCTCACTCTCGTTTTCTCAGCCTCGCAGGCTATCATCGCCGCGAAGAACGGCTCAAAATTCGTCTCCCCGTTCATCGGCTGGAAGGAGGATAACGGCGAGGACACGAAGGAGTATATAAAGAATATCGTTGACATCTACAAAAACTACGGCTGGTACGGCAAAACCGAGATAATCTGTGCCGCTGTGCGAAGCGCAAAGCAGATAGTTGACTGCGCAGTCGCCGGCGCGGACATCGTCACCGCCGGACTTGCGGTGTATGAGGCAAGCTTCAGGCACCCTTACACCCGCCAGGGACTTGAAACCTTCCAAAACGCGTGGGACAACACCGCAAAGGAGTAAGAAAGCATGAAAATCGGATTTATCGGCCTCGGCATAATGGGCGAGGCGATGAGCGCAAATATCGCAAAAAAGCACGATGACGAGGTCTATACCTACGACGTCGTACCGGAAAAGACCGTGCCTGGTACCGTCAGGCTCAATAGCGCGCTCGAGGTCGCTGAAAAGAGCGACGTTATCATCACGATGGTGCCGAAGAGCGAGCACAGCCGCGCGGTGTGCGAATCTGTACTGCCTGCGATGAAAAAAGGAAAAATCTACATCGATATGTCGACCATCGACCCCTCTGTTTCCGTTGAGCTCTCCGAAAAGGTCAAGGCGACCGGCGCGCAGTTTGCCGACGCGCCTGTTGTAAAATCCCGCCCCGCCGCGGAAGCCGGCAAGCTCGGAATCTATGTCGGGTGCGATGAGGAGCTTTTTGGGGTCATTCGCCCCGTTCTCGGCTATATGGGCGAGAATATCATCAGAATGGGCGGCAACGGCATGGGACTTGTTATGAAGATATGCCACAACACCCTTGTTGCCGAGATTCAGAACGGCGTTAACGAAACTCTCTGCCTTGCGCGAAAATACGGCGTTTCCGTAGACGATTTCAAGACCGCCATCTCCTACGGAGGCGGGCAGAACTTCTATCTCGACGGTCAGGCGGAGAACATAAAAAACCGCAACTGGAAAACCGCGTTCTCGCTCGAGAATATGAATAAAGACCTCGCAATCGCCGCCGGTATGAGCGCAGAAAAGGGCTTCAGAATGCCCGGAATGGAGAACGCCAAGCGCGTCTACTCCGAGGGCATGGAGGCGGGCATCGGCAGGGAGGACTTCCGCGCAACCTACAAAATCGTTTCGGGGGAGATGGAATGATGAAAAATGCGAAGATTGGCGTGCTGTGCCTCGGGCGCTACACCTACGACGTCGCCGCCTCGCGCGAGATATACAAGACTGCGATATCAGACCTCAGGACAATTCCGAATATTGACTGGGAGATAATCGAGGAGCCGGTCATCGAAAAGCCGGACGCGGAGGCAGCCGCAGCAAGGCTCAAGGCGGCGGGAGTCGACGCCGTAGCCATCATCTCCGGCACCTTCCACCTCGGTCACCTCGCGCTCATAATCGACCGCGCGGTGCGCAAGCCCGTGCTTCTCTGGGCGTTCAACGAGCTGCCTTACGATGGCGGCAAGATTCGTCTCAACTCCGTCTGCGGCATGAATCTCAACGCCTCGAACCTCTATAAATCCGGAAACGACAGCTTTATCTGCACCGTTTCCGACACGATAGACCGCGAGTGGGTCGACGCCGTTCGCATGAAGGCGGCAATCGAGCACGCGCACATCGGCGTTGCGGGCTACCGCGCCGACGGATTTTTCAATCTCGATATCGACGAGCTTGACAATTTCCGCAAGACCGGAGTGCTCCTCGACCACTACGAGCTGTCCGATATGTTCTCCGCCGAGGTTTCGGACGATGAGATAGCCGAGCGCGAAGAGCAGGTGCGGGCGAAGTTCAAATGCGGCGGCGTTTCCGACGAGCAGGTGAGAAAGGTCGCGCGCCTGTGCGCCTCGACCGAGAAATTCCTCGATAAAAACAAGCTCGATGCGCTTGCGATACGCTGCTGGCCGGAGTACGCGAATAACTACGGAATCGCGCCCTGCGCCATGATGAGCCTTTTGCAGTCCGACGGCCGCATACTCTCCTGCGAGGGCGACGCCGAGGGCGCAGAGACGATGCTCGCGTGTCAGGCGGCGGGCTGTGAAACTCCGTATCTTGCCGACCTCAGCCAGGTCAATTTCGATGAGAACTACGCCCTTATGTGGCATTGCGGCGTCGCGCCGGTGAACCTCTGGGACGGCTGCTGCGACTGCACTCTCGATACATACTTCGCGGGCGGCAGGGGAGTGACCGCGGGCTTTGTTATGAAGAGCGGCAAGGTCAGCTTCGTCCGAATCGACTCCGCAAGAGGCAAAACGCGTCTCTTTATCACCGAGGGCGTGGCGGAGCCGATGGACAAGCTTCTCTCCGGAACCTACGCGAAGGTGCGCTTCAGCTACCCCGTGCGCGACCTAGTCGGCAGAGTTACCGAGACGGGAGTTGCCCACCACATCGTCATGTGCTACGGCGAGTACGTAAACATCTACCGCAAGCTCGCAAAAATAATGGGCTGGGAAATCATCGAGCCCTGAAAGGATAATACTATGGACATCAATTCTATCATTTCAGCTCTCACATCCTCCGACGCGCTCTCCGGCATTACCGGCGCGGCTAAGGTAGAGGCAAAGGACGCGAAGAGCGTCATCGAAAACGCCGTTTCGCCCATGATAAAGGGCGCGCTCGGCGGCGCCGACCTTAACAAAGTCAAGGGCCTTATCGAAAAGTACGGCGGCTCCTTCGGCGACATCGTCAAAAAAATCGACTTAAAGGACGGCGCAAAGCTCCTAACTGAGCTGCTCGGCAAAAACGAAGCCTCCACCGTGAGCGAGATCGCGGCGGCGAGCGGGGTAGAGGAGGGAAAGACGAAAAATATCCTCTCCGCCTGCGCTCCGCTCGTTGCAAATCTCCTCGGCACCGAAATGAAGGACGGCGACATCGGCGCACTTGCGCAGAGCCTTCTTAAGAATATGAGCTTCACCGACCTGCTCGGCGGACTCTTCGGAAAGAAATAACCGCAAAATTTGCAATATGCGCAACAACTTAGACTATTGAAAAAAGAGCGGTCTGAGTTTATAATAAATTCACAAATAAAAAATACAGTACGGGAGGAAAAACACTATGCAAATGGGATTCCGCTGGTACGGCGAGGGAAACGATAAGATCGCCCTTTCCGACATCCGCCAGATACCCGGCGTCAGCACCATTGTCTGGGCGCTTCATGATAAGATGCCCGGCGAGGTATGGCAGCCGGAGGAGATCGAGAAGGTCGTAAGTCAGATCCGCGCCGCCGGCTTCAACGCCGACGTAGTCGAGAGCGTCAACGTTCACGACGATATCAAGATCGGTCTTCCGACTCGTGACAAGTACATCGAGAACTACAAACAGACCATTCGCAATCTCGCGCCCTTCGGCGTAAAGGTAATCTGCTACAACTTCATGCCGATCTTCGACTGGACGAGAAGCGACCTTTTCCATCCCGTTGGCGACGGCTCCACCGCCCTCTACTATCAGAAGGATATGATACAGGACGATCCCAAGGAGATGGCGGACTACGTCATGAGCTTCACCGAGAAGTATCACATGACGTTCCCCGGCTGGGAGCCTGAGAGAATGGCTCACCTCGACGAGCTCTTTGAGAAGTACAAGGGCGTTGACCATGAAAAGCTCTGGGCAAACTTCAAGTATTTCCTTGAGGCAATCATGCCGACCTGCCGCGAGTGCGACATCAAGATGGCTGTACATATGGATGATCCCCCCTGGGATATTTTCGGCCTTCCGAGACTTCTCACAAATGCTGAGAATATCGACCGCTTCCTCAAGATGGTGGACGACCCCTATAACTGCCTCACGCTCTGCTCCGGCTCACTTAACGCCGATCCGAACAATAACGTCGCCGAGATCGTCCGCAAGCACTGCGACAGAATCGCATTTGCGCATATCCGCAACGTTAAGCACTTCCCGAACGGCGACTTCTCCGAGGCAAGCCACCGCGACTGCGACGGCGATACCGGCATTCTCGACATCCTCCGCGCTTATCACGACTGCGGCTACGAGGGATATATCCGCCCTGACCACGGCAGACACCTCTGGGACGAGAAGCCCGGCAACGTCAGACCCGGCTACGGTCTTTACGACAGAGCGCTCGGCATTATGTACATGCTCGGCGCGTGGGATATGATGGATAAAGAATCTGAAAAGGAGTGCAAATAAAATGGAAAAGAACGTTCTTAACACCGATCTTACCGGCAAGGTTGCCGTAGTTACCGGAGCGGGCGGAGTCCTCTGCTCCATGTTCGCCAAGGTTCTCGCCCGTGCGGGAGCCAAGGTCGCTCTTCTCGACCTCAACGAGGAGGCGGCTCAGAAGTATGCCGACGAGATCGTAGCCGAGGGCGGCTGCGCCAAGGCATATAAGTGCAATGTTCTCGATAAGGAGAGCTGCTACGCCGTAGCTGACGCTGTTGAGGCTGACCTCGGCAAGTGCGACATTCTTCTTAACGGCGCCGGCGGAAACAATCCCCGCGCCACCACAGACAAGGAGTATTTTGAGCTCGGCGACATCGAGGCCGACACCAAGAGCTTCTTTGATCTTGACAAGTCCGGCGTTGAGTTTGTTTTCAATCTCAACTTCATCGGAACTCTTCTGCCGACCCAGGCTTTCGCCCGTCAGATGGTAGGCAGAGAGGGCTGCAACATCCTCAATATCAGCTCCATGAACGCCTACACTCCGCTTACGAAGATCCCCGCGTACTCCGGAGCAAAGGCTGCTATTTCCAACTTCACCCAGTGGCTTGCCGTTCACTTCTCCAAGGTCGGCATCCGCGTAAACGCCATCGCGCCCGGCTTCTTCTCCACAAAGCAGAACGCCGCGCTCCTCTTCAACCCCGACGGAACTCCGACCGCCCGCACCGGGAAGATCCTTGCCGCGACCCCGATGGGCCGCTTCGGCAACTCCGACACCGAGCTCAACGGCGCTGTTCTCTTCCTCCTCAACAACGAGGCGGCGGGCTTCATCACCGGCGTGACCATCCCCATCGACGGCGGCTTCTCCGCTTATTCCGGAGTATAAATCGACAATATATCACGGGCAGAAAATATTTCTGTCCGTGATTGCTATTTTTATATCCGTTTTAATGGTTTACAGATTTTTTTGTATATGTTACACTAAATCAGTATGAATAATAATATAATTTGGAGGCGATTTACCAATGACTGAGATGATGCTCAAACTCAAAAAAATCGGTATTATCCCTGTTGTAGTCCTCGACAATGCCGACGATGCGATCCCTCTCGCTGAGGCGCTCATCAAGGGCGGCCTTCCCTGCGCAGAGGTAACCTTCCGCACCGCCGCCGCCGAGGAGTCCATTCGCAGAATGGCAAAGGCGTTCCCCGAGATGATCGTCGGCGCCGGCACCGTTCTCACCACCGAGCAGGCTGACAGAGCTATCGACGCCGGTTCCAAGTTCATCGTGAGCCCCGGCTTCAATCCCAGAGTAACGAAGTACGTTCTTGACAAGGGTGTTCCTATGACTCCCGGCATCTGCACTCCTTCCGAGGCGGAGGGCGCCATGGAGCTCGGTCTTGACGCTGTCAAGTTCTTCCCGGCTGAGCCCTCCGGCGGCCTTAAGATGATCAAGGCCATGGCGGCTCCTTACGTCGATCTCAACTTCATGCCCACCGGCGGTATCTCTCCCGAGAACGTCCGCGATTACCTCAAGTATGACCGCATCATCTGCTGCGGCGGAAGCTGGATGGTAAAGGGCGACCTTATCAGGGCCGGCAAGTTCGATGAAATCGAGAAGCTCGTAAAAGAAGCTTCTGATATTGTTAAAGAAATTAGGGGGTAATTAAAATGAGAGTAGTAACATTTGGCGAACTGATGGTAAGACTTCAGCCCTATAACTATGAGCGTTTCGTTCAGGCCGATCACCTCGAGTTCACGTTCGGTGGCGGCGAGGCCAACGTAGCCGTTTCCCTCGCAAACTACGGCGCTGACGCCGCGTTCGTAACGAAGCTTCCTGCCCACGCAATCGGCCAGGCTGCAGTCAACTCTCTTCGCCGCTATGGCGTAGACACCAGCATGATCGTCCGCGGCGGCGACCGTGTAGGTATCTACTACAACGAGAAGGGCGCTTCCCAGCGTCCGAGCGTCTGCATCTATGACCGCGCACATTCCGCAATTCAGGAGTCCGATCCTTCTGACTTCGATTGGGACAAGATCTTCGAGGGCGCCGACTGGTTCCACTTCACCGGCATCACTCCAGCACTCGGCCCCAACATGGTAAAGGCCTGCGTCGAGGCCTGCAAGGCTGCTAAGGCCCGCGGCGTAAAGATCTCCTGCGACCTTAACTATCGCGGCAAGCTCTGGACGCGCGCTCAGGCCCGCGAGGCCATGACTGAGCTCTGCCAGTATGTCGACGTCTGCATCTCCAATGAGGAGGATGCGAAGGACGTATTCGGCATCGAGGCCGAGGCTACCGACATCACCGCCGGTGAGCTCAACCGCGAGGGCTACAAGTCCGTCGCAAGACAGCTTGCTGAGAAGTTCGGCTTCGAGAAGGTCGCCATCACCCTCCGCGAGAGCCACAGCGCATTCGATAACGACTGGTCCGCTATGCTCTATGACGTAGCAAGCGGCGAGTATTGCTTCTCCAAGAAGTATCACCTCCACATCATCGACCGTATCGGCGGCGGCGACAGCTTCGGCGGCGGTCTTATCTACGCTCTTCTCTCCGGTAAGGACACCCAGGGCGCCGTTGAGTTCGCGGTCGCGGCATCCGCTCTGAAGCACTCCATCGAGGGCGACTACAACTTCGCCACCATCGCTGAGGTCGAGAAGCTCGCCGGCGGCGACGGCTCAGGCAGAGTCCAGAGGTAACCTGATGAAGGAGTTTATGGATAAGGACTTTGTCCTTACTAACGATACTGCCAAGCACCTTTTCCACGATTACGCGGAGAATATGCCCATTGTTGACTATCACTGCCACATTTCCCCGAAGGAGATCTATGAGGATCGCCGTTTTGATAACCTCGTAGAGGTATGGCTCGGCGGCCACAATCCCGACGGCAGCTACTTCGGCGACCACTATAAGTGGCGTGTAATGCGCTCCAACGGCGTTCCCGAGGATTACATCACCGGAGACAAGCCCGCCTACGAGCGCTTCCTCAAGTTTGTTGAGAGCCTTGAAATGGCGATCGGCAACCCGATGTACCATTGGTGCAACATGGAGCTTCGCCAGTTCTTCGGCTATAATAAGCCTCTTACTGTTGAAAACGCTGAGGAGTGCTGGAACTACTGCAACGAGAAGCTTCGCACCGATCCTAACCTTACCGTCCGCGGCATTATCGCCAAGGCTAAGGTTGCAATGGTCGGAACTACTGACGATCCCATCGACTCTCTCGAGTGGCATGAGAAGATTGCAGCTGATCCTTCCATCACCGTCAAGGTCTGCCCGAGCTTCCGCCCCGACAAGGCCATAAACATCTCGAAGCCCGGCTTCACCGACTATATGGCGAAGCTTGCCGCCTCCGTCGGCAAGGAGAAGCTCCAGAACTTCGAAGAGGTCTGCGCCGCTCTTACCGAGCGCCTTGAGTTCTTCGCGAAGATGGGCTGCCGCGCCTCTGACCACGGCCTTGACTACATTCCGTTCCAGAAGTGCTGCCCGAAGTGCGCTGACAAGGCGTATCAGAAGGCTATGGCAGGTGAGGAGCTTACTGTTGAAGAGGCTGAGAAGTATCAGACTCAGCTCCTTCTCCACCTCGGCAGAGAGTATCACCGCCTTGGTATCGCAATGCAGCTTCACTATTCCTGCAAGCGCAACAATAACGAGCGCATGTATGAGAAGCTCGGTCCCGATACCGGCTTTGATATGGTGGCTCAGAACACCTGCGGCGGAGCAATCGCCGACTTCCTCAGCGCTCTTGATAAGACCGGCGAGTGCCCGAAGACCATCATTTACTCCCTCAACTCTGCTGACTTCGATCAGATCGGCACTCTTATCGGCTGCTTCCAGTCCGATGAGGTACCCGGCAAGATCCAGCACGGTTCCGCATGGTGGTTCAATGACACCAAGACCGGCATGCAGGCTCAGATGACAAGCCTTGCAAACCTCGGACTTCTCGGCAACTTCGTCGGAATGCTGACCGACTCCCGTTCGTTCCTCAGCTATGCACGTCACGATTACTTCCGCAGAATCCTCTGCGACCTTATCGGCAAGTGGGTTGAGAACGGCGAGTATCCGAACATCGACGCATCTCTCAAGAAGATCGTCGAGGGCGTCTGCTACAATAACGCTGTCAGATACTTTAATCTGTAATCACCGGACAATTACACAAAAGCAGGTGCGGTTTTTGACCGTACCTGCTTTTTCTCTTGACAAGCGGAGCGAGAGGTGATAATACTAACCCCTAATCAAAATCTTCAATTCGCGCTTGCCCTTTTCGTGTCATACTTCGTTATCCGGCTTGATAATACACAAAGTATTGTCTGCACCGGACGCCTTGTATGACGCAAAAAATTCTTCGCGCTCGCGTCATGGCTGAGGCACCCATATAACGGAAAGCGCGCGGAGGTTGAAACAAACTGCATCGGCTTTTGTGCTCAAGGCGTTTCACACAGCAAATCTATATCCGAGTACACTTTCTGTAACAACGAGCTTTATCGCCGTTTATCTCACCTTCGGAAGAAATCTGTATTTTTCCCTCGCCTATGCCGCAAATGATGTAGTTCTCATTGTCCTCTGGGCGCTTGCGAGCGTGGAGAATTCAAGCTGCATTTCCGTTGCAGTCTGCTTTACAGCATTTTTCTTTAACGATATTTATGGCTTCATAAGCTGGAACGAGATGGAAAAACGGCAGAAGTACTGCAGAAGAGAGGCAAAAAGATGCGGGTGATATTATATTTTTCTTGTACTGCGAAAGGTCTTGTGCTATACTGATTCCATATTAAAATGGCATTTTATGGGGTGATTATTTTGAAAGCTATATTTTCGCAGTACCTCGCCTCGATCGCGCCGGAGCTTAAAAGGCTCGTTGCGATTCTGGGTGAGAGCTACGATTACGTCAGCGTTCTCTCGACCGACTCGAAGGGCATAAGCCTCACGATCTCACAGCGGGCGAAGAACGTGACGACGCAGAACATTACGACAGAGCGCGGAAGCGTAGTGCGTGTTTATAAAAACGGGCTCTACTCAGAGTACGCCTTCAACTCCTTCGATTCGGCTGAAAAGCTCGCTGAGAAGGCGAAAGAAGCACTTGACAGTCAGCTCGCGCTTTTGAAGGCGACCGGCTCGAAGGTTTACGATACCGCGAAGCTCGACGATTCCCCGGCGGAGCTTTTTGTTGAGAAGGATGCGGAGATACTGCCCGAGGAGTGCGACGTCGGGGAGTTCATACGGCTCTTTACCGAGCTTTCCGACGAGGGCATGAAGACCATTCCCGGTGCGCTCGATGTTATGGTGCGCGCAAGCGGCACGCATATAAACAAGATGTTCCTGACTGCTAACCGCGATCTCAGACAGAGCTACTCATACGTTGAGGGCTTGGCAGCTTCCTACGCGCCCGGAAAGGACGGAGATATGAAGTTTACCCACGTCGGCGTTTCCGGCTGCGGCGGCATGGAGCTCCTCTACGGGCTGAGGGAGAAAATCACGACTCTGCCCGGCATTATGGCTGACCTCGTCGCCTCGGAAAAGATCGTTCCGGGAGAGTATGATATCATCACCGACCCGACGGTCACGGGGCTTATCGCGCATGAGGCGTTCGGACACGGCGTTGAAATGGATATGTTCGTCAAGAACCGTGCGCTCGGCAAGGATTATATCGACAAGCGCGTCGGAAGCGACAAGGTTACAATGCACGAGGGCGCGAGGTGCGATGAGAGCGTCACCGCCTTCGCCTTCGACGATGAGGGCACCCTCGCCGGCGACGTTACAGAGATCGACCACGGCATACTCAAAACCGGAATCTGCGACGCGCTGAGCGCATTGAGGCTCGGCATCGAGCCAACCGGAAACGGCAAGCGCCAGAGCTATGACCACAAGGTCTATACACGCATGACGAACACTGTGTTCGACTCCGGCGACGATAAGCTCGAGGATATGATAAAGAGCATCGACCACGGCTATCTCCTGCGCGGAATGCAGAGCGGCATGGAGGATCCGAAGCACTGGGGCATACAGTGCATCATCGAGCGCGGCTATGAGATCAAGGACGGGGCGCTCACCGGAGTATGCGTATCGCCGGTTGTCATGACTGGCTACGTTCCCGACCTCCTGTGCGGCGTAACCATGGCTACGAGCGACAGAGTTGTCGAGGGCAACGGCGCCTGCGGCAAGGGCTACAAGGAATGGGTCAAGGTCGCGGACGGCGGTCCGTATCTTAAAACGAAAGCGAGGCTCGGCTGATGCTTGAAACACTGAAAAAATCCCTCGCCGCCCTCGGCGCTGACGGCTGGGAGCTTACTGAGAATAAGACCCGCCGCTGGGAATTCTATTTCATCCGCCACGCTCTCGATCAGAACCGCGCGGCTGACACCGTAAACTATAACGTAAAGGTATTTAAAAAGCTCGAGGGAGGGCTTCTTGGTGAGATCAATCCCACGGACACAGCCTCTGAGGTCGAGAAGAAGCTCTCCGACCTTCTTTCCCGCGCGAGCCTTGTAAAGAACCCGGAGTACAGCTTGGTCAGCGAAAAAATCACCCTTCCCGACAAGACGGAGAGGGTGGACATTCAGAAGATAGCGCGCGATTTCATTGAGGCAGTCGCCTCAGTTCCCGAGACTGAGACCGAGGATATCAACTCCTACGAGATTTTCGTGAGTGAGATAACCCGCCATACTCTCAACTCCAACGGCGTCGAGTACACCGCGGTCTATCCCGCGAGTATGCTCGAGATCGTAGTAAACGCCCGCAGAGAGGGTCACGAGATCGAGCTCTACCGACAGTTCAACTCCGGCTCCTGCGATAAGGAGAAGGTGCGCGCCGACGTTCTTGCCGCCATGCGAACCGGACGCGACAGACTTGCGGCGGAGCCGACTCCGCGCGTTGAGAATATCGACGTTGTGCTCTCGACAGAGGACGCCGTGAGCGTATTCGAGTATTTCACGATGAACTCCAATGTGCAGGCGAAGTACCGCCGCATATCTCCGTTTGAGCAGGGAAAACCCGTCTGCGACTGGCAGGGCGGCGATAAGATCACCGTCCGCGCCGTCCGCGAGCTCGACAATTCCTCGCGCAACTTCCCGGTCGACGCCGAGGGCAGCGTGATAGAGGAGCGCGACATCATAAAGGACGGCGTTCTCTGCGACTTCTGGGGTCAGAGACAGTTTTCGCAGTATCTCGGCATTGAGAAGAACTCCGTAATCTCAAACTTCGTCTTTGACGGCGGCTCGATGAGTGCGGAGAAGCTCAGAAGCGGCGATTATATCGAGCTTGTGGAGTTCAGTGATTTCCAGGTCGATTCGATGGGCGGCGACGTCGCGGGCGAGATCCGCCTCGGCTATCTCCATAAGGACGGCGAAACGAAGATCATCACCGGCGGCTCGGTCTCCGGCAGTATGCTCGAGGCGGCGCCGACTATGAAGTATTCGCGGGAAACGGCACAGTACAATAACATCGTCATTCCGGCGGTTGTAAGGCTCAAAAATCTCAGGATCACCGGCGTAAAATAAGAGACAGAAGGCAGTATCATGGAAATTCTTAAGTATGTGATAGTCGCTGTTGTGGGCTATATTCTCGGCTCCGTCAGCATTTCAATAATCCTATCGAAGCTTGCAATGGGCAGCGATATCCGCGAGAAGGGCAGCGGCAACGCCGGCGCGACCAATATGGCGCGCAACTTCGGCATGAAGGCAGGCTTTGTCACCCTCGGCGGCGATATGCTTAAGGCGATAATTGCGATGGCTCTCGGCTGGCTGCTTCTCGGCAGAGATATGGGCGTTATGGTCGGCGGTCTTGCCGCTATGATCGGCCACTGCTTCCCGATTTTCTACAAGTTCAAGGGCGGCAAGGGCGTTTCCGTGCTTGCAGCGATCGCAATTATGATCGACTGGCGCGTGACCGCAATCGGACTTGCGATGTTCCTCATTGTTGCCTTTGCGACTAAAAAGGTCTCCGCAGGCTCGATCACTGCGGCTGTGACTGTGCCTGTCTGCACGGCGCTCTTCAATCTCGGCACACCTATGCTTATCCTCGCGATAGTCGGCGGCGTTACCGTAATAATCCAGCACCGCGCGAACATAGGAAGACTCATTCGCGGCGAGGAGCCGGACTTCAAGCCTGCGCACAAGGATAAATAAAGGGAATTTGCTATGAACAGACCCGTAACTACGCTTTTTATGCTGATGTCGGTTGACGGGAAAATCATATCAGATGCGGCTTGATGTCGGCGAGGCGATGTGTGCGTTAAGGGCGGACTTTGGCTGTGAGAGACTGACGATTCAGAGCGGCGGAACTGTGAACGGACTTTTTCTGCGCGAAAAGCTCATCGACTGCGTTGATATTGTCGTCGCACCCGTTCTGATCGGAGGGAAGGATACTGCGACCCTCATCGACGGCAGTTCGATCACTTCTGCGGATGATTTGCCAAAAGTCGGAGTTCTGAAGCTCACTGAGTGTACTACGCTCAAGGATTCATATATTCGACTGCGATATGAGGTCATTGGCTGAAAAATCATTAATACTAACCCCTAATCAAAATCTTCAATTCGCGCTTGCCCTTTTCGCGTCATACTTCGTTATCCGGCTTGATAATACACAAAGTATTATCTGCACCGGACGCCTTGTATGACGCAAAAAATTCTGCGCGCTCGGTTAA
>JAFSJE010000045.1 GCA_017439425.1 Oscillospiraceae bacterium
ACAGACCATCAGACGGCCGCTGGTCACCGCATCAGCGGCCGTCGCTCACCGCAGATTGCAGGCCTATTCAACTGCCGACTACTGCACCGCCAGGCGACTACTCGCCACCGCATCAACGGCGACCGCTCGCCGCAGATTGCAAGAAATGCGGTTATGTTTTAATAAAATGTGCATTTTACAATTCACAAAAAAGAGAATGGGATGTTTACTTTGAAACACCTTATCCTGAATGTATTGATTACGATACAGTACTGCGAATGGTCAATTTAGATATTTCTAATGGAGTTATTGAGCTATTTAAAATGGATCCGGCTGATATTGTTGTAATAAATAATATCAGCCTTAAGTGGAAAAACAATTCTCCATTTTGGATATTGAAATTCAGATCAAATGTTTGTCTGAGTGTTGTATATAAGGATAAAGATTGGAAAGCTAATTGTATGCCTGCTGAAGCCGATATAAATAACGATGTTCTTGAGAAAGACTTGAAAGAATTGAAGCACGGAAACTTTGTACTTCATATGTTCATTAAAAATAGACCAGAAAAACCTTGGTTTCAGTCGCCTTTGATTGAAAAGAAAAAGTACGGTAGAGATTCCGGTAAGTGGGAGAATGTTGTAAAATCACAAATACCTTCCGAAACGCCTTTGGAAGAGGCAAAAGTAAGGTTTCTCTATGAACTTGGCGTGGATCTTATGTACAAGCTAAATATGAACAGCGAAGATTTTAACTCGCTTATGAAAGATAAAAAACATAATCAGCTATTACCGCAAGTGAACGAGAAAGGAGTCTGGTATTTCCGGTTCCACACGATTCATGAGCTAAAAGGAACAAGGCTCTTGCCGGAAACAATGATTACTTCTACTTCAAGCGATTGAGCGTAAAAGAGTGTTGACCCGTTCAACAAGCTTACTTTTGCGCTTGCTTTGTATATGCTTAATACAAATATCTGCCGCCTGCTTCGTACCGTAAATAATAACCCTGCATTTGGCACGAGATATTGCTGTGTAGAAGAGGTTGCGGTATAGCATCATCTGCCTATCCATCGTCAATGGAAGAATTATAGTATCATATTCAGAACCTTGGGACCTATGAACTGTCATTGCATATGCAAGAGATATCTTATCTTTACCGGAATACGATTCGGGATAATTCCATATAGCTTTTCTTCCATCAGACATTTCTACACAGAATTCAAAGTGTTCATCAGTATCTGATAAGATTCGAAGAATACCTATATCACCATTGACAACTTTACGATCCCGGTCATTCTCTGTTATCAAAACGCGATCTCCATCACGAAAAAGCGTTTTTCTATTTTCAAAAGTTCTCTGACCGTCATAAAAAATATTTACTCTATCCTGAATCATTTTATTTAGGTCCTGAACTGCTTTTTTATAAGGGGAGAGCACCTGCACAGATTCGCCATTCAAGTATCTCTGCGCCGCATCTATTGCGGCAGATGAGTATGATGTATTGTTATCTTTTTCGATAATTACAAAACTTACATCTTCCTTAAGGTCTAAAACTGACTGTAATGCCGGAAAATTTAATACATTGTGTGCAAGAGCATTATCGTTGCTTGAAAGTCTATGATTTTTAGTCAGTGTGTAGCAAGGAAACCCGAGAGATATAAGGTCATTTAAGACATCACCGGCACCAACACTCAGTAGCTGATTCGGGTCGCCGATAAGAACTACACGGCAATCTTTACTAATTCTGTTCAGAATTCCTGATAGCATTTCGAGCGACATCATGCTAGCCTCATCTACGATTACAAGCTGAGTATATTCCCAACGAACTGCATCGAGAAAATCTTCATTCGGTGCTTTTCCAAGTGCGCTGTGAACGGTTCTTGCAATAAGTCCTGTTCTTTCTGTAAGATTTCTGGCAGCTTTGCCGGTGGGCGCACAGAGAACATAGTTGTTTCCAACACTAGCAGCATCTACAATTGCGCTTATGAGAGTAGTTTTACCACTTCCTGCACCGCCCAGAATGAGTGAAAGACGATGCTTAAGCGCCATAATAAGTGCTTCTCTTTGATCAGGTGAAAGGTTTTCAAAACTGTTAGTATTACAAGAACATGCAAAAGAATTGTCTAAAATGAGCTTCTCGAGGTTTTCAGCAGCGCTACATTCGTATCGCCAAGTAAGATAGCTATATATATGATTGCTATCGATGTATATAAGCTTATCGTTGGACTCTATAATTAGCTCTGCACAAAAAGCTTCATAGGTAAGACCGCTAATAGCTTTTTGGCAAAGCGAAAAGAGTTTATCTGTAGTAATAAACGAATCACCGCCGAGGCAGTAATCATTAATAATGGTCAGTATATAATTTTCTCTATCCATTTATGCTCCATTTCCACAAATAAGTTCATCTACTGTGCTCGCATATTTTTCCGGGATCTCCGGAGTCATACAGATTTGTCTAACACTCTCATGACTCATACCAAGAATAGTAGATAGCTTGCGATAGCTGAGATTGTTCTTATGTCTGAATATAACAAGCGGGTTATATCCGGACTCAGAGTTCGCATCTATATTTATACTGCGCTCAGACTCCGGTATTTCCGGATAGTCCTCACGAATAAGCAGACTAATAGGTACTCCGAAATAATCACTGAGTGCAATATACGGAGCAGGTGTAATTCGGCTGTATCCGGTTTTTGAAGTTGTGTTTTCAATTAAGGCAATTGTGTTTGGGCTAAGACCGGTTCTCTTAGATAGAACACAGATGTTGAGGCCGTTCTTACGGCGGTGATATCTGATTCCATTCATTTCTTAGACCTCACTTCATAGTAGGATTTTTCAATTATTTTATAATCCTTCAGAAGTTCAGAAGCCGTAATGATTTTTATACCCTGTTTTTTGCCGCCGTAATGGTGGACACGATAGATAAAATAGTTTTCTCCATTTTTAAGGCTTTGCGTCATCTTACGAACTTCACTTGCGGTCATTTCAAAGAATGTCTCTGCTTTCCCCGTTGTAGTCTTTACCTCGATATACTTCGGCGCACCGTCGGGGAAGAAGGAGAGAATATCGAATCCGGCGTTGGGGTCATCTGCAATATTTGGGTTCAGAGAGTTAACCAAATCCGTGCCTTTGAGTGAATCAAGCTCGTATGCATATACATAATCTTCGCCCTTGCGGCCAAGGTCATTCATCCTTGCGTTGACTATATCCATCTTTTTCGAAAACTTGTGAAGTGATTTGGCGGGCTTTGAATATACGCTCATCGTCGCTTGCAGATCATTTCTGACAAGCGCATCAATGTCAATTCCCATCGTTTCGCTGATTCTTATGCACTTACCGAGGGAGGGGAGACGCCCTTTCTCAAAGCGAGATATATCATTGGGTGTGAGTCCGGTTTTAATAGCCACTTGGTTCTGAGATAAACCGAGGCGCAGACGTACTTGATACAAAACATTGAAAATATCCATTGCGTTACCTCAGCTGAACAAGCTCGTTTACAGTAACGCCAAAAAGCTCGGCGAGGAGAAAAATGTTGTCAATGCTCGGCAAGCTAACTCCACGCTCCCATTTATAAACAGTCTGCGGTGCGGAGAGACCAAGCTCAAGCGCAACCTCTGCTACACTAAGATTATTTTTGAGCCGAAGCTCCTTAATACGATTGCCGGTTGCGATGATGTCAATTGTGCTGAAATACATGATGATACCTTCCTTTGTTTTTATTTCAAAACAAAAAACACCGTGCAGGCTTCAAAAAGTCTACACGGTGTTGGAAGATAACATTAAACTGCGAAATTACTTGCTTTTCCGCGCAAAAAAAGCTATAATAATCCCACGGTGCGGGTTATCCCGTTGTGTAGGCGATGTGTCCGCCTGCGCAGGTCGGCGGGGGCTGCAACTCCCTCCGGCTGCCGATGTTTTGTTTTATGATTGGATTATAACACATCTGTTATAGTTTGTCAAATATTTTTGGTGGTGTAAGATTATGCCTGTGAGCGATGCGCAAATGAGAGCAAAAGCTAAATATGAAGCTAAGACATACGATATTTTAACTATTAGACTTAAAAAGGGAGAGCGTGATATCGTAAAACATTGCGCAGAAGCGCACGGAGAAAGCCTTAATGGATTCGTTGTACGCATTATACATGAGGCAATGGAAAAAGACTCTGAATAAAAATAGGCTCGGCATGGTTTCTATAAGCTATGCCGAGCATTTTCGTAGCTTGAGTGGTTAATGACAATATAATTAGCTGATAGTCCGGCTTGTAATGTCAGTGGGAGCTCTTCTCTGGAGCTTGGCGGCTGCAGAAAACTGACTTATGTCGGTCTTAATGAGAAAACAATAACGACAGAGTATGCGCAGAACGGCGCAAAGCCAAAGTATCCGGCGTTAACCTCTCAGAATTTGAGCTTTAGATGGAGTCTGAGCAAAAATGGAGAGCCGATAGATTCTGCGACATTTACAGTAAGTGAGGATTCTACGCTCTTTCAGATAGTTATGCCAGCAGCGGCGATAAACGGCGCAAACTTCTTCTCGCTTAATGAAGCGCTTGAAGCGGCAAAGAGCGTTGAAAACGCCGCGCTGACATTAAAGGACGATGTATCTTGCAGCGATATCGACCTGACTTGCTGAGGGCCTTTGACCTTAACGGTCATATGCTGACAATTTCCGACGGCGCGTTCCGATTTGCTATAACTGAGCTTTCAAATTTTCATATCAAGCTCAACCCGACCGCGACCTTCACCGCCGAAAACGGCACAGTGGACGGTGAGCATGCTTCTATAACGCTCTACGCAAAATACGGCGCGGCAGGTCTGTACACCGACAGAGCGAGAACGACCGCGGCGGAGCTTGTTCCTCAGCCTGAGACAGGATACACCCTCAGCGCGATCAAAGGAAACGGCAGCGGCGCACTGTGCCCGGCTTCGCCCGTTCTGCGGGGTGAGGCGGCGCAGATCCTTATGAACCGCGGAGCATAAGCTCCAAACGAAAGACATGCTATCAGAGCCGGCACTTTGAACGCCGGCTCTGTTTTTTCGTGCGAAAAAAGCGCGATTGCGCTTGTGGATGTGACAAGAAAATGATATAATATTTTATTATGATTTTTAGCCGGAGGAACGAGACATGGCTGAAGGAAAAAGATATACTGCCGCAACATATAAGATAATGGAGCAGCTTCTCGAGGTCGACAACCTTGAGGAGGCGCTGGCGGGCAGCCTTGAAATCATAGTTAACACTTTGAAGAGCGAGGCAGGCGCAATCTGGTTTTACGACAAGAAAACAGACCGCCTTTCGCCGCTTTTTCATATCGGCCCCGCGGATATCTCCAATATCGTTATTGAAAACGGCCTCGGCATAGAGGGACTTGTCAACAAAACCGGCAAATCCGTCATGATAAGCGACGCTCAGAACGATCCTCGCTTTGAGGGCAGCGTTTTCGACGATAACGGACTTATCACAAAAACCATGATCTGCGTGCCGCTGTATAATCTCCACGAGACGATAGGCTGCGTTCAGATAGTAAATAAGCAGGACGGCTCGCTATATGATGAGGAGGAGCTGCAGCTTGCCGAACGAATGGCGTCGCTTGCGGCAATAACCATAGACGAGAAGGGACTTATTGTCGACCTCGCGGAGAAGAAAGAGGTGCTCGCCGTTCTCAAGGACGTAACGAAGGAATACCCCTCCGGCGACGGAGTTCTTCAGGTACTGAAGGGCATAAACCTCGAGGTCTATAAGAATGAATTTGTCGTTGTGCTGGGCGAATCCGGATGCGGCAAATCGACCATGATGAACATTGTGGGCGGTATGGACTTTCTGACGGAAGGCACTCTCACAATCGAGGGAAAGGACTTCTCGCACCCATCAGACGCCGACCTTACGGAGTACAGGCGCAACTACATTGGCTTCATTTTCCAGGCGTATAACCTTATGCCGAACCTCACGGCGCTCGAAAACGTTCAGTTTATCGCTGACCTCGTCAAGGACCCGATGGACTGCGAGGAGGCTATCGCAAAGGTCGGACTCAGTGAGCGGGCGCACAACTACCCCGGACAGATGTCCGGCGGTCAGCAGCAGAGAGTCTCCATAGCGAGAGCGATAGTCAAGCGACCGAAGCTCATTCTTGCCGACGAGCCGACGGCGGCGCTCGACTACACAACGAGCATTGAGGTACTCTCGGTCATCGAGGATATAGTAAAAAACCAGGGTACGACGGTAATGATGGTAACGCATAATGCCGAGATAGCGAAGATGGCGGACAGAGTTATCAAGGTGCGTAACGGCAAAATTGCGGGCATAAAGCGCAATATGCACCCCGTTCACGCCACCGAGCTCGTTTGGTGACGCTATGAAGAGAACGCAGATTTTAGACGCGCTGAGAAATATCAAGAAGGAGCGAGTTTCATGGCTCTCCATTCTCGTTATTGCCGCGCTTGCGGTAATGGCGTATCTCGGTATAAACTTCGGCGCGGACGCCATATCAAATAACGGCGATATTTTTTACGCGAATACGAACTTCCGCGATATCGAAATAGTCTCAACTATGCTGATCACCGAGGAGGACGTCGCGGCGGTGCGCGCAGTTGACGGAATATCAGACGCCGAAGGCTTGTACTCGACCTCCGGCAAGGCGGTGAGCGGAGATTCCACCGACAATGTAAACGTAGTTTCTCTGACAGAGCGCATAAACGTACCGGTAGTTGTGGAGGGCCGCCTTCCGGAAAACGAAAACGAGTGCGCCATAGAGCCCGACGTTGCGGACACGATGGGCGTGAAGGTCGGCGATACGCTCAAGGTGCAGAATAACGACGGCGGAGCCGCGGATTATCTCAAGTCATGGCGATTTACTGTTGTGGGCATCGTCTGGCACGCGGATAATCCAATCCTCAAGGTTGCAATGCCGGGAAACCGTTATGTTATCGTCACAAAGGAAGCGTTTGACACCGAGGCAACGGACGGCGCATATATGCGAGCTATTGCGAAGATCGAAGGCGCAGATAAGTATAAGTATATAAACGACAGCTACTTATCGTATATCTCCGAAACGTATGAAAAGGTCAAGACTCTCGCAGAGACGAGAGAGGCTCTGCGTACCGCATATATTAAAAACACCTATGCCGATGAGATCGCAAAGGCGGAGAGTGAGATAGCCGATGCGGAAGCTAAGCTTTCAGACGGCAGAAAAGAGCTTGACGAAGGCTGGGCAGACTATCATGACGGCGAAAGGGAGCTTGCCGAGGCGAAGCTTGAAATTGAAGAGAATGAAGTTAAGCTTTCCGACGCCGAAAAGGAGCTTAGCAGCGGAAGAGAGGAGCTTGACAGCGCGAAGGCTCAGCTTGAGAACGCGAAGCGCCGGCTTGACAGCGCGAAGCGTGAGATAGACGACGGAGAGAAGGAATATGCCGAGGGCGTTTCAAAGCTCGAAGAAGCCAAGGAACAGCTTGATGACGGCAAAGCACAGCTCGATGAGGGCAGGGCAGAGCTTGATAATGCCAAGGCTCAGCTTGAAGAGGCCGAAAAGCAGCTTGCGGAAGGCAAGGCGGAGCTTGATGAGGCGGAGGCTGAAATCGAAAAGAACGAAAAGCTTCTTGAGGACGGAAAGCGTCAGCTTGACGCCGGCGAGGCTCAGCTTGATGCTGCGGGTTATCAGCTTTCGGCCGGAAGAGCGCAGCTTGAGGACGGCTGGCAGAGAATAGAGACCGCGAAGGAAGCTGTTCGCGAATCAATAAGAAATACTCTCAGCACAAAGCTTGCTGAGATTCTCGAAGGAAACCCGCTGAAGGATGAAATACTCGACGCTGTTAACGGAATAACTTGGGCGACCTCAGAACCGAATGCCAACGTTTCCAGAAGCGACCTTAAGGCCATGGAGTTCAGGGTTACCGATACGCTCACAGTAGACCTCTCTGAGATTGAGACTCTTCTTGATGGAGCAGATCCATATGTTAAGCTTGCTGAGGAGCTGCTCGGCAGGATAAAAGAAATCGAGGGATTGAGCGATACTGAGCGCCAGGCGCTGAATGAGGGCATCACCACAATATTCATAGCCGATATGACGATAGATACCGTACAGGAGCTTTTCAGCCAGCTTCATGAGTGGGACGATGGGCACAGGACGTATCTATCCGGCTTATCCGCATACTCAGCGGGATATTGGGAATACCTTTCCGGAAAGCAGGAGTATGACGAGGGTGTAAAGGCTCTTGAGGAGGGCAAAAAGGAGTTTGCCGAGGGCGTTGAAAAATATGAGAAGGCGCTCGCTGAATATGAATCCGGCAAAGAGGAGTACGAAAAGGGCGAGGAGCAGTACGCCGAGAAGTATTCCGAGTATGAGCAGGGGGTCAGCGACTATGAAGAGGGCGAGCAGACTCTCAAAGAGGCGCGCGAAAAGCTTGATAACGGCATTGCCGAGTATGAGCAGGGACTGAGAGATTATAACTCAGCGCTAAAAAAGTATCAAAACGGCGAAAAAGAGTATGCAGAGGGTCTCAGCGAATACAATGACGGCGTAATAAAACTCGCTGACGGCAAAAAGGAATACTCCGACGGCATTGCCGAGCTCAAAGAAGCAAAGGAAAAGCTTGAGAGCGGCGAAAAGGACTACACTGACGGCGCAGCCGAGCTGGAGGACGGAAAGTCGAAGCTTTCAGATACTAAGGAGGATTTTGCCGCGCTTGACGAATGCCGCTGGGTCGTGCTCGACGCTGAGGGCAACGCCGGTTATCTTGGTATAAAGGACACTGCGGACAATATGAAGGCGCTCGGCGTGACCTTTGCACTGCTCTTTGTCCTTGTGGGCGCGCTTGTTATCTATTCGACTGTCGGTAAAATCGTCGAGGAGCAGCGCAAGCTCGTCGGCGCGACGAAGGCTCTCGGACTTTTTAACCGCGAGATTTTTGCAAAGTATCTGTTTTTCGGACTTTCCGCAACGCTCATCGGCTCGCTGCTGGGTATTGTTCTCGGATACGCCGGAATTCAGTATGTTGTGCTTTTAGCCTACGCCTCGTTCTATGTTTACGGAATAGGAAAGATGAGCTTTCTTCCCGGGCTTGCGGCAGTTGTAATATTAGCCGGAGCTGCGCTTACTGCTGCTGCCGTCTGGGGTGCAACCTCAAGCCTTATCAAAACAACGGCGACGAAGCTCATGCAGGAGAAAACGCCGGATATTAAGCACAAAAACAGCGACAAAAAGAGCCGCCTTCCGCTTTACACACGCCTGATCCTTCTCAATATGCGCACGGATCTCAAGCGCATTGCGGTTACTGTTGTAAGCATAGCCGGTATCTGCGCACTCCTTATTGCCGGATTTACTATGAAGATGGCTATTTCCGGCGCAATTACAAATCAGTTCAAGGAAATAACTCTTTACGATGCTGTCGTGACCTTTAACGCTGAAACGCTCCCCTCTGTTGAGCCTGAAGTGAAGGATGAGATTTCCAAGGTTGGGGCGGAGAGCCTTAAGGTTTACCTTGCGCCTGCAAACTATACCGCATCCGGAAAGCTATCCGCCGCATCCTTAATAGTTGCCGACCTCGATAAGCTTCAGGATTATTTCCACTATGTCTGCCCGGAGGCTGAAGGAAACGGCGTAATTATAAATTTCCGAGCAGCTGAGAAAAAGAATCTCTCGGTTGGCGACAGCATCACGATGTACAACAGCGCTATGAAGCCGTTTGAAGCAAAGGTTATCGGTATTTTCGATAACTATATAGGCGGCGAAATGCTTATGAGCGAAGAGAGCTATAAATCGGTGTTCGGCGAAGAGGTCAAGAAGAACGCCTATTTCATAAACGGCGAAAATGCTTCTTCTCTCGGAGCTGTATTTTCCAAAATGCCCGGTTTTGTCAGCTTCACGGACTCTATCAAAACCCGAGAGAGCTACGAGGCAATGACATTTGTATTGAATGTTGTTGCGGTGCTTTTGACTGGAATTGCCGGCGCAATGGCTTACTTCATTCTTCTGAACCTCATAAATATGTACATAAGCCAGAAAAAGCGAGAGCTGACAATAATGCGAGTTAACGGCTTTACAGTGAGAGAGGTAAAAAATTACGTTGCCCGTGAGTCGATAGCAACAACGCTTCTCGGTCTTATAGTCGGCTGCGTTGGCGGAGTTATATTCGCAAAAAGAGTAGTTTTGCTTATCGAAACCGCCTCGGCAAAATTTCTGAGAGATATACAGTGGGGCGGCGTTGCGCTGGCGGTTGTGATAACGGTTGTCTTTACAGTAGCGATAAACGCCTTCGCGCTGAGGAAAATCAAATATCTGAAGCTGACAGACGTGCAGTAAAAAAGCAGGAGCGAAAGCTCCTGCTTTTTTGTTACACCGGACTACTTATACTAACCCCTAATCAAAATCTTCAATTCGCGCTTGCCCTTTTCGCGCCATACTTCGTTATCCGGCTTGATAATACACAAAGTATTATCTGCACCGGACGCCTTGTATGACGCAAAAAATTCTGCGCGCTCGGTTAAAGCTTTTAATCAGGGATTAGTATTAATCTTTATATCCACTCGGTTGGGCAGCGGAGCGGAGGAATCGTAGGAGTACCTGAGTGCTCCGACAGCGCCGGAGAGAATGGCGAGGGAGATACCATTTTCTGAGTCCTTCGGATCAAAGCGCGCGCCGGAGTAAGAAACGGTAACGGCGGTGTGCTCATCCTGCGCGGAATGCTCGATCACTGCGCTGATGTGAGGCTCCGGCATACGGGGAATGAGAATCTGCTGCACGAGCTCCTCAATCGCAAGCCGCACGCGGCTTCTTGCGCTTGCCGCGACGTCGTTTTCGATGCAGTAGCGCTCGATCTCAGAGCCAGCGCCGACAAAATCGAAGTCCTTTGAGCCTATATTGAATTCAAGAACGCGCAGCCGCTTAATAAATCTGCGGGTCTTCTCTCGCTTCGGGTTTTCAAAGATTTCCTCCGGCGTGCCGTCCTCATAGATGCCGCCTTCGTCCATGTAAAAAACTCGGTTAGAGATCGCGCGTGCAAAGCTCATTTCGTGCGTTACGATCATCATCGTTCTGCCGCTGCGGCTGAGATCGCGTATTACTGTCTGCACCTCGCCGACCATTGTCGGGTCGAGAGCGCTCGTAGGCTCGTCGAGGAGTATGATCTCCGGGTCGAGGGCAAGAGTTCTCGCAATCGCAGCGCGCTGCTGCTGACCGCCGGAGAGCTCGTCGGGGTAACTCAGCGCCTTGTCAGCCATGCCGACGCGCCGCAATAGCTCCATCGCCTTGTCATAGGACTCCTGCTTCGTTCTTCCAAGAAGATCCATCTGAGGGGTCATGAGATTCTCAATGACCGTGAGATGTCCGAACAGGTTGAAGGACTGGAACACCATGCCCATTCTGCTGCGCGCCTTGCGTATATCATAGCCCTTAGCGGTTATCTCTTCGCCGTTCAGAAATACCTGCCCGCCGGTGGGCTTTTCGAGGAGGTTAATGCACCTCAGAAGCGTGGATTTACCGGTTCCGGAGGGGCCGATGACCGCGATGACATCGCCTTCGTTTATCGTAACGGAAACGTCCTTCAAGGGCTCTGCGTTATCGTAGAATTTTTTTAGATGTCTGAGCTCAATCATGAGTCTGCACCCCCTTCAGAATGTCCTCTTTTTTGCGTCGCTTGGGATTTATGCCAATCTCGATCTTGTCGACGATAAAGGTCAGTATCGCGGCGAGAATGAAGTAGATTATCGCAACGGCGATGAGAGGGAAGAATGCCTCATAGGTGCGCCCGCGGACTATGTCTCCCATCTTTGTCAGATCTTGCACTGCGATGTAGCCGACGATTGCCGTCGCCTTTATGAGCGCGGTTATCTCGCTTTTGTAGGCGGGCAGGAAATGAGGAATAGCCTGGGGCAGAATAATGCGGAAGAAAGTGCTTATGCTGCCGTAGCCGAGGGCGTAGGCGCCCTCAAACTGTCCCTTCGGCACCGCGCCGACGCCGCTTGTGAGCATACCGTACACAGAGGAGCCGAAAACGAGCGTGAAGCCGAATACGGCGACAGCCGTTCCGCTTACTGCGGATTTTGCGAAAATGATATAGAAGAGTATCATCAGGAGAACAACCACCGGCATACCCTGAACAAGCCATACGACAAAGCGGGTGAGGAGATTTGCGAGCTTATTTCCGTTTCTGCACGCCATATAGACGGCAAAGCCGAGCAGTGTTCCGAAGATTATGGAGAGAACTGTTATCAGCATAGTCGTGCCGATGCCCTCCAGAAAGAGCTTCCAGCGGTTTTCGCGGATAAAGGTCTTTTCAAAGCTCGCTCTCACTGACTCGAAGAACGACGGCGCAGCGCTCTTTGCGGCCTTTGCGCGGACAACGAGAACGTAGGAGGCGGGGAGGTATTCGATAAAGTCGACCGACTCCTTGCGCTCGTCTGTCACAACGATGGAGCCGCATATCATATCAGCCTTCTCGGAGGCAATAGAAGCAAGCACGGCGGAGAAATCCATCGGGGCAAACTCAACGTGAACGTCAAGCTCCTTTGCTATGAGCATTATGATCTCCGGCTCAAGACCCATTATAGCGCCGTCCTCACCGACGTAGCTCATAGGCTCAAGAGAGTCGCAGGCGGCGACGGTAACGGTGCCGTTGAGTCCGGGCCAATCCTGCGCCGGCATGGTCTTTGCGCTCTCATCTGCGCCGGTCCACTTGTTCCACAGCGCGGTCTTTACGCTCTCGGGGAAGTTCTCATAGACCCTCTGCCACTCGTCGCGGCGCCCGTCGCCCTTTTTAAAGCCGATACCGAAGCTGGACTCGCCCAAAGCGATGGGGAAGATGGCGAGGTCGTTCTCACGGTTTGCTGCGAGAGTCGCTACGGCGTTGTTCATAAAGCCGGCGTCGGTCTTGCCGGTTCTGACGCCGAGCATCATATCCGCCATCGAAGTGTAATATGTGAATTCCTTTACGTTTTTGACCTTTGATGAGATAAGCTCCTCAAAGGGCGCGCCGGTCAGCATTGAAATCGTCTTGCCGCTCAGCTCCTCAAAGGTCTTGAATTCCGGCTCAGATGCGCCCGAAGCAGGGGAGAGATCGGACGAGAGCACCGCGAGAACTATTCCGCCGTAGCTTGTCGGATCGGAGAACAGCACCTGCTCCTCGCGCTCGGGCGTTACGTTCATATCCGTCGTAAAATCATACTTGCCGGACTGAATCGCGGGTATTCTGCCTGCAAAATCCACGTCGCCGAGCTCGAGCGCATAGCCTTTTGCGCGGCAGAAGCGCACGACGAGATCGATATCGTAGCCTACGTTCTTGCCGTCCTTGATATAAGAGAAGGGCATATCGGTCGATGTGGTGACGACCTTTATAGTACCGTTCTCACCCGTGAGGTCGGACATATCGACGACCTTTTTGGCTTCGTCAACACCGAGCCAGATATTATCAAGCTCCTCCATCGTGCCGTCAGCCCAGCACTGGGCGAGAAACGCGTTCAGCTCATCGCACAGCGCGGCGCTCCCGGGATCGTCTTTGCGGAAGGCGAAGCTGTAATTGTTCTGTGTGATGCGCTCGTGTATGTAGTCTATCTCCGGCTGCTCGGCGTGGGTCGCCTTCATTCCCGGCTCATCGCAGAGATATGCGTCGATTTTGCCTGCGAGCAGGGCGGTTATGCAGTCTGGGTAGGAGTTGAAGATAAGATGCTCGCTGTCGGGGAAATACTCCTTCGCCGCGTCCTCCATGAGCGGGCCGACGAGAACACCGATGCGCTTGCCATTGTAGTCGCGCCAGTGTATTTCGCCTTTTTTCTGCGCGGAGGTATCGCGCACCATTATGCCGTTCTCTTCCGAATAAAGCACGTCAGAGAAGGTGAGTATCTCAGCTCGCTCTGGCGTGATTTGCAGATTGGTCGCGATAATATCGACCTTGCCGCTCTGAACCGCCTCGACTATGGAGTACCAGTCGACTATCTCAAACATGATATCAGCGCCGAGCCACGCCGCAAAGCGACGGAGAAGCTCGATATCGAAGCCCTCGACCTCGTCGCCGATAAAGAAGCTGAAAGGCTCCACAAGCCCCGTCGTGCCGACCTTGAGGTGATACTCCGGTGAGACGGGAAGCTCGATTTCGGGCATCTCGTAGTCGCCGTTATTTACCCAGCGGTCATACATATCGTCGAGGGTGCCGTCAGCCTTGATTTCAGAGATAAAGCGGTTGACCTTGGCTCTGAGGTCGGGAATATCGGAATTATCCGAGAGCCCGAGGGCAATCTCAATAGGCTCGCCGACAGTCTTATCCAGCACCTTCACGCCGGTGAGACCGGATTCGACCGCAAGCTCCATCTTGTTTTTGCCGTACACGTAAGCGTCAATTTTGCCCTGCTGTACGGCAATGTAGCCGTTCAGATGCTCGTAGTATGAGATATCCGCGTCGGGGTACATCGAGGTGATGAGCCGCTCCTGGTCAGTTCCGCTCTCGACTCCGATTCGGATGCCCTTCTGAGCCAGGTCTATCTCTCCGTCCTCCGCCGCATAGCCGATAAAGGTGAGCGGGAAAAGCAGAAGAGCGGCGAGAATGAGGCACAGACCCCTTTTTACGATTACTTTTCCATTCATGTTGTTGCTCCTGTCAAAAGAATTCAGTTTTGTATGCCGGAAGGCACGAAAACCGTCACAACGGTGCCGCCGCCGGACCTTGGAACAATGTTAAGAGTGCCGGAGCACATCATCGAGAGGCGCTCACGGACGTTTTTCAGTCCGACGTGAACAGCTCCGTCCGGCGCAGGCTCGTAGCCGACGCCGTTGTCCTCGACTGTTATTTCGGCGCCGCCGTCGACAGCGCGGGTAGTGATTACTATGTGCATCGGGCGGTGCGTCTTTTTAAGCCCGTGCTTAATGCTGTTTTCTACTATGGGCTGGAGTGTAAGAGGCGGCAGCGAGAAGGTTATATAGTCTGTATAGTAGTCAACAGTCAGTTTCTCGGCATAGCGCGCCATTTCCACGTTCAGATAAGCCTTAGTATGCTCAAGCTCCTGCTTGAAGAGTATCGGCTCGGTTGCGGCGAGGGCGTCGAAGTTTGAGTGAAGATAGTCGCTGAAATCCTCAATGGCGTGCATTGCGCGCTTCGGATCTTCGCCGCAGATCATGTGGATAGTCGCAAGAGTATTGTAGATGAAATGCGGCTGGATCTGATTGATCAGCGCCTGCATTTTAGCTCCGCGCAGCTCCTCGTCCTTGACCTCAAGCTCTCGCTCCTGCCTTACGGCAATGTGCAGAAATCCAAAGCCTCTTATAAACAAATTTGCAAGTATCCAGATAATGAATGACGGCGCCTTTGCAATCGACCCGAAACGCAGGAGTATTAAAAGGTCAGCGCCAAGCGCAATAGAAGTCGGAAGCACCCATAAAAGCTCACTCTTGCTTGGCTTTTGACCGAGAATAGCTAAAAAATGCAGCGAAACAATTCCGATGCCATACCATATTGCAGCCTCATGCAGCTCGACGATTCCAAATATCTGGAGCGTAAGCAATATAGCTGACAGCGCAGCGGCAAAAGAGCAGCATGCAATGCCTGTTTGGTTATGGCCGTCACGGCGCAGAAGAGTGAGAAAGCGCAGAGAGAATAGCAACATAAGCATATATGAGATAATGCCTATAAACCATATAGCCTTATGCTGACCTAAGTGGTCTAAAAGGAGAGGTACAATGGAAAGATTGCAAAGCTTCCAAAAGCCGGCAAAGGCTGATATTGCGCCGAGATAAAAAACGAGCTGGCGGCTTTTTGGCTTCAGTCCCAGAACAAGAGCCGTAAGCGATAAAAAAATTCCGGCTGCGACCGCTAATGCGCCAAGCGCAAGCAGATGCCCTTCTTGCGGAAATATAATCATGTTAATAAGAGGCTCACGGTCAATGATGAAGAATGTCGGTTCATAATCCCGCACGCTGTCATAGACCGGGATGAGCGTTATCCTCAGCTTGCTGTTCCGGTACTCTTCTGATAGCTTCAGGCTCAGCCAATAATTGCCCGGAGTTCGCCCGATATGCCACCTGTGGAGAGTTTCTTCGGTAGAAATGGATGTTTTCCCTTCCAACTCCAGCAGAGCGGAGGTGTGGCGCAGATACACAAAGAGCGATTGCCCACGGAAAGCGCTGGATGGGGCCTCTGAGAGATCAAATTCGTAAATGCGTTCCACTCCTGCGTAGTCTTGGATTATTTCTTCGGTCACAGATTGCGGCTTCAGAATAAAAAACGAATTGACCGACGGAGCCACGAATTTGATTCCGGGTCTTATGCAGACAAAAATAGCAATAAACAGACCTATCGCTGCTGAAAGGGCAATACTTATTTCAACTAAAATGTCGCGCTTAAGCTTTGGATTCTTCATAGGCTTATACCTCTTACGGGAAAGCGGAGATTGGCAATCTGCCGGCGGATCTTTTCGGGAGTTACAGGCTTGCGGACATAACCGCTTGAATATAGGTCGAACGCATCCTGCACATACTCGCCGAAGGAGGTGAGAAAGACGATATTTATGCGTGAATTCAGCTCTTTCAGATGCTTTGCAAGTTCAATTCCGTTTATATTATCGTCAAGCTCAATATCGAGAAAGGCAATCTGCACCTCGTTTGAGCAGGCGTATTCGAGAGCTTCCGTTCCGTTTTCAAAGCCTGTGATAACAGCGTCCGGAAGCTGGTCCTGCACCATTTTAACATAGCCGCGCAGCAGCGTAGGCACATCCTCAACAACTATGATACTTATGGAAGTATCCTGCTCCTGCATGGAATCAAGCAAAATGTGGGAGTCCACACCGAGGCAATCGGCAAGGCGGGTGAGAGTGCTGACATCCGGCAGACGCTTGCCGGACTCCCACATTGAAACCGCACCGCGGGAGAAAACGAGCTGATCTGCAAGCTGCTGCTGAGAAAGATTCCTCTCCAGCCTGAGCCTTTTTATAAGATTGCCGAAATTTTCAGATCTGCCCATGGTTATAATCCTCCACTTTTGTTGCTCCTATTGTATTCCAAAAAGCCTTTTCACGCAAGTGCAACATTCTGTTGCATCCATTGCGGCAAAAAGTGTCAAGAAGCTATAATAAAGATATATTTTTATACTCTGAAAAGAGCGCAAAGAGGAGGCTTTCAGATGAAAGAGAGAAGCAAAAACTGATCAGCATCTTATTGATGATTGCGATGCTCGTGGGCCTTTTCCCGGGTATGACCATCACGGCGCGTGCAGATGCGGATGGCTCGCTGGCGGCTCCGCCAGCCGATAGCATCCAATGAACAAATACGGATGCACAAACGTTCGTTTGAAAGATTGGAACCCAAACCAAACTGGCCGCAGGCAACTACAGGCTGACCGGGGACGTTAACCTTAACAAATTAGGAAAGAGCAATTTCAGTGTTGTCGGGGTAACGGTCAGAATTGACCTTAACGGTCATACCATTACCCGCGGCCTGACTTCATCATCTGATTTCGGCTATGTCATATCTGTTGGCAAAGATACCGACGCCAGTGCATTGCTTGAAATCTACGACACGAGCGAAGGTATGACCGGCAAGATCACCGGAGGATATAACAGTTTGATGTCGCAGGCCGGCGGAATCAAAGTCAACAGCGGCAAAGTGAACTTCTACGGCGGCAACATGACCGGCGGCGTGATTGACTACAATATGTCCGGCACGGGCAGTGCGGTCTATGCGGGCCGGCCGAACGACCAAAACTGCGCACAGCCTGAATTCCGGATGTCCGGAAACGCGCGGATCCAGAACAATATCAATAAATACAGCAGCTCCTCGGATGAGTATTACCACGGAGCACATATTGCACAGTCTGTGGTACTCTGCGGGAGAGGGATACTGCATGAAGCTACAGCGAATCCCCAGCGCCAAACCATTGCCGGAAGGCAAAAAGCAAACGGTTTACGACTACCCCGCAACAATTATCTCCACCGACCCGGACCGGTGGGAGCTGCGACGTGCTGTTCACGGAGCTCAACTTTTCCGGCGCGGACGAGGGTATCCTGCTGGCGGAGACCATTCAGGCCGCGCATCCCCGCGTCAACATCATCTTTATAACGCCGGGAGCGTACAAAACAGGGGACTTCGAGTGTCTGAAGATTGCCGCGCTGCACGCCAGCGGCTGGTATCAAAAGCCCGGCACGAAAAAGCGGCTGATCAAAGAGTTTATTCATCTCCGCTATCCGGCGGAGCGAAAAACAAAGGAGGAAATCACATGAAACAACGAGGGAAACAACTGTTGAGCATCCTGCTCACGCTGGCGATGCTGCTGGGGATGACCCCGTGGGTGACGCTTGACGCGCGGGCGACGGACTTGCCGTCATTCAGCGAACTCCCTAGGGGAGCAACGTTCCAACGCATTGTGTTGGACGGCACGGATAGCGATGAAACCCGTGTCGGTACGGTCACATACACCGAGGACGGAACGGAAAAAGCTGCAGTCATCACGTTCCAGAAGTGGGACTCCGGCAACAGCCTTCCCAGCTCCGGCAAATACTATCTGACACAGGACGTGACTCTCAGCACAGCGTGGCAAATTGGCGGAAACGTCACCATCTGTCTGAACGGCCATACTATTCAGCAGACTGCACAGGATTCGGTCATCTTTATTCAAAATGGATATACGTTGGATCTGTTTGACAATACCACGAGTGGTACAATTACCGGCGGAAAGAGCGACTACAACGGCGGCGGTGTGTACATCAACAACGGCAGGTTCAATATGTACGGCGGCAAGCTCACAGGCAACACCGCTGCGCAGAACGGCAGCGCCGTAGGCATCGGCAACTATGGCAAGTTCTATATGTACGGCGGCGAGATCAGCGACAACACGGCCGGCGGATACGGCGCTGTGTGCAATTCGGGAAGCGGAACGATCGGGTTCTCCGGCAAGGTTGTCGTCCGGAACAATAAGGCTGGCAGCCAGGAGCAGGAGCAGGCATCCGACGTCTGCCTGGACGGCTATAGTACGATTTCTCTGACCGGCCCGCTTTCGGGTGGCACACAGATCGGCGTGTCCAGACGGGGCAGCGATGAAGTCGTCGATTCTTATGACTATAGGTACATGGAAGGCCTCAATCCGGCTGATTATTTCTTCAGCAACGACCCGGATCGAACGGTTATTTCGCTCAATGATTATGGATATGTCATGCTGAGCGCAGAGCCGGCGACGATGACCAAGCTCACCTCGTGGAACGACGGCGACGGCAGCTATGATATGCAGTTGGGATACGGCACCACGCTGAGCGGGAAAGTCAAGGCGAGCTTTCGGAAGGACAAGAACAGCACTGAAGGCAGCGCCAAGACCGTGATTTTCTCCACGGAGCTCCGCAATGCGAAGACTGAAAACGATTACTCCGATTCGGCGACACGATATCTCAACAAAGATGACGAGGGTTCCTATTTTCTCGACGGTTCCTATTACCTCACAGAGGATCTTGCGCTGGATCAAAGCCTGATAGTCGAAGACGTCATCGCTTATCTGGATCTGGCAGGCCACACCCTGACCATCCAGAGCGAGAATCCGGCGGTCTCTGTTGGATCCTGCGGCCAACTGTATCTCTTTGACAGCAGCGAAGGCAAGACCGGCAAAATCATCAATAGCGGAACCGGCTCTGCCGTTTGCCTGAGTGATGGAGGCGCTGAGCTGTATATGTTTGGAAGCACCGTTAGTGGCAAGAGCTACGGTGTGAAAATCGAGGCTGAAGGCAACAGCTTCTACCTCTACGGCGGGAAGATCACCGGCTGTGGGAGCAACGGCGTTATGAACTATGACGTCTTCAATATGTACGGCGGCGAGATCACTGAGAATACGGTCACCGAAGCAGGCGGCGGCGTGTTTAACAACGGCAGCTTTACCCTGTACAACGGTGTCATCAGCAACAACACGACCACCAACAATGGCGGCGGCGTGTGCGTCAGCAACGGTACCTTTGCCCTGCGCGGCGGTTCAATTATCAACAATGAAGCCCGCGACGGCGGCGCCGGCGTGTTCATGAACAATACCGTGCTCACCGTCTCCGGTGCGCCGGTGGTCAGGGATAACAAGTTCCTCGACAAGAGCGAAGCAAGCAACATCGCTACCTATCAGTTGATTGCCGTGGACAAGGCGCTTTCTGCCGGCGCTCAGCTTGGCGTTACGCTACTGCCCGATCGGAACGGCGAACGCTTTGGGGATGGCAAGGGCG
Organism: Oscillospiraceae bacterium; assembly: GCA_017439425.1. Taxonomy (GTDB): domain Bacteria; phylum Bacillota; class Clostridia; order Oscillospirales; family Oscillospiraceae; genus RUG626. Next base: position 20,128 of record JAFSJE010000045.1, read on the forward strand.
TGTTCACCGATGGCGAAGGCGTCAAGGCGACGACGCAGGCTACCGCATTGGGGTACTTCTTCTCCGATGAGGGTTATGCCGTTCTTCCGACGACGCAGGCGGTTGACGGCGTGGCAGATCAGCTCAAGCTGGACAACGCCTACCCCAAGCCCACGGCAAACACGCTGACCTATAACGGCAGCAGTCAGGCGCTGGTAACAGAACCCGAGGATGCCACAGGCTACATTTTCCAGTACAGCACCACTGAGGAAGGCGACTATGGAACGACGGTTCCCACCGGCAAGGACGCGGGCAGTTATGAGGTCTGGTACAAGGTTTTTGAAACCGGCAAGACCGAGCCGGTCGGCGGCCCCGCCAAGCTGACGGTCTCCATAGCGCAAAAGGCAATCACCGTCTCCGGCATCACCGCCGAAAATAAAACATATGACGGCAATACCACGGCAACGCTTGTTTATACGGGTGTAAGCCTTGCGGGGCTTATCGAGGGCGATGGGCTGACCATAACAGCCGTTGGCACGTTTGATACCGCCAACGCGGGCGAGGGCAAGACCGTCACCATCAGCAATCTTGCCCTCTCCGGCGCAGCCAAGGACAACTACGTGCTGGCGGAGGAAGGCCAGCAGGCGAGCACCACCGCCAATATCAACAAGAGGTCCGTGACGGTTACCGCGAAGCCACAGAGCGTGGAGCTGAACGGCTCCACCACGACCGACGGCCTGACGCTGAACGCCGCCATCACCGACAGCGCCGATATCACAAAGGTTGTCACGGTGGATGGGCTTCTGGACGGCCACAGCCTCTCCTCCGTTACGCTGGAGGCTGAGACGAGCGCCGTTACCACGACCGGCACAGTCACGCCCAAGAACGCGGCGGTCAAGAGCGGCAGCACCGTTCTGACGGGCAACTACAGCTTCACCTATGCCTCGGGTACGCTGACCGTCACCCCGTCCCAGCCCACGGTCACCTGGCCCATGCCGGGCGAGATCACCTACGGCGATCCGCTGAGCGCGAGCGCGCTGACCGGCGGCTCCGCGAAGGACAAGTACGATAGCACCAAGGCGGTGGAGGGCACGTTCACCTGGAAGGAGCCGGACACCAAGCCCGCCGTTTCCGACAGCGGCAAGACCGAATATACGATCGTATTCACACCAACCGATACCGAGAGTTACGGCCCGGTGGAGCATACTGTCAAAATTACGGTAAACAAGGCGGCGCTGACCGTAACGGCAAATAGTCAGACCAAGACCTATGGCGACGCCGACCCGGAGCTCAGCTACACCGTAACCGGTCTGAAAAACGGCGACACAGTGGCAGAGGTACTGAAAGGCTCACTCTCCCGCGAGGCAGGCGCAAACGTTTCTGAGAGCGGCTACGATATTACGCAGGGCACACTGACGCTTACAAATGGAAAGGGCGCAAATTACACGATCTCGTTTACGGGAGCCAAGCTCGTTATCCAAAAGCGCCGGATTACCGTTACTCCCAAGGCTCAAACTGTCTACATTGACGGCGCCGCCTCCTCCGAGGCGAACGACGCCGAGGCATCCAATATCCTGGACGGCGACAAAATCAGTGAGATCAAGATAAGCGGCGACACCGCGTCTGTTACGGAAGCCGGAAAACTCACTGCCACCGGTGCGAAAATCACAAACGGCAGCGGCGTTGACGTGAGCGCCAACTACGACGTTGCATATTCTGAGGGCGCGCTGACCGTAACGCTGCGCCCCGCACCCGATGATTTCGTTGAAATGCACCCCTCATATCCCAACAGCGCTAACGGTCGGATAACCAAGAATCGCGTTAACGGTGTGGATATTGATAACTTCACCAATCTCTATTATTCCGCCGATAACGGTGAGACCTGGACGAGAGTTGATGAAAACGGCAAAACCGCCGGTAATTTGCCCGCAGGCAGCTATATATTCCAGTATCGTCTGAACGACAAGGTTGAAAGCCCGAGTACGACTGTTATTCTGACCCCGACGTACGATCTCCTTTGGCTGAAGCTCACATCTGGGAATGCCGATAAGCAGGCAAACGAGGTCGGCGCAGCGGTCAGGGCGGAGACAAGCTTTGGCGACCGCACTCCTGAAGGAACAAGCCTCGTTTATAAGTGGTACCGCGTCAGGGAGAACAGAGACGGCACTGCCGAAAGAACGGAGCTTGACAGCACGACGAACGAGTACAATATATCCCGGGAGGACGCGGGCTGCAAGGTTCTTGCAGAGGTAACGTGGAAGATTGACGATGGCGGAGCCGTCATTAAGGTGCTTTCCACTCCCACCCCGATTATCATCAGCGAAAAGCCGGAGAAATACTCAGTGGGAGGCACAGTAAACCGCGTTGCCAGCGCCGTTGACACTGAGGGAACAGCCTGTGATGGCGCTCTCGTCGAGCTGCGCCAGGGCAACACGGTTATAGCCACCGCGAACACCGACGTAAGCGGAAACTACAGCTTCTCCGATATTCCGGAGGGAGAATATAATATAGTTGTTGCAAAGGGCGACGTAACGAAGTCCGAGAGAGTCACGGTAGAGGACGGCAGCGTTGAAAAGACTGTACTGCTTCCGTATTACGATGTAAGCTCTTTGATCGTAGTCCGGGGCAACACCCCTGCCGTGGTTATCGGCTCTCTGGATGACCTCGCAAAAACAGAGTCCGAAGGCATCACCGACGGTCAGAGCATCGAAGTAAAGCTGACTGTCGAGGGCAAGGATGATTTGACGGACGTTGACGATGATAAGCTTAACCAAGAGCAGAAGGCTGAAAAAACCGACCAGGCAGAGATCAAGGAGAAGGCCTTGGCAGCGACCGGCGCCGGCACTGTCGTCGAGTTTATCGACATGGGTATCGTAAAGAGCGTTACGACAAACGGCAATGCCACGACTGAGGCAATCCGTGACACGGGTTCAAACATCCTGCAGATTCGTATCCCGTATGTAACTGAAGGCCGCTATCAGTTCGGAATCTATCGCAAGCATGTGGACGACTTTGGAAATGAGCAGACGATTGCTTTTGCGAATAACGGCAGTCATGCTGACGGCACCTTTGAGGTCGGAAACGGATACCTCGTCGTCTTTGCAACGAAGTTCTCCACCTATGCAATCGGCTACACCACAACCGCTCCCGTTTATAACAGCGGAGTTACATCTGCGTATCCCGTAAACGTAAATGAGACCGAATACGGCTCTGCCTCTGCCGATAAGCGCAATGCCGCCGCAGGCGAGAAGGTCACCGTGACCGCGACCCCGGATGATGGCTATGTTCTCCGCGCTGTTACGGTTGTGGGATCAAACGGAGCATTCATCGCTACAACGAAGAATGCGGACGGCACAGTAAGCTTCAGAATGCCCGCAAGCGAAGTGAGCGTTACGGCGAAGTTCCTTGCAACTCCCGAAAAGACCGGCGTTGCGGATATGCTCATCACCGACGATCATATTCTTTACATCCACGGCTATCCCGAGGGAATCGTTGCGCCGAATGACAACATTTCCCGCGCTGAGGTCGCAATGATCTTCTACAGACTTCTCAAGGATAAGAATGTAGCGATTACCGTAAGCTTCTCCGACGTTCCTGAGAACGCCTGGTACGCTCAGGCAGTCAACACTCTCGCAAGCCTCGGAATCATCAACGGCATCGGCGACAGCAAGTTCGACCCTGCGAGAAAGATCACGAGAGCAGAGTTCACCGCGATCGCGACCCGCTTTGCCCATAGCAACAACGGCACGCACCACTTTGACGATGTTGCGGTCGGCTACTGGGCAGAGAGAAACATCGCGACTGCGTATGATTACGGCTGGATCGAGGGTACCGGAGAGAACCTCTTCGCACCGACCGCAAACATCACCCGCGCCGAGACCTGCGCAATAGTAAACCGTATGCTCGGCAGAGCTGCGGACGAAGCTTACGTCACCGAAAACCGTGATAAGCTTGCTCAGTTCCCGGATCTTCAGGACGCCGCAAAGTGGTATTACCTCGATATGGTCGAGGCAGCCAATGAGCACGATTTCACAAAGACAAACGGCGTTGAGACCTGGACAAAGTAAAAACCAATAATAGAAGGATCGCTGCAATGACCTTGCGGCGATCCTTTTTTTACGCTCGAAATATTGAACGTTTATCCGTAAACTGATATAAAATGCGAAACAAATTATGCGTTAAGATCAACGACCTCACCGACGGAAGTTTTACCGGGATCCGCGGCGCGGTAAAGAATGACCGGAACAGCGGGGAGATGGAAATCGTCGGAGAGAACGAAGAGGGAGAGTACTGCTCCATGACGCTCACGGACGAAGACGGAACTGCCACGGCTGTCGCAAATGAAAGAGAGTCTGTCATAACATTCCCGGACGGCTTCAAGCTGACGAAGAGGGCGAGGTGGAGATCTTTGAGATCCGGGGAGATGACGGGGCCTCGCTCAGCTTTGAGGACGGTAAATTTAACACGGCATGGAGATAAAGCCGGAAAGCGATAATAAAGTTAATAAGAACGAGGAGCAGGAAGATGCTCCTTCCGAAAATGAACCCGTTGAGACCGGAAAGGCAGCCGATACGTCCTGAGATTCCGTGGCAGGCTATTATAAATGCACAGGCACGAGGGCTGACGAGTTTGAAGCGGAAGATTACGGCATGAATATCAGAATCGCGCGCAATAAGGCCGGACAATTAGTGTGGGCAAACTATGGCGTGGAGGAAGCTTTGATGTCATGATCCGACGGATTGGCAATGAGTCGGATGTGGTTCTGTGGATCCGGAAGCTCTCCGGTTATTCCAAATAGCCTCTTAAATACCTCAAAAAGTTACAATAAACCGCTGATTTCACAAGAAATCAGCGGTTTTTATGGTCTGAGTGACATTGAACGGGCACCGGCTTTGGTTATTAGTTTCCGCTTTGGAAAAATTCCGACGGCGACACTCCGTATTCCTTCTTAAACGCGCGGAAGAAGCTCGTATAGTCCCTGAAGCCTGCGATGGCGCACGCGCGAGTTGGACTCTCGCCCGCCCTCATCGCATCTTCGCAAATGCTGAGGCGCTTTTTCAGTATGTAGCGGTGGACGCTGATCCCGGTCTCCTCCTGGAAGAGGTGGGCGATGTAGTATTTTGATATATAAAACTCCCTGCTGAGTCTCTCAAGACTCAGTTCCTCGTCGATGTGATTGTCTATAAAGCGTGTGATCGCCGTGTATCTGCTCTCGCTCTCACGGCTTGCACGGTGGCTCAGCTTATCGTAAGCGAGGCGGTTGAGGTGAAGCATAATGTCCTCGATCGCGAGCGATATCGCCGCGTCGCGGCCGAAAAAGTCTGAGTGTACCTCCTCAAGAAGCGCGATGAGGCGGCTTGTGAGCGCGTTGAAGCCAACGTCTCCGGGGTTGAAGCGATATTCGCCGTTCTTCTCGATTCTGCTCACAAACCAGAGGTAATCCTCGCTCTCCGCCCTGAGCTTAGCGATATAGTCTTTTCCGAGCCAGAGGACGAACCTGCGATACGCCGATTCTCCGAGAACATCGGCGCGGTGACGCTTTCCGGGCGGCACAACCAGTATATCTCCCGGTTTCAGCGCGTATTTTCTGCCCTCGACGTCCATCTCTACATCACCTTCGAGGAAGAAGTAGAACTCGTAGTAGTCGTGGCTGTGCTGACCGACTGATTTGAAGCTTTTATCCGCGTAGTAGTATACCTCAAAATCGCGGCTGAGCATATACTGCCGCGAGTCAAATGCGCTGCGAAGCTTCTTTTTCACTCTGCACCACCTCCATTACACAATATACATTAAAAAAATCTGAAATTCAATAAAAAAGGCTTGCAAAATAAGAAGATGTGTGTTATTATAATCGGGCGCTGAAAAGCAATTGAATATCCGGGTGTGGCGAAGTTTGGTATCGCGCTTGAATGGGGTTCAAGAGGCCGCTGGTTCGAATCCAGTCACTCGGACCATAAAAAGGCTTGATTTTTAACGAAATCAAGCCTTTTTCGTAACTTTTTTGGCTTTTTCGTGTTTCTGATCGGCCTCAAAATCGGCCTTTTGACTGGAATTTGACTGGAATAAAAATAGACCTCATTTTTTCCTTGACTGGAATAATACGGCCTCTTATTTTTTGAGCTGCCACGGGCTTTTTTGTCCGTGGCTTTTTCTTTTACGCTACCCCGAATTCCTTGTCAAACGCTTGTATCGCCTTCTGCTTTATCGGTGACTGAACGTGCAGGTAATGCTGCGTCATATCGATGTCCGCATGACCTACCATGCTCTGTATCGTCGCAAGGTCTACTCCCAGTGCCTGCATCTGGCTGACAAAGGTATGGCGGCAAGAATGCGGCGTCAGAACCCTCACACCGACGATATCGCTCAGATACTCTTTGAACTTTTCACGGTAGTGCTTCGGATCATACGGCTGTTCCTTGTACGTCGATTGAAACAGAAACTTTTTCGCATTATCCCTCAGCTCAACTACCATCGGTCTAAGGCTCATCGGTATCGGCACATCGCGCGTACTGTCCCTTGATTTCGGCGGTCCTACCTCTACTTTTCCGGCAACTACCTTTACAGCCTGCCGGATGTGGATTGCAGACCCGTCCGGTTCGACAAGATACGGCTCCAAGGCTAAAAGCTCCTGCATTCTGATACCTGTGCAAAGCATAAGGCGAATGCTGTTTCCGATTCTGTCTTGCGGAAGATTTGTCATCAGTGCCTTGACCTCTTCAGCTGTAAACGCCTCTTTAGCCTCCATTGGCCTGAACGAGCGCATCTTTTCCGCACTGGCAACCGGATTCTTGCGAATGAGGTCGTTTGCCTCAGCCTTCTTCATTATCTGATAAAGCATTCCTCTTGCCTGCGAAACATAGCTGTCTGAACGCCCCTCTTTGCGAAAGCCGAGAAGAACATTCTCAATGTCAATCGCACGAATATCCATGAGCTTTCTACCCTCCAGAACATTCTTCAACGCCGCAAGCACATACTTGTAATTCTCGCGTGTTACCGCTGAAATATTGTCCTTGTGGCTCTCAAACCACTTATCCGCCCACTCTGAGAATGTAAGCGATGGGTCGAGCCTCAATCCGTTCTGCATATCTTCCTGGTACTGTCGCATCTTTTGAAGAGCTTCAGTTCGAGACTTGCCGTAGAATGATTTTCTCTTTCGACGGCCGTCATCCTGGAAGCCTATCATTATTGCGCACTCCCAACGGCCGTCTTTTCTTTTTGTGACGTTTCCTTCACCTTTTCCTCGTTTTCCTGACAAAATAACTCCTTTCCTCAGTATATTGTTTTTCGTTGGTATTATGTTTACATAACTCTTTCGAAATTGCAAGTATTTTTACTGATTTTCTATCCACTTTATGAGCTTATCCTTAGGAACTACCATTCTGCGTCCAATGTGGATGGTCGGAAAGCCCTTTGAGTGCATAAGCGTATAAGAGGAGTTTCTCGCAATGCCGAGGATGTCCGCAACTTCATTTGCGTTCAGCATATAGGGCAGCTCGTCGATTTCTTTAGTCCTCATGTTTTACCTCCCTTCTTCGTATTTAAAAAGAATTTCAAAATAATCTGTACATACGTA
>JAFSJE010000046.1 GCA_017439425.1 Oscillospiraceae bacterium
GATTAGGGGTTAGTATTATATCGTAAATGAATACGCTCCCGCGCACACGCTCTCTGGCTCTCTACCGGGGAGCTTTATTGTTGCCGTGCAGTTTGACGGAACGGTTATTTCGTAAACCGTCCTGCCGCCGTCGCGTTTCCACGCGCTTCTTACAGAGCCGTAAACGCTCCTGTAGCTCGCTTCGGCGCTCGTTATATGACCTCCGGGCAGGGGAGCGACTGTGAAATGCCGCTCGCCGTCGACCTTTATGCCGCACATAGCGCTGAACAGCCACTCGCAGACCGCGCCCTTGGAGTAGTGGTTGAGGGAGGCAATACCGCCCTGAGCCTGCGTGCCCTCCCAACTCTCCCAAATGGTGGTGGCACCGTTTTTCGGCATAAAGAGCCAGCCGGGCATCTCCTCGTTCTCGAGCAGTCTGTACGCCGCCTCGACGTCATACTCGGAGAGCACGTCGAGAATGAGCGGAGTCGAGAGAAAGCCGGTGCCGAGCCGCCAGCCGTAGTTTTCGAGGGCTTTTATGAGGCGTTTTCTCGCAAATTCGGTCTGCTTTTCGTCTAAAAGTCCCATATAGAGCGGTCTGACTAAAAGCGCCTGGCGGTCTGTGTCGAGGGTGCACATTCTCTGGTACGCCGCCTTGCACTTATCCGAGTAAGCGCGGAATTTTCCGGCGTCCTCGCTCTTTCCAAGCTCAGAGGATATCTCGCTCATAAGCCCGAGAACGTAGGCGGTGTAGGCGGTGCTGACCTCGGGGTGCGGGAAGACCATGTCCTTCCAGTCGTTCGGCTGAACGTCGGCGGGCTCAGCCCATTCGCCGTAGGACTGACCCTTTTTAACTGTGCCGTCCTTTGAGATGCGGCGTATCATAAACTCGGCGTAGCGCACCATTCTGCCGTAATACTCCGTGAGTATCGACCTGTCGCCGTACTTCTTCCAGAAGCGATAGGGGTAGAGTATGCCGATGTCAGACCAGCCGACGGAGCCGTTCATCGTGTACATATAGAAGTCCACGCCGCCGTAGGGCGCTATCTGCGGCAGACAGCCGTCCCTGCGCTGCCAGTCATAGACGTCGGTGAGGTACTTCCTTGAGAACGCCGCGAAGTCGAACATATACGAGGCGGTGCCGAAGAATATCTGCGCGTCGCCCGTCCAGCCGTGGCGCTCGCGGGTGGGGCAGTCGGTGGGAATATCGAGGTGGTTGGACTTCGTTGACCACACGGTCGCGGCGTAGAGCTTGTTAATAAGCTCATTCGAGCAGGCAAATCTGCCCGTCTCCTCCATATCCGAATAGACCGCTATCGCCTCAACGTCGGCTCGCGCCATATCGAGCGGGGTATCGACCTCGGCGTACTGAAAGCCGAAAACGGCGAAGACGGTCTTGTACTCGTTCTCGCCCTCGCGGCAGGTGCAGATTATCTCCTGCAGGGGCGTTGCGTGCTTTTTATCCGCGCACTGGATGTTTTTGAGCGTGAGATTGCCGCCATCGTCCAGCATTTCTCCGAAGCGCCAGTGCATTTTATCGTTTGCGTGAGCGCTTATTCTGAAGCGCACGTAACCCGCCATATTCTGACCGAAGTCGAGAAGCCATTTTCCGTTCGGCGCTTTGGAAATCGCTGGCTTAAAACGCTCGTGCTCGGTGACGGACACGTTGTTCGAGGCGGTGGGCGTTACGCTGTGGCTTGTGAGTTTCGCCTTTTTTGAGTAGGACGGAGCTTTGCGGAAGTCTATCACCTCGCCGTCCTTTAAATCCGCAAAGCGGATAGCGCCGTCATTCGACCAATCCCACGTCTCGTCGGTGGCGCAGACGAGAGCGCCGCCATTTTCAAGCTGGGCGAGGAGCTTCGTCTCCGTGCCGTACTGATTGCGTATTCCCCACGCGCCGACAGAGCCGCGATACCAGCCGTCGGCAAGGGAAATTGTCAGTTCATTTTCGCCGGGTCTGAGAAGATCTGTCACGTCATAGGTCTGGTACTGCACCCTCACGCGGTAGTCGGTAAGACCCGGTGCAAGGACGAAATCGCCCACGCGCACGCCGTTTATCTTCGCCTCGTAAAGACCGCAGGCGGTGATGTAGAGGCGGGCGTTTTTCGGGTCTGAAACGCTGAATTTCTTGCGGAAGCAGTCAACAGGGTAGCGATCTTTTTTGCTTAAGGTGTAATTTCCGGTTATCCAGCTTGCGCGCCAATCGGAAATACCCATCTCAAAGGAGGCTTCCGACCAGTCGCCCGGCTCGCCCTTTTCGTCCCAAAGACGTATTTTCCAGCCAACCCGCTCCCGGTCAGTAAGCTTTTCGGGATATACAGCGTGCATAGAGGAGCTTGCGATCTTCCCGCTATCCCACTTCTCCGTAACGATCTGATACGCTGTCTGAGTGACGCCGCCTTCACAATTCCACATAAGCCGGGGATTTAGAATGTCGATTCCAATGGGATTTTTAAGGTATTCAGTTCTGAGATTTATTGCTTTCATTACGCGCTGTGCCTCGCTTTGATCTCTTCCTGCTCCTTGCCGATGGTTTTCTCTACGTTAATAAACCATAGAATGACCGCGAGGGCGATGCCGGTGAATACCTCAAGCCCGACGAAGGCGAAGGTAATGACGGCGTAGACTGCCTCGGGCTGTGCCGCGGCGACGGTATTGCCCATCGCGTCGATGGAGGGGGCTATGTAGCCCGCGGAGGCGAGAAGCCAGTTGAAAACACCGGTCATAATACCGACCATCGCGACGGCGATGATGTTGTAAATGCTCATTGCCGCGCCGTCAACGCGCTTTTCACTCTTCCACTCGAGATGATCGAGGCAGTCGGCAAAGAGCGCCATAAAGACGTATGACGAGGGCAGTCCGCCGACGTTCTTAATGAACTGACCGACGAGCACGATAACGAGATTGCGCGGACTGAGCCAGCAGACAAGACTTCCGACGGCGTAGAGGAGAAAGCCGACCATCGTTACGTTGCGCTTGCCGATTTTCTTGGCGAGCGGCCAGACGGCGAAGATGCCGATGCCCATAGGCACGCCGCCGATTACGGAAACGAGCATCTGCGTGACGCCGTCGTTGTAGGTGCCGAGAACGTAGTTGCAGTAGTAGACAAGACCGAGGTTCTTGAGTGTCACGCCGATGGTGCTTATGAGGAAGTAGACGTACATCAGCACCATGTATTTATCCGTGAAGATGATTTTGAGCTGAGCGGCGAAGCTGAGCTTTCCACTCGCGTTGTCAGCGCTCTCGGCGGTAACGCGCTCCTTTGTGAAGAAATACTCAACGAGCGTGAGCGGCAGGGCGACGATGGAGAGTATGCTCATAAGCGTGATCCACTTGCCCTTATCAACGCCGAGGATCGGCATGATCACCATCGGGAAGACAAGCGCAACGAGGATACCCGACATCATGATCGTGGTGATCTGGTTAAATACGGAGAGCCCGCCGCGCTCGGTCGAGTCACGGGTCGAGAGCGGCACCATCAGGTTGTGCGACATGTTGAAGATCGTGTAGGCGAAGGAATAGAAGAGGTTGTAGCTTATCATTACCCATATCGCCTTGACGGTGTCGCTGCCCTCGGGAACGGTGAAGAGGAGAATGGCTGTGATCGTCACAAGCGGCGCGGATAGGAGAAGCCACGGGCGCGCCTTGCCCTCCTTGGTGTGCGTGCGGTCGATGACCTGCCCCATGATTACGTTCGTTACGGCGTCAATGACCTTTGAAACGATGGGGAATATAGTCAGAAAAGCGCCGCCCCACAGAGGCGTGAGATTCAATACGTCGGTGTAGTAGACGTTCAGATACGTTGCGAGCACCGCGTTTAAAAGAAGCGCTCCGGCGGGGCCGAGAAGATAGCCGAGCCATTTTTCGCTTTTTGTGACTTTTTCTGACTTAACAAGACTTGCAGGCAGCTTCATTTTTCATTCTCCTTATCTTTTTTCACCATTTTATCAAATTATTGCGGAATCCGCTTGCATAATTGTACGCTTTTATGTAAGATTGGTAATGAACTGGGGGCGAGGATATGAAGGAGCTGGATATAAATTACATCTGCACGCAGATCGGCAATCTCTCCGGCATTCCGGTGCGCGTTTTCCGCGGCGGCGAGAGCGTGTTTTTCCACGCGATCACCGGGCTTTCCGCCGATCCTGCGAGGGTGTGGATAGACGAGCTTACGGGTATTTCCGGCAGAGTCGGCTATCTCGCGACGGAGGATTTTTATTACTTCGGCGTTGTGAACTCCGGAGAAGATACGATAGTCGCAGGCCCGACATGGCAGACCGAGCGCGCTGACCGCGAGCTGAGGGAGCTCGCCTTCCGCGCCGACGTGCCCAAGGACGCTATACCGGACTTTCTTGCCGGCATGAAGTCGATCGTTCAGATGCCGCTTGAGAGCGTGCTTCAGATGATGTGCGTACTGAACTACGTTCTGAACGGCGAGAAGCTGGAGCTTCAGGATATACTTATAAGCGAAAAGGAGCAGTCGCAGTTCCGGAGCCGCCCGGAAAAGCAGCCTGATGAGGAAAGCGCGCCGCACAACACGCTTTCCATAGAAGAAAAGCTTATGGGCTTTATTCGCCGCGGCGATGTTGCTTCACTTAAGGCGTGGATGAAGTCAGCTCCGGCAGTCAGAGGCGGAACGCTTGCCTTAAACGAGCTCCGACAGCTTAAAAACACATTTATCGTAACGGCAACGCTCGCCTCCCGCGCCGCCATTCAGGGCGGACTTGACGCCGAGGAGGCGCTCTCGCTCAGCGACAGATTTATAAAAAGCTGCGAGCTTTTATCATCACAGAGGAAGCTGATAGACCTCCGATATCACATGCTCATAGAATACACAGAGCGCGTCGACTCAGTGCGAAAGGGAAAAAATCCTACGAAGCTGGCGCTTGCGGTGTCAAATTATATTAGACAGCACATCTCGGAGACTATAACCGTCGAGGATATGGCGGGGGCGCTTTATCTGAGCCGACCGTATCTCTCGGCAAGGTTCAGGCAGGAGACCGGCGAAACGCTGACGGATTTCATTCTCGCCGAAAAAACGGAGGAAGCAAAGCGCCTGCTGCGCTATTCCGATAAATCCGTCTCGGCGATAGGCGCGTATCTCGGCTTTTCATCTCTCGGACATTTTTCAAGGACATTTAAGAAGTACGCATCCCTCTCGCCGAACGAGTACCGCGCGAGGTACAGATGATCATCTGACCTTCAGAACGAGGTTAAGCACGTTCTTAGCCGTGCGCTGAAGCTCGGCGAGCGTTATGCCGCCGGGCTTTCCGAGCGTTTCGAGAAGCGTGCCGTCGGAGCGGTATTCCTTTGCCATATGGCTCATATCGCCGGGCATAAGCACGTCCACCTGCGCGCGGACGCGATAGGCGTTATTGCGAAGAGCGGGAAACTCCGGGCTTTTTGACTTCCGCATCCACCAGTCGGTGATTACGCAGCCGGTGTAGCCCCACTCTCCGCGCAGAACGGTGGTCACGAGGTCGTAGTTGTAGTGGCTCCATACGCCGTTTACCTTGTTGTAGCTCGTCATTATCGTGAGGGGCTTTGCCTCGCGCACTGCTATCTCAAAGTTTCTGAGATATATCTCGCGCAGCGCCCTCTCGGAAACGCGCGAGTCGTTTGTGTTGCGCTTCCACTCCTGATTGTTGCAGGCAAAATGCTTCGGGCAGGCGGCCTTTCCCGCGCTCTGAACGCCGCGCACAACTGCAGCCGCCATTTTACCCGAGAGCAGCGGATCCTCTGAGAAATACTCAAAGTTGCGCCCGCAGAGGGGATTGCGATGAATATTCATACCCGGCGAGAGCTGAACATCCACGCTGTAGTGTTTCATTTCCTCGCCGATTTTCCGCGAAAGCGCCTCCACAAGAGCGGCGTTGAAGGTGCAGGCGAGCGCAGTTCCGCAGGGAATGAGTGCCGCGTATCTCTTCAGGCGCAGACCGGCGGGACCGTCTGAGGTAATGACGGGCGCGACGCCCTTTTTGCGAAGACTCTCGATAACGCCGCCGAAGGCGCCGGCGTTTCCGGCAACTCCGAGACTGCTTCCCATCATGCCGTGGCCGCGGGTGAGAGCTTCGAGCTCCCCGGGCGAGAGCGAGGCGATAAAATCGTCAAGGCTCGCTTTGCCGCTTTTTACGTCATCAAGGGTGTACTGCCCGGCGGCACCTTTTTCTGAAGGAAGCCTGCTCAGAATGCGCGACCGGAGAGCTGCGCTCGACCTGCACAGCGGCTCGCACTGCTCGACAGTTACCTCGCTGCCTGCTGTAAAGGAGCCGAGAGACACGTCGTTCGCGGTGAAGCTGTACTCACCCGGCTCAAGAATAAAGCGGCTCGTGCTCTCATCGTAGGAGGAAAGGCACTTATCGTCGCAGGAAAGCGTTATCGTCTCACTCTCACCGGGAGCGAGCGTTTTTGTTTTTCCGAAGGCGGTGAGCACGCGAGCGGGCTTCTCAAGTCTGCCCTTCGGCGCGCTGCACCAGAGCTGAACGCTCTTTTTCGCGGGATATTTTCCGGTGTTCGTGACGGTCACGGCGGCTTCGGTTACTCCGTCTTTATGCCTGAGCGAGACGGGGACGAGAGAAAATTCCGAATAGCTCAGACCGAAGCCGAAGGGGTAGAGCACCTTTTCAGGGTGCAGATCAAAATAGCGGTAGCCGACAAAGATGCCCTCGGCGTAGTCATTGAACGCCTTGCCGCCGAAGTTACGGCTGCTCGGGTAATCCTCGTAGCTGCGCGCGATGGTGTCGCTGAGCGAGCCGCAGGGGCTGACCTTGCCGGTCAGAACGTCGCAGACGGCGTTGCCGCTCTCCATACCGCCCTGCCAGACTATAAGAATTGCGGAGAGCTTTGTGCCGTATTTCTCCGCCCACGACATATCCATGATACTGCCGACATTCATAAGAACTACGACCCTTTTGAACGCGGAGGTGACTGCGTCGAGCATAGCAGTCTCTTCGTCGGTGAGATAATAGCTGCCCTTTGTGAGCGTGTTCTCTCTGTCCTCTCCGGCGGCACGGCCGATGACAACGAGCGCAGTGTCCGCGCCTGCAGCGGCACGTTTGACGAGCGCGTTGTCGAGCGGCATCTCGGGATGACTGTACGGCCAGTGACCCCACCAGCCGTGGTCGGCCTTGTTGTCCTCACTCTGAGTCCACGCCTCATACGCGCCGAGAACCTCGGAGTTTACGGGTATCTGAGCGTTTTTGAGCCCGTCTATGAGATTGACATAGTAGGGCGCCTTTACGTCGCCGCCGGAGCCGTAGCCGACGTAGAACCAGTCGAGCTGACAGCGACCGAAAAGCGCGACCTGCTTCTCTCTGCCTATGGGCAGCGCGCCGTCGTTTTTCAGAAGGACGCAGCTCTCGGCGCCCGCCTGACGGATGAGCTCCGGGATACCGGGAGTGACGTACTTTTCGCCGCTCGCAGTAAGCTCCTCCTGCATAAGACCGCTTCCCATAGCTGAGTCGATTATCCGCTGCATTAGCTGACCGATTTTCTTTTTAAGTTTTTTCATGGCGCGCTCTCCCTTGCTTTTTTCTAAATTGTACCATACTCGTTGAAGAATGTCTTGCATATTTGTAATGTATATTGTGCATTTGTAATATAAAAACTGTCGCGATACAAAAACCTGCGGCGTTCTCGAGGAGGATACCGCATATCAGTGCAAGAAAGTCGGCGTGACCCAATAGCAAAGTGAGAAGTTCTGATCAGTACGATGCAAAACACAAACTGCCGCAAGCCTTTTGGCTCACGGCAGTTCAGTAATTTTACACTGTTTAATTTAGCTTCTGATAAGACTCAACGGCGTTCACAAGCGAGCGCTTTCTCGGCTGACTTATGCGCAGCTCGGTGCCGTCCTGCATGTAGAGCGTGTAGCCCTTAATGCCCTGAACATATCTGAGGTTTACGAGGCAGGAGTTGGAGCAGCGGGCAAAGCCCTTGCCGGAGAGCAGCTTTTCAAGGCTTGAGATAGTCTGAAACTCGGAATAAGTGCCGTCAAAGGTGTGGTAGGTGAGAAGATGGTCCTGCACGTCGATATAGGTCACGTCGCGCAGGCTTATCCGCGCAGTCCCGTAGCCTGTCGGCACCATAAGTCCGTCGTTTTCGTCGGAGTTCAGATGGCGCATCGCCTTTGTCATTTTAAGCGCGAAGTTATAATACTGTACGGGCTTCAGAATATAGTCGAGCGCCTCGACCTCGTAGCCCTGGATCGCATACTGCGCGAGGCTCGTTACAAAAATCAGGCCAACGCTTGCGTCCAGCGCGCGTATGCGCTTTGCAGCGTCCATTCCGTTTATGTCGGGCATCTGAATATCCATGAAGATGATATCGTACTCAGCCTTGTACTTTTCCAGCAGCATGAGGGGAGAAACGAAGGTGTCGACAAGAAAAGCAATATCGTTCTCATCTCCGAAGCGCCTGATATAATCCTTAAGGGTTTCGCGCGCTTTTTCTTCGTCCTCTACTATAGCAATACGGACTGTCATAACGCACCTCCTTCGTTTCCTCTATTTTAGCAAAGACCTTTAGCTGTTTCGAGCCGTATTTCTTGAATTAAAGATTTTTTTCGTGAGCTAAAGGCAGGGGAATGGTGATGAACACGGTATAAATATTCTTCTGCGTCTGCACGTTCAGGGTACCTCCGTACTCGGCTACGATATAGCGCATAGACATAGTTCCGAAGCCGTGATGGTGGGAGTCGGACTTCGTGGTTTCGCCGGGAGATACTGATGCGCCGTCAAAAAAGTTTGTAATTTCAATATGTATTGCGCCGTTTTTCTTTCCGACTGTCATGCTGATAACGCGCTTATTCTCATCATCGAGCTTTTTTACCGCCTCGACAGCGTTTGAGAGAGCGTTATTGAAAAGAGAATAGATGTGCCTTGTGCGCATAAAGCTGAGAGCCGCGCCATCTGCTATGCAGCTGAGCTGGATATGCTCTTTTTCACACGAGAGCTGGGCGATGCGCAGCACCACGTCCAAAACCTCATTGCCGGTCTTGATGTTGGAATCGTAAAAATCCATGGCGTCCCGCAGCTCTTCAAGCTCACGGTCTGTAAGCCTGCCGGAGAAGTCGTCAAGCTGGTGCTTGAGGTCGTGACAGCGGGTATTGATGACGTCGATGTTCTCCTTTAGCTGCAGATACTGCTTGCGCTCCTCACGCAGTACCTGATCCATAATTTCCTTTTCGGTTCGGTATTGGCTGCGGAAGGCGATCTCGTTGGAGTAGAGGAGAATAAAAATCGAAATCGAAACGAGATAGAGGCGATAGAGCATAAACGAGGCGAGACTGTCCGCCGGAAATTCTGTCCTGATACAGTCCGGAACGATCAGAATAAAGAGACAGAATGTGGTCAGCAGCACCGTGGAGGTGCTGCTTTTTTTGTCAAGCTCCTCATATTTTTCGTAACGGAAGAGCTTAAAAAGAGCAAAGTAGGCTATGGTGTTGATTACGAAGAACAACAGCCAGTCCCATACAGTGGTGTTGAACTCTCCGCCTATTCTGAAAAGGGAAATAGTTTCGCGCTCATCGCCGCCGGAAAGAGTGAGAATGAGGGAAAAGAAGGCAAGTCCGATTTCCGTTGCACCGATAGAGGCGCACAGCACCTTGAGCCGGGACACAATGCTGCCCTCGCAGCAGAGCATAATAATAAGCAGCGGCATACAAAACTGGGTAAAGCGCATGAATGCGCGGGTGTAGATATTGTCAAGGCTGTATCTGAGGTAAACCGTGCAGATAAGCGCCAGAGCACAGATAAAGAGCGAGAATACAAGGCGCAGAGCATATGTCGGCTTTCTGCGAAGGGGATACATGAAAATAAGAACGCTTATTATAAGCCGGACGCAGGAGCTTAATTGTATGAATAGCTGCTGGACAAGATCTTGAGGAAAAATTTTGAGAATTTCCGACATTTTCATCCTCCTTTCGCGGTACTTATATAAAATATCACCTTTTTTCCGCGCGGTCAATAAACGACCCTTTAGTTCACGAAATAATTGCTTACTGCACGAAAAACCGGTTGTTTTAGTACGTATTTACGCTCTACAATGCACCTGTAAGCTACCGCATACGCGGAAATAATTAAGGAGGATATAAAGATGAAAAGAATCGCAGCACTTGTTCTCGCGCTTGTGATGATCTTCGCCCTCGCAGCCTGCGGCGGAGAGAACACAACGAATACCCCGGCAAACAACACCTCGGCAGACAACACCCCGGCAGATACCGCTCCCGCAGACACAACTCCCGCTCCTGCCGCAACTGAGAATTATCAGCTCGTCGGCAAGTACGAAGAGGAGGGCGAGGGCGCAGACCGTGTTTCCGCCGCCTTCAAGGTTGACCTCAACAAGGACGGCACCGCTGTCGTTGACCGCTATCGCTACATGAGCGATACATATGAGGATACCTTTATGACCGGCACCTGGGCAGCCGCTCAGAAGGACGGCATCGACTGCCTCAAAATCGACCTCGCCTGCGACAACAACGGCGAAAAGGTAAACGAGCAGACAGTATATGCCTACGATATGGCCGGCACCTACTCTGTTGAAATAAGCTTCCCCATCGTTATCGGAATGGACTATAAGCGCAATCTCACAGTTGAGGGCACGAACGAGATGAAGTACGACGATGAGTCCTTCAAGGCAGCCTACGCATGGACCGCTCCCGCCGAGGAGCCTGCACCCGCCGAGGAGCAGCCTGCTGAGACCGCAGCTAACGAGTATCATATGCCTCTCACTCTCGGCGAAAACGAGTTTGACGCAGTTCTCACCCTCGTTGATGATACTAATGCAACCTTCGTCGCAGCTATGACCTTCGAGTGCACCTACACCAAGGACGGTAGCGTCGTAACCCTGACTCCCGTTGAGGAGCCTGCCGACATGAAGGCGACAGTATGGAGCGTCGTTCCTCACCAGCTTAAGCTCAAGGACGACGGCACCATGGAGGCCTATGTTCCCTTTGAGGGCGAGGCAAGCCCCTATGCCGGCGAATATGACGTAAAGAACGTCAACGCCGACGGTGAGGAGAGCTACTTTGAGGAGTTCATCATCGACGAGGACGGCACCGTTCACGGCGCAGTCGATGCCTCCGGACTTACCGGCTTTGAGGGCACCGTTGACGCAGAGGGCAACATCACCGCAGAGTACGGCCGTCTCGGCGGCACCATGACCGGCACCGTTGACGCAGAGGGCAACATCTCTGTTCACAGCGAGGTCCGCGGCAGAGTTTCCGACGCCACCGGCGTAAAGTTCTAAGATAAATATGATATAATTTCCCCCTCCCTTTTTTGTCGCCGGGATCGGTTTGTCCGGTTCCGGCGACGCTTGTCTGAAAGGATCGAAAATGAACAAAGAAATAATAGTTTTTTCGCTTGCGTGCATTCTGTTTATCAGCCTGCTGTCCGGCTGTCAGACAGCCCCTCAGAACAAGCCGGATGATATTGTGGAACCACAGCCTGTCGCGGAACCGGAATCCCGGAGTGAGCCTTCAACTGTTGAACCTGTTGAGCAGCCTGAAAAAACTGAACAGACTCCCGTGGAAGCAGAAGCCGAGCCTGAGGTAAAGCCTGAACATCCGATTATGAAGGAGTTCTCTGAAAAAGAGAAGGCGAAGCTCATGTATATGCAGGAGCCAATCGTCGAAGATACTTCCGGATTGTCGCTAAAGGATTATTACGCCGAGCGGGGCATTCTTCTCGGCACTTTCGTAACACCGGATGACTATAACGACCCATGGTGTATGATGAAGCTTGAGGAGCAGTTTGCCTGTGTTATTCCTATGTATGAGTTCAAGGCAGGCGCGCTCCTTGATCAAGCAAGCTGCCGGAAATCAGGAAAGCTTGAAGTAACCTTCAGCGAGATGGCACAGAACTGGATGAATTGGGCAAAGGAAAAGGGAATAAAGCTCCATGGTCATACCCTTTTCTGGCACAAGGAAACTCCTGACTGGATATTCCGCGAGGGCTTTACCGATGACGGCGAATATGTCTCACGCGAAATAATGCTTGAGAGAATGGAGAACTATATAGCTTCTCTTTTCGAGTCCCTTGACAAGGGCGGCTGGCTTGAATGCTTTGACAGCTATGATGTCATAAACGAGTATCTCTCACTGGACGGATCGGCACCGAACGAAAGCCCGTGGGTTGACAGAGTGGGCGAGGATTATATCTATTACGCCTTTCTTTACGCTGACCGCTATGCGCCTGAGTATGTAAAACTCGTTTATAACGAGAACTATGCCGAGGTAGATACTAATAAGCGTGACGCCGTTATAGAAATGGCGAAGACGCTTACGGACGAAAACGGACGCAGTCTTACGGATTGTATCGGACTACAGTGCCATGTTTACAGCAATATGAATGTGGAAGATATATGCGAGAACATACGCTATATCGCAGAAAACAGCGGTCTTGAGCTTCAGGTCACGGAGCTTGACTTTACTATAATGAGTTCCCGAGACGGAATCGCGATGCTGAAGAAGGAAGGCACGGCGTTCTACAAGGTCTGCAAAACGCTCCTTGACCTCAAGGAAGAGGGGTACCCGATATACGCCTTTTCGACCTGCGGATTCTGCGATATGACAAGCTGGATGGGAGCACGCACGGCACCGCACCTTTACGATATTTACGGAAACGAGAAATACTCTTATTTTGCAATGCTGCAAATGAAGGAACTCTCTGGATTTGAAGAGAACGCAGAGTAATGGAGAATAAAAATGAAAAAATCATTATCCATTTTACTTGCTGTCTGCTTTGTTATGACAGCACTGGCTTCCTGCGGCGGAAATAACACGCCGACAACGGCACCTGCGGATACAACTCCGGCGCCGGCGGTTCAGAACGAAGAGCCGGCACCTGCAGCACAGAACCCCGAGCCGACGCCTCAGGCGCCTGCCTTTGCGGTAACTGTAAGCTCCGCAGCTCTTCCGCAGGCGGAGTTTGCAAAGAGCGAAATCGAAAAGGCGGCGGCAAACACTTCGCTTAACGCTGACTGGAGCGTTTCCGTTGAGAACATCGACGAAAGCCTCGGAGCACAAAGCTATAAGATCGAGGTCGGCGAAAACTCCGTCACAGTCACGGGCGGCGACGCGACGGGACTTATGTACGGCGGACTTCAGGTTGCCGACGAGATAAGCTTCGGCGGCATTGAGAGCGTTAAAAGCTCCTCCGCCGCGCCGACGGTTCTTAATCGCGGCATAAAGCTCAATATTTCGCTGGATATGCGCACTCCGAGCTATACCGACGCCGGTGACGCCGCTCAGCTCAATATTGAAAACATGTGGGATATGGACTTCTGGAGGGCGGAGCTTGATGAGCTTGCACGCAACCGCTTCAATGCGCTCTCAATCTGGAACCTCAACCCGTTCCCCTCTATGGTCAAGCTTGCAGATTACCCGGACATTGCCCTTGACGACGTCTGGAAAACCACGATTCCCTTTGACGGAAGCTATAACGGCACCGCGACCAATATGGTGCGCGAGGAGCACTGGTCGAATTACGAGGTCGTAAAGACCATGACGATCGACGAAAAGATCGACTTCTGGCGCTCCGTAATGGCTTACGCCCATGACCGCGGCATCAAGTTCTATGTATTCACCTGGAACATTTATCTCTACGGCGAGCAAGGCAAGTACGGGCTTACGACCGACATTGACAACGAGGCAACGAGAGCCTACTACCGCGCCTGCGCCAAGGCAATGGTGGAGACCTACCCCGACCTCGACGGCATCGGAATCACCGCCGGAGAGAATATGAAGTGGGAGGCGGGCGACGAGGAGAAGAACGAAAGCTGGCTCTGAGAGACCTACGGCATGGGCGTGAACGACGCGCTTGAAGCCGAGCCTGAGCGGGACTTCACCCTCATCCACCGTATGCACCTCACGGATTTCGCTCTTTCCGACTCTGTCTGGGCGGATTTCAAGGGTACTCTCGATTACTCCGATAAGTATTCCTTCGCTCATATGCACTCCACCTCGACCCCGCACTTTGCCGACGAAACTCTCTCGCTTCTTCCGGAAAACCGCAGAATGTGGCTTGAGGTGCGCTGGGACGATATGTACTACGCACGCTGGGGCGACTATGAGTTCATACGCGACTACGTTTCCGGCATGCCGGATGAGAGTAAGCTCCGCGGCTTCCTCTTCGGGCCGGACGGCTATATCTTCGGCAGAGATTACACAAGCCTCGACTCAGAGGAGCGCGGAAGACTGCACATCGAAAAGTGCTGGTATGAATATGCTCTTCTCGGCAGGCTATCCTACGATCCGACACTCTCCGAGGACTATTTCACAAGCCTTATCGCCGCACATTACGGCGTAGAGAAGGATAAGGCGGCGCTTCTCTTCGGCGCTATGAACGACGCCGGAAAGATAGTTCCGCTCACAACCCGATTCTTCTGGATCAATACCGACGCATATTACCCCGAAATGTGCCTCACCAACAAGACCGCCTTCGGTTTCCTCACTGTCAAGCTCTGGGCAAACGCGGAAAACGCCCTTGAGGGCGGCGGAATGATGAGCATGCCGACTTACGTGGACGCCTTAATGGCAGGCACAGAGACCTTTGAGCAGATTACTCCGCCGGAGCTGATCGAGCTTCTGAGAGGCTATGCCGACTCCGCTATGGAGAAGGTGAACGCGCTCCTCACAGGTGAGCCGACATCTTACGCTTCAATATGTGAGCGCGAGTTCTGGTCGACTGTCAAGGATCAGCGCCTTCAGGCGGAGATGGGCTACTATTACGCCCAAAAGACCGCAGCGGCGCTCGACCTCAGAATGTATAACGCGACAAGCGACACGAAGTATCAGGACGCTGCTATCGAAAAGCTCACGAACGCAGTGGAGCTTTGGAAGACCTACGCCGCAGATTTCAGCGAGCGCTATACTCCGCTTCTTATGGGCAGACTTCAGCTCGCACCGGATCCGACGGCGCTTATTCCCGACGTCGAAGCCGATATAAAGCTTGCCCAGCGTTACAGACCCGGAAGATAACGATTTGAAAGGAGCTTATAAATGAAAAAAGGACGCATTTGGAAAATTCTGACCCCGATTTTTGCATTGCTGCTCGTTGTTTGTATTGTGGCGATACCGGTGTCCGCACAGTTTGCGAGCGTTATCAACGTAGCGCTCAAGGCACAGACACAGAAGATCGTGGCGGAGGACGGAGCAACCATTTACTTTGCGAGCGCATGGGACTCTGAGGAAGAGCTTGTAGCCCACGAGGCTGAGCTCTGCCGTCAGATCGAGGGTGAGGGCGCGGCGCTTCTCGTTAACCGCAACAACGCTCTTCCGCTTGCAAAGGGCACAAAGTTCACGACCTTCTCACAATCGAGCTACAACCTGCTCTACGGCGGCACCGGCTCCGGCTCTATGGCTGCCGACGATGCAGTTACCCTCAAAACCGCCCTTGAGACCGTTTTCGGCGAGGGCACCGTCAACACAGACCAGTGGAAATTCTACGTCACCAGCGGCTATAAGCGTGTTAACGCCGCCACCACCGGCGGCAATCAGGCGCAGTACCGCATCAACGAAGTGCCCTGGGAGAAATATCCCGATGCGCTCAAGGGTACATGGGCAAACTACGGCGACGTTGCTCTCGTAGTTCTCGCGCGCTCCGGCGGCGAGGGCGCCGACCTTCCCAGTGGACTTCCCGAGCTTGAGGAGTACATGACCGGCGGCGACTATCTCCGCCTCTGCAAGGAGGAGATCGAGATGCTTGAAAACCTTGAAAAGCTCAAGGCTGACGGCACCTTCAAGAAGATCGTCGTTCTTCTCAACTCCTCCAACGCACTTCAGCTCGACTTCGTCGACAAGTACGGCATCGACGCCGTTCTGTGGATCGGCGACGTCGGCATGACCGGCTCTCTCGGCGTTGCGGATATCCTCGCGGGCGACGTGAACCCCTCCGGCAGAATCGTCGATACCTTCATGAAGGATAATCACTCCGCTCCTGCAATGCAGAACTTCGGCGCCTACAAGTACACTAACGGGGCAGAGTACGAGACTGAGACCGCGCAGAACAACACCGACCCCGGCGTCGCCAAGGCAAACTCCGACTACGTTGTCTATCAGGAGGGCATTTACGTCGGTTATCGCTACTTTGAGACGCGCTACGAGGACTCTGTTCTCGGTCAGGGCAACTCCGGCGACTGGAACTACGACGACTGCGTAGCGTTCCCCTTCGGCTACGGCCTTTCCTACACTGATTTTGAGTACAGTAACTTCAAGCTTGACGAGAACCGCGACGGCACCTTTACAGTCGAGGTCGACGTAAAGAATGTCGGCTCTGTCGACGGCAAGCACACCGTTCAGATCTACTTCCAAAGCCCCTACACAGAGTATGACAAGCGCAACGGCGTAGAGAAGGCTGCTGTTGAGATCTGCGGCTTCGACAAGAAGATGATCGCCGCCGGCGCGACCGAGCACTTCAAGATCGAGATCGACAAGGAGGATCTGACTTCCTACGACGCTCACCTTGCAAAGACCTATATCCTTGACGAGGGCGACTATTACTTCACAATCGGCAGAAATGCCCACGACGCAATAAATAACATCCTTGCCGCAAAGGGCGCGAACGTCCCCGGCAGCGCCGAGCTTACCGGGAAGTGGACAAACGACAAGTTTGACAAGGAGACCTACTCCGTATCCTCCAAGACCGGTAAGCCCATCACTAACCTCTTTGACAATGCCGACCTCAATAAGTACTCAGGCGCAGGCAATCAGACTGTTACATATCTCTCCCGCTCCGACTGGCAGGGAACCTATCCCAAAACTCAGACTCTCTACATCACCCCCGATATGTGGGCTGACGGACTTACCCATGACGAAAGCGGTCACGCAGCCATCGTTGAGAAGATGAAGGCTGCGTATTATCCCGGCGCGACTATGCCGACTGTCGGCGCCGCCGGAACTCTTAAGGCGGGCGATATGGCTGAGGCTTCTTATGACGATCCAAAGTGGGCGGAGCTCATAAGCCAGATGCCCTATGACGAGATGACGACTCTCATCTATAACGGCTTCCACTTCACCGAGGCGGCTCCCTCCATAAGCCTCCCCGGAACCCTTGACGAAAACGGTCCGCAGGGCTTCACAGCGTCTCTTATGGGCGGTGCTTCCGCTATGGCATATACCTCTGAGGACGTTATGGCTGCGACCTACAACCGTTCTCTTATCGAGGATATGGGCTCCTGCATCGGCGAGGACTTCCTCCACGCTACCCCGGCAGGCGCAGACAAGGTCTACGCCGGTCTCTACGGCCCCGGCGCAAACATCCACAGAACGCCGTATTCCGGCCGCTGCTTCGAGTATTACGGCGAGGACGGCTGGGTCTCCGGCGAGGTCGCGGCTGTTGAGGTCGCGGCAATAAGAGCCAAGGGCGTCTACGTATTCACGAAGCACTTCGCCCTTAACGATCAGGAGGAGGGACGCTACGGCATTTCCACCTGGTCAAATGAGCAGGCTATACGCGAGCTGTATCTCGAGGGCTTCGAGGGCGCGGTCAAGGAGGCGGGCGGCAACGTAATGAGCTCCTTCAACCGCCTCGGCGTTATCTGGAGCGGCGCACATCACGGACTTATGACCGGCATTCTCCGCGATGAGTGGGGAATGGAGGGCGCAGCGATCACCGACTGCTCCGTCTACGCGAAGTACATGGATTACCGCTACGGCGTTCTTGCGGGTCAGGATCTCTGGGATGGCTACTCCATGGGTATGGCGACCCTCGACGGGCTGAACAATGACGCCGCTATGGTAACCGCTGTTCAGGAGAGGGCGAAGAACATTGCCTACAACGTAACGCACTCCCACGCTATGAACGTCGGCAACGCTACCATCGTTCAGATAATCCCGTGGTGGCAGATGACCCTCTACTGCGCTGTCGGATTCTTCGGGCTTCTCACTGCTCTGGGCGCCGTTATGTGGGTTCTCTCCGCAAAGAAAAACAAGGCCGCGAAATAAGCTTTCTTCATTTCTTCCTATACTATGGGCGCCGCCGCAGCGTTAAGAAAATGTGCCGGTGGCACATTTTTAGCGTAGGCCGCAGCGGCTATGCCGCGAGGAGGGAAGCCGCAGCGCCGCTGCCCCGCCACTACTTTATTCCGCTTCCCCGAGCTTTTCGAGCGTGTAGCTGGTTACGCCGCTCTTTATAAGACCGCGCAGGAGCTTATAGCCCATTTCGGCGCGGATGAGCAGCTCATATTCCTCTCGGGTGATGGTTACAAGCGTTGTCTCCTTCTGCATACTCTTACCTCACTTTATAATAACATACTTCGCGCGCGAGAGGACTGAGCAGTCCCGCGCTATCTGCGGATAGAGCCTCTTTATCTGCTCCGTATCGAGCAGCACCTTGTCGTTTCTGACGAGCTTGACGCTGTAGTCCTTGCCGCTGAGCTCGTCGTCAGCCGAGCCCTCGACCTCCTCCATAAGAATGCCGTTGAGCTTCTTGAGCTCGCGGTTTATCTCGTCGCGCTTGCGTCTCAGATTGCGGATGGAGCGGCAGAGCTGGCTTATCTCCTTTTCGGACTTCCTCGGAAAGCTCATAGCCATAAGGTCAGAGCCGTTGATGGTGTCAGGTATATTTTCAGTGTTCATTTATATTGTCCTTTCTGTAAATAAGTAAAAAATAATCTTATTATTATTATAAATCTTAAGAATATTAATAATATTAAGAGTGAATAAAGTGGTGTACGCCTGTGTTTGTTCCTCGTTTAAGGTAATAATAAGTAATTCCGTCAAGCTCTTTCATCAAGGGCGTATAAAGCTTCAAATCTCCGGCGAGCTGCTTTGTGTTCTTCGCCGGGTCGCGGCCAGTCCACGCCCGCACATTGTCAAAGAGAGCCTTTGCGGTGCCCTCCCACTCGCCGTCCTTCTCAAGGAGCCAGCGGAGCGTATCGGAGAGCCCCGAGCGCTTGTACTGCTCGACCACGGGGTCAAGCTCCTTTTCGGGTATGAGGCGCTCCCATCGGTGGGTGTCCTTATTGAACAGAATTTCGATGTCGCTCGCCTCGATGTCGCGCCCGGTGATGTGCATTATAGTGGACGCGTCCTTGCGCTTCGTGCGCTCGAGGACTATCATCGTGTCGGCGGCTCCGGTCAGTCCGGTGGAGCCGGAAATGCGGTTGAAGGGGTCTGTCTCGTCAGCGAGCTTTCTGAGATGGTGGACGAGCACTATCGCTATATTGCGCTCGTCGGCGAACCTCTTGAGCTCTCCCATTATCGCGTAATCCGCCTCGTAGGCGTTGCGTCCGGAGGTCTCGCCCTTGATTTTTTGAAGCGTATCTATTATAATGAGCTTTATGTCGCTGTGCAGCGCCAGCTTCAGCGATATTTCGTCAAGGAGGTTATCGTCTGTCTGGGGCGCTTCCGTCGAAAAGTAGAGCCCCGGCGCCTCCTTGACGCCCATCTGCAAAAGCCGCTTCTTGAGGCGCGTCACGCCGTCCTCCAGCGCGAGGTACAGCACCCCGCTCCGGCGCGTTTCGTGGTCTATGAACTCACCGCCGGAAGAAACTGCCAATGCCATCTGCAGCATCATCCAGCTCTTGCCGTACTTGGGCGGCGCGGCGAGCAGCGTTATACCGGGTACAATAAGGTTTGTCACAAGCGGCTCCGCCTCGGGCAGCTCGGCACCCAGCACATAGTCCGCGTCGAACATATTCATTCGGATATTTTCCTGCATATATTATAGTATATCTCCCTTTCTTTCAGAATTTCGTCAGCCTCATATCCGTCCGAGGCTAATTTGCTGTCGGCCTCCTCAAGGTACGCCTGCCACTGTACGCCGTAGGTGAGCCACGGCTCAAAGCTGAGGTAAGCCTCGTCCGGCGCTGTGTTTATCCTGCGAAGCGCTCCCGCTATGGCGTCTCTGAGCGCGCTTATTTTCTCCCGGCGCGCCTTTGCCGCTCTGTACCGCCTTGCGCGCTCTCTCTGCGCTGTGCGTGCCTCCTCAGCGTTTCTGCGTGAGAGGCTCATATCCACGCCGAGACAGAATACGGCGTTTGCCCTTGCCGCAGCCTCGAACGGGCGGACTCCCTCGACCTTAGCCCAGAGGTCTATGACGTCGCCGTGTGCGCCGCACCCGAAGCAGTGGAAATGCGTGGGGTAGAGCTTCATCGAGGGCGTTTTCTCCGAGTGGAACGGGCAGAGGCACATTCCGGCTCTCGTCGGCTCCAAGCCGAGGTAAGAGGCCGCCTCGTCCAGCGGTAAGCGCTCCCTGACGGCTTTAAGTATGCCGTCCTGCTGCATTCAATCACCTCCTTTCCGTGTGTCAGCGAGATATGAAACGTAATCCGTGGTGCTTTGCTTGCCCCCGCCCGTGTCCCATACAATGCGAAAAGACGAGAGCTGTCAAGCCCTCGCCTTTGCTGTATCTCGTTGTGTTAAGATTGTAGCATAGCAAATCTCATAAATCAAGGGAAGAAACGGTTACAAAATGGTTACAGAAAACGCACCCCGTAGCTTCCCTCCTCGCGGCGCAGCCGCTGCGGCCTACGCTAAAAATGTGCCACCGGCACATTTTCTTAACGCTGCGGCATAGTTGAAATCTACTTCCAGTCGCCCTACACCGATTATGACAGACAGAACGGCGTTGAAAAGAGCGCCGTGAGCCTCGTCGAGTTCGGCAAAACGAAGCTTCTCAATCCGGGAGAGAGCGAAACTATTGAAATAAGCTTCCCCGTCTCCGATATGAAGAGCTACGATGCTTACGGACAGTATAAGACCTACATCCTCGAGGCAGGTGACTATTACATCACCGCCGCGAGAGATTCCCACGAGGCTGTTAACAACATTCTTCTCAAGAAGGGCTACTCCAACATTGTCGGCACAGGCGACGCAAATAGAGCGGAGAAGTATGCCGTCAGCGAGACAAAGGTGCTTGACACCGCTCCAACCGGAGAAAAGATCGGAAACCTCTTTGACGACGTCGCCCTTGACAGAGATACATATCTCAGCCGCGCGGACTGGTCGAAGATGGACGGTGCTGCTCCTGCGGGAGTTGAGGGCGTTCTCGGCGCAGGCTCTCTCACCACCGCAACGGGCTCCGGCGCAGGCTCCAACACCATGGGCGCCTCCGGACTTTTCGGCACTATGACGCCCTCCGACGCTTTCCTGACTGAGCTTAATAAATCCGGTTACGAAGCGTCCGGCAACCCCAAGAGCATCGACAGCTATGAAGCAAACCGCACCTATTCCGAGGACAGCGGTATTGAGCTTGTAGACCTTCAGGGACTTGAATACGATAACCCGATGTGGGATACGCTTCTCAACGAGATGAAGTTCTCAGAAATCTATGAGCTTTACGGCCACGCGGGCTACGGCACCATCGAGATAAAGAGCATCAATAAGCCTAAGACTCTCGAGTACGACGGCCCCACCGGAATAAACAGCTTCGTAAACGACACCGCAGGCTATTCCTATCCCAACGAAATCGCCATGGCGGCGACCTGGAATCCCGAGCTTCTCTATGAAGAGGGCCGCTTAATCGGAAACGATATGATCAAGATGAGCGAGGGCATCTACAAGGTCTCCGGCTGGTATGCTCCCGCAGTCAACATCCACAGAACTCCCTTCTCCGGCAGAAACTATGAGTATTATTCCGAGGATCCCGTCCTCACCGGAAAGATGGTGACCCAGGTTCTGAAGGGCGTTCAGTCCAAGGGTGCTTACGTCTACATGAAGCACTACGCCTTGAACGATCAGGAGTCTAACCGCTCCGCAAACGGCAGAGTAGCAACCTTCTCGACCGAGCAGGCGATGCGCGAGATATACCTCAAGGCGTTCGAGTACGGCGTTGTTGACGGCGGCGCGACGGGCATTATGAGCTCCAATAACCGCATTGGCGCGAGAATCGCCTTCGGAAGCTGGCCTCTTATGACCGGTATTCTCCGCAATGAGTGGGGCTTCCACGGCGCTATCATTACCGACTACACCTCCGGCGTGACCCCTGCGTTTGCAGATCAGATCCTTGCAGCCGGCGGCGATCTCATTATGACGAGCGCTTGGAACGCACAGACCGGCGTTGTATCCGACTTCAACGCTGAGTGGACGAGAGCCGAGCTCCGCAGAGCCGCCCACGACGCGCTCTATATTCAGGCAAACTCCCTCGCTATGAACGGACTGAGCCACGGCGCGGTCTACAACCCCGGCTTCCCGATCTATAAGATAATTCTTATCGCTCTCTGGGTGATCGCAGCCGCGGGTATTGCATTCGGCGCATTCCGCGTATACCGCACTATCCCATGGACAGAGGAGCAGTGGTACTCAAGAAAGAGAATGGATAAGAAGGCTAAGATCATTATGTGGTCTGTGATCGGCGCCGTCGCCATAGTCCTCATTATTCTCTTCTGTATCTTCCTCCTGCCCGAAATTATAAAGGCGTTTGTAATGTAAGAAAAGAATTATCGCCCTTCCCGTTTTGATATGCTCCCTCTATGAGAGACAGTGAAAGAATAAAATCACTGTCAAACATAGGGGGAGTATTTTTATGGGACAAAGACAAAAGCTTGAAGTACGGGAAAAGGTCAAGATTATCCGAGACCAGATAGCTGGAAAATA
>JAFSJE010000047.1 GCA_017439425.1 Oscillospiraceae bacterium
AGCTACCTGGCCCTTAAGATCGAAATAGTTTTTCATTTTGCTTTTCTCCCATTCGATTAAATTTTGAACTGTGGCTATTATAGATTATTCCACGGCGTTTGTCAACTTATTAACAAAATAAATTGTACCATTATTTCGTTGCCAAAGCTATATTATTGTGTTAAAATAATTATATCTATGCGCAAAGGTGGACAAGCCCGTGATAAAACGACTTTCAGCACTGCTCGCGGCCGTTTTACTGCTCGCCGCAGTTACGATCCCTGCATTCGCGGCGGGCGGAGAATATAAAATCACTGTAAACCGCTCGACAAACGTCGTAACCGTATATGAAAAGGGCGCGGACGGGGAGTATTATCCCTCGCGCGCGTTCGTTTGCTCCACCGGAAAGCCCGGCAGCGAGACTCCGGCGGGTGAATTTGCGCTCACGGGCTACAAGTCAAAGTGGATCCGCATGGTCGACGGCAGCTACGGGCAGTATTGCACTCAGATAAAGGGCAACTACCTCTTTCACTCCGCCTGCTACACCGCAGCCGACGCCTCGACGCTTATAACAGAGGAGTACAACGATCTCGGAAAGAGCGTTTCCCTCGGCTGTGTGCGCCTTCAGGCCGCGGACGCGAAGTGGATATACGATAACTGCGACTGGGGAGTTACCGTCAGCGTAGTCGA
This sequence comes from Oscillospiraceae bacterium, assembly GCA_017439425.1. GTDB lineage: Bacteria > Bacillota > Clostridia > Oscillospirales > Oscillospiraceae > RUG626. Next base: position 670 of record JAFSJE010000047.1, read on the forward strand.
CGAGGAGACTGACCCCATCACGCCTGAAAAGTACATTGAGGCGATACCGGAGGATTACCCCGCACACTGGGATCCCACAGACCCGCATAAGAATAACCCGTGGAGGGCGCTCGAGGCGTTTTCGGACGTTCGCCCGGGGAGCAGATATCACAAGGCCGTTCAATACTGCTTCGAGAGGGGCTTCCTCAACGGAGTCGGGGGCGGAAAATTCTCGCCGGACGGCACAGTATGCGGCGCGATGGTAGCGCAGGCGCTCTATAATGCCGCCGGGAGACCGGATGTGCAGACCGCGGGAACTAAATGGTACTCCAAGGCGGTCAGATGGATGGAGACGGCGTATCCCGAGATGAAGCTCTCTCCGGAGGAGAACGTCAGGAGGAGCGAGCTTGCGCTTTTCAAGATAAATAAAGAGGACTCCGACGCCGTTCTGACACGCGGCGAGCTTGCGGAGCTCATTATGGAGTTGCATAATGGATAAAGAGCTTGGCATTTACGTTCACATACCCTTCTGCGCGGGGAAATGCGCCTACTGCGATTTCTACTCCCGCGCCGGGTGCGACGAGCTTATGCCGGAATACCAGCGCGCGCTTCTTGACCACATCCGCGAATCGCAGAGCTCCATGGAGGGCTACCTCGTGGACACGGTCTATTTCGGCGGCGGCACGCCCAGCTATTACGGCGCAGACAGACTTATAGAGATTTTCACCGCGCTGAAGAAGTACGCGAAGGTGCTCGTCGAGAGCGAGATCACGCTTGAGGCAAACCCGGACAGCGTGAATTACACAGACCTCAAAAAGCTCCGTCGCGCGGGCTTCAACCGCATTTCCATCGGCGCACAGTGCGCAGACGATACGATACTCAAGAGCATCGGCAGAATTCACACATGGAAGCAGGTAACGGAGGCGGTCGCAAGCGCGCGGCAGGCGGGCTTTGAAAACGTCTCGATAGACCTTATCTACGGTCTCCCGAGCCAGACGAGAGAGGGTTGGGCGGATACGCTGAAGGCGGCGCTGAACCTGAAGCCGGAGCATTTTTCCTGCTACGGGCTGAAAATCGAGGAGGGCACGCCGCTCTATCCCTACAAGGATTCGCCATTTATTCCGGACGACGACGCGCAGGCGGATATGTATCTTTACACCGTCGATTTTCTCGAGCGCTACGGCTACCGGCAGTACGAGATATCAAATTTCGCAAAGCGCGGCTATCACTCGCGCCACAATCTGCGCTACTGGCAGGGAAAAGAGTACCTCGGCTTCGGTGCGGCGGCTCACAGCTACATACACAACGCGAGATTTTCCTTCGTATCCGATATGAAAAAGTACGCGGAAAACATCGAGAGCGGCAAAAGCGTAGTCGATTCGATGGAGGAGATAACCGATTTTGAGCGGGCGGGGGAGTACCTCATGCTCGGGCTCAGGACAAACCACGGCGTTTCGGCAAAGGAATACTACGATATTTTCCCTTGCCGCTTCGATCTCTGCGAGGAGCTTATGGAGAGCTACCGCAAAAACGGCTGGATGGTCAAAAACGAGGATCGCTGGAGCTTCACCCCGCAGGGGATGCTCCTGTCAAACGTCCTTATCGGCAATATTCTCGAAACGCAGACAAAGGCGAGAGCCGGCACTGTTGCTCCGTGGAAGGAGCGCGAGCTCGCTGAGAGGCAGTTTACGATGTTCACAAAGGACAAGGTTGAAACCGAGCTATTTAATGGAATATAAAATATCTTGATTTTCGCAATTTTTGGGGTATTATAAGCAATAATCATTTATATATGGGAGCGAATTAAATTGGCAAGAGGTAAGAGAGTTAAGAAAAATAAAAACGCGGGGCTGACGATCGGCATAACGGTCGCGGCGCTCGCTGTGCTGATAGTTGCGATAATCGGCGTTTATGAGGTGTTCTTCAAGCAGATCGCGCCCTCTCCCGTCCAGAACAGCGAGGAGCCGGCGACGAACACCGAGCAGGGAAACGACGCACCGAAAAATGACGTCACTCCCGCCACTGAGACGAAGTACGCCGTCCCCGCCTCCGTTAAGCTTGCGGACGGCACCGTTATCGAGCTCGGAAAGAGCGGAGAAATGACCGAAAAAGAGGTGCGCGAGGCGGTAAAGGCCGCGGCTGAGAAGGTTAAGGTCGAGCCGGTCGCCGCCGCGAGCGAGGTCGGAGAAAAGACCATAACCATCACTAAGGGCACTGACGGCGCCGCTCTCGACGAGGAGAGCCTTGTCGCCGCGATACTCAAGGGAGCGGATGCGGACGCCGCTCTCGAGACGGTTCCCGCTGAGAATATTGACCTCGACGCTCTCTATGCCGCGGTGCATAGCGACGGCACCGAGGAGGAGCCGGGCGTGACCTTTGATCTGGAGGCGGCAAAGGCGGCTTACGCCGCGCTCGGCGCCGGAGAGAGCATGGAGATTGAGCTTCTTGAGTGCATAAACGGCTACACCGACGCAGACTTCCCCGACATTCTCTGCGAGAAATCGACCTCAATGAAGTCCTCGAGCGCAAACAGAATCAACAACATTACCCTCGCAGCGCAGGCGATAAACGGCCTCGTTATGCAGCCGGGCGACGTGTTCAGCTACAACGGAGTCGTCGGTCAGCGCACCGCCGCAAAGGGCTATAAGCCAGCGGGCGCCTACGTCGGCGGCGAGACAGTGGACGAGATCGGCGGCGGAATCTGCCAGGTTTCTTCCACCCTTTATTGGTGCGCGCTCAAATCCGATCTCAAGATCGTCAGCCGCGCCAACCATATGTACCCCGTGGCGTACCTGCCGCTCGGCTTCGACGCCACCGTCAACTGGGGCACCATCGACTTTAAGTTTGAAAACAGCCTCTCACATCCGATCCGCCTTAAGCTGTACGTTGAGAACAAGGAGCTGTTCGTGACCATCGAGGGAACCAAGGAGACCGACGAGACGATCGAGCTCAAGTACGTCACCAAGGAGACGATCGACTGGACAACCGAGTACCGCGTGGACGAGTCTCTCGAGGCCGGCACGACAAAGGTAAAGCAGGCCGGCCAGGTCGGCTATGTTGTCGATACCTTCAGAATAGTCAAGGACGCGGAGGGAAAGAAGCTCTCCGAGACGAAGATAGCGACGAACAAGTACAGAGCGCACACGAATATAATCCTCTGCGCGCCCGACGCTTATGAGAAGATAATGGCGGAGCTTAACGGCACGCCGCTGCCCGAGGAGCCGGTCGAGGAACCGACCGAGACTCCCGCTGAGACTCCCGCCGAAACGCCGGAGGAGACCCCGACCGAAGCGCCTCCCGAGGATCCGGAGGATAAGCCCGAGGAGCAGCCTGAGGAGCCGAAAATCCCCGCGTCCGGCGCAAATCTCACGACTAACGCTTAAAAATGGAACGCTACGCCATTTTTTCAGACCTTGACGGCACGCTGCTTAATGATGACAAGACAATTTCGGAGCGCAATCTCCGCACCATTGAGCGCGCCGTAAAGGCGGGACACTACTTTATCCCCTGCACCGGCCGATATTTCGGCGGTATGCCGCCGCTTATCCGCTCGCTGCCGTTCTGCCGCTACTATGTGTGCATGAACGGCGCGGAGATTTACGATAAGATTGAGGACAGGGCAGTAAGGCGCGAGGAGATACCGATCGACCGCGCCCTTGAAATATGGGATATTATGGATAATTTTGACGGCATCTACGACTGCTTTGTGGAAAACCGCGCCTTCATGGACAGAAGCATGAAGCGAAACTGCGATTTTTACGTTCGCGAGCCGGCGTTCAACAAGATGGTCCACGAGCTGAGGCAGGCAGTGCCGGACTTCAAAAGCTACATAAAAAAGCGCTACAAGGCTATTCAGAAAACGCAGATATTCTTTGCCGACCCAGCAGAGCGCGAAAAATGCGCCGAGGCGCTCACGCGGCTCCTGCCGGACTGCTCGGTGACGAGCTCCGTGAGCATAAACATCGAGGTGAATGCCCTCGACGCCAACAAGGGCGAGGCTGTGCGCTTCATGTGCGGGTATCTCGACCTGCCGGTGGAAAACTCCATCGCCTTCGGCGACAGCACGAACGACCTCAGTATGCTCTCCGCCGCCGGAATCGGCGTAGCAATGGAAAACGCCGTTCCCGAGGCAAAGCGCCGCGCCGATATGGTCACCGCGACGAATAATTCCGCCGGAGTGGCGAAGGCGCTGGAAAAGATTTTAAACCTTTAGGTGAATACAATGTCCTACGTTCAGGAAAAGATAGACGTCGCCGTTGTGGGAGCGGGGCACGCCGGAATCGAGGCGGCGCTCGCATCGGCGAGGCTCGGACTCAGAACTGTCCTCTTTACGCTCTCGCTCGACGCCGTCGGCAATATGCCGTGCAACCCCGCCATCGGCGGCACCGCAAAGGGTCACCTCGTCCGTGAGCTTGACTGTCTCGGCGGCGAGATGGGCAGGGCGGCGGATAAGGCCTGCATACAGTACAGAATGCTGAACCGCGGCAAGGGCCCCGCGGTTCATTCGCTGCGCGCGCAGGCTGACCGCTACGAGTACCGCCGCGTTATGAAGGAAACTCTTGAAAAGCAGGCAAATCTCAGGCTTTTGCAGGCTGAGATTGCCGATATTACCGTTGAAAACGGCGCGGTGAGCGCCGTTATTACTGCTTCCGGGGCAATATTCCCGTGCCGCGCGGTGATAATCTGCACCGGCACATACCTCGACGGACGCACCATCACCGGCGACCATATCGAGGAGAGCGGGCCGGACGGTATGCACGCGGCAACGCGCCTCACGCCGAGGCTGAAGGCTCTCGGACTCAATCTCCGGCGCTTCAAGACCGGCACTCCGCCGAGAGTAAACGCTAAAAGCGTGGATTTTTCAAAGATGGAGCCGCAGCCGGGAGACACCGAGCCGGAGCCGTTTTCGATGGAAACGGAAACCGCACCGGAGAACCGCGCGATGTGCTGGCTCACCTATACCACCGAGCGCACGCACGAGATAATCCGCGAAAACCTCGACCGCTCGCCGCTCTATAACGGCTCGGTGACGGGCATCGGCCCGCGCTACTGCCCCTCAATCGAGACGAAAATCGTCACCTTTCCCGATAAATCGCGCCATCAGCTATTCATCGAGCCGATGGGGCTTGGCACAGAGGAGCTCTATATCCAGGGCCTCTCGTCCTCACTCCCGGAGGACGTGCAAATCGAGATGGTGCATTCCGTTCCGGGGCTGGAAAACGCTGAAATCCAGCGCTTTGCCTACGCAATCGAGTACGAATGCGTAGACCCGACGGAACTCTATCCCACGCTCGAAACGAAGAAGGTCGCGGGGCTCTACGGCGCCGGGCAGTTCAACGGCTCCTCAGGCTATGAGGAGGCGGCGGTGCAGGGCTTTGTTGCCGGAGTGAACGCCGCGAGAAAGCTGCGCGGCGAGAGCGCCTTTATCCTCGACCGCTCAACGAGCTATATCGGCACCCTTGTCGACGACCTCGTCACAAAGGGCACGCCGGAGCCATACAGAATGATGACCTCGCGCAGCGAGTACCGCCTCTATCTCAGACAGGACAACGCCGATATCCGGCTCTGCGGCATCGGCCACGACATCGGGCTTGTGTCCGACGAGCGCATGAAGAGAGTGGAGGAGAAGTACGCCGCCGTCGAGCGGGAGATAAACCGCATGAAGGCAACATATCCGCCGTCGAATATGGGCATAAACACGGGAATAAGCCTTGCCGACCTCATTCGCCGGCCCGAAAGCACCTACGAAAATATAGCTATCTACGATAAAAACCGCCCGGTTTTACCGAAATCTGTCACAAATGAGGTCGAAATCGAGCTGAAGTACGCCGGCTACATCGAAAAGCAGCTGCGCCACATCGCGGAGTTTCGCAGACTTGAGGAGAAGCTTCTCCCCGCCGACATCGACTACGGCTCGATCGCCGGACTGCGCCTTGAGGCGCGCGAGAAGCTCAGCAGGATCCGACCCGCATCGCTCGGGCAGGCGTCGAGGATCTCAGGCGTCAGCCCGGCGGACATGGCGGCGCTGATGATCTGGCTCGGCGCGTGAAAAACCCTTATATTTCCTCAAAAAACCTCTTTACAACTCTGAAAACCTCTGATATAATACTTTAGCTTGCCACGATCGCGGTTTCGGGAGAAGTCCTTTCCACCCGATACTTCGACGAGGGCGAATATATAATGAAAGGAAGTAATACCCATGATCACCAAAGAGCAGAAGACCGCAGTTATTGAAGCCAACAAGCGCGCTGAGAACGATACCGGATCCCCCGAGGTTCAGATCGCTATCCTCTCCGAGCGCATCAATCAGCTCACCGAGCACCTCAAGGTACACGCCGGCGACAAGCACAGCCGCCTCGGTATGTACAAGATGATCGGTAAGCGCCGCGCTCTCCTCGACTATCTCCAGCGCAAGGATATCGAGCGCTATCGTGCAATCATCGCAAAGCTCGGCATCAGAAAGTAATTCAGTATGTAAAATGAGGGTACTTCGCCGAAAATGACGGAGTACCCGATTTTGCTATAAAAGATTAGTTAAGCACAGGGAGAACGCCGATTAGTATTTGAAAAAGCCGGACAGGCATGCCCGTTTTTTTCAAGTGCTAAACGGTGCGCTCTCCCGGAAAGGAAAAGAAAATGATTATCAAGCACCGCGAATTTCCGAACTACAAAAAGTATGAGACCACCCTCGCAGGCCGCCCCCTCAAGCTCGAGGTAGGCAAGTACGCTGAGCTCGCTGACGCCGCCGTTATGGTGACATACGGCGAGACCACCGTTCTCGTGACCTGCGCCGTCTCCGCCCGCCCGAAGGACGGCATCGACTACTTCCCCCTCTCCGTTGAGTTTGAGGAGAAGCTTTACTCCGTCGGCCGCATTCCCGGCGGCTTCACCCGCCGTGAGGGCAAGCCCTCCGAGCGCGGCATCCTCGCAAGCCGTATGATCGACCGCCCGATGCGCCCGCTCTTCCCGTCTGACCTCCGCAACGACGTCGTCATAACCTGCACCGTTATGAGCGTTGACTTCGACTGCTCGCCCGAGATCGCCGCTATGATCGGCGCTTCCGCCGCAGTCTCCATCTCCTCCGTTCCGTTCAACGGCCCGATCGCCGGAGTCGGCCTCGGCCTCAAGGACGGCAAGTTCATCATCAACCCCACCAGCGATGAGATGAACGATACCGAGATGTACTGCACCATCGCCGGAACCATGGACAAGATCGTTATGATCGAGGCTGGCGGCAACGAGATCCCTGAGCAGGTCATGTTCGACGGAATTATGGCGGCTCATGAGGCAATCAAGCCCATCGTAGCCCTCATCAATCAGATGGTCGCCGAGATCGGCAAGCCCAAGTTCCAGTATGAGCACGCCTCCTGGAATCAGGAGCTGTTCGATAAGATTGTCGCCGCTCATCTTGACGAGGTTCGCTACGCCATGGACACCGACGATAAGAACGTCCGCGAGGAGCGCTACAACGCCATCGTTGAGAAGATGATCGCCGAGTTCGGCGAGGACTATCCCGAGCTTACCGCTATGCTCGAGGAGATCACCTACAAAATCCAGAAGAAGGTCGTTAAGGAGTGGCTCCTTCAGGGCAAGCGTGTTGACGGCCGTGCCATGAACGAGATCCGTCCTCTCAGCGCCGAGGTCGGCGTGCTTCCGAGAGTCCACGGCTCCGGCCTCTTCACCCGCGGACAGACTCAGGTTCTCTCCGTCTGCACCCTCGCTATGCTCTCAGCCTCCCAGAAGCTCGACACGATCTTCGAGGAAGAGGAGAAGAGATATATCCACCACTACAACTTCCCGTCCTACTCCGTTGGTGAGGCAAGACCTGCCCGTTCCATCTCCCGCCGCGAAATCGGCCACGGCGCTCTTGCTGAGAAGGCTCTTGAGCCGGTTATCCCCTCTGAGGAGGAGTTCCCCTATGCAATCCGTGTAGTCAGCGAGGTTCTTTCCTCCAACGGCTCCACCTCTCAGGGCTCCATCTGCGGCTCCACCCTCGCTCTTATGGACGCCGGCGTTCCCATAAAGGCTCCCGTAGCCGGCATCTCCTGCGGACTTATCCACGATGACGACGGCTCTTGGACAACCTTTATCGACATCCAGGGCGTCGAGGACTTCCACGGCGAGATGGACTTCAAGGTAGCTGGTACGAAGAAGGGCATCACCGCTATCCAGATGGACCTTAAGAACGACGGCCTTACCCCCGATATCATTATGAACGCCTTCCAGATCACCCGCGAGGCGAGAATCCAGATCCTTGACGAGATCATGCTGCCCGTCATTTCCGAGCCGCGCAAGGAGCTTGCGAAGAGCGCCCCGAAGATGATCAATATGCACATCGATCCCGACAAGATCCGCGAGGTCATCGGCTCCGGCGGAAAGGTAATTCAGAAGATCTGCGCCGACACCGGCTGCAAAATCGACATCGAGGACGACGGAAGCGTATTCATCACCCATCAGGATATCGACGCCTGCCGCACAGCGAAGAAGATCATCGACGATATCTGCTTCGTACCCGAGGTCGGCAAGCTCTATTGGGGGCAGTGCGTGCGCACCATCCCCATCGGCGCATTCGTCGAGCTTGTTCCTGGCAAGGACGCTATGTGCCACATCAAGGATCTCGAGTTCAAGCGCACCGAGAAGGTTGAGGACGTTCTCAATGTAGGCGACTGGACTTGGGTCAAGTTCCTCGGCATCGACGAGCGCGGCCGCTGGAACATCAGCCGCAAGGACGCGCTTAAGGAGCGCGAGGAAGCCGGTCTTCCCACCGACAAGGCTGACGAGTAAAAAATTACAATGCCCCACGAAAACGTGGGGCATTTTTTGTAAGGTGACGGAATTGAGCTATTCGATAATTTCCAAGCGCCGGAGCGAGCTTATGGGGCTTGCGATTCTTATGATCCTCGCGTTTCACGCGAACGATATGCCGATCGGCGCTCTGAACAACGTGCGCGCGATGGGCTTTGCGGGAGTGGATATTTTCGTGCTTGTGTCCGGAATGGGACTTGCGCTCTCGCTTCTCAGAAGGCAGCAGCGCTACGGCGATTATCTTAAGCGCCGCCTGAGCCGGATACTGCCCGCGTATTACGCGGTCATGGTGCCGCTGTGCGTTTATAATATTATCCGCGGCTTCGCGGTGCCCTCGGCGCTGTTCTGGAATCTCACGACGATGCATTACTGGGTTCGCCCGTTCGGCGCGTTCAACTGGTACATCACCGGGATAATGACCTTTTATCTTCTGACTCCCGCCTTCGTCGCGCTCATCGGCAGGGCGAAAAACAAGCTTTTTGCGTGCGTGGCGCTCTGCGCCGCCTCATACGGCGTTCTGTGGCTTCTCCTACGTGACGGCTGGTGGCAGTATTGCGACGTTTTTTACCGGTTTCCGACGCTTTTTATGGGTATTTACCTCGGATTTGCAATTTTTGAGGAGAAAAAGGAGCCGGTATGGGTCGTCATAACCTCACTTGTGCCGGGAGCTGTCTATGCTGTTCTGGTGTGGCGGTATCCGGACGCCCTGACGCTTGCGCCGGTATTCTCGCTTTTGAGTGTGCCTGCCTGCCTTGCGCTGGCGTGGGCGCTCGATAAGATTCCGGCAAAGCCGCTCGCGGTTCTCGGCGAGTGCAGCCTTGAAATATATCTCCTGAACGTCACGTTTACCGAAAAGCGCGAGGGACTGCGGCGCTTTCTTGACTTTGACGAGGGGCATTTCGCGTACTACGCAATTATGCTCGTTGTGAATATCGCGGGCGGGATAATCCTGCACCGGGTAATTGAATATGTACGCAAAAATCGGCGGGTCTGAGGTGACCCGCCGATTTAAAGGTTTTTGAGGATGACGTATGGCTCATAAAACGGGCTGCGCGCCGGAGGGGGCTGTGATAGAGGCTTCAGCTCGCCCGCCGCATAAAAACAAGCACCCGCATAAGCGGGTGCTTGAATTCTGGCTTGTTATCTCTTGCTGAACTGAGGAGCACGGCGGGCTGCTTTGAGACCGTACTTC
>JAFSJE010000048.1 GCA_017439425.1 Oscillospiraceae bacterium
TCGTCTGCCTCCTGTGTATTATTCTGTCCTTAAATTTCCGGAACGTTTCGGAACGTTCCGAGCCTTTCCAGAACACTTTGCACACATTTTAGACGATGATGCCGCTTTTGCATAGGGTACCACTTATTTAGCGATTACAAACAAATCAAGCCTTCTACTAAACGAAAAAGCGGTATTCCCTCAATGGGAATACCGCATTTTTTATTCTTGATTATTTCACAGACAAGCTCTGAGAATCTCGGCGACGTCGTCCTTATCGAGAGGGACGAAGGCGTTTTTCAGCGACGGGGCGGCGTTTGCGGCCATAAGGTCGATTTTTTCATCGCCGATGCCGACCTCACCGAGCGTGCGGGGAAGTCCCAGCACATCGAAGAAAAACTCCTCGGTCTTCGCAATCGCAGCCTCGGCGACCGCCATATCGTCGCCAGCTAAATCCCAGACGTTCCTGCCGTACTCGGCAAGCTTCCACGCTGTTGCCTCGGAGAGAATGTGCCGCATCCAGCGCGGGATTATTATCGCAAGCCCTTCGCCGTGGGTGACGTCGTAGTATGCGCTCAGCTCGTGCTCGATCGGATGACAGCACCAGCCGACCTCAGCGCCGACCTTGGCGATGCCGTTTATCGCGTTCGTCGAAGCCCACATGAGATTCGCGCGCGCCTCGTAGTTATCGGGCTCGGCGAGAGCGACCGGGCCGTATTTTATGCAGGTTTTGAGAATCGCCTCGGAAAAGCGGGAGGAGAGGTAGCTGTCGCGGATGGGCGAGAAGTAGTTTTCAAAGGTGTGACTGATCATATCCGCCGTACCCGCCGCCGTCTGACGGCGCGAGACCGTAAACGTGTAGGTCGGGTCGCAGATGGACATCTTCGGCTTCAGCAGATCGGAGGACATCGAAGCCTTTTTGCCGCGCCCGAGATCGCTGAGCACCGCGTTTTTGTTCATCTCGGAGCCGGTCGCGGAGAGTGTCAGCACGGTGTAGACGGGCTTTGCCGCCCTGATTTTCGATGAATCTTCAATTAAGTCCCACACGTCGCCGTCGTAGCACACGCCCGCGGCTATGGATTTAGCGGTGTCGATAACGCTGCCGCCGCCGATGGCGAGGAGCATATCGATATCGTTCGCGCGGCAAAGCTCTATGCCCTCGCGGGCCTTCTCAACGCGCGGGTTCGGCTCAACTCCGCCCATCTCAAAAACCTCAAGCCCCGCACCGCCGAGAATCGCCATCGCCTCATCGTAAATGCCGAGCTTTTTGATACTGCCTCCGCCGTAGACGAGAAGCACGCGCTTGCCGCTCTCAGAAAGCTCTGCGAGGTGACTTATCTGACCATTGCCGAACCATATCTTCGTTGGAACGTAGTAATTGAAGTTATTCATAGATTACTGATCCTTTCGCTTTTCCATTTCCCTTTGAATGTCGTCAAAATGCGAGTACATCGGGGTGAGGTGCGGGTTTTTGCGTGTAATCTTGCGGTCTGTGTAGTTTTTCGTGACCTTCACGACGAGCCATGAGAGGCTAATTACGCCGATGAGGTTTGGAATCGCCATAAGTCCGTTCATCGTGTCGGAGATGTCGATGGCGAGCGAAGCGTCGATGGTGGCGGAGACCATTATCATCGCGAGGAAGAGAATTTTATAGACGATGGTCGACTTCGTGCCGAAGAGGTACTCCCAGGACTTTGTGCCGTAGTAGCTCCAGCCGAGGATGGTGGTGAACGCGAAGAGGCAGACGGCGACTGCAATGAATATACCGCCGAAGGGGCCGAACGCCTTGGTGAACGCCTCGGTCGCAAGTCCGAGCTTCGTAACGCCGGAGACCGACGCGCCGGTGGTCATATCGACGACCCCGCTTGTGAGAATAACGAGCGCGGTGCAGGTACAGACGAGAATCGTGTCCGCAAAGACCTCAAAAATGCCCCAGAGACCCTGCACCACCGGTTCCTTGACGTTGGAGGCGGAGTGAACCATAACAGACGAGCCGAGACCGGCCTCGTTGGAGAATACGCCGCGCTTGAAGCCCCAGGTCATCGCCTGAGCGATGACGGCGCCGCCGATACCGCCCGCCGCCGACTTGAAGTTGAACGCTCCGGCGAAGATAGCGCCGAAGGCGGGGAGGATATTCTGATAGTTCATGATGATTATAATTATCGAGCCGAGCATGTAGAAGAGCGCCATGAACGGCACTATGCGCTCATTCGTGGTCGCTATGCGCTTTAGTCCGCCGATGATGACGAGCGCGGCAAATACGAGCACGACCGCGCCGACTATAAGCGCAAGAGTGCCGGAGGGAACGGAGGGGACGAGAGTCGTTATGCTCTCGGAGATTGATACGAACTGACCCATATTGCCGATACCGAAGGAGGCGAGGGTCGCAAATACAGAAAACAGCACCGCGAGAACGGGACCGGCGACCTTGCCGTACTTCATGCTGCCCACGCCGTCGCGCAGGTAGTACATCGCGCCGCCAGACCATTCGCCCTTCTCGTTGCGGCGGCGGAAGTAAATGCCGAGGAGGTTTTCGGAGTAGTTCGTCATCATGCCGACTATCGCGGCTATCCACATCCAGAAGATAGAGCCGGGGCCGCCCATCGTGATAGCGTATGCAACGCCGGCGATGTTGCCGGTGCCGATGGTCGCGGAGAGGGCGGTGCAGAGCGCCTGAAACTGCGAAATGCTCTGCTTGTCGGCGCTTTTTGTGATGTGCTTGTTCTTAAACATCGCGCCGATGGTGGTTTTCCACATATGTCCGAAGCGCGTAAACTGGAAAAACTTCGTCAGCACAGTCATAAGCACGCCGGTGCCGATGAGCAGAACGAGCGCCGGAACGCCCCATACAACTGAGTTCACCGCGCTGTTAATGTCCGCGATGATTTTTGCAAAATCGGTCATAAAATCAGCCCTTTACTGAGAAAATGGGAGCCGCCAAAGACGCAGCTCCCCAAAAAGACGATTATAGACCGATAGAAAGGTAAACCGGCTCTGTCCTTTTGCCTGAGAGATTAGCGGAGTGTCCGCCTTGCACCTTCGGCACCCGCAAAGCGCGGGCTTCTCCAGAGTGTCATCCGCCGGCAGTCCCTTTTACCTGAGAGTTTTGCTCCTTCGGTCACCGCAAACCGGTGTTTCCTGCAAGCTTCACATGACTTTACTATATTACACTATTCTCAAACGCTTGTCAAGGATTTAAAGCGCTAAAGTTTAAGGCAATACCGCATAATTCATGTGTGCGGATTGCGAAGTCAGATTTTTTGTCAGATTGGCTGAAAACCGCAAGGAAATACTTTGTGTATTTCCGAGGATTTTCGGACAATATGACGGAATAATATGCAAGCAAGTCGCGCGCACCGAATTGTGCGGTCTTGCCTTATGTCATCGGTTGCGCTTTTCGGATAAATCTGCTATTATATTGTAAATAGTGTATGCGAGGGGGAAACGCTGTGTTCTCGAAGCGGTTTGAGATAAACGATTCTACGCTCTCCGTAATCGAGGAGCTGGGAAACCACATGCCCGGCGGCTTTTTTATCTACAAGGCCGGTGGTGATGAGGAGATCATCTACGCCAACAGGGCCGTGTTTGATATCTACGGCTGCGCAGATATCGGAGAGTTTCGCGCGCTCGCGGGCGGCTCCTTCCGTGGTATGGTGCATCCGGAGGACTACGAGAGAGTCGACGCGGATATCGTAAAGTGCCTCAAGGAGAGCGAAAACGACCTCGATTACGTCGAGTACCGTATTCTCCGCCGCGATGGGCAGGTGCGCTGGGTCGAGGACTTCGGTCACTACACAGAAACGGATAACTATGGCGGCGTTTTCTACGTCTTTGTCTCAGATGTCACGGAAAAGCACCTCGCACAGCAGAAAGCCGAGCGCATTATGGAGGAGGAGCTTCTCCGAGAGCAGCGCCACCGCGAGGAGCAGGACAAGATGATAACCGCGATGGCGTCCGACTACCGCGCGGTCTATCACGTCGACCTCGACCGCGACGACGGAGTGTGCTACCGCGCCGATCAGAACGACCCGTATCAGACGCCGGAGGGCGTGCATTTCTGTTTTTCCGAGCGATTTCAGTATTACGCCGAAAACTTTGTCGATGAGAAGTACCGCGAGGGTTTCCTGAAATTCATCGAGCCGGATTCGATACGCGAGGCGCTCTCGACCGAGGCGATAATCGCATATCGCTACCTCGCGCGCAGAGAAGACCGCGAGTACTACGAAATGCTGCGTATGGCGGGCGTGCGCCACGCCGAGGACAGAGACGACCATATTGTCCACGCCGTAGGCCTCGGCTTTACGGTCATAGACTCCGAAATGCGCGACACAATGGCGAAAAACCGCGCGATAATGGACGCGCTCGCTGTCGCGGAGGAGGCAAACGCCGCAAAGACCGCGTTCCTCTCGAGCATGAGCCATGAGATACGCACGCCGATGAACGCCATAATCGGACTCAACAATCTCGCCCTCAAGGACGAAACGCTCCGGCCCGAAACGAGGGAATACCTCGAGAAGATAGGCGGCAGCGCGCGCCATCTTCTGAGCCTTATAAACGATATCCTTGATATGAGCCGCATTGAATCCGGCCGCCTCACGCTGCGCAAGGAGGAGTTTTCCTTCTCCGGCATGATGGAGGAGCTGAACACGATGGTGATGAGTCAGTGCCGCGACAAGGGTCTCTCCTTCGAGTGCCGCATCAAGGGCCACGTCGACGATTACTACATCGGGGACGATATGAAGCTCAAGCAGGTGCTGATAAATATCCTCTCAAACGCGGTAAAGTTCACAAACGCCCCCGGCTCGGTCACGATGACTGTCGAAAAAACCGCCGCCTTCGGCGATCAGTCGACTCTGCGCTTCTCCGTCAAGGACACGGGAATCGGCATGGACAAGGCGTTCATTCCAAAGATTTTTGACTCCTTCTCGCAGGAGGACAGCCGAAGAAGCAACAAATACGGCTCCACCGGTCTCGGCATGGCTATCACAAAGAGCATCGTCGAGATGATGAACGGCTCGATAACGGTCGAATCGGAAAAGGGCGTCGGCTCTGAGTTTACTGTTTTCGTAACGCTCAAAAACTGCGACCATGAAATATACCACGAATCTGTCATCGACCCCGCGGATATCCGCGTTCTCGTTGTGGACGACGATCCGATAGCCGCCGAGCACGCGAGGCTCATTCTCGACGAGGTCGGCATTCACGCCGACACCTGCGGAAAGGGCGGGGACGCGCTCAGCATGATCGGCGTCAAGGGTGCGAAGCACGAGGGATATAACCTCGTCATCATCGACTGGAGGATGCCGGAGATGAACGGCGTAGAGCTTGTGCGGCGCATACGCGAAAAGCACCCGAAGGAGGAGATCGCCCTCATTCTCGTGAGCTTTAATTACGATGACATCATAGAGGAGGGGGCGGGCGCGGGAGCCGACGGTTTCCTCTCGAAGCCGCTCTTTACAAACAGCATTCTCGATGAGTTCGAGCGTATTGCCCGGCGCAACGGCATGGGCGTTCTGAAGGAGAAGCGCCTCGCCGACCTCAGGGGCAGGCATATTCTTATTGCCGAGGATATCCTCATAAACGCCGAAATACTCACAGAGCTGCTTGAAATACGCGAAATCACCGTTGACCATGCGGAAAACGGCAGAATTGCCTTTGAAATGTTCCGCGACAGTGCCGAGGGGACGTATGACGCGGTGCTGATGGATATCCGTATGCCGGAGATGGACGGCCTTGAGGCGACGGCGGCGATACGCGCCCTTCCGCGCAGGGACGCGAAGAGCGTTCCGATAATCGCGATGACGGCGAACGCCTTCGACGAGGACGTTCAGCTCTCGCTGCAGGCGGGCATGAACGCGCACCTCTCAAAGCCCATCGAGCCGGATAAGATCTACTCTACGCTTGAAGAGCTGATAAGATGAAGACGCGCGAGGGCCTGACGGATATCTACATATCCATACTTTTTTCGGCGTACATTCTCATTTTCGCGCCGTACACGATGATAGCCGAGGTGAAATTCGCTGCGTTTCTCATTCTCAGCGGCGCTTATCTCATCGGAATTGCGATACTGAGCGTGCGGGAGCGCAGCTTTCCCGCGCCGAAGCCGCTCGTTATTCTCGTTGCGGGGTATTTTCTCGCGACTGTTATCTCGGCGCTCCTCTCGCCCTACGACTACAACGCCTTTATCGGTGCGAGCCGCTATGACGGGGTGCTGACCCAGCTCATTTACTGCCTGACGTTTCTCTCGGTCGCCGCGTTTGGAAGGCTCAGAGAGAAGCATATTTACATACTCGGCGCGGCGATGACGCTTTTCTGCGCGCTGTCTGTCACGCAGTTTCTCGGTCTCGATATCCTCCGGCTGTACCCGGAGGGAATGACCTACCTCGACGGCAACGTGCGCTACTCCGGTGAGTACTTCGGCACGCTCGGCAACGCGGATTTCTCGTCGGTACTGCTCAGCGTGAGCGCGGCGGTCTTTCTCACGGCGATAGTGCGGAAGAAAAAGCTTCTGCTAATTATCCCGCTTGCGCTGTCTCTCTTGTGCCTCGCGTGGGCGCATGTCGCGGAGGGGATAGTGGGCTTTATCGGCGCAGTCGCGATTATGGCGCCGCTCTCGCTCGGAAAACGAGGGAAATGGCTTGCCTTCCTTGAGCTTGCGCTCGCGCTTGCGGGGCTTGCTCTTGTCTATTTTATCGACCTCGGCGGCTCTCTCGGGGAGCTTCACGAAATACTCCACGGCAGGGTAGAGGACACCTTCGGCTCGGGCAGGATAGGAATATGGCGCGCCGTTCTCGGTGAAATACCGAAGCACCCGCTGTTCGGCGGCGGTCCGGATTCGATGATCGAGTGGGACATCGAGCCGTTCTCCCGCGTTGTCGGCGGCAAGACGATCTACCGCTACATCGACTGCGCGCACAATGAGTATCTGAACCTCCTCGCGCAGGAGGGGATTTTCGCCTTCCTGAGCGCCCTTGGCGTACTTGTCCTCGCCGTATGGAGTGCGGTAAAAAAGGGCAACAGAATCGCCCTTGCGGGCGCTGTCAGCTATATGCTCTGCGCCTTTTTCGGCATTTCGATGTACATAATTACGCCCGTTTTCCTCGCGTTTCTCGCACTCTCCATGAATAATAAAAGCTCTGAGGAGTAGCCCTCAGAGCTTTAATATTATCGGCTTTCCTTCGCACCTGAGCTTTCCGCCGGAGATTAATACGCTCTCGCCGGAGATGAGGTTTTCATATTCTCCGTCCGGTACGGATACCGGAATTTCGCCCTTTTCGCACTTCAGCGGGAAGACTCCGAGCTTTACGCTCCCGCCGCGGCGGTACATAACCGCCGTATCTCCGAATGCTGAGGCGGTGAAGCTGTCGGATGGCTCAAGCGCGGTCTTTTTGATATCATAAAGGCGGCGCATAAGCGGGGAGAGGTCAATGCCGGTGTCAAAGTCTATCGTATCCTTGTCAAACAGCGCCGGAAGGTGGTTGACGGCATTCTCCTGACCCGCGTAGAGAAGGGTCGCGCCCTTAATGAAGTACGTCATCGCGGTGAACGATTCGAGGCGGTCAATTTCGGGGACTCTTGACGCTATTCTCGGCTGGTCGTGATTCTCCAGAAAGCGGAGCTTGTTGTATCGCGCGGGATAGGCGAAGTCCTGAAAGCTTACGAGCTCCATATATGTCGAGAGCGGCGCAGTCCCCGCGAGATAAGCGTCGAACGCCTCGCGCACGTCGTACTCATACTCAATATCGAACGCCTCGAAGAGCTCGGAGTCCTTCGCGCTGTACATTCCGACAGATCGGCAGTAGTCGCCGAACGAGCGGTGAACGCTCTCGGCAAGCCATATACACCCGGGGCGCACGTTTTCAACTGTCCCTCGCGCCTCTTTCCAGAACTCCACCGGTACGAACGAGGCGACGTCGCAGCGGAAACCGTCCACATACTGCGCCCAATAGCAGAGTGACTCGATCTGATAGTCCCAAAGCGCACTGTTCGTGTAGTCCAGGTCTATGATGTCCGTCCAGTCGCCGACGTGGTTGCCGGGTCGGCCGTCCGGGCGCTTGTAGAAGAACTCCGGGTGCGTTTTCCACAGAACTGAGTCCGGCGAGGTGTGGTTGTACACGACGTCGATAATTATCTTCATGCCCATATCGTGAACGGCGCGGCACAGCGCCCTGAAATCCTCAAGCGTGCCGTACTCAGGGTTAACGGCGCGGTAATCCATGTTCGCGTAGGGACTGCCGAGCGTGCCTTTTCGGGCGGCGACGCCGATTGGATGAATCGGCATGAGCCATATTATATCTGTGCCGAGGCTCTTTATGCGCCCTAAATCGGGGATAAGGGCGCGGAACGTGCCCTCGGGCGTGTGATTGCGCACATAGACGGAGTAGATTACCGCCCTTTGAAGCTCAATATCGGTGTTATTTGCCATCTTTCTGACCTCTTTGCCAAGTAATAAACTCCGTTCCGAGCTCGGTCGCCTGCCTCTCAAACCAGACGCTGTCATACGGCGTTTTCGGGCGCTTTCCGAAAAGGCGCATCACGTTGCGCGCGTGAAAGCGCACGGAGGAGGGGATGGAGACGAGAAACGGCATCAAGAGACCGAAGTAGCAGTTCTGAATGCTGTGCCCGAACTCATGATTTTTGATGTGCTCGGAGTCGGTGCGGTCTTTGATGAACACGGGGCCGAGGCTTGCGCCTCCCCAGCGCCTGCCGGCCTCGAAGTACCACGCGTAGCCCCAGCGGTGCGGCTTATGCCCGGTGATGAGCATGATGAGCGCGACGAGAAGCCCCGCGGTTGTGGTCAGAAGCCCCCAGGTGAAGCTGAGGGCATAGTATTTGCCTTTGGATATGCGAGGGTTCATTTGAAACGCACTTCCGGCTCGTAGAATTCAAAAATAACGGTGTCGCGCCCCTGCTCATTGACCTTATTGTGACTCGTCCAGCCCACCTTCATCGCGCCGAGCGCCTCAGAAAGCTTCACTGTGAGCGGCTTTTCACCGATTCTGTAAGCGATGAAGTGCGGGCGGGAGAGAACGTTCAGAAGCGTGTTTTCAAGCGCGAACGCGAGCGCGGGATTCATGCCGCCTTTGACGTAATCCTCGGAGGTCGTCGCAAGCTGACCTCGCAGAATTTCCGGGGCGTGAACTCTGAACCACGCGACGATAGTCGGGTCGAAGGACTCGATGCACAGGTCGCCGGAGTAGGATGAGATGAGCTTCAGCGTCTTTTCACAAAGCTCGCTGTTGTGCCGCCCGGTTTTAAGCTCGCAGATAATCGGAGTCTTGCCGTTTACCGTCACAAGCACATCGGAGAAAAGGGGGATATGCTCGTCGGTGCCGCACAGGCGCATTTCAGAGAGCTCAGCGTAGGTAAATTCGTCCACGCGCCCGTCCACGCCGCACACGCGGGAGAGCGTATCGTCGTGGAAAACGACAACTTTGCCGTCTTTACTCAACTGCACGTCCAGCTCAACGCCGTAGCCGTGCTCGACGGCGCGGCGGAACGCGGCGAGGGAGTTTTCGGGTATTGATTTATCCTCGGTGTGCAGACCGCGGTGGGCGATGTTCTGACCCATAAAGGGCGCCTTCTGCTCTTCCGTCGCACTGCCCGGCGCGACGAGAGCCGCGCAGGCGCCTGCGGCGGCGCCGATACCGAGGAGCGCGCCGGAGATAAACGCGAGCTTTTTTGCGCGCCTTTTGGCGATTTTTGCTTTTTTTGAGAGCTTTTCCGCGGTGTTATAGACCTTGACCGCTGTATTTAGCGTTTTCTTTACGTTCATCAATCGTCGCCTCCCAGGGCCTCGAGACCCTTCGCGTTCTCGACCTTTTTCGCCTTTATGTTCTTAACGAGCGCGGTGAACACCACACAGCTCGCAAGATAGAGCACAGTCGCGTATATCGGAAGCGCGCGCCACGCGAAGGAGATGCGGAACACAAGACCGAGCAGTATCGGGGTGACTGTCTGCGCCGACATCGAGGCGGCGTAGTAGAAGCCGGTGAACTTGCCGATGGTCTTGGAGGAGGAAAGCTCGACCACCATCGGGAAGGAGCAGTTGTGAACGAGGCTCATGCCGAAGCCCTTGATGACCCATACAACGTAGAGAAGAGCGGGGAAGCTGTACTCGCCGTGCTCGCCGACGACCTTGCCCGTGGGCGGGATGAAGCACATGAGGAGCACGCCGAGAACGGTGAGACTGAGACCCGTCGTAATTGTCCACTTTCTGCCGATCTTATCCGCGATGCCGCCCGCGATGGCAAAGCCGAGAACGGAGGCGAGACCGCCGATGATCGTGAGGGTGGATGTGGCGCTGGAGGCTGAGCCGAGGTAGTAGATAACGTAGTTTCCGATGTAGGTGCCGATGGCGTTGTCAGCCATGAACCACAGAAATTCAGCGCCGAGGATAGCGAGGAGCATTCTCCTGTTCGCCTTCGTCATGGGCGCGTCGTCCTCGATCTTATCCTCAACGGCGGCGAGGCGCTCGCCGAGCTCCATTTCGTCCTTGAGCTCCTCGCGGAGCTTGTTCTCCCTGATGGTCGCAAAGAGCACGAACGCGCTGATGACCATAAGGATAGAGGCAATGATGAACGGAAGCTCGATGACCCAGAGATTGCGCGCGTCGGAGCCGGCGTTTATGTAGTCGGAGAGCTTGAGGAATATGCCGAGCACTGTTGCGAACGCGCCGCCGAAGTAGCCCATGATGTTGATTATGCCGTTTGCCTTCGCGCGAAGCGGCTTCGGAGTGATGTCGGGCATAAGCGCGACGGCGGGGTTGCGGTACATCATCATGAACATGAGAACGATGCCCATCATGACTACCATGCCGCCGATGTTGTTATAGTGGAAGAAGAGCGGGATGAACGGGAACGCGACGGCGGCGACGAGAGTGCCGATGAGGATGTAGGGCATTCTCTTTCCGATGGGCGTCTCAGTGCGGTCGGAGAGCGATCCGAAAATCGGAAGGAGGATCAGCGCCGCGAGGTTATCGCACGCCATAACGATGCCGACGAGCCACTGCACCTCGAGGATCTTCGAGGAGTCGCCGGAGGCGCGCAGCTCAGCGGAGTTCATGGAGTACATAGCCTTGGCGAAAATATCTGTGAGGAAGGTCGGGCACCACGAATCGTAGACCTGCCAGAGAAGCAGGATGCCGAAGAACGCAAAGCCAATGAGTGCGGTGCGCTTGTAATTGAGCTTCAGAGAGCCGACGGTATTAGTTTTCTTAGCCATTTTATCTCCTCAATTCTTTTAATATTTCTTCCGCGCTCGACAGCACCATATCCGGCTTGTCGGCGCTTTTTCCGAGTATTTCCGGCGTGGTTTCGCCGCTCATGACGAGAATACCGCAAACTCCGGCGTTGAGGCCGCTCTTTACGTCGGTGTAGATGCGGTCGCCGACAACGCAGGTCTCGTCCTTCGCCACGCCGAGCTTATCCATCGCGAGCTGCGGCATAAGAGGCGAGGGCTTGCCGATGACGATGGGGTCGAGCCCCGTCACGTTTTTGAGCATTATCATAACGCTGCCGCAGTCCGGAACGTAGCCGAACTCCGTCGGGCAGACGAGGTCGGGATTTGTCGCAATATACGGCGTTTCGGGCCGGAGCGTGAGAATGTACGAAATATCCCACAGCTTTTTGTAGTTAAGCTCCGTATCGTAGCCGAGGACTACGACCTCGGTCTTCTCCGTATCCTCGGTAATTTCAAAGCCCTCGCGCCGCAGCTCCGCCTTGAGGCTCTCGGTGCCGCAGACGTAGAGACGCCTGCCCTCAAGATTGCGGTGGAGATAGTACGCCGTCGCCTGCGAGGAGGTTATGAAGTCCTCGCGGTCGGCTTCAATCCCGAGCCGCGCGAGCTTTCTTACGTAGTCCTCGACGCTTTTTGAAGAGTTGTTCGTCATGAAAAGATACCTGCGGCCGGTGTCGCGGATAGTCCGCAGCAGCTCCTTTGTGAAGGGAAAGAGCTCGTCGCCGAGGTAGAGGGTGCCGTCCATATCAAAGAGAAAAAGCCTGAAATTTTTTATTTCCGCCAAATTATCACCGCTTTCCGCGCAGAATTTCAAGAAATCAGCAAAATTCGAAACAAAAACCGCCCTTTTGAGAAAAATGCAAAACCTGCAAAAAAGAGCGGAAAAGCTTGAAATATAAGCGCTTTGCACATATTGTACCATACTCCGTCGGGCGTTTCAAGTGAATGTTGACAACTTCGCGCGTTCGTATTAAAATAGCTTCAGTTTATATGAAATGAGAGGAAATTTGATGTTAATACCCGTTTTACTGTTCGCATTGGGACTTGTTCTGCTCATCAAGGGCGGCGACTGGTTTGTTGACGGCGCCACCGGAATCGCGCGCCGCTTCAAGCTTCCGGAGCTGCTCATCGGCGCGACCGTCGTATCCATCGGCACAACGCTCCCGGAGGTCATGGTATCCTCGCAGGCGGCGCTCGAGGGTATCGCCGGCATATCCTACGGCAACGCCATCGGCTCCATTATCTGCAATACAGCGCTTATAAGTGCAATTACGATCGCACTGAAGCCCACTGCGGTGAATAAAAAGACCATCGTTTTCCCGGTCGCGGTGTTCTTCATCGCCGCCGCCATCTACGCGGGCTTCGCCTATACTACCGGCAGGTTCTACCGCTGGAACGGCGTGCTGTTCCTGATTATGTTCGTTATTTACATGGTCGTTAACTTCTTCCAGATGAAGCGAAACCCCGTTGAGGAGGCTGAGGAAGAGGAGGAGACCAAGGAATTGCCGCTCTGGCTCGAGATCGTGCTCCTCGTCGGCGGCGCGGCGTGCATCGCGGTCGGCGCGAGACTTCTCGTCGATAACGGAACGCTTATCGCGCAGGCGCTCGGAGTTCCCGATTCTGTCATCGGACTTACGATGGTCGCGCTCGGAACCTCGCTTCCGGAGCTTGTTACTGCGATAACGAGCCTTGTCAAGGGTCACAGCTCGCTGTCCGTCGGCAATATCATCGGCGCAAATATATTCAATATCGTCCTCGTATCTGGCGCGGCGATAACCATCAACCCATTTGAGATACCGGCTGAGAAGATGCTCATGGGCATAAACTCCAGCCTGCTTATCGACATTCCGGTGATGTTCCTCGTCATGGGAATTATGACCCTCCCGACCGTCGCCACCGGCAAGCTTAAGCGCTGGCAGGGCATCGCGCTCCTCTGCATCTACGTCGCGTTCACGGCGTACCAGTTCGTTGCGTAATTTCGTCGCATAATACATAATAGAATATTCCCGCGGTGACTGACGGGAAAGGGTGGAGCACCACCGAGAAGCCGCGGGAAGTAAAACCGTCCGTCTGGGTGCACTTGACTGATAGTTAGGTGCGCCCTTTTTCTATACTGAGGAGGTAAAAAATGGCAGATTTGCTGGAATATCTGAGAAATAACCCATATCCCGGTCGCGGGATAATCGTCGGAAACGGAAGAGCTTACTATTTTATAATGGGCAGGAGTGAGAACAGCCGCAACCGCGTATTCGAGCGCACGCCGGACGGAATCCGTACAAAAGCCTTCGACGAGGCGAAAATGCGCGACCCGAGCCTCATAATCTACAACCCGGTGAGAAAAATGGGGGATAGCCTCGTTGTCGCGAACGGCGATCAGACCGATACGATAGTCGCTTTCGGCGACTTCCGCAGGGCGCTCGAAACGCGCGAGTATGAGCCGGACGCGCCGAACTACACCCCGCGCATCTCGGCAATCCTTAACAAGGACGGCAGCTTTGAAATTGCGATTTTGAAGCGCGCCGACGGTCGCTGTCAGCGCTCGTTCTTTAACTACGAGGGCGTAAGCGAGGGGAAGGGGTATTTCATCAGCACCTACGAATCTGACGGCGACCCGCTGCCCTCGTTCAGGGGCGAGCCGATGGAGATAGATATGCCCGAGCCTCGTGAGGTCTGGGAGGCGCTGAACAAAGACAACAAGGTCGCGCTGTATGCTGACATAAACGGTGAAGTCACGATTTTCAATAAAAACCTGGGGGACTGAAAATGAAGGAATTTGAACTCAAATACGGCTGCAATCCGAATCAGAAGCCTGCAAAAATCTTTATGGACTCCGGCGCCGATCTGCCCGTTGAGATACTGAACGGCAGACCCGGCTATATAAACTTCCTTGACGCGCTCAACTCCTGGCAGCTTGTTAAGGAGCTCAGGGAGGCGACGGGGCTTCCCGCTTCGGCGTCCTTCAAGCACGTCTCGCCCGCGGGCGCGGCGGTTGGACTTCCGCTCAGCGAGAAGCTAAAAAGAGCCTCGTTTGTCGACGATATTGCGGGGCTGGACGATTCCCCGATAGCCTGCGCTTACGCGAGGGCGCGCGGCTCCGACAGAATGTGCTCCTTCGGCGACTGGATAGCGCTGAGCGACGAGTGCGACGCTGTGACGGCGCGCATCATAAAGCGCGAGGTCTCGGACGGCGTTATCGCGCCGTCGTACACACCGGAGGCGCTCGAAATACTGAAAGCGAAGCGCAAGGGCGGCTACAACGTAGTGAAAATCGACCCGGGGTACATTCCCGGGCCGCAGGAGCGCAAGACGGTTTTCGGCGTGACCTTTGAGCAGGGGCGGAATGATTATAAAAACACGCCCGCATCCCTCGATAATCTCGTTTCCGCGAATAAAAATCTGCCGGATAATGCCCGCCGTGACCTTTTGGTTGCGCTCATAACGCTCAAATACACGCAGTCGAACTCCGTATGCTACGCCTATGACGGCACTGCAATAGGCGTCGGAGCGGGTCAGCAGAGCCGCATCCACTGCACGCGTCTTGCCGGGTCGAAGGCTGATACGTGGTTTCTCCGCCAGTCAGAAAGGGTGCTGAATCTGCCGTTCCGGCCCGACCTCGGAAGAGCCGACCGCGACAACGCGATAGACGGCTACATCAACAGAAACGAGGAGGACGTCTGCGCGGACGGCGTGTGGGAGCGGTATTTCACAGAGAAGCCCGCGCCGTTTACCGCTGAGGAGCAGAGGGCATATCTCGATACTATAACCGGCGTTTCCCTCGGCTCGGACGCTTTTTTCCCGTTCTCCGACAACATCGAGCGTGCGTATAAATCTGGAGTAGCATACGTTGCCGAGCCGGGCGGCTCGGTGCGCGACGACGCGGTTATCTCCGCCTGCGATAAATACGGAATGACGCTCTCGTTTACCGGAATGCGGCTTTTCCATCATTGAGCTTTACAAAAGCTGAAAACAGGATTAAAATAACATGATTAAGGAGGCGCGATATGGAATATCTATCTGACATTGAAATAGCACAGAGAACCCCGATGCAGCCCATAACCGAGATCGCGAGGCGGGCAAATCTCGACGAAAAATACATAGAGCAGTACGGAAAGTACAAGGCTAAGGTGTCGCTCGACCTCTTAAGGGAAACCGACCGACCGGACGGCAAGCTCGTGCTGGTCACCGCGATAACCCCGACCCCTGCGGGCGAGGGCAAGACCACCACCACTGTCGGACTTGCGGACGGCTTAAAGCGAATCGGGAAGAACGTCACAGTCGCGCTCCGCGAGCCCTCGCTCGGCCCGGTGTTCGGCGTAAAGGGCGGCGCCGCCGGCGGAGGATATGCGCAGGTAGTGCCGATGGAGGATATAAACCTCCACTTCACCGGCGACTTTCACGCCATCGGCGCGGCGAACAACCTCCTTGCCGCGATGCTTGACAACCACATTCAGCAGGGCAACGCTCTCGGCATCGACCCTCGCAGGATTACGTGGAAGCGCTGCGTCGATATGAATGACCGCCAGCTGCGCTTCGTGGTCGACGGCCTCGGCGGAAAGCCGAACGGCACACCGCGCGAGGACGGCTTCGATATAACGGTTGCGAGCGAAATTATGGCGGTGTTCTGCCTTGCGACCTCGATAACCGACTTAAAGGAGCGCCTCGGGCGCATAATCGTCGGCTACACATACGACGACAGACCTGTTACCGCCGCCGACCTCAAGGCTGTCGGTGCTATGGCTGCACTCCTGAAGGACGCGCTGAAGCCGAATCTCGTGCAGACCCTTGAGGGAACTCCCGCGTTTGTCCACGGCGGCCCGTTTGCCAATATCGCCCACGGCTGCAACAGCGTTATCGCAACGCGCATGGCGCTTAAAATGGGCGACTACACCGTTACCGAGGCGGGCTTCGGCGCAGACCTCGGTGCTGAGAAGTTCCTCGATATAAAGTGCCGTACTGCCGGGCTTACGCCCGACGCGGTTGTCGTCGTCGCCACAGTCCGCGCCCTCAAAATGCACGGCGGGCTTGATAAAAAAGCTCTCCAGACCGAGGATCTCACGGCGCTGGAGAGGGGAGTGCCGAACCTTCTGCGGCACGTTTCCAATATTAAAAATGTCTATCATCTGCCGTGCGTGGTCGCGGTCAACCGCTTCCCGACCGATACTGACGCGGAGATCGACTTCATAATCTCAAAGTGCCGCGCTCTCGGAGTGAATACCGTGCTCTCCACCGTCTGGGCTGAGGGCGGCAAGGGCGGCGAGGCGCTCGCCCGCGAGGTAGTGCGCCTCTGCGAGGAGGAAAAGGGCAGCTTCACCTATTCCTATGACCTCGGGGATACCATTGAAAATAAGCTCAATGCCATCGCCCGGAAGATTTACGGCGGCGCGGGCGCGGAGCTGACCGCCGCGGCGAAAAAGCAGGCAAAGCAGCTTACAGATCTCGGCTTCGGCAATCTTCCGATCTGCGTGGCGAAAACACAGTACTCGTTCTCCGACAATCCCGCGCTCCTCGGCGCGCCGGAGGGCTTTACGATAACGGTGCGCAATCTCAAGGTCTCCGCCGGTGCCGGCTTTATCGTCGCGCTCACGGGCGAGATAATGACTATGCCCGGACTGCCGAAATCCCCCGCCGCCGAGCGAATCGACGTCGACGAGAGCGGAAGGATCACGGGACTGTTCTAAGAATAAAAAAGAGGCGCTTCCGGATGGGAGCGCCTCATTATTACTTTACTGCCTCTAAAAGCTCGTCCACTCTGTTCGTCTTTTCCCAGGGCACGTCAACGTCCTCGCGGCCCATGTGACCGTAGGCGGCGATTTGCTTGTATATCGGTCTGCGGAGGTCGAGTGCGCGGATTATCGCGGTCGGGCGGAAGTCGAAAACCTTTTTGACGGCGTTTTCAATGACCTCGTCGGGGTATTTTCCGGTGCCGAAGGTCTCAACGAGTACGCTTACGGGCTTCGCAACACCGATGGCGTAGGCGAGCTGGATCTGGCATTTGTCGGCAAGTCCGGCGGCAACTACATTCTTTGCCGCCCAGCGCGCGGCATAAGCTGCGCTGCGGTCGACCTTCGTCGGGTCCTTTCCGGAGAAGCAGCCGCCGCCGTGGGGAGCTGCACCGCCGTAGGTGTCGACGATTATCTTTCTGCCGGTCAGACCGCTGTCGCCCTGAGGGCCGCCGATTACGAAGCGCCCGGTGGGATTTACGAAAATCTTGGTGTCCTCATCGAGAAGCCCAGCGGGGATGACCGGCTTAATTACGTGCTCGATCATATCCCTGCGGATGGTGTCCAGCTCAGCTTCCTCGGAATGCTGGGTTGAAACGACAACAGCCTCGATGCGGAAAATTTTGCCGTCCTCGCCGTATTCAACGGTGACCTGCGTCTTTCCGTCGGGCCTCAGATAGGGGAGAAGCCCGCTTTTACGCACGTCGGTGAGCCTTTTTGCGAGCTTGTGGCTGAGGCTGAGCGCCATCGGCATAAGCTCCGGCGTCTCGTTTACTGCGTAGCCGAACATCATGCCCTGATCGCCGGCTCCGTTATCGTCGCCGTCCTGCGCCTTGTTTACGCCCTGCGCAATGTCCGGGCTCTGCTCGTCAATGTTCACAATAACGCCGCAGGAATCGGCGTCAAAGCCGCCGGCACCGCCGGTGTAGCCGATCTCGCGGATGGTCTCGCGGGCAATCTTGCCGATCTCAACGTAGCTCGTGGTGCTTATTTCGCCCATGATGTGGATAAGACCGGTGGAGGCGGTGGTCTCGCAGGCTACGCGGCACATCGGATCCTCTTTGAGTATTGCGTCGAGGACAGCGTCGGAGATGAGGTCGCAGACCTTGTCCGGATGGCCCTCGGTCACTGATTCTGATGTGAAATAATACTTGCGCATTACATATCTTTCCTTTATAATTTAATTCAAACAATACTATCATATTTCGCGCGCAAATGCAATAGGTGAGGGGCGGTCAACATGGATAAAAAACTCATAAAAAACGCGCTTGTAAAGTACATTTCCGGCGTAATTCTCGTCGCGGCGCTCGTGTTTATTCCGGCGGGCTCCATAAGCTTCACCCGCGGGTGGATATTTATGGCGCTGCTCTTCATTCCGATGCTCGTCGGCGGACTCGTTATGCTGCGCTTTGCGCCGGAGCTCCTTAAAAAGCGGCTCACAGAGCGCGAGGAGGGCGTGCAGGTCATCGTAATCGCGCTCTCGGGCGTTATGTTCGCCGCAGCGTTTATTGTCAGCGGACTCGATTACCGCTTCGGCTGGTCGAAGCTCTCGAATGAGGCGGTCTTTATAGCCTCCGCCGTGTTCCTCATCGGCTACGGCGTGTTTGCCGAAACCCTCCGCGAGAACGAATACATCTCCCGCACCGTTGAGATTCAGGAGGGGCAGAGGGTCGTCGATACAGGGCTTTACGGCATCGTGCGCCATCCGATGTACTCCGCTTCCGTTCTGATGTTCCTCGCCATGCCGCTCATACTCGGCTCGCTCATCGGCTTTTATATTATGCTCGTATACATCCCCATCATCGTTGTTCGCATCATCGGAGAGGAGAAACTGCTCTCTACCGAGCTTTCCGGCTATGAGGAGTACCGCGCCAGGGTGCGCTGGAGACTTATACCGCTTATCTGGTGAGATTATTTTTCTGTCTTACCTTGATTTTATCTCAACGATATGATATACTCGTCTTAAAAAAAGGAGGCGGGATATGTCAAAGAAACCCGGTGTGATGATATACCACGATATAAAGCCCTCGCTCGAGCTGATGACCGACGAGGACTGCGGAGTGCTCTTCCGCGCGATTATTGAGTACAGCATGAACGGAACGGAGCCGGGGCTTGTGGGAATACCCGGCGCTGTGTTCAGCTTTCTGAGGTCAAAAATCGACTCTGACGCGCGCAAGTACGAGGAAACGTGCATAAAGCGCCGTTATGCCGTCTACTGCCGCGACGAGCGAAACGCCGGAAGAGAGCCGAAGTCGATGGAATCGTGGGAGAGGATCGACGCTCTGAGGCGCATCACATGATATCTAACTGTGACATACTCCCCGGACTGAAGTCCGAGGCTTCTTAAGAGCCAAGGACTAAGAACGGAGATTGTGCTATCAACAGCGGATGCGGCAAGATGCCGTCTTACTCCGCCTCCTGCAATGGTTAATGCCCTAACCATATGGTATTATCGTTTAAGCGGGAACTTTAGACTTCAACCCTTCCGCAAGGATGTTGATTGCCGCGTTCACGTCACGGTCATGCTCCTTGCCGCAACATGAACAAGCCCAAGAACGGTCCTTGAGGCTGAGGTCCTCCTTTACAAAGCCACAGTTACTGCAAGTCTTTGACGAAGCATAGAACCTGTCCACCTTGTAAACCAATGTTCCGTGTTTAAGAGCTTCCCACTTGAGGATACTAACAAACTCGGAGAACGCCAAATCGGATATCTTGCGTCCCCAAAGACGCTTCATAGCGTCAATGTTAAGGTCTTCGATGCAAATGACGTCATACTGCTTTACAAGGTCAATGGCAAGTTTGTAGAACCAATCCTCACGTATGTTTGAGACATGCTCGTAACAGAGTGCAAGCTCTCGCTTAGCACCCCTTCTGTTATTACTGCCCTTGACCTTGTGAGAAAGGTTCTTATGAGCAGCACGAATGTCAGTTAAAGCGTTTTTATACCACTCAGGGGAGGGTATTTTGTCATTGTTGCTTGTAGTAAGAAAACTCTTGAGCCCAAAGTCCAAGCCGACCGCATTACCGGTTCGTGCATCGGGGACTACAATTGTTCTTTCTACGCAAAATATGACAAAGTACTTACCTGTTGAAGTACGCTTAACAGTAACGGTTTTAATGATACCGTCCATCTCTCTGTGCTTGATGAAGCGAAAGTCTTTACCCATTAAGGTAATATGATTATCGTCGTGGAGCTTCCATCCTGCCTGTTTAAGAGTGAATGAGGAGTAATTACTCGCCTTCTTAAACTTAGGAGGAGCCTTACGGCCGTTCTTCTTACCTTTAATGTGATTAAAGAACGCCTCATAGCTACGTCCAATTCGTTCAATGACGTCTTGTATTGCTTGAGACCCGAGCTCGTTCCAATGAGCATATTTTGTCCGTGCTTTTAGACGAGTAACATATACCTTCATCCTGTTTGGGGAGATATATTTTCCGGTCATTCTGTAATACATACGAAGCAAGGCAATACAGTGGTTCCAAATCTCTGCTGCTATTTTAAGCTTGGCGTCGATGAACCTGTTGCGCTTCGAGTCATAGAGACGGTATTTATAGTTTTGTACTACGTTGAGATATTTCATAGATAAAAGCCCTTACTTTTTGATAGTTTCATTTTATCATATCTCAAGGACATTCACAAGCTTTTAGCTTGTGGGAAAGGGCGTATTCTATGGTGTTCACTTTCATCCCCGGATTGAAATCCGAGGTTTTCCCGTTCACTTATGATAATAATTTGAAGCCGGCCTCATGTGGGGGCCGGCTTTTACCGATTATGCCCAAAAATCTACACTTGGTGCAAAAAACCTTGACTATTTTGACGATGCTGAGTATTATTATACTATCGTATTTTATTTAAATGGAGGAAGAGAAATGGAAAAAGAAAAAAAGAGCTTTTTTGATAAGCTGCCGCCCAGCTTTATCAAAAACGACAAGGTTTCGATCTTCCCTGAGGGCGCGCTCGGCTATCTCGTCGGCCCGACTCTTGCGCTTCTTGCGAACTCGATCCTTGCAAACTATTTCAACAAGTACATGTCCGACGTTCTTCACGTCAATACATGGGCTTCCGCGTTTTTCACCTGGCTTCCGGTTATCTCCGTCATCTTCGTTGTAATCGGAAATATCCTCGTCGGCCGCCTTATGGACAACAACACCTCCAGAGCCGGCAAGGCAAGACCGCTGCTCCTCGTTTCTGTTCCCATCAGCCTGCTTGCGCTTCTGTTCCTCTTTGTGTTCTCGCCGTATTCCTCGACCGGCACTGAGTGGCACACCGGCGCTCTCGTCTGCATCGCGATCGGCTACAACCTTTGGTTTGCGTTTGCCTATCCGATGTACTACACTCCGCACGCCGCGCTTGTCAACCTCTCGACCCGCAATTCCGGCGACCGCAGCCTTCTCGCTACCATCTCCAATGCGACCGCTCTTGCCGCTATGGGTCTCTCCAGCATGATCCTTCCGTTCTTCCTTGATCTTCTCTTCGTCTATCAGACGACGAATCTCCCCGAGGGCGCAGTTGCGCAGGACGGCGGCAAGTACTACACCCTCGACGGCGTTACTCTCTACGACGCTCAGGCCTCCTACGATCACTGGAAGATCTTTGTTATCGCGCTCATCATCATCACCTTCATAGGCGCACTCATCGAGTACTTCTTCACCCGTGAGCGCGTTACCGAAGAGGGCGGCGAGGGCGAAAAGAAGGCGGCTCTGCCCATTGGCGAGCAGGCCAAGATCTGCTTTGGCGATAAATTCTGGATCATCATGATGATCTTCTTCTTCCTCTATCAGTTCGGCGGAATGATCAAGAACGTCAGCCAGAACTATTTCTGCACCTCCATGTTTGCTGATGCCTCCGGCAACTACACCGTTGCCTATGGCGGAACGCTTCAGGGAACGCTCTCCATAATCGGCGCTATCCCCACTGCGATCGGTATGGTCGTCGCGCTTCCGCTTGCAAATAAGATCGGCAAGGGCAAGGCGATCCTCTGCGGCGCCGTTCTCGCCACCGCGGGCGGCGTGCTCGGTATGCTCTTCCCGCAGAACTTCATCATCGTAGTCGTTTCCTTCGTAATCAAGGCCCTCGGCTCCACGCCCGCGATGTATCTCTCGCTCGCGCTCCTCGCCGATATACTTGACCATCAGGAGGCGCTTCACGGCAGCCGCACCGACGGCCTCTCAATGACCATCTACGGCGCTATCATGGCCGGTATGACAGGACTTACCACCGGCGTTCTCAACGCCGTTCTCTCCGGCGTCAACTATGATGTTGCGACCCTCAACACCAACGAGGCTCTCCGCGCCGCTATGCCGTGGCTCTTCATCGGCGGCGAGACTCTCTGCTATCTCGTTATCTTCATAACCTTCATTTTCATGAAGGTCGAGCGCTACTCCGACCTTGACCACAAGGCCATCGTTCAGGATCAGGCGGCTCAGGCAAAGAAGGAAGGCAGAGCCTTCGAGATGCCGAAGGATGATAAGCCCGTTGCCATCGACGCCGCTCTCCTCAAGGAGTACAACGAGCTCAGAAAGCAGAACGGCCGCACCGAAGTTAAGATTTAACTGACAAACTAAACAAAACACCTGCGCAAAAATGGCATAATTTTTGTGCGGGTGTTTTTTATTTTCCTATTCAAAAAATCGACAAATCGTGCTACAATGGTTTGACAAATAAAACCAAATAACTTTTTTGGGGGTAAAAATATGATCTCACACGGCAAGGATATCAAGCTTTTCTGCGGAAATTCCAACAGAAAGCTTGCAGAGGACATTGTTAAGCACATGGGCTCCCGCCTCGGCGATATGCAGGTTTCTCATTTCGCGGACGGTGAGTGCAGCGTTTCTCTCTACGAGACCGTTCGCGGCTCTGACGTTTTCCTTATCCAGTCAACCTGCAATCCCGTAAACGACAACCTCATGGAGCTTCTCGTCATGATCGACGCCTGCCGCCGCGCTTCCGCCGGACGCATCACCGCCGTTATTCCTTATTTCGGCTATGCCCGTCAGGACAGAAAGGCGAAGGGACACGATCCAATCTCCGCAAAGCTTGTAGCTAACCTCATCACCTCTGCCGGTGCAGACCGTATTCTTACTATGGATCTTCACGCGCCCCAGATTCAGGGCTTCTTCGACATTCCGCTCGATCACCTTGTCGGTATGCCGATCTTTGCCGATTATTACCTCAAAAAGTTCGGCGAGAACAGCGAGACCACCATGGTCGTATCACCCGACGTCGGCTCCGTTGCGCGCAGCCGCAACTTCGCCCACAGAATGGGCATGAACCTCGCTATCGTTGATAAGCGCCGCGAGCGCGCCAACCAGTCCGAGGTCATGAACATCATAGGCGATGTTCAGGGCAAAAACGTCATCCTCTTCGACGATATGGTCGATACTGCCGGCTCCCTCTGCGGCGCTGCCAAGGCTCTCGTTGAAATCGGCGGCGCGAAGGAGGTCTATGCCTGCGCTTCACACGCGGTTCTCTCCGGCCCCGCGATCGAGCGCATTGACAAGAGCTACATAAAAGAGCTCGTTTTCCTCGACACCATCCCCGAGATCGAGGCAAAGAAGCACGAGAAGATCAAGTTCCTCTCCGTTGCTCCCATGTTCGGCGAGGCCATCGAGCGCGTCTACGCCGAGATTACCATGAGCCCGCTTTTCAACTGAGATGCTGTTCAGTAAACCCGGCAAGTACTCCCACATAGTCGTTTTCCTCGGCAATCCGGGGCTGAAATACGCCATGACGCGCCACAACGCCGGCTTCATTACCGGCGACGCGTTCGCAAAGAAGCATGGCGTAAAGATCGACCGCCTCAAATACCACGCTCTCACGGGCGAGACCAAGATCGGCGGCGGGACTGTGTTTCTTATGAAGCCGCAGACCTTTATGAACGAGTCCGGAACTGCGGTCAGCGAGGCTATGAAGTTCTTTAAGGTGCCGCTTGAAAACGTCATCGTAGTATCCGACGACGTAACGCTCGACCTCGGCAGACTTCGCGTCCGCCGCTCCGGTTCAGCAGGAGGGCACAACGGTCTCAAGGATATTATTGCAAAGTGCGGCGGCGAGGGTTTCCCGAGAGTCAAGGTCGGAGTCGGCAAGCCGGAGTTCGATATGATCGACTGGGTGCTGTCAACATTCCACGATAAGGATGCCGAAACAATACTTGAGGCAGCAGACCGAGCAGCTGAAGCCGTCGAGAGCATTATTATGAACGGCGTTGACAAGACTATGAATGACTATAACAGATAATAATAGCTCCTGCACAAAATCGTGCAGGAGCTTTCCTTATCTTTTGTATTCAAATTCAAGGCCGCACACGTTGACTGTATCGCCCTCGTTGACGCCCAGCTCCTCGAGCTTATCGAAGAGACCGCGCGTGCGCATGATGCGATCGAAGTGCATACGGCTCTCGTAATCGCCGAAGTTCGTACTCTGGACGAGCGTATCGACCCAGCCACCGTCGATAGTCCAGTAATTGCCATCCTGTTCGATGTTCGGCTCGTCGGAACCGAGATCGACTTCCGGCTCAACGAAGTCAGGCTCGAAGACTGTGATTGGCGGAAGGGTGCTGAGAGAATCTGAAACCGCGTTCACAAGCTCGCGTACACCCTGATGCGCTGCAGCGGAAATGCGGAAGAAGGGAAGACCAAGCTCTTTTATATACGCCTCAAAACGCTCTATATCCTCTTCGGAGGCGACGTCGCATTTATTGCCGGCGACTATCATCGGGCGGGAGGCAAGCGCCTCGGAATACTCCTTAAGCTCCGCGTTTATCGCCTTGAAGTCCTCGATAGGATCGCGCCCCTCACAGCCGGATACGTCCACAACGTGTACGAGCAGACGGCAGCGGTCGATGTGGCGTAGAAAATCGTGTCCAAGACCGGCGCCCTCGCTCGCGCCCTCAATGATACCGGGAATATCCGCCATTACGAAGGAGCGGCCCTCATCGACGTAGACAACGCCGAGATTGGGGAAGAGGGTTGTGAAGTGATAGTTCGCAATCTTCGGACGAGCCGCCGAAACTACGCTGAGAAGCGTGGATTTTCCGACGTTCGGGAAGCCGACAAGACCGACGTCGGCAAGGAGCTTCAGCTCGAGCGTAATCTCGCGCTCAACGCCGGGCAGACCAGCTTTAGCAAAGCGCGGAGCCTGCCTTGTCGGGGTTGCAAAGTGGCTGTTGCCCCAGCCGCCCTTGCCGCCCTTTGCGGCAACGAAGCGGTCTAGCCCGGTCATATCGGCCATAACCGCGCCGGTTGCCTTGTCGCGCACGACAGTTCCTACCGGGACCTTGATTATGAGATCCTCGCCGTCGCGCCCTGAGCAGCGCTTGCCGGTGCCGTCGGCACCGTTCTGAG
Organism: Oscillospiraceae bacterium; assembly: GCA_017439425.1. Classification (GTDB taxonomy): domain Bacteria; phylum Bacillota; class Clostridia; order Oscillospirales; family Oscillospiraceae; genus RUG626. Next base: position 25,281 of record JAFSJE010000048.1, read on the forward strand.
CGGCGTATTTGCGCTTGTAGCGGAAGTCCATCAGCGTGGACATGTTCGGATCGGGAACGAGCACAACGTCGCCGCCGCGACCTCCGTCGCCGCCGTCAGGGCCGCCGGAGGCTACGTATTTTTCGCGGTGGAAGGCAACCGCACCGTTGCCGCCCTTGCCCGCCTTTATTTCGATTGTTGCTTTATCTACAAACATTTTATCAGTTCCTTTTGGTTATTTCATATTATTTTAGCAGAAAAAACAGTGAAATACAATATGCCGGTTGAAAATTTTACACATTTGGGATATAATTACCATAACTGTGCATTTTGGAGGCAAATCTTGAAAAAAGAGACGAAAAATCCGGTCAGCGCCGTCAGCGTAATGATGATAATCACACTCGGCGGCAAGGTTCTCGGGCTGCTGCGCGACCGGCTTCTTACAATTAATTACGGCACCGGCATGGAGGCGAACGCCTTTCTTACTGCCTCACGCATTCCGCGCGTGTTCTTCGACACAGTGTTCGCTTCGGCGATAAGTGCCAGCCTTATCCCGGTTTTCAGCGAGCTTTTGCGCAAAAAGGGCAGGCGCGAGGCGGAGAGCTTTGCCGGAAACTTCATAACCGTTATGGGCGCGCTTTGCGCTCTGCTGACTGTTCTCGGAATGATATTTGCCGAGCCGCTCTCGCACTTCTTTGCCGACGGCTACGACGCCGAGACTGCCGCACTCTGCGCGAATCTCACGAGAATCATGATGCCGACGGTGCTTTTTACCGGCGTGGCCTTCTGCTTTGTCGGCATTTTACAGAGCCTCGATGAATTCAACGTGCCCGCGGCAATCAGCCTCGTTTCAAACGCCGCCGTAATTATTTACTACTTCACGCTCAACGACCGCTTCGGAGTTTACGGACTTGCAGTGACGTTCCTTATCGCGTGGGCGCTCCAGGCAATAGTGCAGGTTCCGAGCCTCATAAAAAAGGGCTTTCACTACCGCCCGAGCCTGTCGCTCAGAAACGAAGGGATGGACAAGGTATGGAGCCTTATGCTGCCCGTTATGGTCAGCACATGGGTGCTTCCGATAAATCAGACAGTCAATTCCCGGTTTGCTTCGCATCTCTTTGAGGGCAGCGGAGTGAGCGCGGTTGAAAACGCTTATAATCTCTTTTCAGTCATCACCGGCGTGTTCGTGCTGTCGGTTACAAACTATATTTTCCCGCGCCTCAGCCGCGAGAGTGCCGACGGCGACGAGAGTGTGCTGCGCAAGACTCTCTCGGGAACGCTCCACACCACGCTCTTCGTAGTATTCCCGATGACTGCCGGACTTTTCATTATGGCAGAGCCGATCGTCAGTTTCATCTACGGCGGTGGCAAATTTGACGCCTTTTCGATTGAGATCACAAGCCGTGCGCTGATGTTCATGGCGCTCGGAATGCCGGGCTTTGCGGCGCAGGCGGTTCTGATGCGCGCCTTCTTTGCAAGGCAGGAGGGGAGAGTTCCGCTCATTGCCGGCGCGATCTCCATCGCCGCCAACATCGCGCTTTGCGTTGCGCTGACAGAGCTGCTGGACGTTGCGGGGATCGCCATAGCCTCGGCAATATCGTTCACGCTGAACGCGCTCGCGCTTTATATTCCGCTCAAAAGGCTCGGACTTGACTTTGCGGACGGAAAATTCCTCGCGGATATGGGGAAAATACTATTGGCAACGCTCATTATGGCGCTCGCGGCATTGGGAGTTAGGGCTCTCGGCATCGGCGGAAAGCTCATCGGGCTCATTCTGCCGGTCGGAGCGGGAGTTGTCGTTTACGCCGTGGCGGTAGTGCTCATGCGCCTGCCGGAGGCTAAGATGGCCGTGGATTTAGTAAAAAAGATTCTCAGAAGGGGTGGTAATAATGCTTAAGCTTCTCGAGGGAAGCTTGCTTTTTAAGTGGATAACAGCACTTGCCGCCTTTATCGACGCTCAGTGGGAAAAGAGCTTCGTCGGCAAATTCTTCTCTGAAGCAAGAGACCCGGACGGCGGTGCTTTTTTCACGTTTGTTGACGCTTTCCAGCGCCTTCTGTGCAAGGGCGTCGAAAAGCTGAGGCTTAAGAACGTTATCTCAGGCTCGGTTTTCGCAAAGCCTTTTTTCTGGAGCGCACTTGCCGTACTGCTCGCGCCGGTGGCGCCGACTATGGTCGTACTGATCGCGGTGCTTGCGGGCTTCGGAAGTCTGTTCCTCAGAATGATAACTGACCAAGCTTTGCGCCTTGACAGGGGAAGGATAAGTCAGTGGATGCTGATCTACGCGCTTATCTATGCTGTCAGCGCCGTGTTCTCCGTCACTCACGCAGATAAGATGAGCTACGCTCTGACGCTCGTATTCACGCTTTTTACCATTGTGCTTGCAACGAGCGCACAAAAGAGAGCCGACGCTCACACGCTCATATACCTCATGGTAATCTCCGGATTTCTTGTCGCGGCTTACGGCTTTTACCTCACCTTTACCGGCGCCGAGAACCTCGGAAACTGGGTAGACAAGACGAGCTTCGGCGGGCTTCAGAGAATGTACTCAACTCTCGATAACCCGAATATGCTTGCGCACTATCTGCTGCTTACGATACCGCTTGGCGTTGCGGTTATCATAAACGCGAAAAACGCCAACGCACGCATCGCGGGTATTATCGCAACACTTGCCATGCTCGCGGCTATGCTCATGACATACTCGCGCGGAGGCTGGCTCGGGCTTGCGCTCTCTGCAGTCGTGTTCCTTGTGCTGCTTGACAGAAGAGTTGTTTCGCTCGGAATCGTAGGTGTTCTCGGACTTCTTGCGGTTATGCCCAGGACGGTTATTACGAGGCTTTTGAGCATCGGAAACATCTCCGATTCCTCGACTACGTACAGAATCTATATCTGGAAGGGCTCGGCGCGTATGCTGACCGATCACTGGCTGTTCGGAATCGGCCCCGGAGTCGAGGCGTTCAGAGCGGTGTATCCATATTACGCGCTCGATGCGATAGTTGCTCCGCACGCGCACTCGCTGTATCTGATGACTCTCTGCGAGACGGGAGTCATAGGCTTTGCGGCGCTTATGGGCGTTATACTCTCTGTTTTCAGAACTACTGGTACTGCCATCCGCAGCGAAAAGGACAGCGCAAATCGCGTTTATCTCATAGCCGCTATTTCCGGCCTGACCGGATACCTCTTCCAGGGTGCGACTGACTGGAGCTTTTATAACTACCGCGTAATGCTCATGTTCTGGATAGTTGCAGCGCTCTGCGCAATACTCTCGCGAAAGGAGAAGAGCTTATGATCAAGGTCATGAACATCATCTCCGACTCAAATATCGGAGGGGCGGGCAGAGTGCTCATCAACTACCTCAGATACCGCGACAGAGCGCAGTTCGACCTTACTGTTGTTGTGCCGGAGGGCAGCGCTCTCATTCCTGAGATTGAGAAGACCGGCGCGAGGATTATAACTGCGCGGACTATCGCGGAGAAAAGCTTATCTCTTCAAGGCGTTAAGGAGCTTCGCGCGATCATTGAGGCGGAGAAGCCGGATATCGTCCATACGCACGGCTCCATGTCCGGCAGGATCGCCGGAAAGATGGCCGGAGTAAAGGTAGTTTATACGCGCCACAGCGTTTTTCCGAACGCAAGGTATCTGACGGTTCCGCCCGGAAAATGGGCGAATAAGCTCTTTAACGAGACCTTTGCCGACAGTATAATCGCCGTGTCGCCTGCGGCGGTGGACAATCTCACCGAGGCGGGAATATCGCGCGGGAAAATCGAAGTGGTCATGAACGGCGTCGAGGCGGTGAACAAGGTACCGGACGAGATCGTTAAGGCAACGCGTGAGAGATGGGGCGTGCAGGATGGCGAGCTTGTGGTAGGAATACTCGCCCGCATTGAGGAGTACAAGGGGCATGAGGATATCCTCCGAGCGGTGAAAACGCTTCGTCACGAGGGTGTTTCCGTCCGGCTTATTATCGCCGGAACGGGCGCTTATGAGGATTCTGTCAGACGCACCTGCTCTCAGCTCGGGCTTGAAGATGTGGTAGTGTTCGAGGGCTTTGTCAGCGACGTTGCGCCGTTTCTCAGCTCGATAGACCTCCAGATAAACGCCTCATGGGGAACTGAGGCGACCTCTATGTCGATTCTTGAAGGCTTCAGTATGGCTCTTCCGGCGATACTCAGCGACTACGGAGGAAATCCGTACTTATCGGATAACGGCAGGGGCGCAGTACTGTTCCGCGCCCGCGATGTAAAGGATATGGCGGACAAGCTCAGCCTGCTTGCTTCGTCGACCGAGAAGCTGCAAAGCATGGGTGCTGAGGCAAGAGAGCTGTACCTGAGCCGGTTTACGGTCGAAGAGTTTGCGAAAAACACCGAAAACGTTTACAGAAGAACAATGGAGATGCACTGATGGAAAAGAAACGCAGTATAATAAATCTTTTTGATATTATCGTCATTATCCTTGCTGCGGCAGTCGCAGTACTGCTCTTTGTCGCAAGGGGAGCAAAGGACAATGAGTCAACGCTCACCGTTGCGCCGACGATAGAGCTCAGATACACGATCGAGCTTGCGGAAGTGCTTGAAGAGACCGCAAGCGATATCAAGGTCGGCGATACGCTCTATGACAGCGAAAACTCCGCTGTTCTCGGAACAATAACAGCGGTGGAGATTACAGAGAGAACGAGAAAGACTGTGGTTGAGGAGACGGGCGAGGTAAAACTTGCTCCTGTTCCGGGATATAAAACAGTTATCGTTTCGCTGGTGGGCTCAGCTCTTGACGGCGAGCGCGAGATGAAGGCGGACGGACTTACAAACATCCGCGTCGGCAGGGGAATTGCAGTCAGAGGCCCGGGGTATTACGCCTCCGGCAATGTTATCGGCATCGAGAGGGGTGAGTGAGAATGAACAAGCTTTTTGATGAAAAGGGAAGACTGTTCGGGAAATTCAGCATAATTGACATTCTCGCAATCCTTATGGTGCTTGTGCTTGTCGCAGCTGTGTTCTGGCGCTTTTCCAGAACTGAGCGCTACGTAGATATGGGACCGGTCGAGTCAGGCGTGGAGTACACATATCAGGTAAAGGTGACCGGAGTCAGAGGCTTCACGGCTGATGCAATCAGAGTCGGAGACGAGATGTACTCGGATTCCAATAAGATCCTCGGCAAGGTGAAGGCAATCGAGGTCAGCGACGCCTATGAGATCGGAGAGAATGCCGAGGGAGAGCTTCTGCTTGTTCCGAGCCCTGAGAGAGTTGACGTTCTCGTCACGCTCACCACAAGGGGAGAAATCCGCGGCGGGCGCTATTTTACTGACGGGATTGAGATAAGTAAAAACAATCACATGGGCATCCACTCAAAATACGTCGTAACGAGCGGTATAGTCTGGAGCATAGGCTGATGAAAATTCTCATGGCAACGATGTCGCTCGGCATTGGAGGAGCTGAAACACACATCGTCGAGCTCTCAAAGGAGCTTAAGTCGATGGGGCATGATGTGATGGTTGCATCCGGCGGCGGCGTTTACGTTAAAGAGATCGAAGAGACGGGAATCCGGCACTTCAACGTTCCGATGAACAGGAGAAACGCAGCTCTGATGGCAAAAAGCTGCCTCGAGCTTATCAGAATTATACGGCGCGAAAAGCCGGATATCGTCCACGCCCATGCGCGCATTCCCGGGTTTCTGTGCGGGATAGTGAGAAGATTTGTGCCTTTTCACTTTGTAACGACGGCGCACTGGGTATTCAATACTTCCGGTCTGCAGGGAAAACTGACTAACTGGGGAGAAAAAACTGTTGCGGTCTCAGAGGACATAAAGACTTATCTCACGGATAATTACGGCACACCCGCAGACAGTATTTTCGTTACGATAAACGGAATAGACACGGATAAGTTCTCACCGGAAATTAGCCCCGCTGAGATCAAAAATGAGCTCGGCATACCGGAGAGCTCCTTCGTGATCGGTCACGTCAGCAGACTTGATGAGTCGAGAGCGCTTGCGGCAAGAAGGCTCGTCGACTCTGCGGAAAGGCTCGATAAGGCAATCCCGGGCATGACGCTCCTTATTGTCGGAGGCGGCGACTCATTTGACGAGCTTTCGGAAAAGGCGCGCGAGATAAATACACGACTCGGCAGAGAGGCGATCATTATGACCGGCCCGAGGACGGATATCAGCTTTATGTGCGCCGCGAGCGACGTTTTCGTGGGAGTTTCACGCGCCGCTTTGGAGGCGATGAGTGCCGAAAAGCCCGTTATTCTCGCCGGAAATGAGGGATATCTCGGACTGTTCACAGAGGATAAGCTCGACATATCAGTTGCTACAAACTTCTGCTGCCGCGATTGCGAAGAAACATCGGAGGAGGCACTGATCCGGGATATTTCCGGCGTTTTCAGCCTCCCGGCAGAGGAGAGAAAAAAGCTCGGCGCATTCGGGCGCGAGCTCATAAAGCAAGATTATTCAACTAAGCGCATGGCGGGCGACACGCTCAGAGCCTACAACGCCGCGCTTTACAGCAAAAGAATTACCATGAGCGGCTACTACGGCTTTGGCAACGCAGGTGATGAGGCAGTTCTCAAGAGCGTCATCGGCAGCGTCAGTCGTGTTTTTGAGGATCCTTCCGTGACCGTGCTTTCCGCGGCGCCGGAGTCTACCGAACGCGTTTACGGATGCAAAGCGGTAAAACGCTTCAGCCCGGGCAAGGTGATAAAAGCGATTCGCGGCTGCGATATATTCATCTCCGGCGGCGGAAGCCTTTTGCAGGACGCGACGAGCACGAGAAGTCTCGTTTACTACGTGCTGCTCATTCGTCTTGCGAAGCTCTTCGGGAAGAAGATAATTCTTTACGCCAACGGCATCGGCCCGGTGAATAAGCCGGCAAACCGCAGAAGAGTCAGAAAGGCCGTCGATGCTGCAGACTGCGTGACCCTGCGCGATATCGCCTCTGAGGAGGAGCTCAGGGCGATGGGCGTTACGCGGAGCGATATCGCCGTTACCTCTGACCCGGTGTTTCTGCTCGAGCCGGCTCCGCGCGAGGTGGGCGAGAGCATAATGCGCGAGGCAGGCGTGCCGGAGGGAAAATTCGTCGCCGTATCGATCAGAAAATGGGGCGAGGAGGCTGAGTTTCAGCGCAGAATGGCTGAGATATGCGACGGCATAACAAAAAAACTCGACTGCCGGATAGTTTTTCTTCCGATGCAGCCGAGAGTAGACGAGCGGGAGAGCGAGGCTGTTGCCGCGCTTATGAACGAGAAATCGTGGATGATACCGACCGGACACACGGCTGAGGAGCTGATGAGCGTGATAGCGCAGAGCGAGTTTACGCTCTCAATGAGGCTTCATTCGCTCGTATTTGCCGCGAGGGCGGCAGTCCCGTCAATCGGATTTTCCTATGATCCGAAGCTCGACGCGTTTCTTGATATTCTCGGAGAGCCAAATGCGGGTAGGGTAGAGAGTATCGACGTGAATCATGCTCTGAAGCTTTGCGGCGAAACAATGCACAATCGCGCAGAGCGCGCAGCGGCGCTTGAAACCAGGCGCGAGGAGCTTATAAGAGCCGCCCGCGAAACGGAAAGATACCTTGCTGAGCTCTGAAAGGAAAAAACAGGACCGGCAGCTGATAAAAGCGCCGGTCCATACTGTTTATTTTTGTGAATCGCTTGCAAGACGATTGGCAACGGTGAGCAGGATCTGCAGATCCTCATCGCCAAGCTTCGACGTCGCGTCGAGCAGCTGATTCGTAAGGACGGGATACTCCATGCCTTCGTCAAAGAACTGCATGGGAGTTATTCCGAAATAGTCGCAAATATACAAAAGCTCTGACAGCGACGGAAGAGCGCGTCCTGATGAGATGCTCTGAATATAGCTCTTGCTGTGACCGATATCAAGGCTCATTTTGTACTCTGAAACACCTTTTTTCATACGGAGAGATGAAATGCGTTTTCTGACAAAACTTTCCTCCATAATAATGGCACCTCCTTTTTTCCCTCTTCGCATAGAATACACCAATTTAAGCTTTAAAAGCAACGCAAAAATTACCGATTTTGCAGTTATCGACCGTTGTAAGCAGTAAACGTTTTCAGAAATCGTGTCAAATAACGAATTTCATCCTTAATAGTATTGACAACTCGTGTATAATAATACTGATCAAGTAATGAGCAGAGGTAGAGCTATGGCAAATATTGCTGTTATTGGCGCCGGAACATGGGGCATGGCGCTCTCAAAAATGCTTTGCGATGCGGGTCACAGCGTTACGGTGTGGTCTGCGATTCCGGAGGAAATAGATTACATGCGGATAGAGCGCCGGCAGAAGAATCTTCCGGGCGTACTGCTTCCGGAAAAGATCGGGTATACCAAAAACGTGGAGGAAGCCTGCAGAAACAGAGATATTATCGTTTTTGCCGTTCCCTCGGTGTTCGTGAGGAGCACCGCAAGGATCGCAGCGGAGTATATTACGCCGGGAACTATAATAGTCGACGTTGCCAAGGGAATCGAGTCAGGCTCACTAAAGACGATGACTGAGGTCATACGAGATGAAATCGGAGACTGCAATCCGCTTGTGGCGCTCTCCGGCCCGACGCACGCTGAGGAGGTCGCGGCGAATCTTCCGACGACAATAGTATCCGCGTCGGATGACGAGGCGGCGGCCAAGATAGTGCAGGAGGTTTTCTCAAACTCAGTAATGCGCGTTTATACTAACACCGACGTCAAGGGGGTTGAGCTGTGCGGCGCGCTCAAAAACGTGATCGCGCTCGCCTGCGGCGTTTCCGCGGGTCTCGGCTTCGGTGATAACACGAAGGCGGCGCTGATGACGCGAGGACTTGCCGAGATGACAAGGCTTGGGCTGAAAATGGGCTGTCGTCAAGAGACCTTTGCCGGACTTGCCGGAATGGGCGATCTGATCGTTACTGCCACGAGCCGGCACAGCCGTAATAACAAGTGCGGCTATCTTATTGGTCAGGGAATTAAGCCTGCTGACGCGGTCAAGGAGGTCGGTATGGTGGTCGAGGGCGTAAACGCGATACCTGCCGCTGTGAAGCTAAGCAAAAAGTATGGCATTGAGATGCCAATCGTTAATGCCGCAAATGAGGTTGTAAATATGGGCTGCGACCCGAGAGAGGCTGTAACAAAGCTCATGAACCGCGACTACAAGCCGGAAACCGGAACATAAAAGGTCTGCCGACCCCGCTGATGCGAGGCCGGCAGATTTTAATTTACGATAAAAAGCGGCAAAAGGCTCTGAACGATGATGATGAAAATGATAATAGGAAGTACGTATGCGAGATACGGACGCATACGCACTGAAAGGCGTAAACCCTTTCCGGTGTTCGCCTCATCGAGGTAATTGTCAAAGCCCCAGCCGAGGCGAGTGCAGCAGAAGAGAACGTAAATAAGTGTTCCGAAGGGCAGCAGAATGCTTTCCACAAGGAAATCCTCGAAATCGAGAATGTCAAAGCGGCCCAGAAAGCGCACGTTACTCCAGATATTGTAACCTAAAACGCAGGGAATGCTTGTGATGAGAACAATAATTCCGTTTATAGTCGAGGACTTCTTGCGCTCCCAGCCAAAATTGTCGATGGAGGCAGTAATTATGTTCTCAAACACGGCGATTATGGTTGAGAAGCTGGCAAACGTCATAAAGAGGAAGAAGAGCGTTCCCCATATCCGGCCGCCGGGCATATTGATAAATACTTTCGGAAGTGTAACGAACAGCAGCGACGGCCCCTTATCCGGCTGAACGTTGTAGCTGAAGCAGGCAGGGAAGATTATAAGTCCGCTCATGATAGCCACAAAGGTGTCGAGCGCGGTGATTATGGTCGCCTCGGTAGTCAGAGTGCGCTCGCTTGACATATAGCTTCCGAAGATGTGCATGGCTCCGATACCGAGTGAGAGCGTGAAGAACGCCTGATTCATCGCGGCACCGACGACGTTCCCGAGACCGCTCTGCATGGCACGCGGAAAATCGGGCAGAAGATAGAAGCTCAGTCCCTCAAGAGCGCCGGGCAGGGTAAGGGAGTGGACTGCGAGAATTATGATGAGACCGAGAAGACCGAGTATCATGATCTTTGTGATCCGCTCGAGACCGCCGCGAAGCCCGAAAGAGCAGACGATAAAGCCAGCAATGACAGTGATCGCCATATAGACGCCGTCTTCCATAGGATTTTCAAGCATCGAGCCGAAAACAGCGCCGACTTCCTCAACCGGAATATTGTCAAATGTGCCGGTGAGAAACTTTACAAAGTAATCGAGCATCCAGCCGGAGACGGAAGTGTAGAACATCATGAGAATATAGCACCCGGCAATCGCGAACCAGCCGTGAATGTGCCACTTGTGCCCGGGCTTTTCGAGCGCTCTGAAGCCGGCTACGGCGCTTCTGCGCGAGGCGCGGCCCACCGCAAGCTCCATTGTGAGCACTGGGATACCGAGAATAACGAGAAACAGAAGATAAAAGAGAACGAAAACACCGCCGCCGTTTACTCCGGTGACGTAGGGAAACTTCCAGACGTTTCCGATACCGATCGCACAGCCTGCGCTGACGAGGATAAAGCCGAGTCTGGAGCCGAAGAATTCGCGATTATCTTTAGCGCTCATAATCATCACTCCTTTCTCTCATTGTACCATTTTGCACGGACTTTTGCAAACTTAAAATCACAATATAGGCTTGAATAATGCACATTATTAGTTTATAATGTCACCAATAATATATTTGGATGTGATACTATGTCGAGAGCCGATCAGATTTTCATTTCAAACTGCCGCGATATTCTCACTAACGGCGTGTGGGATACAAATATGCAGGTCCGCCCCCACTGGGAGGACGGCGAGCCGGCGCACACTATTAAAAAGTTCGGCATCGTAAACCGCTACGATCTTCAGAAGGAGTTCCCGATACTTACGATCCGCCGCACGTATTGGAAGAGCGCGGTCGACGAGCTTTTGTGGATCTGGCAGAAGAAGTCGAACAACATCAAAGACCTCCGCGGCCACATCTGGGACAGCTGGGCAGATGAGAATGGTTCAATCGGCAAGGCTTACGGATATCAGCTCGGTGTTAAGCATATATATCCCGAGGGCGAGTTTGACCAGGTCGACAGAGTTATCTATGATCTCAAAAATAACCCCGCCTCCCGCAGGATTATGACGAATATATATAACTTTGAGGATCTGCACGAGATGGGACTCTATCCCTGCGCCTATTCGATGACATTCAACGTCTCCGGCAACAAGCTCAACGCCATCCTCAATCAGCGCAGTCAGGATATGCTGACCGCCTCCAACTGGAACGTCGTTCAGTACGCCGTCCTCGTCTATATGATGGCGCAGGCGACCGGCTTTGAGCCTGGTGAGCTTGTCCACGTTATCGCGGACGCGCATATCTATGACCGCCATGTTGCCCTCGTCAAGGAGATCATTGCGCGCGAGCCGCTCGAAGCGCCGAAGTTTGAGATAGATACCTCGGTCAAGGATTTCTATGATTTCACCCGCGATTCCTTCAAGCTTAACGACTATAAGTACCACGAGTTCAACGAAAAAATACCCGTCGCAATCTGAGCTTATGTATGGGAGGGGCCTGCCCCTCCCTTTAATGCGTATAAAGGAGAAAAGTATGGATCTCATCGTCGCAGTATATTCACATTGGGGAATCGGAAAAAACGGCACTCAGCCGGTCGTTGTGCCGGAGGACAGGCGCCACTTCCGCGAGATAACCGGAAAAAGCACTGTTATAGTCGGCGACCGCACTGTTAAGGATTTTCCCGGCGGCAAGCCGCTGAAGGGCAGAAGAAATATCATAATGAGCATCGACCCGGACTACACCTGCGAGGGAGCTGAGGTCGCGCATTCCGTCGACGAGGCGATGGCACTTATCGGCGAGAATGAGCAGGTTTTCGTGATAGGCGGCGCCAGCATTTACAGACTTCTGCTGCCAAAATGTAAGCGCGCGTATCTGACGATACTTTACACCGAGCCGGAGTGCGACGTGTGGTTTCCGAACCTCGACGAGATGGAAAACTGGCATATAGAGGACATGGGCGCGCTTCACGAGCATGACGGCATAAAATACTGCTTTATGACTTACATTAACAGCGAGGTAGAGAGATGAAAAAGCCTGAATTACTCGCGCCTGCCGGAGACCGCGAGAGCCTTGAGGCGGCGATAGCCTTCGGCGCGGACGCGGTCTATATGGGCGGCAGTCTTTTGCAGCTTCGCGCGAAAAAGGCGGGGTTTTCCGACGATGACCTGCGCGACGCGGTGCAATATGCTCATTCAAAGGGCGTTAAGGTCTATGTTACAGTTAATTCATTTGCGTTCAACGATGAGATACCGCTTGCCGGGGATTATGCGAGGATGCTCCATTCCTTCGGCGTTGATGCGGCGATAATCAGCGATATCGGCGTTATGAGCGAGTTTCACCGCTGCTGCCCGGAGCTTGAAATACACGTTTCAACCCAGGCTAACACTATGAACTACGCTGCTGCAAATGTATATTACAAAATGGGCGCAAAGCGCATCGTGCTTGCCCGTGAGCTGAGCATTGAGGAGATCAAAAAGCTCCGCGCCAATATTCCCGATGACCTGGAGCTGGAAGCCTTCGTACACGGAGCGATGTGCATGAGCCATTCCGGCAGGTGCATACTCTCAAGCTGGTTTGTAAACCGCTCAGGTAACCGCGGAGAGTGCAGTCAGCCGTGCCGCTGGAACTACGCTCTTGTCGAGGAGAAGCGGCCCGGCGAGTACTTCCCGATAATCGAGGAGGAGGGCGCAACGACTGTGCTGTCTTCTCACGACTTAAACTGCATTGAAATGCTTGATGACCTGCGCGACGCGGGCGTCACGAGCTTCAAAATCGAGGGCAGAATGAAAACCGCTTATTACGTCGCCACCTGCGTAAACGCCTACCGCAAGGCGCTCGACGGAACTGATACCATAGAGCATTGCCGTGAGGAGCTGAACGCCATCAAGCACCGCCCATACAACACCGGCTTTTACTACGGCGAGGTGGCAAAAAACCACAATAACTCCGGCGCTTATACACAGGACGCGGTGTTTATCGCAAACGTACTTGACTATTCAGACAGCGTTGCGACGCTTCGCCAGCGCAACCGCTTTCTCGTTGGCGATACGCTCGAGGTGCTCTCGCCGCATACAAACGGTCTCAGCTTCAAGGTCACGAAGATCATCACGGAGGACGGAGGCGAGCGCGACAGCGCACCTCACCCCAATGAAATAATCAGAGTTCCGTGCGATATAGAGCTGCACGCGGGCGATTTTCTAAGAAGACGAGGAGAGCAGTAATGGAGCGGGAAAAGGCGAGAGTAGCTTACCTCGATTTATCACGCTTCGGCAGAGTTCTTGTAACCAGCGATATCCACGGAGATTTGAAGGGCTTCAATAAGCTCTTATCTGAACTTGACTTTTCAGACTCTGATGCACTCATAATTTGCGGCGATATACTTGAAAAAGGCGATGAGAGCCTCGCGCTTCTCTCTGAGATAGTCATGATGGCAAAGCGCGGTAATACTTTTGCCCTTCTCGGCAACAATGACATAGCCTTTACCTATTGGCGCGATGGCAGAGCCACAGACGAGGATATGCAGAGATACCTGCGCCATACTGAAAAGAGCGTTCTGTGGGATATGCTTCGCGCTCTCGGTCTTGACGATAGCGACATGGGGGCGGCGCACCGCGCGGTATTTGAGCGCTATGCCGAGGAAATCGCGTTCCTTGATAATCTTCCGCACATCATAGAGACCGACTTTGCGACTTTTGTCCATGCCGGTCTTGAGCCGCTTCCGCTAGATGAGCAGGATTTCCACTTCAATATCGGCACGAAGGAGTTTCACAAGCAAAAACACAGTTTCCCAAAGCCGGTTATCGTCGGTCACTGGCCGATATCCAACTATTCAGAGCGCATAATCTCAGTCGCTCCGATTATAAACCGGGAGACTAACGTCATCAGCATAGACGGCGGCAACAGTCTGAAAACGTGGGGGCAGATAAACTGCCTCGTCTTCGACAAAAGCCGCTGTTGGACGGCACATCACACCGATTCTCTGCCGGTTATCCGCTGCCTTGAAGTGCAGGAGGAGACGAAAAATCCGCAGCTCATACTCTTTCCGCACACTCGCTGCGAGGTGGAAAAAAATGATTGCTGCGCCGCGCGGGTATATCTGCCGGAGCTTGATTTGAAGCTTACAGTGCCGACAGAGGATATCTACGATTACCGTGGAACTACTTATATAAGCGATCGCTTTACCTATGGCTTTGAGGTTAAGCCGGGTGACGAGTTTTCTCTCTGCGAGATAAACAGAGACTGCGTGGTGCTGAAGCGCAACGGAACAGTCGGCAAATACTTCGGAAAATGGGAATATAAATAATGGGTCGCAAAAAATGCGGCCCATTTTGTACTTTGCACGAAAAAACCGTACAATAAGAGTGAAGGGAGGCGCACAATGGAAGACGAAAAAATAGTTGCGCTGTATTTTGACCGCGATGAGAGCGCCATAGCCGAAACAAAAACTAAATACGGCGCGTATCTCACGACAGTTGCCTACAATATCCTCCGCTCAAACGAGGACACGGAGGAGGTAGTCCTCGATACATACCTCGGCGCGTGGAACGCAATGCCGCCGGAGAAGCCGAGCTTACTGCGACATTTTCTCGCTCGGATAACACGTAATCTGAGCTTTAAGCGCATTGAATACGCATCGGCAAAGAAGCGAGAGCACTCCGACGCGGTTATCGACGAGCTTGAAGCCTGCATAACACCGGATCTGACGGCGCTTGAGGTCGAGGCTCGTGAGCTCAGCCGAGTACTGAACGGCTATTTGGAGAGCCTCGGTAACTTTGAGTGCGCCGTTTTTCTCGCACGCTACTATTACTGCCTCACAATAGCAGAAATCGGCAAAAAGTACGGCATTTCAGAGCGCAGAGTGAAATATCTTCTCACAAAAATGCGAGACAAGCTAAAAATCAAACTCGGAGAGGAGGGATTCGGCGTATGACAAAGCAGGATCTGAACGAGGCAATCGGAATGGTCGACGATAAGCACCTTTCTCGGGCGGAGAGAGTAAAAAAGCGCCGCCGCTGGCCTTACTACTCCGGCGCGGTAGCGGCGATTCTTGCGGTTGTGATTTTCGCCTCTGTCGTTCTTGGTTCGTCGCCGTCGGCATTTGCGGTGAGCGAGGCGGTCTATCCCAAGATGGCGAGGATTAACAGCGGCGACTATCGCAGAGACTTGCGAGCGCAGCTTGAATTTCGGGGCAGAGGCGAGAACCTCACTGACTTCTATGCTGATATTATATCAGAGGTATTGAGCGATACGGAGGGCGAAAATATCGTTTTCTCGCCGCTCAGCATATACATGGGGCTCAGTATGCTTGCGGAGACCGCGAACGGCACCACCCGTCAGCAGATTCTTGACGCGCTGAACGCTGAGTCCGTTGAGGCACTGAGAGCGCAGGCGCACGATATATGGAACGCAAACTATCGCGACACCGGCGCCGTGACGAGTATTCTCGCTTCAAGCCTTTGGCTCTCAGACGACGTATATTACAAAGAGGATACGATAAAAACCATCTCCGATAATTACTACGCCTCGGTCTATCGCGGCGATATGACCTCGGAGAGCTACAACGCCGCATATCGCAGGTGGCTCAATGAGCAGACGGGCGGAATGCTCAAGGACGCCATCTCCGGCAAATCCTTTGTGCCGGACTGCGTGATGACGCTTCTCAGCACTGTATATTTCAAGGCGAAGTGGTCGGCGGAGTTCAAGAAAGAGAACACAAAGCCCGATATTTTCCACGCTCCGGACGGCGACGTAATTGTTGACTTTATGCACAAGACGGTCAATTCCGGCTCGTACTGCTGGGGCGAAAAGTTCTCCGCTATAACTCTCGGAATAAAGGAAGGTAATTCAAGAATGCGCCTTATCATGCCGGACGAGGGCTATACGCCGGACGATCTTCTTAATGACAGCGAAGCGCTGAGCTTCATTTCCACGGGAATGACAGAAAATGTTAAGGCTCTCCGCATAATTATGAGCATACCGAAATTTGACGTGATGGCGACGACGGACATGGAGGAGAGCCTCAGAAATCTCGGCATTACGGAGGCCTTTGATATGTGGAGCGCGGACTTCTCCGGAGCCTTCGACGCAAAAGAGCCGGTATTTCTCAAAAGGGCGGAGCAGGGCGCAAGGCTCATTCTCGATGAGGAGGGAGTGAAGGCGGCGGCATACTTTGAGGTCGGAACGGCAAACAGCGCCGAACCGCCAAAGGAAGAGATAGAGTTCACCCTCGACAGACCGTTTATTTTCGTCCTTTTGGGCGAGGACGCTCAGCCGCTATTTGCGGGAGTGATAAATAAGCCGTAAAAAATACTTCTCAAATGCGTTTTTATCTGATACAATAAATAGAAACTATAAGAAGGGTGCGGTGCAGGTATGGAAAACAAGTTCTTTCCGGAAATAAAGGGCAATCTCGGCTTCGGCTGTATGCGTCTGCCGATGGGCGGCACGATAGTCGGCGACGGCGAGTTCAAAAAGATGATAGACGTGTTCTTTGAGGCGGGCTTCAACTATTTCGACACCGCCCACGGCTATCTGATGGGGCAGAGTGAAAAGGCGATACGCCGCTGCCTTACGAGCCGCTTCCCGCGCGAGAAATATATCCTGACCGACAAGCTCACGGAAAACTACTTCAAGAAGCAGGAGGACATCCGTCCGTTCTTCGAGAGCCAGCTAAAGGCTTGCGGGGTGGATTACTTCGACTTCTACCTTATGCACGCGCAGGGCGCGACAAACTACGAGAAGTACAAGGCGTGCCGCGCTTACGAAACTGCGTTTGAGCTGAAGGCGGAGGGTAAAATCCGCCACGTCGGCATCTCGTTCCACGATACAGCCGAGTACCTCGACAAGATACTCACCGAGTACCCGCAAATCGAGGTCGTGCAGATACAGTTCAACTACCTCGACTACGATGACCCCGCAGTTCAGAGCCGCAGGGTGTATGACGTTTGCGTGAAGCACAATAAGCCCGTGCTCGTTATGGAGCCTGTGAAGGGCGGTAACCTCGTAAATCTCCCGAAGGAGGCGCTCGCGCTCCTCGACCCGGCGAAGAGCCCCGCAAGCTACGCGATACGCTTCGCCGCAGGCTTCGAGAATATGGCTGTTGTGCTCTCAGGAATGTCGAATCTTGAGCAGATGCAGGATAACGCCGGATATATGCGCGACTTTAAGCCGCTCGACGAGAAGGAGCTTGAAACGATACGCAAGGTCAACGAGGTGTTCGCCTCGAAGTCGCTGATACCCTGCACCGCCTGCCGCTACTGCGTTGAGGGCTGCCCGCAGAAGATACTGATTCCCGATATTTTCGCCTGCTATAATCAGAAGAAGATACATAACAGCTGGAATCAGAATTTCTACTACCGCGACGTAATAACGCTCAATAACGGCAAGGCTTCCGACTGCATAAAGTGCGGCAAGTGCGAGCATATCTGCCCGCAGCATCTGAAGATACGCGATTTGCTTAAGGACGCCGCGAAGGAATTTGATTGATATGCAAAATAAGAGAGCTGCACAATGATATGCTCCCTCTATGAGAGACAGTGAAAGATAAAACTGTCATCATAGAGGGGGCATTTTTGTGGGCAAAAGCAAGATAGCGTACGAAATGAAGGTTGAAATCGTTCGAGACTAATATGTTTTGAAACATTTTGGCAGAAGGTCATTTGTTTTCCCTCTCTGCCGTGACTCCTCCAATCCCGTCAGACAGCTGCCAAGTCATTTTTACTTCAAAACTCTCTTATGGGTGTTGCCGAGAACGTCGGCCCCTACAAAGAGGGATGCCGTCCGTCCGAGGCTAAAAACGAAATAATATCCTTCAAAAATCAAAATCAAGAGGCAGAGTTTACAAACTTTTAACAACTTTTTTGTTAAAAGTTACAAATCGGAGCGCTGATATGGCGTAATATTTGACATTTATGACAAATAGAAGTACAATTCATGTGTTAAGATCCGTAGGGTTTACGGAAGCTTAAATAATTGTATTGGAGGAAAAGAAAAATGAAAAAAGCATTGGCACTTCTTCTGGCTTTCACCATGATCTTTGCGCTCGCCGCCTGCGGCCAGCAGGCTGCTCCTGCTCCGGCCACTGATGCGCCGGCCGCCGACGCTCCCTCCGCTACGCCCGCTGATTCGCCGGCCGACAAGCCCGCCGCCGAGCCCGCCCCGGTCGAGGAGAACCTCACCGAGGTGCAGAAGATCATCAAGGAAGCCGAAGGCATGACCATGGAAGAGCTCGCCAAGAAGGCGATCGAAGAGTCCAACGGCAAGATGCTCTACGGCGTGGGCAACTCCAGCCGCGGCAAGAGCTCGCTGCCTCTGTTCATCGAGTATCTGCAGACAATCGACCCCAGCTACAAGCTCGAGTTTGACTGGCAGCAGCCGAAGAACAACAAGATCTTCGATCAGCTGACCGCCAACTCCACCAAGGCCACCGGCACCTTCGCCGTGACCCTGATCCAGGACGGCAACCAGATCGAAAGCAAGATGGTTCAGACCGGCATCCTCGACACCTTCATCCCGAAGGAGTGGGCCGAGGCCAACGGCGTTGACGCCGCCACCTATGAAGGCTATCTGCCCCTGCAGACCCTGAACAAGGTCTTCATGTTCAACTGCACCGGCGACAAGGTGTTTGACAACGTTTGGGATTACGTCGCCGAGGGCGAGCATGGCCAGTTCATGGACATCGACTCCGAGATCGTCGGCAAGAACTTCCTCTACATGCTGACCGCGCCCCAGTACGCCGGCTGGCTGAAGGAAGCCTTTGACAAGCTGCCCGCCGAGGAGCAGGCCTACTTCCAGCCCACCATCAACGAGCTCAAGGGCGACGCTGAGGACCTGGGCCTTGACGAAAACGGCGCCTACGCGCTCGCGTGGATCAAGCTGTGGGTCGGCAGCTACAACGCTGTCACCGACGACGGCCCCATCTGCAAGAACCTGACCGATAAATCCGCCACCGACCAGTTCGGTCTGCTGGTTTACTCCAAGCTCCGCTCCATCGAGGAGACCGACTCCTCTTCCGTGAACAACGTCAAGGTCGCGGCTTACGAGGACGGCTATGAGGGCATCGGCGGCTACGGCTACTGCCACTACATGTTCGTTCCTGACAACAGCCCGCTGCCCTGGACCGCCTGCGCGTTCATCAGCTACATCACCTGCACCGTCGACGGCTTCTCCGCCTGGGGCAAGGATATGGGCGGCTACTCCTCCAACCCGACCGTCGCGGCCGGCACCGAGGAGAAGTACGGACACTCTCAGGGCGGCGTTGTGGACGGCGAACTGAAGTTCCCGAACAAGAACGACCGCGGCTATGACTGGTGGACCACCACCGGCAAGCTGGTCCTCGAGGATCCCGCCTACTGCGCTGACGCCGCGTTCACTGTCGGCAGCTGGATCGAGATGCTCGACAAGTACAGTGCCGGCTGATCCCTTATAAGCTGACTGCTGTACCTGCATAAAGCAGGCAAGCGCCTCCGGGTGCGTTCCGCACATTCGGAGGCGCTTTGTTTTACAGGAAGGAGACATCCTATGAACAGTTCCGCGACCCTTGTGGCAAGTCCGGCCACGATTGCATGGAATAAGGTCAAGACCTTCTTTTCCAAGCCCTATAACGTGATCCTGCTGCTGCTCGGCATCGTGCTGACGGTCACCACCGTCG
Source organism: Oscillospiraceae bacterium (assembly GCA_017439425.1). Lineage (GTDB taxonomy): Bacteria > Bacillota > Clostridia > Oscillospirales > Oscillospiraceae > RUG626. Next base: position 44,961 of record JAFSJE010000048.1, read on the forward strand.
CACCCATCGTCGCCATCGTGGAGGATACCTTCAGGATCCACGCCGGCACGATCGACGCCCATCTGACCAAGCAGACCACCGGCTGGACGGTTGTCAACTATACCGACCTCTTCACCAGCAAGCTGGCCATGGCCAACCTGTGGAAACCGCTGTGGAACACCGTGCTGCTCTCGGTGGGCACCTGCGTGGTGTCCATCCTCTACGGCGGCATCTTTGCCTTTCTCATCACCCGCACCAACCTGGCCTGGAGAAAGTACTTAAGCTCCATTTTCATCTTCCCCTACATCATGCCGCAGTGGACGCTGGCTGTCGTGTGGCAAAACCTGTTTTACTCCACGAAAATTACCGGCACGTCCGACGGATTGTTGGCGTCGCTGTTCCATATCTATATGCCAAAGTGGTTCTGCCAGGGCCTGTTCCCCAGTCTGATGGTCCTGGGTCTGCACTATGCGCCCTTCGCCTATATCCTGATCGGCGGCATCTTCCGGAACATGGACGCGAACCTGGAAGAGGCGGCGACGATCCTCGACACGCCCAAGCACCGCATCATGTTCCGCATCACCCTGCCGATGGTCAAGCCCGCCATCCTCTCGACGATCCTGCTGGTCTTCGGCAGCGCCATGGGCTCCTACCCCGTGCCGCACTACATGCAGCTGACCACGCTTTCGACGAAGTACGTCTCGATGAACTCGAAGTACACCGGCGAGGCGAGCATCCTGGCCATCATCATGATGGTCTTCGGCATCGCGATCATGCTGCTCAACCAGCTGTCGCTGACCAGCCGCAAGAGCTACACCACGGTCACGGGCAAATCCGGCCAGATCTCCAAGATCAACCTTGGCGCGGCCAAGTATGTCCTGGCGATTATCCTGGTCATCCTGACCTTCTTCACCAGCATTTTCCCGATCATCTCCTTTGCCTTTGAGACCTTCCTGCCCAACCCGGGCGACTATTCCTTCCTCTACACCGGCAACGTCAACAATCTGACGACCAAGTGGTGGCTGACGAGCGAAAACGTCACCGAGCAGGGCATGTACGGCCAGAAGGGCATCCTCTACAACGCCGAGATCTGGAAGGCCTTCGGCGGCACGCTGTGGGTCAGCGTCTGCTGCGCCCTCTTCGCCGGCACCATCGGCACTCTGGTCGGCTACGCTGTGGCCAAGCAGCGCCGCAGCAAATGGGCTAACTATGTCAACTCCGTGGCCTTCCTGCCATATCTGATGCCGTCCATCGCCGTGGGCGCGGCGCTGTTCGTGCTCTTCTCCAGTGAGTCGGTCAGACTGTACAACACCTACACGGGCCTGATCGTCGCCGGTACGATCAAGTACATCCCCTTTGCCAGCCGCTCGTCGCTGAACTCCATGCTGCAGCTTTCCGGCGAGATCGAGGAGGCGGCGATCATCCAGGACATCCCCTGGATCAAGCGCATGACCCGCATCATCATCCCGATCCAGAAATCGTCGATCATCAGCGGCTATCTGCTGCCCTTCATGACCTGTCTGCGTGAGTTGAGCCTGTTCATGCTGCTGTGCGGACAGAGCCGCATCCTCTCGACGATGCTGGACTACTTTGACGAAATGGGTCTGTACGCCTTCTCCAGCGGCATCAACCTGCTGCTGATCATCACGATCCTCGTCTTCAACACGATTGTCAACAAAGTTACGGGTGCGAGCCTCGATAAGGGAATAGGAGGATAACGAAAATGCCGGAAATCAAATTGGAGCATATCACCAAACGGTGGAAAAACTTTTACGCGGTCGATGATCTGAACCTGCTCATCGACGACAATGCCTTTGTCACGCTGCTCGGCCCCTCCGGCTGCGGCAAGACCACGACGCTGCGTATGATCGCCGGATTAGAGACGCCGACCAGCGGCCGCATCACCATCGGCGACCGCGTCGTTTACGACAGCGCGCTGGGCATCAATATCCCCGCCAATAAGCGCAAGGTGGGCTTCCTGTTCCAGAACTACGCCCTGTGGCCGAACATGACCGTGTATGAAAATATCGCTTTTGGTCTGTCCAACATCAAGGAATCCATGCCCAAGGTCAACTTCGAGGCCAAAAACAACGCCCGCCTGGCGGAGATCCTGCAGAACCCCGCCGACGTCAAGCGCGTCGTCGAAGAGTGCCGCGACAAGAAGGGCAAGCTGGACGAGAAAAAGGCCATCATCAAGCTGATCGACGAGTACACGATCTCCCAGTTCACGGCCAAAAAGCTCTTTGCCTACCACATTGAGGAGGGCAGGGACGTTTCGGCCGAGGCCGCGGCGCTGGCCAAAAAGGCGGCGGACGCCGTCGCGGTCAACGGTCTGAATGAAAACTACGAGTACGTCAAGGACGGCAAGGTCGTCGAAGAGGTGCGCAAGCTGACCAAGGAGGAGATCGACCTCTCCGTGCGCCGCGTCAGCCGCATCGTCAAGATCAGCATGTTCATGGACCGCTACCCGGCGGAGCTCTCCGGCGGTCAGCAGCAGCGCGTGGCCATCGCCCGCACTCTGGCGCCGGAGCCCTCTGTGCTCTTCATGGACGAGCCCTTGAGCAACCTGGACGCCAAGCTGCGTCTGGAGATGCGCTATGAGCTGCAGCGTCTGCACGTGGAGACCGGTTCCACCTTCGTCTACGTCACACACGACCAGATGGAGGCCATGACCCTGGCCACCCAGATCTGCCTGATCAACAACGGCGTGCTGCAGCAGTATGATGCCCCGCTGAAGGTCTACGGCCGGCCGAACAACCTGTTTGTGGCAGACTTTGTGGGCAATCCCTCCATCAACTTCATCGAGGCCAAGGGCAGCCAGGGCGCCGACGGCGCCATCTCGCTGACCGCGCTGGGCGGTCTGCAGGCGAAGTTCCGGAGCGCCGAGCCACTGGAGCTGGGCAAATGGTTTGCCGACCGCGACGCCGCCGTCGAGGCCGACGCCGCCGCGCTGCGTGAGGCGGCCAAACAGAAGGGCTATGTGGAAAAGGGCAACAAGGACGAGACCTTCAAGTACCACATCGCCAAGGTGGACGAGGAGGACGAGGCTCTGCAGGAGGCGCCGGTGCTGACCAATGAGGACTTCGTGCTGGGCGTCCGGCCCGAGTTCATCGAGATCGCGCCCAACGGCGCCATCGAGGGCGAGATCTACGGCGCCATGCCCACCGGAATGGAATCCACGATCAAGGTGCGCGTGGGCGATTTCCTGCTGACCGGCGTGGTCTTCGGCAGCACGCTCTTCAAGATCGGCGAGAAGATCCGCTTCAACATCTCGGGCGACAAGGTCATGCTCTTCGACCGCAAGGGCGGCAAGTGCATCGCACTGGGCAGCCTGGAATTATGAGAGGCGCCGGAGAGCGTCGTATGGTTCGAAACATCGTATTTGACATGGGGCAGGTCAAGCCCCAGCCGGAGAGCTACCGCCGCCTGTGCGAGACCTTTTCCCTCATCCCCAGTGAGTGCGTCTTTATCGACGACGCCACGTCGAACGCCGAGGGCGCGTTCTTCAGCGGCCTGCAGGCCATCGTCTTCCACGGCGACGTGGAGGAGCTGCGCGCGAAACTGCGGGAACTGGACGTCGCGATCTGACAAAAAAGCTCTTTCGGGAGAATCCCGAAAGAGCTTCAATGCGTCGACAAAGTCTCCGCATCGAACATATTTTGCGCTCTCTGAGCGCAAAATATGACGCCTGCGGGCGGGTTATGCGACGTGAAGGGGCCTCTTGGCCGGCCCCTTCACAGAACCCCGCCACCTTTATCCAACGCTTTTTCTATTTTGTCTACAGTCTGAAGCTCTTTCGGGAGAATCCCGAAAGAGCTTTTTCATGATTCGTTTTTGTTGCTTTTTGCTGCCATGCGCTCACCTCGCCTTTCACCGTCCTCAGAATACAGCACTTTTGCAAGTTTTCAAGCAAATGCAGCAATTCTTTTTGCAGTTTGAATCGGATAAGATAGGGTGCTGTCTTATGAACACCCGCACAAAGCAGCTCTCTTATTTTATTCTCTTGCCGTTGAGGCTTGCGAAGGTCAGCTTATCGCCCTCATAGCAGAGTTTCATTGAGAAGAAGGGGCTGTCGGTGTCTAAAAGATCGAGAAAGAGCTTGTCGCCCTCCCATTGGGGAAGCGATTTGAACTTTTCCTTTGAGATCCATTCCAGGGTGCCCTCGTCGCACTCGCCAATCTTGCCCTCAAAGCCGTCTGCGGTGAAAAGGTGCATATATTCACCCTCCCATATATCCGAGACGAAGGTGACGATTCCGCGGTAGCGCCAGCGCGTAAGCGTAAGGCCGGATTCCTCGCGCACTTCGCGCAAAAGGCACTCCTCAGGGCTTTCATTCTCCTCAAGTTTTCCGCCAAGACCGATCCACTTGTCACGGTTGAGGTCGTTTTCCTTCTTCACGCGGTGCATGAGCAACCATTCATCGCCGCGCTCGATGTAACAAAGCGTTGTGTTTTTCATGCCGCAAACCCGAAAATGATACCGACGAGGGCGGAGAAGGCAATAAATACTATGGGGTGCAGATCCTTTACCTTCGGTACCCAGCGTGTGCAGACAAGAAGTACAGCCGCGAGTATAAGTGCGCGCCAGTCGAGAAAAGTGAAAACGGACGAAGTGTCGCCGATGAACACCACCTGCGCAACGCTGAGTCCCGCCGCGGCAATAAGAGCGGTGGAGGCAGGGCGAAGCCCGTAAAACGCGCCCTTGACGTACTTGTTCTCACCGAAAGCGGTGAGAAATCTGGCGATGATCAGTATGATGATGATGCTCGGCGTGACGAGCCCGAGAGTTGCAATGACGGAGCCGGGAATGCCCGCAGTCAGAAATCCGACGTAGGAGGCTGTGTTGACGCCGATCGGGCCGGGAGTGGACTCCGAGACGGCAATCATATCTGTGAGCTGCTGAGCAGTGAACCACCCTGTGCGGTCGGCGAGATCATAGAGGAAGGGGAGCGTCGCAAGCCCTCCGCCGATGGCGAAAAGACCGGTCTTGAAGAATTCCCAGAAAAGCTGAAGGAGAAGCATCATTTCTTTTTCGCCTCCAGACTTTTTAGCACAACGCCGCAGACTCCGGCAAGGAGCACGAAGATTATAGGGCTGAGGTTAGTAAAGAACGCCAAAAGCAGTATGATCGCGAAGATACCCGCCGTCCACATATCCTTGATCGAGCTCTTGCCGAGCTTTATTACGGAGTTCAGAATGAGAACGCATACGCAGACGCGGATGCCGGCAAAGGCGTTCCTGATAATGGGATTTTCGGCAAACATCTGAATAACGCCGGCGAGCGCGGTGATGATGACGATTGACGGGAACACAACGCCGAGCGTTGCGATGATACCGCCTGGCACACCGGCAGTTTTGCGACCGATAAATGTCGCGGTGTTGACGGCGATTACGCCGGGGGTGCATTGACCGATGGCAAAGTAATCGGCAAGCTCCTCGTCGGTCGCCCATTTTTTGTTCTCCACGACCTCACGCTGGAGGATCGGGAGCATCGCGTACCCGCCGCCGAAGGTCATAACTCCGACCTTGGCAAAGGTAAGAAACAGTTCAAGCAAAAGCATTTTATTCTCTCTTTATTCTATATCTCCACCGGCTTCGGTGGGCGTGTCGGAGGGCGTATCGCCCGGATTCTCGACAGGTGCGTCCTGCCCCTCAGAGGCGGTTCCGGGGTCTACGGGAGTCCACGGATCTTCCGTGGGCGCGTCGGGATCGATGATCGGTGCGTCCGGATCAAAGGGCGCGTCCGGGTCGAGCGGATCGTAGGGATTATTCTCCGGATCCTCGGGGTCAATTACGACCTCCTCCGGCACCTCAGGCTCAATGGGCGTGTAGATGAACTCCGCACAGTTTTCAACGAGGTTCTTGTCAAGAAGAAGATCCTGCTTCGGCTCGCTGACGAGGATATAGCCCTCGACCTCCTTGGCACCGACGGTCACTGTCCTGCCGGAGGCGTACTTGTGGGTGTGACCGGAGCTTGAATCATTCAGATTATAGGTCTCCTCGTGGTACAGTTCCTCGACCGTTCCGTCAAGGTGCATCACTGTGCCGCGGATATAGAACGGCACCGGCTGACCGACTCCGATAACGGGGCTCAGACGGGTATTCGAAGGCTTGGAGAAGTTTTTGTACTCGAGATTTTCGTGAATCGAGGTCATGACCTTGCGGAAGAGAATGGAGGAGGGGTTTCCGCCGGAGTTGTAGATGTGCTCCGGTCTGTCATAGCCGCACCATACGGCGGCGGTATAGTAGGGGGTAGAGCCGACAAACCAGCGATCCTTGTAGTTGGAGCTCGTTCCGGTTTTGCCGGCGACAGGCATAAGGCCGCCGAGGCTCGCGCCGGTACCGGTACCTCTGCCGCTCATGACGGCGTCCTTCATCATATCGTTTACCCAGTAAGCCGCCGCCTCGCTTATTGCGGCGGTGGAGTAGGGAATGTTGTTACAGACAAGCTTGCCGTTTGAATCGTATATGGCGCTGAATGTGCGGCCCTGCGTGTAGACGCCGTTATTCACGAACATCGTGAAGCCGGAGGCCATCTCGCGCGGCGTTATTCCGATCGTCTCCTGGCCCATCGCAAGAGGCGAGTATGCGTTGTCGGCCTCCTCAAGAGAGGTGAAGCGCAGCTTTTCTGTAAGGAAATTGTAGCTGTACGCGGGCGTGAGCATATCGAGCACCTGCGCCGCGATAGTGTTCTTCGAATGGATAACGCCCTCGCGGATGCTGATTACGCCGCTGTTCTGATTATCATCGTTGTGCGGGAACCAGGTAGTGCCCTTGAGCTTAATATCAGCCTCATCCTCAAGAGTGGTCTCGGGAGTAATGAGATTAAGGTCGAGCGCCGGGCCGTAAACGGAGAGGGGCTTGATTGATGAGCCGGTCGGGCGCCTTGCAAGGGAGCCGGAAGCTCTGTTGAGTCCTCTTGCGACTGTCTTTTCTCCGACTCCGCCACTGAGCGCTACGATATCGCCGGAGTACGGATCCATTATTACGATAGCGGACTGGAGCTGCTTTTCAGTGCGCGTAGTCTCGGGGATCTGGGTAAGATCGGTGTAAACCGCGTCGACCTTAGCCTGAATCTCGGGGTCGATGCAAGCGTAGATCTGATAGCCGCCGTGATAGAGAAGGCTCTCTGCTGTGTCGCTCGTCACGCCCATCGAGGTCTTGAAATATTCAAGCACGTCGCTGATGACAGTGTCGACGTAGTAGCTGTAAACCGTAACGCCGGTGGAGTTCGACTCCTTCCACGGCTGAAATTGCAGCTCCTCGGCGGCGGCTTCGCGATACTGCTGCTCGGTGATGTAGCCCTGAGTCCACATCTCGTGAAGGATTATCTCCTGACGGGTCTTATTGCGCTCTCTGTTGACGTAGGGGGAGTAGAGAGAGGGATTGTTCGTAATGCCGACGATGGAAGCCATCTCCGCAAGCGTGAGATCCTTGACTTCCTTGCCGAAATAGAAGTCGGCGGCGGCGCCGATTCCGTAGCGCCTGTGTCCGAAATAAACGATATTGAGATACCATTCCATGATATCCTCTTTCGTGTAGTTGCGCTCGAACTCTATCGCGCGGAATATCTCATTCAGCTTGCGGGTGACGGTCGCCTCATTGTCTCCGGTGCGGTTTTTAATAAGCTGCTGGGTGATCGTCGAGCCGCCGAAGGTGTTCTTCATGCCGACGAACATATTTACGAACGCTCCGGCGGTGCGGTACCAGTCAACTCCGTGGTGCTTGTAAAAGCGCCTGTCCTCGATGGAGACCACGGCGTGCTCAAGATCCTTGGGTATATCCTCGTACTCGACCCAGACTCGGTTGTCGCTCGATTCGAGGGTAACAAGCTCCTTGTATTGGCCGGTGGACGAGTCTTTATAGTATATGGTGCTCGACAGATCGAGCTTCATATCCTCAAGGGTTATCTCGTTGTCGGGATTGTTCATGAGATTCGTTCTCGCGTAGGAAACGAAGATGAGCGCGAAAATAGCGCCGGTGAGAACGAAGATAAGAATGAGCGTACCTATGGCGCGCAGGAGAAACAGTATTATGCTACCTACGCCGTTAAAGCCCGCCTTTGCGGACTTTTTAAGTATTCGTTTGGTTTTAGCCTGCAATTTATATGCACCTCACTGTAAAAGGTAATATGCGTAATCAAAGGTATTATACCATAAATTTCTGCGCTTGTCCTTAAAATTTGTCGATTTTACATAAAATTAATTTTCACAAAAAAACCAATCATTCTACACAAAAATGTCTTGATTTTAGAAGTGAAATCGGTTAGAATATCCTCGTAAGAAAGAAGGCGATCAAATGGCTGATGAATTTGGCGGCGATATCTATACCATAACCGATGAGGACGGCGTTGAGTACTCTCTCGAGCATGTCGATACATTTGAGGAAAACGACGTTTATTATCTCGCGTTCCTTCCGGCTTATATGGATGAGGACGATCCGGATTACGGCATCGTGCTCCTGAAGCGGCTTCCGGGCTCCGAGGAGCTGGAAAACCTTTCCGAGGACGAGGAAGACAGAATATACGAGATCTTTATGGATAGACTATTCGAGGACGACGAAGAATAATATCATCATATTCCTGCGCTTTGTAGCCCCATTTAAACCCACACTTCTAATAAGGGACGCCGGTCTCTCTCCGTTAATTGCAGGCCTCCTGCGTGCCGTTTGCGCGCGGAAGTTGGAAGCATGTCTTCGGCGAGGAGGCAACCCACCTGCATATACTGTGCAGGTTATAAATGGGGCTACAAAGCGCAGGAATTTTAATATTTACAAAAAAGTAATTTTTCCGGCTTGCATTAGCCGGAATTTTGTTTTATAATACCATTTTGTCAGCGTTAAACCAAAGAATTAAAAAGGAATGATTATTTATGGCAGACACTCAGACCAAGAAGGAGCGCCTTGAAGCTGAAAAGGCGGCAGAGAAGAAGGAAATGGCGAAATACCGCACCGTCGGTATAATTACAGCCGCTTTCATCGTTCTCGCCCTCGCGCTCATCATTTTTGTCAACTCCAATGTTATCTACAACGGAATCCCGGCAGTCACAATCGGCAGCAAGAGCTACTCCGCGGCAGAGGTCAACATCGCATACGTCACCGAGTACAACTCCTACTATCAGCAGATCGTGAACTACGTCGGCGAGGATAACGCCGCTCAGTTCATGCCGAGCACTACCGAGAGCCTCAAGACTCAGGTCTACTCCGAGACCACCGGCGAGACATGGTTTGATTTCTTCAAGGGCCGCGCTATCGAATCCCTCAAGAACTACACCGCTCTCGAGGCTGAGGCAAAGAAGACCGGCTACACCCTCTCTGAGGAGGGCAAGCAGAGCGTTGAGAATGAGCTCGCTTCTCTCGATTCCTATATTGAGCTTTACAAGACCAACTACAACGCCGACTATCTCCAGTACCTTTACGGCAACGGCGCTACCCGTGATATCGTAAAGCGTTTCCTCGAGCTTCAGGCTCTGGCGGGAGAGGTATACAACAATAAGTCCGACTCTCTCACATACAGCGCAGCCGACCTCGACGCAAAGTATGCCGAGACAGCTGACGACAATGATTTCTTCACATACACCATCGAGACTGTTGCCGCTGCCGTAGAGGCTGCCGGCGAGACCGCAACTCAGGCTGAGGTCGATGCCGCAATGGCCGCTGCGAAGGCAGAGGCAGAAGAGGCAGCAAAGAGTCTCACTGCCGAGAACGCTACCACGACTCAGGGTACCTATCTCAGCGAGACCTACAAGGAGTGGCTCACCTCCGCTGACCGTAAGAGCGGCGACACCGCTGTATTCGCTTACGGCGAGAGCGCTGACGACAGCACCCACGGCTATTACGCAGTCCGATTTGAGAGCCGCGACGATAATAACTACACCGCAAAGAACGTTTACTTCCTCGCAATCGCCGACCTCGAGGTCAATGAGGACGACTTCGAGAAGGACGAGAACGGCAACGTAAAGGATACCGAGGCTTATGAGGCAGCAAAGAAGGCTGCGCATGAGGGCGCCCAAGTCCGCGCTGAGGAGGTCCTTGACGCATGGAAGGGCGACACCTATGACACTCCCGCCGCTCTTGCAGAGGCTTTCAGCGAGTACACCTCGCTCTCCAGAGAGCTTGAGAACGTCGGCAAGAACGATATCTCCGACGACGTGAACGCATGGATCTTTGATTCCTCCCGTGAGGAGGGCGACGCTGAGATCTTCGAGATCAGCGGCACCACCTATGTGTTCATCTACACCGGAGACGGCGATACATATGCCCACAGCCTCATCGAGAGCACAGTAAGGAGCGAAGATATGGAGGCGTGGTCCAACTCCCTCATGGAGAGCCTTACCGCCACCGAGGGCTGGGCAGCCAAATATATCGGCGATGTCTATATGGAGAAGCAGGCAGCTAACAGCTGAGTAAAATCGAATATTTCAGGGCGTGGCGACACGCCCTGAAGTTCTATATGGAGGTTAAGGTTGAAACAAGTTTCAACCTTATTGAAATCCAAGCCGTTTTTTCGCCGCAAGCGGCAACCGAAAAACATGGCGCTTTATGACCATTCCTTTTATGGTCATTTTGTGCCTTTAACATTTGTGAAAGGAATGGTCATAAATATGAATAACCGTTTAGAGCGCGTAATGAAGGCGCTCAAAAAAGCAGGACTTTCGCAGATGCTTGTCACGGATCCGCATTCTATCCGCTACCTCACAGGCGTTGATATCGAGCCGGGCGAACGATTTTTGGGACTTCTTCTTTCTGAAAAGGCGCCTAAGCTTATAATCAACAGACTTTTTTCAACCTCGGTTAAGGATTATGAAATTGTCTGGTATTCCGATACCGATGACCTCGCAGGTAAGATATCGCAGCTCTGCGATGGGGAGAGAACGCTCGGCGTAGATAAGCAGATGCCGGCAAGATTCCTGCTTCCGCTGCGCGACAGACTGCCCCACAGCCGTATGACGCTTGCGAGCGAGTGCGTAGACTGGGTCAGAGGAGTAAAGGACGAGACTGAGCGCGAGCTTATGCGCATGAACAGCCGCATAAACGACGAGGTTATGCTTCGCACGAAGGCATTTATCTGCGAGGGAATGACGGAAAAGCAGGTCGCTGAATATCTCACCGCGCAGTATTATGACCTCGGATGCGAAAGTGTATCCTTCGACCCGATCGTATCATTCGGAGCTAACGCCGCTGACCCGCACCATATGCCGGATAATACTGTTCTCAGGCGCGGCGACTGCATCGTTGTTGACATCGGCGGCAAAAAGCAGGGCTATTGCAGCGATATGACGCGCACCTTTGCGTGCAAAGAGGCAAGCGAGGAGCTGAGAAGGGTACACGAGCTTGTTGTGCGTGCAAACGAGACCGCCGAGAGCGTGATTAAACCGGGAATGCGCCTTTGCGATATCGACAAGGCGGCGCGCGACGTTATCACAGACGCGGGCTATGGCGAGTATTTCACTCACAGACTTGGACATTTTATCGGCACAGAGGTGCATGAGTACGGCGACGCCTCCGCGGCGTTTACGAAAGAGGTCGAGGAGGGAATGATTTTCTCCTGCGAGCCGGGAGTATATCTTCTGGGAAATCTCGGCGTTAGAATCGAGGATCTTGTGCTTGTGACCCGTGATGGGTGCGAAGTTCTGAACCGGGTAGAAAAGAAATTGGAAATTGTAGGATAATGACGAAAAAATCCTTGTAAAACCGACTGGAATAGTATATAATTTACATGTCTCCATAAAATCTATCTCAGGAGGGAACTCAAAATGGGAAAATTCGTTGTTAGAGAAACCAAGACCGGAATCAAATTCGATCTCAAGGCGAGCAATGGCGAGGTCATCGCCACAAGCGAGGTTTATACATCTGAGGCTGCCTGCATGAAGGGACTTCAGTCTGTACAGAAGAACGCTCCCATTGCCGGTGTTGAGGATCAGACCAAGGAGGGCTTTGAAAAACAGAAGCACCCCAAGTTCGAGATCTACAATGACAAGGCCGGTGAGATCCGCTTCCGCCTCAAGGCCACGAACGGCCAGATCATCGCCACCAGCGAGGGCTACAAGTCCATAGCAAGCTGCGTAAACGGCATCGAGTCCGTCAAGAAGAACGTCGTTGACGCGAAGATCGAGAAGGAATAAGAGATTACATAATAAGATACCCCGTTTGCCAAGAACGAAATTTGGCAGACGGGGTACTTTTTTGCTTAAAAATATGGGAAAAAACTACATAATAGCGATTATGTGGTACAAAAAATAACACAAAAATCCCTACAATATTATTTATACCATTGATTATATTAAAAATCAAGAAAAAGTTTAAATATTCTCTGTGAAAAAATGGATATACCTCATTTTATAACTACATAATCGCTATTATGTAGTTAAAAGCAGACGGGGCCGTTCTCCTATTAAAATGACGACAAACACAAACCTTAAGACTTATCGACCCCGTCTGTTTTTTGAGTAAATAATCGGGAAATCCCGTTATTTGGTTTGTCGAAGATTAATGAAGGAGGTAAAAATATGACAAACAAAAAAGTCACGCGCAGAGCGCTTCTGATGAGCGTCACGAGCCTGCTTATATGCATCTCGATGCTCCTCGGAACGACCTTTGCGTGGTTCACCGACGAAGTCACTTCCGGCGTGAACCAGATCGTCGCAGGTAACTTGGACGTGGAGCTGTATCACACCAATCCTGCGACTGCAGCGAATGCTTCTGACGAAGCAAAAAAGGTCGGCTCCACCACAAAACTATTCCAGACCGCAATCGGAACAGACGTGCTCTGGGAGCCTGAGGCAATGACCTACGAGACCTTTGAGGTCAGAAATGTCGGTACGCTTGCGCTTAAATATCAGCTTATGCTCAATGATGTTCTTTACAATATTGTTACATGGGCGGCTGATAATACGGCGGGCGTTGCAGCCGGAGAGCATAACCTTACCGAGGTTATCCAAATCGGCATCATCGACGGCGCGACAGCACCGACGAGAGCTGACATCAGAGCGGCGGCAACTCAGACAATAAAGCAGGCTATGGACAGCAGTTGGGTCGCCAAGACCTCCGCACTTGAGCAGGGCGCTTCTCAGTCCTTCACCGTAGTCCTTTACTGGCCGCAGTCGAGCGCCGACAATAACTGGAACCTCAAGAACACCGGCTGGAGTCTCACACAACCTACGGAATCTTGGAGCAATGCCCATGCCAAAGAGCTCGCTGTTGAGTTCGGCATCAAGCTCCTTGCCACGCAGTACACATCTGAGAGCGACAGCTTTGACAACCAGTATGACGCGAGCGCAACTACGAGCAATAATACGCAGTTTGCCGTTTCAAGCGCCACTGCACCCGTAAAGAACGGCGAGGATACCAAGCTTACCGTCGCAGATGTCGCAACTGCCACTGTAAAGAGTACGTCTACTCTCTCAAATTCTGCAGGCAATATTGACTCCAGTAAGCTGTCTTCGCTTACTCTTGAGGTTGAAGAAGAAGATAGCAATGAGGCAGTTATCGCCATTACAGCAGGTGATAGTGAGGTTATGGGCTTTGACGTCAGCCTTTACGCCACTACTGTTACCACGGTCGGAACAGAGAGTACATCCGAGACATCAGCTGTTACCGGTTCAAGCGAACTTATAGTTGCTACTATCAATATAGGTGCCGGAAAGGAAATTACAGCAGTATATCACAGAACTGATGCGCTCTCTAATGTGGCAAGCGGTACAAATGAGTATTATACCTATGATTCAGCAACCGGAATTCTCACACTCTATGTAAAGAGCTTCTCTCCGTTTGCTGTTAGATATACTGTACCCGCTACCGGAATTACATTGGATAAAAGTTCACTTAGCGTTGTTGCAAGCAGGACTGAGACTCTTACGGCAACAGTATCGCCTGCAAACACGACAGATAAGGTTGAATGGTCATCTTCAGATACATCTGTCGCAACGGTAGAAAACGGAGTCGTAACTGGAATTGCGGCTGGAACTGCAACAATTACAGCAAAAGCAGGAGATATGACTGCTACTTGTGAGGTAAGTATAGAGCCAAGAATTACTCTAACATACGATAATACCACAACAAATTATTTTACTGTTACCCCATTGGGATACATTAAGACTGCATCAAGTGGTAGTAGAATTATGAATGATCTTTATGCGATAAATGGAAATAGCTCTGATAATAAGAACGTGGTAATCAAACTTTATGATGATATTGCACTAAACGATAATGCTTCATTCCCTGGTGAGGGTAGTTTGTTACAAAGCGCAGCAGCATTGAGCAGTTCTACAGATAAGTTAAATATAACTATTGATCTCAATGGACATACAATTACAGGAAATGTGAATGAGCTGTCAAATCATGCCAAGCAGTATACATTAACTACAAGCACAGCAGGCGGTATATTAAATGTCATAAGTTTGAGTCAAGACTCTCAAGACAGACAATCAACATTTACGCTTAACATAATTGACTCAAGTGAAGACCAAAGTGGTGCTATAATTAATAATGGAACTGCTCCTGCACTATTTGTTGGAAATTATAAGGTCGATTATTGGAATGTTGTAATTAACATCTCATGTGGCGGATTCTATTCCGCCGGTACTAAATGTATTGAGAAAAATGAATATAATGGGGCTCATACCAATACAACAACGGTAAACATCACAGGCGGCACATTTTCTTCGGATCCAACTTCCTTTGTAGATACAACAAAATACACAGTTATTGCTAATGATTCCGAGAATCCGACTTCTTGGACTGTAACCGAAAAAGACTCTATTATTGTCGTTGGTGCTGATCCCGCAAACACACCGGGTCCCAATCCTAATATGTCCTTCACTAACCCCTAACCCACCCACACCCAAAATCCCCCGACGAAAAATTTCGTCGGGGGATCGTTTTATTTCGTATGAAAATATTTCTTTGTCTCGCTGATAAGCGCGCCACGCAGCGTCGCGACAGCGGCGATAAGAAGCGCTATGCTCAGCGCCGCGAGGACGAGCAGGGGAATTGAAAAGCCGCCGTCCATAAAGAGTATTATCGCGCAGGCGACCGATGAGGCGAAAAGCGAGATCACAAGCGGCATCACGTTGCGCGTCTGCCTGCGCCGGTCTGCAAAAAACAGAGCTGTCAGCGCGGCAAGGGTAGAGGCGAGCAGGATAGGTATTACGAAGCCCGCCCAGCCCGGCACAAGATAGTTGTCAATGACCGCGAGCAGAACTGCGACCTCACTGGAGAGTACACAACCGCGGGAAATTATGCTTGCCTGAATCGTCGGGCGGTAGAGAATATTCCACGCGATCACGCAGGAGACAATAACGACGTAGCTCCATCTTTTGCCGCCGACGGCGAGATTAACGATAAGCGACGCGACAGCGCCGAAAAACAGCAGCCACTTGATGTCGTCATAGAGCTTTCGGAATAATCTCCCTCCGGTTTTCGCGTGGGGATATATGTTCTCAATCTCCATACAGCTCGCCTCCCGTCAGCTTGACCGTTATTCCGCGGGACGTAAATTCGCGGTACAGCCGTTCCTCAAACGATGGATCGACGGTGTTCTTGGCTATGCTCAGAACGGCTTTCCCGCCGACTGTAATAAGCCCGCAGGCGGCGCGGTTGGTCGAAACGGAGCCGAGAACGAAGTCGAACTTCTCAATGTGCGCCTTCATTGCCTCTGGCATGTCCACAAGCCCGAGATTTGAGAGCGTGTTCGTAAATATTCGCTCGCCGAGAAAGCCGTATATGACCTGCGCGACGGGGATTTTTATACTGAGCGGCACAAAGCGCAGATTGTGAACGAGCGAAGCGGCGGCGTTCATCTGCTTCATAAGGTTTTTGCGCTCAAGACCGTTTATGAGACACTCGTGCATATTGCGGATCACATTCCCGAGTGAGTAATCGCCCTCAACCGGCATCCTGAGCGTAGCATAGAGCGCGAAGTTGCGCATGGTTTTGGAAGGAAAGTGCTTTCTCATATTCGCAGGGATCTGCACCTGAATGTTGCCTTCGCCGCCGTCCATCGCGGCGCGCGAAGCTATGAAAATGAGCGCGGAGACGAATTCGGTCACAGTAGCTCCGTTTGCCTTTGACAGAGCTTTAAGCTGAGATGCATCCATCTCGAAATGAATAATGCGGCATGGGCGCACGCGGCTTAATCTTCCGCCGAGCTGACGCGCGGGCGCGTCGACAAGACCGCCTCCGCCGGTGCGATCGCGGTATCTGAGAAAGGCGTTCTCGCCCTCCTCCGGGTCAGGGATGGCGCCGAGGTCGAATACTCCGTCAGTCGCGGGGATATCCTCACCGAGAAGCGTGAGATATCGCGCGACGAGAGTTTTGAGAAAGATAAGACCGCCGTTGCCGTCGGTAAGTATGTGGAAAAACTCCACTGAGATGCGATTTCGGTAGTATATGACCCTCAGCGCAGGGGTGTTCGAGGCGAGAGATATCGGCTCACAGACGATTCCGTCCTCCTCATTTATGGGGTAGCGGGTTACAAGCGCGTCGAGATAGTGCCAGAAAAAGCCGCGCTTAACTGTCACGGCAAAGTACGGAAACCTCGGCATAACGTCGCTCAGCGCAATCTGCAATAGTTCCGGCACAACGTCGGCTTTAAGGTAAGCCGAGAGCCGGAATACCGCCATCTTTGAGAGCGACATACTGAGCGGATAGATTTTAGCCGAAGAGTCGAGAGCGTACCAGGCGGAGCCCTCGCGGCTATAAAAGCCGCCGAAAACTGCCGGGTCAAGCCTTCTCACTGTCTCATCTACGCTGACGCCGTTTACAAGATAGTACATTATCGCGCGGTCATAATCCTCGCGGAAGGCGGCGTTCGTTCTGCGGCCGAGGCTCAGATGCTCGTCAAGGTGGCGCATGAGGTGCTCAAGCTTCTCCCTGTCCTCGGACGACAGAGAGGAGAGGTATTTATTCAGTTTTTCATTCTTTTCATTCATCATGCCGCTATTTTACCACAAGATATTGTAAATGTGAAGTTGAAAAAGTTAAAGGATTATTGTAAAATAAAAATACTGCGATAATGGGGGGTGCAACGTGAGAAAGCTGGCGCTTGCGTGCTTTTCGTTTTCTGCCGCGTGCTTTCTCACGCGCTATCTCTTAAGGGATAAGCTCGGTCTGATAGCCGCGGCGGTGCTTGCGTTTGCGGCGGTGGTGATGCTTTTTATAAAGAGCCGTTACCGCGCGCCGGCTGTTGCCGCGCTTCTCTTTATGGGGCTCGGATTTGTGTACTCCTATTTATATGGGCAATTTTTCATATCAAGAGCGGAAATGCTGGTGTCAGACGAGAGGCGCGAGTTTTCGGCGGTCTGCTTCGACTATCCCGAGTTCCGCGACCCGGGGTGGCGAATCTCGGTCGAGGTACAATCTGAAAACGGTGATGTGCGCGCCGAGGCATACGTCTATGACGACGCTGCAGGTGAGCTTAAACCAGGCGATAAGATAAGGTTTATGGCGGTTTCCTCTCTTGCAGACAGGCTCGGGGATGACGAGACGGATTACTATTTTGCCCGCGGCGATTATCTCACGCTGCGAAAGGTGAGAGCCTTTGAGATCACAGAGGTCGCGCCGAAAACGCCGCTGCGCTTTCTTCACCGTGAGATCGCGCATATTATCGCAAAGAACATAAAAAGCACCTTCCCGGAGGACATTTCGGGGCTCGCGCTTGGACTCATCACCGGAGATAAAACGCTTCTGCGCGGCGATAAAAGCCTCACATACGATATGCAGAGAAGCGGTATTTACCATATTGCAACCGTCTCCGGTCTGCATGTCTCTCTGCTATGCGGACTGATTTTCGCGCTTTTTGGAAAGCGAAGGTGGGCGTCGCTTATAACGATGCCGATTCTGATAGCTTTCGCTGCAATCTCGGGCTTTCGACCGAGCGTGGTTCGCGCGGTAATAATGCAGAGTTTTCTGCTGATTGCGCCTCTTTTTCATCGCGAGGACGATAAGATCACAAATCTTGCGTTCGCCCTGATGTTTCTGCTTATTCTCAATCCTTTTTCGGCAAGCGATGTCGGACTTCAGCTCTCCTTTGCCGCGACTCTCGGCATAATACTGTTCAGCGAGCGAATCAGCGCTCCGGTGCTTGCAAAGCTGCGCATCAAGGAAATCAAAAGGCCGCGCCTGCGCGGTCTTGTTGCCGGTATAGTCGGCACAGCTTCGGTAACGCTCTCGGCACTGTGCTTTACTGTGCCGCTCTCTGCCATCCATTTCGGTTACTTTTCACTTGTGAGCCCGGTTACGAACGTGCTCATCGGCTGGGCGGTCGCACCGGCCTTCGTGCTGAGCGCGGCCGCGGCGATAGCTGCGGCTGTTGTGCCAATCGCAGGGACTGTAATTGCCTTTATCGCGGCTGTGTTTCTGAGATATATCGCGCTGATAGCGCGCCTCTGCGCGGAGGTTCCTCTTGCAAGCATATATATTGACAATCCCTCGATTGTTTTATGGCTTGCGTTCTCGTATCTCGCACTCATTGTGCTTCTTGCGCGGAAAACTCCGCTTTCACAGTTTTTCTATCCCGCCGTTGCAATTTCGGCGGGACTGATCGCAGTTATCGTCGGCACGAATCTCTATTACACTTTCCGCCCGGGCTATTCCGTTACGGCTCTCGACGTCGGGCAGGGGACGGCGCTTGTTATTGCTTCCGGCGGCAAAACTGCGGTCATTGACTGCGGCGGCACATATTCTGACTCCGCAGGAGATAAGACCGCGAGGTATATACGCTCTGTCGGCGCCTATGCTGTCGATGTGCTCTGCGTAACGCATTTTCACACCGACCACATGAACGGCATTCCGGCTCTCTCAGCTCAGATACGCGTAAAGAGCGCCATCCTTCCGGAATGCACAGAGGAAAACGAGAATGATACACTTGTTTACGATTCACTGAAAAAGGCTGATATAATAACCTGCACAGAGGATATGAGCTTCACGCTGGGCAACGCTGTCATTACTGTTTTTGCACCCGCCGGAGCGGGCGACCTCAATGAAACGGGGCTGAGTTTTCTCATCACCTGCGGCGAGTTTGATACGCTCGTCACCGGAGATATGAGCGCGCTCACAGAGTTGGCGCTCCTCGCAAAGCACGAGATTCCGGATATCGAATGCCTTGTTGTCGGGCATCACGGCTCCGCGGACTCGACCTCGGAGAGATTTCTCGTTGAAACTGCGCCGGAGATAGGAATAATCTCCTGCGGCGCGTTCAATTCCTATGGACACCCCTCGCCGGAGACTGAGAAGCGGCTCTTAGAGTGCGGAGTTTCATATTATGTCACCGCCGATGAGGGCAATATTACTGTTTATTCAGAGGAAAGCTATGGCTGATTTCAAGAAAAAAGAAAAGAATAACGACGCGTATAAAAGGCTCGTTTCCGACCTTAAGTCGGGTACTCTTGCACCGCTCTACGCGCTTTACGGCGAGGAGAGATATCTCCTTGAGAACGTGCTCGGCAGAATGCGCGCCACAGTCGCAAAGGGCACGGAGGAGTTTAACTACAAGCGCCTCGAGGGCAAGAGCCTCACTATGGATGACCTGCAGGAGGCAGTCGACGCGATGCCAGTGTTTTCAGACAGGGTGTTCGTCGAGGTGCAGGACTACGATATGTCGCGCCTTACGGAGGAAACTCGCGCAGACCTCATACGGATACTGTCAGATATTCCTGAGTACACCACCGTCGCCTTTGTATTCCCGGGCGACGATATGAAGCTTGACGGCAGAGCAAAATCGAGCGCGCAGCTAAAAAATCTCTTTACGCAGGTCGACTTCAACCAGCAGGAGTCCGGCGACCTCATAAAGTGGGTCATGAAGCACGCGAAGGACGTTGGCAAGACCATCGACAGACCGACGGCAGACCACCTCATCTTCGTAACCGACGGACTTATGACTACCATGACCGGCGAAATTGAAAAGCTTGGAGCATACTGCACGGGCGAGGCAATCACAAAGGCGGATATCGACGCAATCGTAACTCCGACTCTTGAGGCAGACTTATGGGGACTGCTTGACGCGATTGCCGACGGCAACATTCGCCTCGCCGCCGAAAAGATGAATGGAATGCTCGAGAACAACGAGAGCGCGAGCGGAATAATCTACACCATCTCCCAGCGCCTGCGCCAGCTTGCCTCAACAAGGGCTATGCTCGATTCCGGCGCTACGATGCAGGAGATACAGTCTGCGCTCGGAGTCAAGGACTATCCTGCAAAAAAGCTTGTAGGAGCGGCGAGAAAGCTCTCATTGAAGCTCTGGCGGCGCGACCTCAAGGCGAGCCTCGACGCCGCGTATAAGCTGAACTCAAACTACCGCCGCGAGAAGGAAATACTTGCGGAGCTTATTGCGAGGCTCGGCGCATGAGGGTGAGGGAGACGATAGTCTGCGAGGGCAGATACGATAAAAACACGATTTTGCAGGCTGTGGACGCCACCGTTGTGGAGACAAAGGGATTCGGCGTTTTTTCTGACACAGAACGGCTCGAGCTCATACGCAGGCTTGGAGAAAAGAACGGACTGATCATTCTCACCGACCCAGACGGAGCGGGCTTTCTCATCCGTGCGAGACTCAAAAGCCGCCTGAACGGCATAGCTATCAAGGAGGCATACGTTCCCGATATCCTCGGCAAGGAGCGCCGTAAGGCATCGCCGTCCAAGGAGGGCAAGCTCGGAGTTGAAGGCATGGAGAAGAGCGTGATTATTGAGGCTCTGAGGCGCGCCGGCGCGACCTTTGACGATGAGGAAAAGCGCGAAAAGTTGTGCGAGATCACGAAGATAGACCTCTATGAGCTCGGACTGACCGGCGCAAGGGACAGCGCAGACCGCCGCGCGGCGATACTCCGCTCTCTTCATCTTCCAGAGCGAATGACCGCGAACGCTCTGATGGACGTGCTGAACGCAATTATGACTAAAGACGAGCTCTCAGAACTGACACGGCGGCTTTTTTGAATTTTTGTATGTACAAATTATTCAAGCTGTGATATAATTATGTAAATAACTAAATTGGAGGCAAGTAATATGAAATGTCCGTTCTGCGGCTTTGACGAGAGCAAGGTTATAGATTCCCGACCCAACGACGAGACGATACGCCGCAGACGCGAATGTCTCTCCTGCTCCAAGCGCTTCACAACATATGAGTTTGTTGAGCATATGCCCATCGTTATAATTAAGAAGGATGGCTCACGCCAGTCATTTGACAAGGTAAAGCTTATCAATTCCATGGTTCACGCCTGCGATAAGCGGCAGGTCAGCCTTACCGATATCGAGAACGTCGCCTCCGAGATCGAGACAGAGCTCCAGAATTCTCTGGAGCGCGAGGTGCCGAGCACGCAGATCGGCGAGATGGTCATGAAGCGCCTCAAGACTCTGGACGAGGTCGCTTATGTCCGTTTTGCTTCCGTCTATCGCCAGTTCAAGGATATCAATACATTTATGGAGGAGCTCTCAAAGCTTCTCAGCGACAAATAACTCAATTAATAAAAGCCGCAGGTGATCAAACCTGCGGCTCAGTTTTTTACAGCGGTGAAAGACTTATGAAATACCCCGGAACTACGACGAAAGCGAAGAATGCGAGGGAGATGAGTGTGAAATAGATGATGAATTTCAGCCCGTTTTTCGGGTACTCGCGCACATAGATCCGGTAGTTAATGACTGAAGCGAGCGAGCCGATGAGTGTGCAGAGCCCGGCTGAGTCGAGCCCGTAGAGCAGGGCGCCGCGGTTCACGGCGAAGGGGTACAGGACTATCGACGCCGGAACGTTTGAAATAATCTGGCTCAAAAGTATGCTCCATAGGTATTCGCGCCCACCGACGGATGAACGGAGAAACTCCGAAATCGAAGGATTTGCGGCAATCGAGGATGAGAATATGAAAAAGCAGAGGAACGTAAATAGCAGAACGTAGTCCGTGCGGCGCAGAATATCGCGGTCGATGAAGAATACGCTGACGGCGACAATGGCGAGCGAAACGTACCAATACGGCGTTCTTGTGACGATGGTCGCAAGAACGAGCAGGAACACCGCAAGGTAGCTTATGCGCTTAGCCTTGCGCTCGGGCTTCCACTCCCCGGCAAAATCCGCGTCCTTGATGTCCGTCCTTTCGCGGATGTCTTTTCTATACAGAAACAACACGAAAATGACGAGCAAAACGGCGGAGATTATCCATATCGGGAACATATATGCGATAAATCTGGCGGCAGAAACTCCGCTCTGCCCGTAGATAAACAGATTCTGCGGACTTCCGAACGGCGTAAGGAGGGATCCGCGCACAGCGGCGATGTTCTCCATTGAGATAACGGGGAGTATGTACTTCTCCTTATCGCCCGCGCGGAAGAGTATGATCGTGAGCGGCACGAATATGATGAGCGAGACGTCGTTTGTCACAAACATCGAGGAGAAGAACACGCTGAAAACGAGAAAGAGGCTGAGCGCCGCCATGGAGCCTATACCGCCTGCGAGCTTCAGGAGCGGGCGGAAAATATTTTCGCGCTTGAAGCCTTCGAGAACTGTCAGCATCATAAAGAGCGTTCCGAGAGTGCGCCAGTCGATATCGCCTATAAGCGCGGGTGAGGGCGGCGTGATTATCATCGCCGCGATTGCCGCAATTACGGAGACTGTCAGCATCGGCTCCTTTTTGAGGTAATTGAGCAGCTTCATTTTCCGCACCTTTCGCACTTGGAGCAGGAATCACATGAGCCGCAGGAGCAGCCCTTTTTCCTGCGAACGCGGCTTATTGCAAAAATGACTATACACACGAGCGCGAGAATAATCAGAATATCGGAAATGTTCATATAATCACCGAGCCTATAAGATGTACGATAAGCGTCACTACCCAAGCGACTGCGCACTGGATGAGCACGATGCCGACTGCCCACTTGCTGCCGAGCTCGCGGCGAACTGCGGCAATAGCGGCAACGCAGGGAGTGTAGATAAGCGAGAAAACGAGTATGCAGAGACCGGACAGAGTTGACATAACTACTCTGAGCCCTTCCGGGAAGAGGATCTCCATAGTTGCGACAACGCTCTCCTTGGCGATAAAGCCGGTGATGAGCGAGGTGCAGATGCGCCAGTCGCCGAGCCCGACGGGGCTCATTATCGGCACGAGCAGACCGGAAACCGTGGCGAGAATGCTCGCGTGAGGATCGTCGGTCATGTTGAAGCGGAGGTCGAAGTGCTGGAGGAACCATATAACGATGGTGGCGAGCAGAATGACCGTGAACGCTCGCTCGAGGAAGTCCTTAGCCTTTTCCCAAAGGAGGCGCACGACGTTTTTAAGGCCGGGCATGCGGTAGTTCGGAAGCTCCATGACAAAAGGCACAGGTTCGCCCTTGAACATCGTGTCCTTGTAAATGAAGGCGGCGAGAATGCCGAGAATTATACCGAGCACATACAGCCCGACCATCACAAGCGCGGCATGATCGGGGAAGAACGCCGCAGCGAAGAAGCCGTAGATCGGCACTTTTGCAGAGCAGCTCATAAACGGAGTGAGGAGAATCGTCATCTTTCTGTCGCGCTCACTTGGCAGCGTGCGTGTGCTCATTACTGCGGGAACTGTGCAGCCGAAGCCGATTAGCATCGGAACAATGCTTCTGCCGGAGAGACCGATCCGGCGCAGGAGCTTATCCATAAAGAACGCCACTCGCGCGATATAGCCGCTGTCCTCGAGTATCGAAAGGAAGAAGAAAAGCGTTACGATGATGGGCAGAAAGCTCAGAACGCTTCCGACACCTGCAAAAAGTCCTTCGATTATCAGACTGTGGAGAACATCGCTTACGCCGACGGAGGTCAGAAGCGCGTCGGTGTATTCAGCGATAGCGTCGATGCCGCTCTCTAAAAGCTCCTGGAAGAACAGACCTATAACGTTGAACGTGAGCCAGAAAACGAGGCCCATAATGAGGATAAACGCGGGGATCGCAGTGTACTTTCCGGTGAGGATGCGATCGATGCGCTCGCTTCGCACCCTCTCGCGGCTCTCCTCGGGCTTTTTGACGTTTCTTGCGGCTACGCGCTCGATAAATGCAAAGCGCATATCCGCGATGGCGGCGCTGCGGTCAAGCCCGCACTCCTTCTCCATCTGCATAACGATGTGTTCGACGGTTTCAAGCTCGTTTGTATCGAGCCTCAGCTGCTCGGTTATGAGACTGTCGCCCTCAATGAGCTTGCTCGCGGCAAAGCGTATGGGCAGCCCGGCGGCCTTTGCGTGATCCTCAATGAGGTGGCTGATCGCATGCAGACAGCGGTGAACCGCGCCGCCGTTGCGGCTGTCGTCACAGAAATCCTGACGCAGGGGGCGCTCCTGATACTTTGCGATATGCACCGCGTGCTCCACAAGCTCGTCGACGCCGGAGTTCTTAGCGGCGGAGATTGCGACCACCGGCACTCCGAGCATCGCCTCCATGCCGTTTATATCCACACTTCCGCCGTTCGAAACGAGCTCATCCATCATGTTGAGCGCGACCACCATCGGAACGTTCATCTCAAGAAGCTGCATCGTGAGATAAAGGTTTCGCTCGATGTTTGTCGCGTCGACAATGTTGATTATCGCCTTGGGCTTTTCGTTCAGCACAAAGTCGCGGCTGACAAGCTCCTCGCCGCTGTAGGGCGACATCGAGTAGATGCCCGGCAGGTCGGTTATGAGTGTTTCCGGGTGATTGCGGATAACGCCGTCCTTGCGGTCAACTGTCACGCCGGGGAAGTTGCCGACATGCTGGCGCGAGCCGGTGAGCTGGTTGAAAAGCGTTGTTTTGCCGCTGTTCTGATTGCCGACAAGTCCGAAGGTCAGCGTTGTGCCGTCGGGCAGGGGATCGCCGGAGCCCTTGGGGTGGAACTTGCCGCCCTCACCCAGACCGGGGTGCGGAGTTTTTCCCTTGTAGGAGTATTTGCCGTCCTTTTCACGGGTCTTGTCGGTTTTTTCAATTTCAATTTTCTGCGCGTCGTCAAGGCGGAGCGTCAGCTCGTAGCCGTGGATCATAATCTCCATCGGGTCGCCCATCGGCGCAAGCTTCACCGCGGTGAGGTGCGCACCCGGGATAACGCCCATATCGAGAAAATGCTGCCTAAGTGCGCCGCTGCCGCCGACGCTTCTGACAATGGCGCTGTGTCCGATTGGAAGTTCGTTAAGTGTCATGATGAACCTCTTTATATTCTTTCTTTGTAACTTTTCTATTATACTACCTGATATAATGAAATGCAATAAATATGCGGGGTTGAACTTATCTATTTTATATGCTATAATAAATCAATAATCTTGTTCGGATGGTTAAGTTAATGCAGGAAGAAAAAAACGGGAGAAGAAAGCGCCTTCTTACGCTGCTCGTCACTCTCGCAATCAATATCATAATTGTCGCCGTGATCGCTGTGCTTGAATTCGGCGATGACGTCAAAAACGCTGAGCGCGTAGCGCTCTCTCAGCTCTCTCTTTGGTTTATTGCCGCAGGAGTCTTATTATTCGGAGTCGCGGTGCTGACGGATTATCTCAAATACTCGCGCATGATCGAGCTCAGCGAGGGAAGAAGACTGCCGGACATTGCGCTCAGGTGCGGTATTCTCGGCAAGTACTACGATAATATAACGCCCTTCGGCGCGGGCGGTCAGCCGTTTCAGATATTGTTCCTAAAAAAGCGCGGCCTTTCCACGGGCGCAGCGAGCGCGATTCCGATTGCCGCGTTTCTATCTCAGCAGATCGCATTCGTCATAGTTGCGATAGTTGTATTCCTCGCAAACCGCGACGTTATCGCCGACGCTCCGGTTGTGCGCGTGAGCGCGTATTTCGGGCTTGTGATGTATATGATCCTGCCGGTGTTCATTCTGCTCTTTGCGGTGTTCCCGAAGCCGTTTGAAAAGCTTATGGTGTTCCTCACACACCTTCTCGGCAAGCTCAGGCTATTTAAGGATCCCGAGGCGGCGAAAAAGAAAGTTTACGATACGCTCGACGAGTATGTCGGCAGCATCAGAACTATAATCAAGGACCCTAAAACCGTGGTAGAGCTGATGCTATACTCGGTTATTTATCAGCTCGTGATCATGAGCATACCGTTCTGTATGCTCCGCGGCTTCGGCGGCGAGTCGAGCTGGTGGACGGCGTTTTCGCTCACAGTCTACATCTACGCCGCAATCACGATAATTCCGACTCCGGGCAATTCCGGCGCTGCGGAGGGCTCGTTTTACGCAGTATTTTCCTCGCTTGAGGGCGGCTTTCTGTTCTGGGCGATGATCCTTTGGCGAGTGCTCGTATACTACTCATGGCTCGTGCTGGGTGTGATCATCGTAGCTACGAACACCGGAAGCAAAAACGAAATAAAAAAATGAACGGCTCAGCCCGTTCATTTTTTATATGGAGGGATAAAAATGCGCGATTCAGCGGGTGCTATCGGCAGAGTTTACGCAGAGATGGTTGTCAGAAAAGACGGCTTCGTTATGAAAAGCCACCACTGCCACCCGTATTATGAGCTGTTTACCGTTGAGACCGGCGGCTGCCGCTTTCTCATTGAGGACGAAATGTTTGACCTGCACCCAGGCGATTTTATACTTATCCCGCCGAACGTCCTCCATTACACGCGCTATCTCTTCGGCGAGAGCAGGAGGTGCAGCATATTCTTCCGCGCGGAGGATATGGATGAGGCGACGATTGCGGAAATGCCCGGCGGCGCGGACTTTTTCTCAGAGCCGAGACTATTTCAGACTTCCGAATCGGCGAGTGGTGAGTTTTCCGCGCTGCTGGCAAGAATGTTCCGTGAAAATCGCATAGGCGACGCGCTGAGCGGCAAAATGCTGCGCGCTATGCTCCAGGAGCTGCTGCTTATGTGCGCGAGAGATTGCGACTTTATGAGCGAGGTGCCGGAGAACATCCACACCACAGATAAGCGCATCGTCAGCGCGGCTAAGTTCATAAGCCGCCACTATGCCGAGGAGATCACCACCGAGGATGTCGCAAAAGCGGTGGGATTCAGCCCGAACTATCTCAGCCGCAAGTTCAAGGAGGCTTGCGGGCTCGGAGTTCACGGCTACATATCGTTTATCCGCCTGCGCCATGCCGCGATGGAGCTTATTGAGACTGATGACAGTATAACCGACATCGCCCTGCGCTGCGGTTTTTCTGATTCCAATTACTTTAAAGATGCTTTCAAGCTCGCTTACGGCGTCACTCCGCGAGAATATCGCAGAGAGAGTGTTGAAAAATCTGTACTTCTGTAAAAATACGGCTGAAAAACAGTAGAAATTAAGGAAAAATTGGTGTATTCTCAGAGCATAAAGAAAAGAGGGCTGAGAATATGAAAGCCGTACTGTCAAAAAGAGATCAGAAATTCCTTGATCTGAGCCTCAACGGGAATATGTGGAAGGTAATTCTCGTTATCGGCACTCCGCTGGCGCTCTATCAGGAGCTGAGCCAGATTTTTACGATACTCGACACTATGATGGCGTCACATATCAGTGACGTCGCCGTTTCCGCCGTTGCGTATCTGTCGCAGATTAACCACCTGCTCAGCGCGGTGGGGCAGGGACTTGCCGTCGGCGCGGGAATACAGATAAGCCTCGCTTACGGGCAGGGCGACCTTGAAATGGTGCGCAAGCGCGTCAGCACGCTGTATCTTATCTGCCTTGCCGTCGGACTCGGTATGCTTCTGATTATCCTTCCATTCACGGGGCAATTTCTGAAGCTTGCAGGCACGCCCGACAGTCTTATTGAGGTCGGCGCGCAGTATTTTATCGTCCAGCTCTTCACAATGGTCATAACCTTTATGAACAACGTCTACATAGCGGTCGAACGCGCGAGAGGCAACGCTGGCAGAATATTCCGCCTCAATCTTATCGTAATAGTACTGAAGCTCTCGCTGACCGCGCTTTTTGTGTACGTTTTCAATCAGGGGCTTGTCATGATCGGCATCGCCTCGCTTGCAAGTCAGCTTGTGCTGTTTGTGTTCGCACTGAAAAACAGTCTCGCGGGCGATAACGCATTCTCGTTCAGCTCAAAGGCGATAACCTTTGAGCGCCCGGTCGCCGGGCCGATGATCAGCCGCTCGGTGCCGGTTATCGCGGAGAAGGGCCTTTTCGCGTTTGGCAAAACCATCGTCAACTCCATGTGCACGCTCTACGGCGATACGATGGTCGGCGCGATGGGCGTTTCAAACAACCTCGGTGGCTTTACAACCAATCCGCAGAACGGCTATCAGGAGGGCGCTGCCTCGATCATCAGCCAGAACTACGGCGCCGGAAAGCATAAGCGCGTTATAAAGGCGTTTACCTGCGTGCTTGTTATCAACATGATACTCGGCGCGGTGATCTCCGGGCTTGAGATATGGCAGATGGACGCGCTTGCATCGCTCTTTGACTCCGGAAGCGCGGAGTTTCACGAGATGATAAAGACCGTCTACCGATATGAGGCGCTCGGCGCGGTTCCGCTCGGCATAAACGCCTCGGTCATGGCGCTTCTCTACGGTCTCGGCTATACAAAGCTCACGATGGTGCTTAATATGGCGCGCGTATTCGTTTTCAGAATTCCGGTGTTCTGGTTCTTGCAGAACTTCACAAGCTTCGGAGAGGCGAGCGTAGGCATAGTTATGATGGTCAGCAATATATCCGTAGCGGTAGTGAGCGGAATTACGGCGATCTTCGTAATTCGCCGCTTCAAAAAGGTACACAACATATAAAAAACCTGCAAGCTTTTTGGCTTGCAGGTTTTTTACATTCAGCTTATGCCCAGGGGTTCTCGGTGGGATAGGGGAGGAATTTCGGCTGATTCCAGGCGATATCCTTAACGCCGAGGAGCTTCATGACCTCGAAGAGCGTCTTTCCGAAGTGACCGAATGCTACGGCGCCGTGGTGCGGATAGCGCTTCTCGATGAGCACGTGGCGGTAAAATCTTCCCATCTCGCGAATGGCGAAAACGCCGATTCCGCCGAAGCTGGTAGTGCGGACGGGGAGCACCTCTCCCTCAGCAATGTAGGAGCGGACTACGCCCTCGGAATCGCACTGGAGGCGGTAGAAGGTGATCTCGCCGGGGGCGATGTCGCCCTCGAGAGTACCGCGGGTGAAGTCGGGATCGGATCCCTCCGGCTCGAGAAGTCTGTGCTGAATGAGCTGATACTTGACCGCTCTGTCGGAGCACATCTTGCAGGAGGGGGTGTTTCCACAGTGGAAGCCCATGAAGGTGTCGGTGAGGGTGTAATCGTACTTGCCCTTGATCTCAGACTCCCACATAGAGGCGGGAACGGAGTTGTTGATGTCGAGGATCGTAACAGCGTCGCCGGATATGCAGGAGCCGATGTACTCGCTGAGCGCACCGTAAATATCGACCTCGCAGGCTACGGGAATGCCGCGGGAGGCGAGGCGGGAGTTTACGAAGCACGGCTCAAAGCCGAACTCCTTGGGGAATGCAGGCCAGCACTTGTCGGCAAAGGCAACGTACTTGCGCGCACCCTTGTGATTCTCAGCCCAGTCGAGGAGCGTAAGCTCGAACTGTGCCATTCTCGGAAGCATTTCCGGGTAGCGGTTGCCGCTCATGCCG
Source organism: Oscillospiraceae bacterium (assembly GCA_017439425.1). GTDB lineage: Bacteria > Bacillota > Clostridia > Oscillospirales > Oscillospiraceae > RUG626. The sequence continues at coordinate 74,416 of JAFSJE010000048.1, forward strand.
AGCTCCTTCGCCATATCGTCGCAGACGGCGGGGATGCGCGGATCGTCCTTGTGCTCGCGGTAGGAAACGAGAAGGTCAAGCTCGGAGTTTTCTTCGATCTCAACGCCGAGCTCATAGAGACCCTTGATGGGCGCGTTGCAGGCGAAAAAGTCCTGCGGGCGCGGGCCGAAGGTGATGATCTTCAGATTCTTTACGCCGATGACAGCTCTTGCGATGGGCACGAATTCCGCAATCATCTTCGCGATATCCTCGGCGGTGCCGACGGGGTACTCGGGAATGTAGCCCTTCAGGTGGCGCATACCGAGATTGTAGGAGCAGTTGAGCATACCGCAGTATGCGTCTCCGCGTCCGTTGATGAGGTCTCCGTCACCCTCAGCGGCGGCAACGTACATAACGGGGCCGTCGAAATACTTTGCGATGAGGGTTTCGGGAGTCTCCGGGCCGAAGTTGCCGAGAAAAACCACGAGGGCGTTGCACTCCGCCTTCTTTACGTCCTCAACGGCGCGGAGCATATCGCGCTCGTTCTCGACGGTCACGGGGCAGTTGTAGATTTCTCCCTTGACAGCCTTGACTATGTTCTCGCGGCGTGCTTCGGAGAGAGTGATCGGGAAGCAGTCGCGGCTTACAGCCACGATTCCGAGCTTAACTACGGGTATGTTGTTCATTTGAGATCCTCCTCAATGTTTATATTATTTCCGTAAAGACCGACAAAGGCGCCTCGACCGGCCTCCTTACTGTCGGGATGAGCCAGAAGCCATTTATTTCTCGCCCAGAGGAGCTTATCCTCGGAGTTTCTGACCTCGATTTCGGGCTTGTATAGGTTAGTTCCGTCTGGCAGAGCGACGGCAACGCGGAAATATCCGCTCTTCTTCGCGTTGCAGGGGGCGTAATGCAGCGTGGTGGCGTAGACCTCAACCACAGCTCCCGCGGGTACCCGGAACGCCTTTACCTTGTCGGTGTTGAGCTGCCAGCCGTCGCCGATATCGTCCATCTTCGCGAGGAGAAGAATGAAATCTTCGGTGCCGATGTTTATCTCGCTGTCGCGGTGATACTCAAGGCAGTTGAGCTTGGTGTTTCTGCCCCAGCACATTCCGAGCTGAATGGGCATGTCACCGTATGCGCGGGTCTGTAGCTCGTCGAAGATTTTGCACTTTTCCAGGCTCGCGATGCCTGCTTCGTACTTCGTGCCGGCGGAGGGAAGGACGATTTTATCCATCTCGGCGCACAGCTCTTTAGTGTCGTAGCCCTCGAGCACCTTGCCGTAGGGCTTGAATTCGGGGTCGAAAACTGAGTAGATGTACATTTTCTTGCCTCCTTAAAGGTATAGAGTCGGTAGTAAAAACGTCCAGGGCGCGGATAATATTGAAACTGCAAGGGCGGCGTTCTTCGCCTCCATGAGCGTGACCTCGTGAGATCTGTCAAGAATGCGCTTTGTGAATCTGTAAGATAGCACAGCAGCGAAGAATATCAGAATCAGCTCAAAAACCGCGCAGGTAGGATGCGATAGGGGATTTCTGATGGCACCATCTGCAAAACCGATCAGCCATTCAACGGAGCTTGTGTCATACTTTTCTGCGTAGGCGGTAAATATCTCGCCGACTCTCGTAGCCGCAAAGGTATTGAAGGCTCTGAAAAGAATGTAGATAACGATGTTCACGATCGCTATCTCCCACCAAACTGAGAGAATGGTTTTCAGCTTTTTGTGCTCCTCTCGCGGTCTGATCGTGATACGCAGGGCGACAAGCTCCGCAAGACGATACCAAATGAAAAGCGCGAGAACGGTGGGAATCATTATTAAATAATTAGGAGTCAGATCCATTTTTACACTGCCTTAAAACCAGAATGTTGGGATAAAGAACGTCCACGGCGCGGTTATTATCGCGAGCGAGCGGGCGATTTTCCCGGCTTCGCGGAATTTAAGCCCCTTTGCGCTGCTCAGAACGCGCTCGTCAGCAAAGTAGATTATTACGCCTGCAATCGCTACGGCGATAAGCACGACAAGAAAGCTTATCGGTGAGCTGAACGCGTTGTACATTATTCCGTTGCCGGAGCTGCCGAGAAAGTTTCCAAGCGGAGTCTGAAGCGAGTAGCCGTATGACAGAAGCGCCGAGACGAGCGTCATAAAGACTACGCCGACGAAATCCGCTGCAAAACCGATGAGAAAGATTTTCCACCAGACGGATTTGTAGACCTCTTTTTTGCGCTCAATGCAGCACTTTTTCATAGAACTCCACAGCACAAGCGTGTCGAAGGCCCAGTCGACGAGCGCAACGAGCGCAATTAGTCCGATACCTGTCAGTGGAGAGAAGAAAACTCCGACCGCAGGGAGAAGCCACCAGGGAAAGATAACGTTATAGAGTCTGACTTCCTTTTTCATCTTCTCTCAGCTCCTTTCGACGGTTTTAAAAGGACATAATGAAGTACAATAATCGCCTTTACGATTATTGTATCACAATAGGAGCGGAATAGGAAGATAACTTATTTCAGTTCTTTGTAAAGATTTTTGACTGATGGGTATATTTTACTGAATCTGCGATACTGCGCCTCGTATTTTGAAGTAAGCTCATCGTCAGGTTCCTCGGTGTAAGTCACGCTGACGAGCCTTTCGGCAGCCTCACGGACAGAGGAGAACGCACCGCAGCCTACAAGAGCGAGCATAGCGCCGCCCATTCCTGGGCCCTGCTCAGTCTTGGGAATATCAAGCGGAATACCGAGCACATTTGCCATGATTTTGCGCCAAACGGGGCTTTTTGCGCCGCCGCCGCAGATCTTTGAGCGTTTTATGTCAAAGCCTATGCTCTTTGCGACCTCGAATGAGTCGCGTATTGCAAAGGAAACGCCCTCAAGTACCGCCTGTACCATATCGGAGCGTGAGGTGTCGAGGCTCAGACCGACAAAGGTCCCTCGCACGTCCGTGTCGTTTATCGGACTGCGCTCGCCCATAAGGTAGGGGAGGAAGAACACGCGGTTATCGCCAAGCTTTTCCATCATGCCGGTCTGCTCGGAAGCAAAGTCCGATGTGCCGAGAATCTCCTCACAGAACCACTTGTTGCAGCTTGCCGCGCTGAGCATACAGCCCATAAGGTGGTACGCCCCGTCGGCATGGCAGAAGGAGTGGAGCGCGTTCATAGGATCAACGCCGAACTTGTCGCCGGATATGAAGATCGTGCCGCTTGTGCCGAGGGAAATGTTACACTCCCCGTCACCTACGGTTCCTGTGCCGACTGCCGCCGCGGCATTGTCTCCTGCGCCCGCCACGACCTTGACCGAATCGCCCAGCCCGAGAAGCTTTGCAATATCAGATTTTACATTTCCGATAACCTCGTAGCTCTCGTAAAGAGCGGGCATTACATTTTCGGAAATACCGCATATATCGAGCATCTCGCGGCTCCAGCGGCGGTGCTCAACGTCGAGCAGGAGCATACCGGAGGCGTCGGAGAAGTCGCAGGCGTGAATGCCCGTAAGAACGTAGTTTATGTAGTCCTTCGGGAGCATGATTTTTGCGATTTTCATAAAATTTTCCGGCTCGTTATTGCGCATCCAGAGAATTTTCGGCGCGGTAAAGCCGGCGAAGGCGATATTCGCGGTAAGAGCGCTGAGTTTATCCTTGCCGATGACTGTGTTGAGGTACTCAGTTTCTTTGTCGGTGCGGCTGTCGTTCCATAGGATCGCCGGACGAATGACGTTATCGTTCTCGTCGAGAGCGACAAGCCCGTGCATCTGACCGCCGACGCCGATTCCGGCAACCTCGCCGCCGTCAAAGCCATCGAGGAGCTTTTTTACGCCGGTGAAAAGCGCGCTCCTCCAGTCCTCCGGCCTTTGCTCAGACCAGCCCGGATGCGGGAAGAAGAGAGGATATTCCTCGGTTACGGTGTTCAGTATTTCGCCTTCTGCGTTTACAAGCAGAAGCTTCATTGCGCTTGTGCCGAGATCGATTCCGATTGTGACCATAATGACCTCCGAGGTTTTTTCTCTTATTATATTGAAAAATGAAAAAATCATCAAGGATAAATATGCGGGAGATGTAATGACAATCTTGCGATTTGCTCCGTACTGTGATATGATTGCAGGCGGAGATGATGAAATGAACAACGAATTTGAAACCGTGAGCTATAAGCTTGTGCGCCATATATCAGTTCTCTGCACGCGCATAATGCTGAGAGCGTTCCATGTCCACAACGAAACCGAGCTGCTGCTCATCGCTTCGGGAGAGTGCGAGATAAGCCTCAGAGAGCGCGCAATTATTGCAAAAAAGGGTGATGTGGTGCTTATCGGCAGAAATGAGCCGCACGCGATCGCCTCTGAAACAGGCGCAGAGCTAATTGTCGTGCAGTTTTCTCACCATTTTCTCGCTGAATACTTTCCAGCGCTCAGAACTACAAGCTTTGAGAGCGGAGGGGCAGATAAGCGCCTTGCGCCGAAGATCATGGATGTCGCGGAAAGCTATTTTTCTGGAGAGGACAATTTTGAACTCGGCGTAGTCAGAGATATGGCGGATATAATCTACGAATTATACAGAAGCGCGCGCTGCACCGTGCTGAGCGAGGAGCGCCACAGAGAAAGAAAAAGGGCGGCGCAGAGAATAAGCTCTGTCGCCGCCTATGCGGAGGAAAATTTTGACGGTAGGATAAGCCTCAGCGCTCTCGCCGAGCGTGAGGGGATAACAGTGACGCATCTCAGCCATTTTATAAAGGATAACTTCGGAATGACGTTTCAGGAATATATCGGCGCGCTAAGATTCCAGAAGGCTCTGCGGCTTATTTCAGATGAGCGCCTCGGCGTTTACGAGGTTGCCGTTATGAGCGGATACTCTGACCCGAAGTATCTCACAAAGGCGTTTCGTGAAAGACTCGGAATGACGCCCGCAGAATACGCAAAAACCGCGCAGAAGCAGCCTCTTTCCGGCTCGGAAACAGTCTCGGAGCGCCGCTATGACAGAGATGAGAGCCTGCGGCTCGTTCATTCGATAGTAAACGAGATGAAATCCGCAGCGTCTGAGCCGTGATAGGTGAAATAGAGAGGCTTTACGCCTGCACTGATGCTCAGCTTTCCGCTGCCCCCGACGTGTACCCGCGCGACTGTGCTCTCGCCGTCCGTGACCTCGAATTCGCCGTGACCGCGACCCTTGACGGTTATGAGAGTTTCTTTTCCGGTGAAGTCGAAATACTTGAAGCCCGCCGTCGCGCCCTCGCGCATATTCGCAATATACTGGTCGCCGTCACTCTCACGATCCTTGCCGGTCTGCGTGAAATAGGGATGCGCCTCGAGGCGCTTTTTCGGATTCTTGCCGTCGACTCTGCCGGTTTCGTGACCCTTCGCCCAGAGATTGCAGGCGATGCGGGCTTCGTAGGTGCCGTGAGCCTTGAGGGGGCCGCCGTTAAGTCCGCAGGAGGTCAATTCAGCCTGCCTGAACCCGCCGTCCGGCGTGCGCTCGAGCTTTTCGGCGCAGGCCTGCCGGGCGTAGCTTGAACGGTCGGTCTGACGGTGGTAAAAGATATACCATTCATTGCCGATGTTGAGAAGTCCGCCGTGGGTGTTGCCGAGATAGTTGTTGGCGTGGGCTTCGTCGGTGTTGCCGTTGAGATAGAGATCGCCGAGATCGACAAGCACACCGCCGTATTTGAAATCGCGGTCGGGGTAGTCAGACATTGCGTAGCAGAGATCATGATTGTACTGCGAGGAGTAGACAAAGCAGTATTTGCCGTCCACCTTGCGGATAGAACTTGCCTCAAAGAACGCGTGGGGGAACGCGCCCTCTTTGCCCTTAATCGGGAAGATTACCTTCGGCTCCTGCTTGATTGTGACCATATCAGGCTCTAATTCCATTACAACTCCGCCGTCGTTGCGCAGATTGTGCCAGCGCGAGGCGATGAACGGCACCTTTGTTTCAAAGCCGGAGTAGAGCCAGACTCTGCCGTCATCGTCGGTGAGTACACCCGGGTCAAACGGGAACTGCTCGCCGCTCTTTTTGCCCCAGACCTTGCCGCTTCTGTGGTGAACCTTGCCGTAGAACTCATACTTTCCGGCGGGCGTGTCGCATACTGCCACGCCGAACTCACCGAGGAAGTCGAAGGCATAGTAGAGATAATATCTGCCGTCCGGCCCCTGCGTAACGTCGGGAGCGTAGAGGGAACGGATGCCTAATTTGTTGCCGGGATCCTGCGTTTTGCGATAGATAACGCCCTCGTATCTCCAGTCGGAGAGATCGTTCACCGGCGCAGACCAGCAGACGTAGTCGTTGACGCAGAAGATCGGAGCTCCGAATGCGTCGTGACTGCCGTAGACGTAAACTCTGTCGCCGAAAACGTGGGGCTCTCCGTCGGGAACGTACTCCCAGGAGGGAAGATAGGGATTAAAAGCCTGATTTTTCATTCTGCGTCACTCCTTTTCTGCGATTATAGCATTACTTTTTAAATTTGTCACATTTTTCGCGCAGATTAAGCATTTTTTTGCGCAGATTTGAATAAACTCGGCACAGGAGGTGGTAGTGTGAGATGCAGAGTGCAGGACCTCAGGTGCAAGGAGGTCATAAATGTCTGCGACGGCAGAAGACTCGGCTATGTCTGCGATGTGATAATCAACACCGCAAACGGTCAGCTTCTCGCAATCGTGGTGCCTGGACCTTGCAGGTTTTTCATATTCATGCGCGAGGATGATTTTGTAATTCCGTGGGAGTGCATAAGGAAAATTTCAGACGAGGTAATACTTATCGAGGTGCCGGGAGAGCATCGGAGAGAACGCCGCCCGCCGAGAAAATGGATGATATAGAAAACGGAACGCTCTTGATGAGCGTTCCGTTAAGCTTTATTCGGTTACTTTTACATTGGAGATAATATAATATGTACCGTTCTCTGCCTCTGCGAGAGATACGATATACTGTTCACCGCTCCAGCCGTAATAGGTTAGGCGGACGATACCGGGCTCGTCAGCGACGAGAGAATCCATAACAAAGGTATTGGCGTTTGTGTCGCCGTGCATATGGTAATACGCGTCGTACTCTTCGAGGTACGTGAAGTGATCAAGGCCGATCTTGTTAGTTTCGTCAATCGTCTTTCCGGTGTATTTAATCAGTATTGCGTTCGCCTGTTCGGAGGTGAACTTTGACACGTCTGTGTAGATATCTTCGTAGCCGCCCTTTACCTTGAACGCCTCGAGTTCATCGGGCGACGGATATGCGCTGTCTCCGGCGCCGTCATAGAAGAGCATGTAGAGGTTTACGTCTGCTATATCGGCGTACTCACTGTTGAGGAAAGCGCGCGCGGAAGCGGATTTGAAATAGACGTTATTGAACCACTCGAGAGAGCCGGGCTCATACTTGCACGGGGGCGCAAACTCTGCCTCGACTTCGTACTCGTCGGAGTCTGAGAAGTGCCACCACTCGGAGTCATAGGGGATAAAGCCGTGTGCCTCCATGGTATTCTGAAGCGTGAGAACGTTTGTTACGGCGTCCTCAAAATCAACGTCGCCGTAATCGCGGTCGGCGAGGGTTGAGAACTCGTCAAAATCAGAGGGCATACGCATCCACTCTCCGTCGGCACCGACAAGAGTTACGTCAACGGTGTTGCCGCGGGTGTGGGAGCTAAAGCCGTTTGTCGGGTCGGCGACATATTCCGCGTCTGGCCAGATATTCCACAGAGTCCACTGAGCCTCGGCGGGACGGAAGGCGTCCCATATCATAAGGCGATAGCCGTAGCCCTCGAGCTCCGCCTCGACATCCATGAGCTTCGCGACTGTGCCGTAGCGCAGATAAGCGTCGGTGAAATCGTAGATAACGCTGCCGGTGAAGTTATCCTCGGTCGCGTAGCGGAGGTTGATGACTGCGTTCGGAATAAAGTCCGCGACGCGCACGAATTCGCTGTTATCATGTGCAGGTATCTCCGGTTCGGGCTCGGGTTCTGGTTCAGGCTCGGGTTCGGGCTCAGGTTCCGGAACGTACTCAAGCTCGCGGATCGTGATAGTTACGTTTTCTGCCGGCATCATAAATGAGCAGTAGTCGTAATCTGCGAGGTAGTCGCGGCTGATGGATATCTCGGAGTAAAACTCGAATACCTTGTCATCAATGTGCGGAAGCTTGAAAAAAACGGTTTCCGCCGGCTGATATTCTGTTTTCTCCGGCAGTATGACGTTTTCAAGATCACCGTCGAAGCTTACTGAAAACGTTTCGGGTTCGATTGCGTTGCTCTCCGGCTCTGACTGCACGGCGGGAGCCGATGAACAGGCGCTCAGAATAAGCATAAGAGCCAGAAGCGCGGGTATAATCCTTTTCAAAATTTACATCTCCTTTATAAGGTAGAGCGTATTCTAACATATATGCGGAAAAAATGCAAATAAAACTTAAAAAAGTTCTTGATTTTCGTATTCACGCATGGTATACTACCAAAGCGCGGAAATCAGCGTATTACGCACACGGGAGGTTCTTCCTGCCGAAAGGTCTTTCCGTGGAGGTAAGAAAAACAAATCTTAAAAAGGAGAACAAAACAATGAGCGTAGTTTCCATGAAGCAGCTTCTGGAAGCCGGTGTCCACTTCGGCCACCAGACCAGACGCTGGAACCCCAAGATGGCTCCCTATATTTATATGGAGCGCAACGGCATTTATATCATCGACCTGCAGAAGACCGTAAAGAAGCTGGAGGAGGCTTATAACTTCGTCCGCGATACCGCTGCAAACGGCGGCACCATCCTCTTTGTCGGTACCAAGAAGCAGGCTCAGGAGGCCATGAAGGAAGAGGCTGAGCGCGTAGGCATGTACTACGTCAACGCCAGATGGCTCGGCGGCATGCTCACAAACTTCAAGACCATGCGCACCAGAATCGACCGTCTCAACCAGCTCAAGAAGATGCAGGAGGACGGCACCTTTGATCTTCTTCCCAAGAAGGAAGTTATCAAGCACCTCGGCGAGATGGCAAAGCTCGAGAAGTATCTCGGCGGCGTCAAGGAGATGAACAAGATCCCCTCCGCTCTCTTCATCGTTGATCCCCGCAAGGAGCGCAACGCAATCGCTGAGGCTCATAAGCTCGGTATTCCCATCGTAGCTATCGTCGACACCAACTGCGATCCTGACGAGATCGACTACGTCATCCCCGGCAACGACGACGCTATCCGCGCCATCCGTCTTATCGCCGGCGCTATGGCTTCCGCCGTTCAGGAAGGCAAGCAGGGCGAGGATGCTGTCAGCGAGAAGGCAGAGGCTGAGGCTGAGGAAGCCGCTTCCGAGGAATAAGGATTCTATAGGGCGGACAAAGCTTTTGCCCGCCCTTATCTCGTTTATAAATTAAAAATACTAAAGGAGTAATGAACTATGGCTTTTACTGCCGCAGACGTTAAGAATCTTCGTGAAATGACCGGCGTCGGCATGATGGAGTGCAAAAAGGCTCTTACCGAGGCTGACGGAAATATCGACAAGGCTGTTGAGTGGCTCCGCGAGAAGGGTCTCGCCACCGCTCAGAAGAAGGCCGGCCGCATCGCCGCTGAGGGCGTTGCATATGCTGCCGTAGTTAACGGCGTAGGCGTTGCCGTTGAGGTCAATGCTGAGTCCGACTTTGTTGCTAAGAACGAGCTTTTCAACGAGTATGTTAAGGGCGTAGCCGCTGTTATCGCCAAGGAGAACCCTGCTGACGTCGAGGACCTCTATACAAAGCCCTACGGCAACGGCAAGACCGTCAAAGAGGAGCAGAACGACAAGGTTCTCGTTATCGGCGAGAACATCAACGTCCGCCGCTTCCAGCGCTTCCCCGAGGGCGTATCCGTTCCTTACGTCCACATGGGCGGCAAGATCGGCGTCATCGTCAACTTCAAGACTGACCTCTCCGCTGAGAGCATCAACGAGATGGGCAAGGACGTCGCAATGCAGATTGCTGCTCTTAATCCCCGCTTCTGGGACAAGAGCCAGGTCTCCGATGACGTTATTGCGGAAGAGAAGAAGATCATGATGGCTCAGATGGCCGAGGATCCCAAGATGGCCAACAAGCCTGAGAAGGTTCGTGAGAACATCGTTATGGGCAAGCTCGGTAAGTTCTATGCTGAGAACTGCCTCCTCCAGCAGGAGTTCGTTAAGGATAACGCTCTTACCGTTGAGAAGTATATTGCCTCCACCGCAAAGGCTCTCGGCGGCAGCATCGAGTTTGCCGGTGCAGTCCGCTTCGAGAAGGGCGAGGGCATTGAGAAGCGCGTTGACGATCTCGCAGCTGAGGTCGCCAAGATGGTTAAATGATTTATTCACAAAGCTTGAAATCCACTGTTCTTAAATGAACAGTGGATTTTTTTGTGTTCTTTTAATTTTTCAACACTTGCCAAACGGTAACTTTGTGGTATAATAGCTCAAACTATATGAAATTGGAGCAAATGAATGAAAGACTTTCTTCTTCTTACCGACTCATCCTGCGACCTTCCGCCGGAGCTTGCGCAGGAGCTGGGAATAGAGGTTCTGCCGCTGACGGTCACTGTTGGCAGAGACAGCTATAAAAACTATCTTGATGGGCGCGAAATCGGCTTTCATCGCTTCTATGAGCGCGTGCTCAGCGGCGAAAACGCGGTAACGGCAGCAGTAAATATGGATGCCTTTATAAACTTTATGCGTCCGATCGCTGAAAAGGGTACTGATATTCTCTATCTCGGCTTTTCCTCCGGTCTTTCCGGAACTGTAAACGCCGGCGCGATGGCGGCGAAGGAGCTTATGAGCGAGATACCCGGCGCCAATATTAAGGTCGTAGACACAAAATGCGCCTCTATGGGTCAGGGACTCTGCGTATATCTGACTGCGCTTCAGAAAAAGGCAGGCAAGAGCTTCGAGGAGTGCTATGAGTACGCTGAAAAGACCGCGCCTCGCTGCATACACTGGTTTACGGTAAGCGATCTTTTCTTCCTCAAGCGCGGGGGAAGAGTCAGCGCAACGACTGCGGTTGTCGGTACAATGCTGAATATCAAGCCTGTTCTTCACGTTGACGATGAGGGTCACCTCATTAACATGGGCAAGGCAAGGGGCAGAAAAGCGAGCATTAAGGCGATTTTCGATAACATCAAGGAGGCAGCTGATAATCACCTGAAGGGCCAGACTGTGTTCATCTCTCATGGCGACTGCCTTGACGATGCGAAGTACCTTGAGAGCATGCTGCTCGAGGCCGGCGCAGAGAAGGTCGTCATCAGTTACGTCGGCCCGGTAATCGGCGCTCATTCCGGCCCCGGAACACTTGCTGTATTCGCCCTCGGCGACAAGAGATAACTTAATCTTTATACTAAAAGGACGGCTTAATTGCCGTCCTTTTCAATGCGTCGACAAAGTCTCCGCATCGAACATATTTTGCGCTCTCGGAGCGCAAATATGACGCCTGCGGGCGGGTGATGCGACGTGAAGGGGCCTCTTGGCCGGCCCCTTCACTTAAACCCCGCCTCCTTTATCCGACGTTTTTTTCTTTTTTCTAGAGTCTTAAAAGGACGGCTTATTTGCCGTCCTTTTTTCTATGTATGAACTTGGGGTGGCGGAAGCCCTTGACTCTTTTGAGGGCAAAGCGGGAGATGGTGCTCGTTTTTGCAATCGCGGAGTCCACAATGTCAGTCATCTTATCATTGAACTTTACATCGAAGGCGCTGATGCGTTCGTCAAATTCGCTGAGCGCGCTGATTGTCAGAGTTGCGTCAACGCTGATAAGAGCGATGAGAAGCATCGCTATGATTTCTGCGGCGAAATCGGGAATCGACGCTATGGCCTTCTGTGATATCGGCGCAAGGACGTAGAAGATAAGCAGCCCTGCAGCTCCGAAGCCGAGAGACGTCGGAAGCGAGATGCGCCCGTTGAGATTCAGCGGCACGTTCGAGTAGTCCCACCAATACGCGTGAAAGAGCTTCTCAAGTCCCCACGAGGTGAGGTACTCAAGAACGGCGCTTCCGACGACTGAAACGAGAAAAATCTGCCACCAGGCAGGAATCAGACCGTTTGCCTGCACAAACTCGACGAGACACACGCCGCCAAGCGCACCAAAGCCGTAAATCGGGCAGATCGGGCCGTAGAGAAAGCCGCGGGCCTGCCATTTAAGCTTGCAGAGAGTGCAGTAAATGCTCTCCCATACCCAGCCGAGAAAGCTGAACACGAAAAATATAATGATATGTCTTGAAAGCCACATATTTGAACCTCAGATAATCTCACGGATTGCGCAGATTTTGTCGGCAAGACAGATGATCCAGCCCTCTCTGCGGCGCGGCACCTTGGTTATTGTGAGAGGCCACATGTGCGATTCGATGGCGTCCGCCTCCGAGCTTGAAATCCCGAAAACGCGCTTCGCGTTCTCGGCGGCGGTATGCGGATGGCTGAAGCCGTGAAGCCTGTGACTCTCTTCCGGAATGTGCCAATCATATAGGTAGAAGTCGTGCAGAAACGCGGCGCGGATTAGCTCGTGCTCTCTGGCGCGCAGTCTCAGCCTTCGATTTATCCAGAAGGAGAGAAGAGCTACGCTTTTACAGTGATCATAGGTGGAGGTTGACCCGTGCTGCACAAACTCCCTCATTTTCTGCGCTTCGGGAGAGGAGGCAACGCTCTCGATGAGCCCCGAAAAACGCTCTCTTTCGGCTTGCGTAAAGTGCTTTTGTAGAAAGACCATGTACTCACCATATAAAAATGGGCGGCACGATCTGTGCCGCCCTCAGATATTACCGAATTATTCGGCGCTGATCATGTAGTAATAGACAGGCTGACCGCCGTAGACAACGGTTACGTCGGCGTCGGGGAACGCCTCAGAGAATACATCAGAAACCTTCTCGGCGTCCTCCTCTGTAACGTCCTCGCCGTAATAGACGGTGATGACCTCGGGCTCGGACTCTGCGAACTTCTCGCTGAGAGCCTTCAGAATCTCACCAAGATCCTTGCCGCTGCCGACGATGCCACTCTCGAGAAGCGCGAGATACTCGCCCTCGTTGATGTGCATACCGTCAAACTCGCTGTCACGGGAGGCGTAGGTGATCTGAGCAGTACGAACACTCTTGGCGCTTTCGGTAAGAGCCTCGGTGAGCTCATCCTCCTCGGCGCTCTCGTCGAAGGAGATGAGCGCGGAAATGCCCTGGGGAACGGTCTTTGTCGGTATAACGACAACCTTTTTCTCGGTGAGAGGCTGAACCTGCTGGGCGGCCATGATTATGTTTTTGTTGTTCGGCATGACGAATACGATCTCTGCGGGAACGGACTCGACGGCCTTGAGAATATCCTCCGTGGAGGGGTTCATCGTCTGCCCGCCGGTCACGATCGCATCGCAGCCAAGGTTTGAGAATACCTCCTCAAGTCCCTTTCCGGCGCAAACTGCAACAGTTCCGTACTTCTTCTCGGGAGCGGCGGGGGCAGCTTCTTCCTTGACCTCGTCTGCCGGAACGGCAAGACCGATCATCTGAGTATGCTGATTTCGCATATTCTCGATCTTGACGGATACGAAGGAGCCGTATTTAAGAGCCTGCGTGAGAACCTCTCCGGGCTGGTCGGTGTGAACGTGGGTCTTGATGATCTCGTCGTCCTCAACGAAAACAAGAGAATCTCCGATGCCGAGCAGGAAGTCGCGCAGAACCTCGGGAGAACGGTGGTTCTCGCGGTTGACGATAAACTCTGTGCAGTAAGTAAACGTGATGTCCTCATCCTTGAAGGAGGCGAAGTCGGCGGTATCCTTCTGAGCCTTCTCAGAGCCGTCAAGCGTGACGGGTGTGCCCTTGAGCGCCTCATACATACCCTCGATGAGGAACATATAGCCCTGTCCGCCGGAGTCAACAACGCCGGCCTTCTTAAGAACGGGGTTCAGCTCGGTGGTTTCGTCGAGAGCCTTGTTGCCGGCGGGGATGATGACGTCGAAGAGTCCTTCGAACTCATCGTGCTCCTCCGCGTAAGCAGCGGCAGCCTCGGCTACGAGACGGGAAACAGTGAGAATCGTACCCTCGGTGGGGCGCATAACTGCCTTGTATGCAGCGGATACGCCGTCGGAAAGAGCGGCTGCAAAGTCAAAAACAGTCATTTCCGTTCTGCCCTTGAGAGCCTTGCTCATACCGCGGAAAAGAAGCGAGGTGATAACGCCGGAGTTTCCGCGCGCCCCGCGAAGGAGAGCGCCGGCAGCGGCGTCCGCGACTGCGGTTATGGTTTTTGCCTGACCGGAGGAAAGGGCGGTGACGCCCGCGTTGATGGTCATCGACATATTTGTGCCGGTATCGCCGTCCGGCACGGGGAATACGTTCAGCTCGTTTACGAACTGCTTGTTTTTCTCAAGAAGTGCGGCGCCTGAGCGTATCATCTCTATATAGAGCGCCGCGTTTACTAACTGTGTCACCTGATGTTCCTCCGTTAATCAATTATAATCGAATCCACAAATACGTCGACGTTTTCAACCTTAACGCCGGCGAGCTCGGTAACCTTATACCGAACCTCGGAGATAATGCTCTTGCAAAGAACGGGAATATTCACGCCCTCATCAACAATGATATGAAGCTCAATCGAAACGGAGGAACCCTCGTTGTAGGTTATATACACACCCTTGCCCATGCTCTCGCGCTTGAGAAGATGCACAAGACCGTCCGTTACGGAACGCATCGCCATACCTTTGACACCGAAGCATCCGGTCGCGGCGTCGCCGACGATAGCCGTAAGAACTTCGGGGGAGAGGCTAATATATCCTGAATCATTCTGGAATTTTACCATAAATTAGACTCCCTTTCCGCGGACACACGTCCGCAATTATTGGTATTATACTATATATATGTGATTGTGGCAAGTGGAAATTCAAGATATTCTGATTTTTGCCTATTTTTCTCATAAATAAATATTGATTTGCGTAAAATATTATGATATTATACGAAAAGAGATGAAATAATAACTGGAGGTGCGATTACCTTGAGCAAAAAACTCAGAAATATTCTAATAGTAATATCCTGCATCCTCGTTGTCGCGGCGGCTGTGGGAGTCTGCATCTACTATCGTGAAGAGATTAAGGAGTTCTTCCTCGGCGTTCTTAACAAGTTCAAAAAGAAGGAAGAGGAGGAGCCGATTCCTTATACGGACGAGGAATTTGAGGACTTCGCAGACATCTGAATATAAACGAGAGAAGCGGCTTGTAACCGCTTCTCAATGCGTCGACAAAGTCTCCGCATCGAACATATTTTGCGCTCTCTGAGCGCAAAATATGACGCCTGCGGGCCTGTTTGCGACGTGAAGGGGCCTCTTGGCCGGCCCCTTCACAGATCCTCGCCTCCTTTATCCAACGCTTTTTCCATTTTGTCTACAGTCTGAGAAGCGGCTTGTAACCGCTTCTCCTTTTCTTTATTTCACGCCCGTGCTGCCGAAGCCTCCGGCTCCGCGATCCGTATCGCTGAGCTCTTCACACTCAACGTAGCTTGCCATCGCGACAGGCATGATCACAAGCTGCGCAACTCTGTCGCCGTGCTCAATGATGCGCGGTTCGGAGGAGTGATTGTGCAGCGCTACCATGAATTCACCGCGATAGTCTGAATCGACAACGCCGACCTTGTTCGCCGGTGCAAGACCCTGCTTCGTGCCGAGCCCGCTTCGCGCAAACACGAAGCCCGCGTACCCGTCGGGGATCTCTGCGGCGATACCGGTGTGGCAGAAATAGGTTTCGCCGGGGTTTATAGTAACAGGCTTGTCGAGCACAACTCTCAGATCGGCGCCCGCCGCGGTGAGCGATGAGCGGGAGGGGAGAGAAGCCCTCGGATCGAGCTTTTTTACCTTTATCTGTATCTCGGACATAGCTTGATCATTACTCCATATCATTGATATAGCTTGCGGCGGCGGAGGCGGCGAGTGCGCCGTCGGCCGCGGCAGTTACGAGCTGGCGAAGCGTCTTGGAGCGCGTATCGCCCGCGGCGAAAACGCCGGGTATGCTCGTCTTGCAGTTATCGTCGGTCACAATATAGCCGCCCTCGTCGAGCGTGAGGATATCCTTGAACGCTCCGTTGTCGGGTATCATGCCGACGGCGGTGAAAACTCCGGAGACGGGCAGCTCTGTAACCTCTCCGGTCTCGGTGTTCTTAACCCTGAAGCCGCTCACGCGTTTGTCGCCGACTATCTCCTCGGGAACGTAGGGAGTCATGATAACGGCGTTCTCACGGCTCTCGAGCTGTCTTATAAGCTTCGGCTCAGCGCGGAACTGAGCGCGGCGGTTTACAAGATAAACCTTTGAGCAAAGCCCTGCGAGGAAGATCGCGTCCTCAAACGCTGTATTGCCGCCACCGACCACCGCTACCTCGCGGTTTCTGAAGAATGCGCCGTCGCAAGTGGCGCAGTAGCTCACGCCGCGTCCGGAAAACTGATCGACGCCGGGGCAGGTGAGCTTGCGGTGATTTGCGCCGTTCGCGATTATAACCGCCTTGCCCTCGTACTCGCCCTTGTTCGTTACTACTTTCTTGACGTTGCCGGTGAGGTCATAGCTTTCGGCGTGGGCGTAGACGATCTCAGCGCCGAACTCCTCGGCCTGCTTCTGAACGTCAGTTATAAGCTCGACGCCGGAAACGTGCGGACGGGCGGGGTAGTTATCCACCTCGGGTGAATTGATTATCTGACCGCCGCAGATAACGCCCTCAATCACAAGCGCGCTGAGGTTTGCGCGGCGCGCATATACTGCCGCGGTAAGACCGGCAATTCCGCCTCCGATAATTATTACATCATACATAATTAAACACTCCTTTGGAAAAATTATAACAAGATTTTTTGCTGCTGTCAGCATTATATCACACAAAATTCAATTTTGCAAAATATATTTTTGTTGACAAGCAAAAAATTTGTGGTACAATGTAGTCATAAAAAGAAAAGGAGCTGATTTTATGGCAAAGATGATAGAAAACGAAGCAATGTTCAAGACTGAGGTGCTCGAGTCCGATAAGCCCGTGCTTGTCGACTTCTTCGCAACCTGGTGCGGTCCCTGCAAGATGCTCTCACCGGTAGTTGAGGCGGTTGCTGAGGAGTGCGCCGATAAGGTCAAGGTATTCAAGCTCGATATCGATGAGCTCGGCGGCATCGCCATGGATTACAACGTAATGGCGGTACCGACCCTCATGCTCTTCAAGAACGGCGAGGCCGTCGACACGAAGCTCGGCGTCTGCCCGAAGGACGAGCTTGTAAGCTTTATCAGCCAGTGAACACATCGCCCTGCGAGAGCAGGGCGAAAGCTTTATAAGAGGTACGATAAAATGAAGCTTGGTCTTATTATTCCCGCAGTGATCATATTTTTAATCTTTCTTGTCGTGCTTGAGCTCAGTAAAAATACAGTTCTGGGCTGGGTGCTTGCGGCAGTGGTGCTTGCGGCGTTTCTTTTTATGAACGGAACTGTGCTGAAGGGCGGCGCCTGGTACATAAAGGTACTTACGTGGGCTGCATTTATTGCCCTTCTCGGAGCTGACCTGTGGCTCACTCAGCCGCCAATCAGAGCCGTGCCGGCGGTGGATTATAAAACCCCCGTCGAAACCGGCATAGTGTCCGTTGCGGAGGGCGACCTCACCGGAGTTTACTCAGAGGACAAGGCGGTCGAGCTCTATATGGGCGTGCCGTACGCGAAGCCTCCGGTGGGCGAACTCAGGTGGAAAGCCCCGCAGGACGCGGAAAAATGGAAGGGCGTTCGCAAGTGCGATACATACGCGCCTCAGGCGATGCAGGGGAGAACCCCTGCACTCATGGGTTCGCTTGTGGATATGTTCATTTATAAGCAGTACCAGGTAACGCTGAAAGATAATTACCTCGCGCCGATGAGCGAGGACTGCCTGTATCTGAATATATGGAAGCCTGCAGGAGAGATAAAGGACGCGCCGGTGCTGGTATTTATCCACGGCGGCTCGCTCAATTCCGGACAGACGTGGTGGTCTGAGTATAACGGCGAGGCTCTTGCGCGGCGCGGCATCGTAGTCGTTAACTTCGCCTACCGTCTCGGAGTGTTCGGATACATGGGACACCGGGAGCTTCTCGACGAGGCCGGAAGCACCGGAAACTACGGACTTTTAGACCAAATTAAAGCGCTCGAATGGGTGCAGAAGAATATAGGCGCATTCGGCGGAGATAAAAACAACGTAACTCTCGCCGGAGAGAGCGCAGGCTCATCAAGCGTGAGCGCGCTGTGCGTAAGTCCGCTCGCAAAGGGGCTGTTCCGCCGCGCGATCGGTGAATCCTCAAGCGTTACGGGCGTGAAGCCGTACCACACTTTCCGTACTCTTGACGCGGCGCTCAAGGGCGGTGAGGACGTTCAGAAGGAGTTTGGCTGCGCCAATCTTGAGGAAATGCGCGCTCTTCCGGCGGAAAAGCTCGTCGGCACGCAGTTTACGCCGTCGGCTATGACCGTGGACGGCTTCGCCCTTAAAGAGCAGCCCTATCTCACATACGAGAGGGGAGAGCAGAACGAGGAGGCGCTTCTCAACGGCTACAATAAGAATGAGTCAATCGTGTTCTCGTTCTTCTATAAGGTCGACGAAGCCGACCTTGCTAAGAATATCGAGCCGCTGTTCGGCGAATTCTCCGAGGAGGCGGCGAAGCTCCTTCCAATCGAGGGCGTCAGCGCGCCGTATAAGTACATAGTCGACCAGGGCGGCAGCGCGAAGGGTACGTTTGACAGACTTCTGACCGCGGCGTGGTTCTCATACAGCCACAATTCCTGGTCGCGGCTTGACGCGAAGGCGGGCATTCCGGTCTGGGAGTACTATTTCACGAAGGATAACGGCTCCATGGGCTCGAACCACGGCGGCGAGATGCCGTACTGCTACGGAAACCTCAGCCGACACGCCTGGCTCTACGACGAGTCCGACTTTGCGCTCGAGGATACGATGCTGACGTACTGGGAAAACTTCTGCCGCTACGGCGACCCGAACGGAGCGGGAGTGCCGGAGTGGAGAAAATTCAACGAGGACGAGACGAAGATCCTCGAGCTTGGCGATAATATCGGCATGGTCGATGACCCGTTCCTCGAGGTCTACAAGCTTATTGACAAATATCAGGATACACAGAGGTGAAGCTATGTTCCGCGAGATGAGAAGAAAAAGACAGCAGATTTCAAAAGAGGAGTGCGAGCGCGTTCTTCGGGAGAACGTCACCGGCGTACTCGGCGTTATCGGCGACGGCGGTTACCCGTACACAGTTCCGGTAAACTATCACTATACGGACGGCAAAATCTATTTTCACGGTGCGAAGAGCGGGCATAAGCTCGACGCGATGATAGCGAATGATAAAGTATCGTTCTGCGTGATCGACAAGGACGATGTTGACAGTGAGAAGATGACGACCCTCTACCGCAGCGTTATAATCTTCGGCAGAGCACGCGTAATAGACGATACAGAAGAGATGATCGAAAAGGTCAGAGCGTTCGGTCTGCGCTACAATCCGAGCCTGGATGCCGTCAACGCCGAGATAAAGGCGGAGCTTCCGGGGCTCAGAGTGTTTGAGATCACTCCCGAGCACATGACCGGGAAGGTCGGAAAAGAACTGTTATAAAAAATAACGCCTGACTGAAAAAGGTCAGGCGTTATTTTTATGCCCTTTCGGGTAAGGCTTCATCTCGTCTGTTCTGCCGAGAATGTAGTCTGTGCTTACGTTGTAAAAATCAGCGAGCTTGATAAGAACGTCTGTCGGTATGTCTCTGCTTCCTATTTCGTAATGAGAGTAACCCACCTGTGAGCATTGCAAGTATTTCGCAATATCCTTTTGCTTTAAGTCACGATCTTCCCGAAGATCGCGCAACCTTTCGTACATATTAAAGCCTCCCGAAAATGTTTGTACAAAAAGTTTAACCTAAAACAATTTGTTTTATTGACTTATAGTCCAAAATGGTCTATAATGACGATACAAACTTATGACGAGGGGGATTTTTTTATGCAATGTTTCTATCACGAAGAAAAAGACGCCGTAGGTCAATGCGCGGTCTGCGGCAAATTTGTCTGTAAGGATTGCGCAAGACAGTATGACAATACGCCGCTGATGTGCTATGACTGTGCTAAAACGGGGTATGAAGAATGGAAGGAGGATGCGAGAAGGTTAAAAAGAAATAGTATTATTGGGGCTGCTGTTGGTGCGGGAATCGCAGTAGCAATGGTTATCACGGCAAAAACTAATATTGTGTCTTCTTTTTTTCCGGTTTGCATTATGTTTGTTTTGCTAATTTTGCTGGGTGCCGTTTCCCCTTTTGGATGGTATTGGCTAAAGGAAAAGAGAATAGTAGGAATTATCGCATTAAGGGCTTTGCTTTCGCCTATTCTTGGAATTATAGCATTTCCGATTGTCGATGATAAAATATATTCTGTGATTTACAGCTATGAAGCGGATGAAGATAAAAGAAATCCTGGTTATATACCCAAGAATTGGAAAAAATGCAAAAACTGCAATCGAAAATATGACGAGGAAATGAAAAGCTGTCCGCACTGCGGATTTAATAGTAGCCTTTATCCGGAGTATAATTCCAGTACACAATAAATTCACAAAATTCGTAGTTGATTGTTTGACACTTTTCTGTTATACTGTATTCGGAGCAATCCAAACAATTGTAACAGAAGGGATGGATCTCATATGGTTAAGGTAATTATGGGACTCAAGGGCGAGGGAAAGACCAAGAAGCTTATCGACCTCGTCAAGACAGCTATTGATACGGAAAGCGGCGACGTCGTTGTCATCGAGGGCAACGCTGAGCTTACTTACGATATTCCTTACAGAGCTCGTCTCGTTCAGATGAGCGAATCCGGATATGAATTTCTTAAGGGCTACATTTCCGGCCTCCACAGCGGCAACTATGACATCACCCACATCTTTGTCGACGCGCTTCTGAAGCTCGCCGGAGATAAGGACCTCGCCAAGGCAGAGAAGTTCCTTAATTGGGTAGAAGCCTTCGGCGAGAAGGAGAACGTAAAGTTCACCATCACCATCTCCGCCGATTCCGCTCTTGCCACCGAGGGTATCAAAAAGTTCTTCTGATTCCGTATATAATCCGCGCCTCCGGATATAATAAGGTCACTTAACGTGACTGGAGGGCGGTATTATGAAGGATATGAAGCTTTATGAGGGCATGGGGATAGGGCTGCTTGTCGGCGCGCTGATCGGTTACGCCGTCGCGCCGAAGAGAAGAAAGCCGAACGCCTTTGCCCGCCGCTGCGTCAAGACTGCCGAAAGCCTTATTGACGCTATGAGCGACCTCATGGGTATATAATTTCACCGCTCCCTTGTGTAAAGCAGGGGAGCGGTGATTTTTATATTGACATTATTAAAAATCAAAGCCCATCATCTTTCGATGATGGGCTTTGGTGCGGGAGATGAGACTTGAACTCACACGTCGCATTGACACACGCACCTCAAACGTGCCTGTCTACCTATTCCAGCACTCCCGCGGAACGTTGACGATTATATCAGAAATTTCCGATTTGTCAACACCTAATTTTCACTTTTTTATTTTTTTCCAAAAAAGAACACCAAATCAAAAATTTGGTGAATTGGTTATTGACATATATATAATTAGTGTGCTATAATCAGATGTTCTATAGGCACTTGGCGGGGAAACATTCCCTTTTAACTGCGTTTAGTATAGCACATAGGGCGAAAAAATCAAGGGAAAACGCTCTTTTACTTGCAACGCTGCCGGGTGTATTGAAAATATGTTAACAACAGAATCTTATATAAGGAGTTGAAGAGCTTGCCCAAGGACATATGGTATGGCAAAACGCTGAGAAAGAGCTTTGCCAAATCACAGGAGATCCAGGATATGCCTGATCTTCTCGAGATCCAGAGAGATTCCTACAAGTGGTTTTTGGAGAAGGGCCTGCGCGACGTATTCAAGGACGTTGCCGCCATCACCGACTACTCCGGAAATCTGGAGCTCACCTTTGTGGACTTCCGCATGGACGAGGAGCCGAAGTATTCCGTAGAGGAGTGCAAGGCACGCGACGCTACGTACGCCGCACCGCTCAAGGTCAGCGTCTGCCTTCGCAACAAGGAGACAGAGGAGATCAAGGAGCAGGAGATTTTCATGGGCGATTTCCCGCTCATGACCGATGGCGGAACCTTTGTCATCAACGGCGCTGAGCGCGTTGTCGTATCTCAGATCGTCCGTTCCCCCGGCGTTTATTATGAAAAGAACGTAGATAAGACAAACCAGGCTGTCTATGCTACAACTGTTATTCCTTATCGTGGAGCATGGCTCGAGTACGAGACTGATGCGCAGGATATGTTCAACGTCCGCATCGATAAGAACCGCAAGCTGCCCATCACCTGCTTCCTCCGCGCGATCGGCAACAAGACAGACGCCCCGTACACCTGGCTCAGCATGACCGGCGGCGAGACCGGCTGTGTGACTAACGAGCAGCTCAAGGAGATATTCCAGGACGACGAGCGCATCGTATCCACCATCGAGAAGGATACCTGCCAGTCGAGAGAAGAGAGCCTTCTCGAGATCTATCGCCGTCTCCGCCCGGGCGATCCTCCCACGGTTGACTCTGCAGAGACCCTTCTTTACAACCTCTTCTTCGACCCGCACAGATATGATATCTCCACCGCGGGAAGATATAAGTACAACAAGAAGCTTGCCGTATGGACAAGACTTGTCGGCAAAACGCTTACTCGCCCGCTCGCCGACCTCTGGACCGGCGAGATCATCGCTAACGAGGGCGAGACCCTTACCCGCGAGAGAGCGGAGGAGCTCGATAAGCTCGGCGTTCTCGAAGCTTGGGTCAAGTCTGACAGCGGCAAGGAGATCAAGGTATTCGGCAACGGCATGGTATGGCTTGACCGCTTCGTCGACTTCGACCCGATGGAGCTTGAGATCAAGGAGAGAGTCAGATGGATCATCCTCAAGGATCTTCTCGCAAAGTTCGAGGGCGAGGAGCTCAAGGAGGCTATCCGCGAGAACATCGACGAGCTCATCCCGAAGCACATTATCCCCGATGATATCTTTGCTTCTGTCTGCTACCTCGGCAACGTAGCGCACGGCTGCGGCGATATCGACGATATCGACCACCTGGGCAACCGCCGTATGCGTTCAGTCGGCGAGCTGCTTCAGAACCAGTTCCGCGTCGGCTTCTCCAGAATGGAGAGAGTTATCCGCGAGAGAATGACACTTCAGGATCTCGATGTTGTAACTCCGCAGAGCCTTATCAATATCCGCCCGGTGACCGCGGCAATCAAGGAGTTCTTCGGCTCGAGCCCCCTGAGCCAGTTCATGGATCAGACGAACCCCCTTGCAGAGCTTACCCATAAGCGCCGTCTTTCCGCTCTTGGCCCCGGCGGTCTCAGCCGTGAGAGAGCTTCCTTCGATGTCCGCGACGTTCACTACAGCCATTACGGCCGTATGTGCCCGATCGAGACTCCTGAAGGCCCGAACGTCGGACTTATTTCCTACCTTGCCTCCTACGCAAAGGTAAATGAGTACGGCTTCCTTATCGCTCCTTATCAGAAGGTCGACAAGGCTACCGGCCGCGTGACCGATCAGGTCGATTACCTCACCGCCGATCAGGAGGACCGCTTTGTTGTCGCTCAGGCGACTGAGCCGCTCGATGAGAACGGCTGCTTTGTCCGTCAGCGTATTGCCTGCCGTCACCGCGACGAAATCGTCGAGGTTGACAAGAGCCGCGTTGACTATGTCGATATCTCCCCGCGTATGATGGTCTCCGTCGCGTCCGCGATGATTCCGTTCCTTGAGAACGACGATGGTAACCGAGCCCTCATGGGCGCAAACATGCAGCGCCAGGCGGTTCCTCTGCTCACAACCGAGTCCGCAATCGTCGCGACCGGCATCGAGCACAAGTGTGCAGTTGACTCCGCGGTTGTTGTTGTCGCTGAGGGCGACGGCGTCGTTACGTACGTTGACGCTGACTGCGTAACCGTTAAGTACGACTCCGGTGATATCAAGGATTATCACCTTATTAAGTTCTCCCGTTCAAACCAGGGCACCTGCATTAATCAGCGCCCCGCTGTTGACGTGGGCGAGAGAGTTCACTATCAGTCCGTCCTTGCCGACGGCCCCGCCACCAAGGACGGCGAGATCAGCCTCGGTAAGAACCTGCTCGTAGGCTTCACCACTTGGGAAGGCTACAACTACGAGGACGCTATCCTTCTTAACGAGCGCCTCGTTATGAACGACGTATTTACCTCCATCCACATCGAGGAGCATGAGATTGACGCCCGTGATACAAAGCTCGGACCTGAGGAGATCACCCGTGACATTCCCGGCGTCGGCGAGGACAGTCTCAAGTACCTCGACGAGCGCGGAATCATCTCCATCGGCGCTGAGGTTCACGCCGGCGATATCCTCGTCGGTAAGGTCACCCCGAAGGGCGAAACCGACCTCACCGCTGAGGAGCGCCTCCTGCGCGCTATCTTCGGCGAGAAGGCGAGAGAGGTTCGCGACACTTCGCTCAAGGTTCCTCACGGCGAGAGCGGAATCGTTGTCGACGTCAAGGTATTCAACCGCGAGAACGGCGACGAGCTCAGCCCCTCTGTCAACGAGGTAGTCAGAGTTTACATCGCCCAGAAGCGTAAGATCAGCGTAGGCGATAAGATGGCGGGCCGCCACGGAAACAAGGGCGTTGTTTCCCGCATTCTCCCGAAGGAGGATATGCCTTATCTTCCCGACGGTACTCCGCTTGATATAGTTCTGAACCCCCTCGGCGTACCTTCCCGTATGAATATCGGTCAGGTGCTCGAGGTACACCTCGGCTACGCGGCTCAGGCTCTCGGCTGGAAGGTCGCAACCCCGATCTTCAACGGTGCCAAGGAGTCCGAAATCCGTGATCTTCTCCGTCAGGCGGGCCTCCGCGATGACGGCAAGAGTCAGATATTCGACGGCCGCACCGGCGAGCCGTTCGCGGCGCCGATCACTGTCGGCTACGTTTACTTCCTTAAGCTCCACCACCTTGTTGACGATAAGATCCACGCCCGTTCGACCGGTCCGTACAGCCTTGTCACACAGCAGCCGCTCGGCGGTAAAGCTCAGTTCGGCGGCCAGCGCTTCGGCGAAATGGAGGTCTGGGCTCTTGAGGCTTACGGCGCTGCCTACACCCTCCAGGAGATTCTTACCGTCAAGTCCGATGACGTCACCGGACGTGTCCGCACCTACGAGGCGATCGTCAAGGGCCACAACATCCCGCAGGCCGGTGTTCCCGAGTCCTTCAAGGTTCTCGTTAAGGAGCTGCAGTCCCTCTGTCTCGATATCAAGGTTCTCGATAAGGACGGCAACGAGATCGAGCTCAAGGACGATGATGAGGAAGAGTACTCCGGCGGCTTCCGCGCCGTTGAAAACGAGCGCGGCCCGAGAGGCGACAGAGACAGCGACTTTGAGGACGCAGGCTATTCCGTTGAGGACGCTGAGGACGCTCTCGACGGTTACGATGACCTCGGCGACGAGGACGACGATTTCGGTGACTCCGACGATTTCGGCGACGAGGATCCGGATGACGCACTTGCAAAAATTTTCGGAGGGGAGGAATAATCCATGAGTTACGCACCTTTTGACGCAATACAGATCGGGATCGCTTCCCCTGAGATGATCCGCGAATGGTCCTTCGGCGAGGTTAAGAAGCCGGAGACAATCAACTACCGCACGCTCAAGCCCGAGCGCGACGGACTTTTCTGCGAGCGCATTTTCGGGCCGACGAAGGACTGGGAATGCCACTGCGGAAAGTACAAAAAGATCCGCTTCAAGGGCAAGACCTGCGAGCGCTGCGGCGTTGAGGTCACGAGAAGCAAGGTTCGCCGCGAGAGAATGGGCCACATTGAGCTTGCGGTTCCCGTTTCACACATCTGGTACTTCAAGGGTATTCCGAGCCGCATGGGACTTATGCTCGACCTTACCCCGAGAGTGCTTGAGAAGGTACTCTATTTTGCGGCTTATATCGTAACCGACCCCGGTACGACTCCGCTGCAGCTCAATCAGCTTCTCACTGAGAAGGAATACCGCGATATGCGCGAGAAGTATGAGAATGACTTTGAGGCCGGAATGGGTGCCGAGGCCATCAAAAAGCTTCTCCAGCAGATCGACTGCGCAAAGCTCTCCGAGGAGCTTCGCGAGGAGCTCAAGACAGCCTCCGGCCAGAAGAAGGCGAAGGTAGTCAAGCGCCTCGAGGTTGTTGAGAGCTTCCTTAAGAGCGGCAACAAGCCCGAGTGGATGATCATCGACGTTCTGCCGGTCATTCCTCCTGAGATCCGTCCTATGGTTCAGCTCGACGGCGGCAGATTTGCCACCTCTGACCTTAACGATCTCTATCGCCGTGTAATCAACAGAAACAACCGTCTTAAGAGACTTATCGAGCTCCACGCTCCTGACATCATCGTCAGAAACGAGAAGCGTATGCTCCAGGAGGCCGTCGACGCCCTGATGGACAACGGACGCCGCGGCAGAGCCGTTACCGGCGCTAACTCCAGAGCGCTCAAGTCCCTTTCCGACATGCTCAAGGGTAAGCAGGGACGCTTCCGTCAGAACCTTCTCGGTAAGCGTGTCGACTACTCCGGCCGTTCCGTTATCGTCGTCGGCCCGGATCTCAAGCTTTTCCAGTGCGGCGTGCCGAAGGAGATGGCTATCGAGCTTTTCAGACCGTTCGTTATGAAAAAGCTCGTTGAGGACGGTGTAGCAAACAACATCAAGTCCGCAAAGAAGATGGTCGACAAGGGTCAGACCGAGGTCTGGGATGCTCTTGACGTCGTCATCAAGGAGCACCCGGTGCTTCTGAACCGCGCGCCTACGCTTCACCGTCTTGGTATTCAGGCGTTTGAGCCGATCCTCGTAGAGGGCCGTGCGCTCAGACTTCACCCGCTCGTCTGCACCGCGTTCAACGCGGACTTCGACGGCGACCAGATGGCTATCCACGTTCCGCTCTCCGCTGAGGCTCAGGCTGAGGCGAGAATCCTTATGCTCTCCGCAAACAACCTTCTCCACCCGCGTGACGGTCAGCCTGTTACCATTCCGACTCAGGATATGATCCTCGGAAGCTACTACCTGACCTACGAGCGCTACGGCAAGGCTGAGAAGGGCGCAGAGGAGTACTTCGTAACCGACAAGGGCGATACCGATCTGCCCGAGAACGAGTGGGTCGAGGGCGAAAGACTCGGCAAGGCCAACGAGGCTGCCGCAAAAGCCAAGCAGAAGCCCGCAAAGTTCAAGTGCAGGCACTATTATATCAACGTTGACGAGGCAATCATGGCATACCAGTCCGGCGAGATCGGCATGCACGCGCCCATCAACGTCCGCATGAAGAAGACTCTGGAGGACGGCACTGTCAAGCAGGGCACTATCGTCACCACAGTCGGACGCATCATATTCAATAACCCGATCCCGCAGGACCTCGGCTTTGTCGATCGCACCGATCCCGAGCACGAGTTCGACCTTGAGATCAGCTATCGCGTCGGCAAGAAGCAGCTCGGTCCGATCATCGACCGCTGCATCGAGAAGCACGGCTTCGCAATCTCTGTCGAGATGCTCGATAACATCAAGGCGCAGGGATATAAATATTCCACCATCAGCGGAATCACCATAAATGTAACCGATATGACCGTTCCTGACGAGAAGCGCGAGCTCATCGCCGAGACAGAGAAGGGCATCGTTGACATCGAAAAGAAGTTCCGCCGCGGTCTTATGACCAACGATGAGCGCTATCGTCTCGTCGTCAGCGAGTGGGAGAAAACAACCAAAAAGGTTACCGATGCTCTTGAGAACTGCCTTGACGAGTTCAACCCGATCTATATGATGGCGAACTCCGGAGCCCGTGGCTCCATGGCTCAGATCCGTCAGCTTTCCGGTATGCGCGGCCTTATGGCTAACACCGCCGGTAAGACCATCGAGATCCCGGTAAAGAGTAACTTCCGTGAGGGCCTTACAGTTCTTGAATACTTCACCTCCGCCCGCGGCGCCCGTAAGGGACTTGCCGATACCGCTCTCCGTACCGCCGACTCCGGTTACCTGACCCGTCGAATGGTCGACGTCAGCCAGGACGTCATTATACGTGAGCACGACTGCGGCACGACCGACGGCATCTGGGCTTGCGAGAAGTATGAGAACGATCAGGTCGTCGAGGAATTCAAAAATTCCATCCACGGCCGCTATCCTGCTGAGGATATTGTCGATCCCGCGACCGGTGAGCTCCTTATCCCGAGAACCCGTATGCTCGTTCACGAGGATGCGAAGCTTCTTGAGGCGCACGGCATCAATCGCGTAAAGGTTCGCTCCGTTCTTACCTGCGAGGCGAAGAGCGGCGTCTGTGCCTGCTGCTACGGCATAAACCTCGCGACCGGTGTTACCGTAAATGCCGGTGAGGCTGTCGGCGTTATCGCGGCGCAGTCCATCGGTGAGCCGGGTACTCAGCTTACGATGCGTACCTTCCATACCGGCGGCGTCGCCGGCGGTGAGGCAGGCGTTGAGATCACCCAGGGTCTTCCGCGTGTTGAGGAGCTTTTCGAGGCGAGAAAGCCGAAGAAGGCCGCAGCCATCGCCGAGATCAGCGGCAACGTCTCCATGGAGGAGGCGCACAAGGGCGCGATGATCCAGATCACCATCACAAACCCCGAGGACGGCGACGTCCGTATCTACTCCGTAGGTCACAACTCCGGCATCAAGGTTAAGGACGGCGATTTTGTAAAGCAGGGGACCGTTCTCACGGGCGGCGCGCTGAATCCGCATGATATTCTCCGCATTTCCGGCCGCGACGCTCTTCAGGATTACCTCATCAGCGAGGTAAAGCGTGTTTACCGTCAGCAGGGTATCGACATCTCCGATAAGCACATCGAGGTCATTGTCCGTCAGATGCTCCGCAAGGTCAGAATCGAGGACGCAGGCGATACAAACCTGCTCTCCGGCTCCGTTGCGGACGTTCTCGAGGTCAAGTCCGAGGTCGAGAAGCTCAAGGAGCGCGAGGCGGCAGGGGAGACAGATCTCACCTACCCGACCTACACCCACATCCTTATGGGTATCACAAAGGCGTCACTCGCCACCGAGTCCTTCCTCTCCGCCGCGTCCTTCCAGGAGACCACCAAGGTCCTCACTGAGGCTGCTACGAAGGGCAAGATCGACCACCTTGTCGGTCTGAAGGAGAACGTCATCATCGGTAAGCTTATCCCCGCAGGCAGCGGACTTGCGATGTACCATCCCGACGAGCCCGAAGCCGAGAAGAAGGAGGAGCCTGTCGAGGAACCCGAGGAGGAGCTTGACCTCTCCGGCCTTACCGGAAACGCCCTCTGAGATAAAAAATTATAAAAATACCCCTTCTGCTTGTCGGAAGGGGTATTTTGACTAATAAATCCGGGTAAAATTCTTCTAAATCGTAGATTTTATCAGGAAAAAACTGTTGACGAATTTTCGTCAATATGATAAAATACCTACTTGTGTGAGTGTGACACACGATAAGTGTGTCCACAAGCTAAAAATCGTGAAAGGAGGAAAACAATGCCCACTTTTAACCAGCTCGTTAAGAAGGGAAGACAGTCCAGCGTTTACAAATCCACTTCTCCCGCGATGCAGCACGGACTCAACACCATCAAGAATGTCGAGACCGATCTTTCTTCGCCCCAGAAGCGCGGTGTCTGCACTGCCGTCCGTACCTCTACCCCTAAGAAGCCGAACTCCGCTCTTCGTAAGATCGCACGTGTTCGTCTTACCAACGGTTACGAGGTCACTGCCTACATCCCCGGTGTTGGCCACAATCTTCAGGAGCACAGCGTGGTACTTATCCGCGGCGGTCGTGTAAAGGATCTCCCTGGTGTTCGTTACCACATCATCCGCGGCACCCTCGATACTCAGGGCGTCAACGGCCGTATGCAGGGTCGCTCCAAGTATGGTGCAAAGAAGCCGAAGGCAGGCAAGAAGAAATAAGCAAAATCCCAACAGCACCCTGTTGTGTATATATAATATATGTGTACCTCAGGGGCGAATCGGAGCGTAAGTGCTCCGAGTACCGATGAAATCATTTTATAATGAAGGAGGGAAGACAAGTGCCCAGAAGAGGTAATGTTCCCAAAAGAGAAGTATTGCCGGATCCTATGTACAATTCCGTGCTTGTTACCAAGCTCGTGAACAACATCATGCTTGACGGCAAAAAGGGCGTTGCTCAGAAGGTCGTTTACGGCGCATTTGAGATCGTCGCAGAGAAGACCGGTAAGGAGCCTCTGGAAGTTTTCCAGCAGGCTATGGAGAATATCATGCCCAGCCTGGAGGTTAAGGCCCGTCGTGTAGGCGGCGCTACCTATCAGGTACCTATCGAGGTCCGTCCGGCTCGCCGCCAGACACTCGGACTTCGTTGGATCACCACCTATTCCAGAGCTCGCGGAGAGAAGACCATGAAGGAGCGTCTCGCTGCTGAGATCATGGATGCCGCTAACAACACCGGCGCCTCCGTTAAGAAACGCGAGGATATGCACAAGAACGCCGACGCAAACAAGGCGTTTGCACATTTCCGCTGGTAATCGCGGTATTTTGCAGGAGAAAATTAGTTTATGCCTAGAAAATATTCACTCGAAAACACCAGAAATATCGGCATCATGGCGCACATCGACGCCGGAAAGACGACTACTACTGAGCGTATCCTTTTCTACACCGGTATCAACCATAAGCTCGGCGAGACCCACGAGGGCAACGCCACTATGGACTGGATGGCTCAGGAGCAGGAGCGCGGTATTACCATTACCTCCGCTGCTACCACCTGCTTCTGGAAGGGCAACCGCATCAATATCATCGACACCCCGGGCCACGTTGACTTCACTGTTGAGGTCGAGCGCTCCCTTCGCGTTCTTGACGGCTCTGTTACCGTTATGTGCGCTAAGGGCGGCGTTGAGCCCCAGAGTGAGACCGTTTGGCGTCAGGCTGACCACTATCAGGTCCCGCGCATGATCTACGTTAACAAGATGGACATCATGGGCGCCGACTTCTATAACGTCATTGATATGATCCACGATCGTCTCAAGGCGAACGCAGTTCCCATCCAGTTGCCTATCGGCAAGGAGGCGGACTTCCGCGGCATCATTGACCTTATCGAGATGAACGCTGACGTCTATTATGACGAGCTTGGTCAGGATATGCGCGTTGAAGAGATCCCTGAGGATATGAGAGACCTCGCCGAGGAGTACAGAACAAACCTCCTCGAGGCAGTCTCCGACTTCGACGATCAGATCATGGAGGACTATCTTGAGGGCAAGGAAGTTTCTTCCGCGGCCATCAAGGCAGCCATCCGCAAGGCTACCATCGCAAACAAGATGGTGCCTGTCGTGTGCGGTACTTCCTACCGCAACAAGGGCGTTCAGAAGCTCCTCGACGCAATCGTGGACTTCATGCCCGCACCTACCGATGTTCCGGCAATCAAGGGTGTCAACCCCAAGACCGGCGAGGAAGAGGAGAGACCCTCCTCTGACGAGGCTCCGTTTGCGGCTCTCGCATTCAAGATCATGACTGACCCGTTTGTAGGCCGTCTGAGCTTCATGCGCGTCTATTCCGGAACTGCCGAGGCAGGCAGCACCGTTATCAACTCCGTAAAGAACCAGCGCGAGCGTCTCGGAAGACTTCTCCAGATGCACGCTAACCACCGTGAGGATATCGAGAAGGTCTACTCCGGCGACATCGCCGCCTGCGTAGGTCTCAAGAATACCACCACCGGTGATACGCTCTGCGACGCTGATCATCCGATCATCCTCGAGAGCATGGAGTTCCCGGATCCTGTTATCCGCGTTGCTATCGAGCCCAAGACCAAGGCTGGTCAGGAGAAGATGGCAATCGGCCTTCAGAAGCTTGCTGAGGAGGATCCGACCTTTAAGACCTACACCGATGAGGAGACCGGTCAGACGATCATCGCCGGAATGGGCGAGCTCCATCTTGAGATCATCGTCGACAGACTTCTTCGCGAGTTCAAGGTCGAAGCCAACGTCGGCAAGCCCCAGGTTTCCTATAAAGAGACCATCAAGGGCAAGGCTGACGTCGACTGCAAGTATGCCCGTCAGTCCGGCGGTAAGGGTCAGTACGGTCACGTCAAGATCCGCATCGAGCCGAACGAGTCCGGCAAGGGCTACGAGTTTATCAACAGCATCACCGGCGGAGCGATCCCCAAGGAGTATATCCCTGCTGTCGACGCCGGTATCCAGGGCGCAATGCTCTCCGGCGTTCTCGCGGGCTATCCCGTTGTTGACGTCAAGGTCGAGCTTTACGATGGTAGCTATCACGAGGTCGACTCCTCTGAAATGGCGTTCAAGATCGCCGGCTCCATGGCCTTCAAGGAGGCCTGCCAGAAGGCTGATCCGACCATCCTCGAGCCGATCATGAAGGTCGTTGTCACCGCTCCGGACGAGTATATGGGCGACGTTATCGGCGACCTAAACTCCCGCCGCGGCCAGATCAACGGCACAGAGATGCGCAACGGCGCAGTCCAGATTGAGGCTTCTGTCCCGCTTTCCACGATGTTCGGCTATTCCACCGACCTTCGTTCCAAGACTCAGGGACGCGCGAACTATTCCATGGAGCCCAGCCACTTCACTGAGCTTCCGAAGAATATTCGTGAAGAGATCATAAAGACCCGCGCCGCAAAATAAACTGTTGCAAAATCTTTTGAAATAGTTTATTATAATTAAGACAAGATTTTTGGAAACCATGTATTTATTTTAAGGAGGAAATTCCGAAATGGCTAAGCAAAAGTTTGAAAGAAACAAGCCCCACGTAAACATCGGAACCATCGGCCACATTGACCACGGCAAGACCACTCTTACCGCTGCAATCACCAAGGTTCTCAACATGGCTGACTCCGGCGCTGCCGAGTTCACCGCATACGATCAGATCGATAAGGCTCCTGAGGAGCGCGCTCGTGGTATCACGATCAACACCGCTCACGTTGAGTATCAGACCGCTGCCCGTCACTATGCACACGTTGACTGCCCGGGCCACGCCGACTACATCAAGAACATGCTCACCGGCGCTGCTCAGATGGATGGCGCTATCCTCGTTATCGCCGCTTCTGATGGTCCTATGGCTCAGACCCGCGAGCACCTTCTTCTTGCCCGCCAGGTTAACGTTCCTTATGTCGTAGTCTTCCTTAACAAGGTTGACCAGGTTGACGATCCCGAGCTTCTCGAGCTCGTTGAGATGGAAGTCCGTGAGCTTCTCGACAAGTATGACTTCCCCGGCGACGATACCCCCATCATCAAGGGCTCCGCTCTTAAGGTTCTTGAGTCCACCTCCACCGATCCTCATGCTCCTGAGTATGAGTGCATCTGGGAGCTCATGAACGCTGTCGACACCTATATCAAGACTCCGGATCGTGCTGCTGACAAGCCCTTCCTTATGCCTGTTGAGGACGTCTTCACCATCACCGGCCGCGGCACCGTCGCTACTGGTAGAGTTGAGCGTGGCGTTGTCAAGATGAACGATAAGGTTCAGATCGTTGGCCTTATGGACGAGCCCCGTGAGACCACCGTTACCGGTATCGAGATGTTCCGCAAGCTCCTCGACTACGCAGAGGCCGGCGACAACATCGGTACCCTTCTCCGTGGTATTGCCAAGAACGAGGTCGAGCGCGGCCAGGTTCTTGCTAAGCCCGGTTCCATTCATCCCCACACCAAGTTCCATGGCCAGGTTTACGTTCTGTCCAAGGAAGAGGGCGGCCGTCATACTCCGTTCTTCAACAACTACAGACCGCAGTTCTATTTCCGTACCACTGACGTTACCGGCGTCATCACCCTTCCCGAGGGCGTAGAGATGTGCATGCCTGGTGATAACGTCGAGATGGACGTAGAGCTCATCACCCCGATCGCTATCGAGCCCGGCCTTCGTTTCGCTATCCGTGAGGGTGGCCGTACCGTCGGCTCCGGCGTCGTTACCGCTATCAACGAGTAATTTATACTCTCCTAAAAGCCTCTGCCTCGTGCAGAGGCTTTTTTGTATCTCGCATTACTTGTTTTTTTCAATCATTAGTGGTATAATGCCTTTATATTGGAATATCATTGGAATATCATTGGAATATATTGATTTTAAGGAGGCATGACCATGTCTGTACTGCTGGCGGCTCTGCTCGGACTGATTCAGGGTCTGACAGAATTTCTGCCTGTTTCAAGCTCCGGTCATCTGTCGATAATTCAGAATATCTTCAGTCTTGGTTATGACAGTGAGGAGCATCTGCTTTTTGACGTTATGCTCCACGTCGCAACGCTTGTCTCTGTTTATATCGTCTATCGCAAGGAGATAACAGTGATGGCGAACGATACATTCAACGCGATCCTCGGCCGCGATTCGCTCACAGACGATTCCGGCAGAATGAAGCCCACTATCAGAGGAGTGTTCCTGCTCGTAGTGGCAACTCTTCCGCTTGTGCTGGTGGTATTTGTCCACAGCCTTGTTGAGAAGCTCTATTACAATACGTTCTTCATCGCGATCGCGCTCGCCGTTACCGGCGGACTGCTTTTCGCCTCGACTCATTTTAATGACGGGAAAAAAACCGAAAAAACCGCTACTGTTTCAGACGCTCTTCTCGTGGGACTCGGTCAGGCAATCGCAACTCTGCCTGGTCTCAGCCGCTCCGGCACCACAATCACCGTCGGCATGACCTGCGGCTTCAGAAAGAGCTTCGCAGTCAGGTTTTCGTTCCTTCTTTCAATTCCCGCAATCCTTGGCTCAACGATACTGACCCTCGTTTCCGCGCTGCGTGACGGCGTTAACTGGGGCAACATTCCGGCATATATTATCGGTATGCTTGTTGCGGGAGTAGTCGGATATTTCTCGCTGAGCTTCTTCAAGCAGCTCGTTCAGAAGGGCTCGCTCAAATTCTTTGCTTATTACTGCTGGGCGGCGTCTGTCGTCGCACTCATCGTCAGCATTGTTACATAAGGAGTTATTGTTTTAATGGCACAGAAGAAATCCACATCTCAGGCGTCAAGGCCGAAAAAGACTTCCTCGACGCGCTCGCGCAGCAATACCACAAAGCGCGCGCCGAGAAAGACAAATACGCGCCTTGTTCTGACGCTCACGTTCTTTATTCTCGGTGTGTTCACGCTTCTCGGTTACTTTACCTCAGACGGACTGTTTATAAATCTGCTGCATTCGCTCTTTACGGGTCTTTTCGGCGGAGGCTTTATTGCTCTGCCTCCGGTGCTCCTGTTCTGCGCCGGACTGTATGCGGTTTCGTCGGAGAAGCCGAAAACGCTCAGAGTTGTCTGCATTCTGCTCATACCAATCGTTATCGGCGGCTGGTTTCAGCTTTTCAGCCCGAATCAGTATGACCTGAGCTTCGAGAGCCTCGGTAAGCTCTATGCTGACGGAGCGGAGGGAATAGGCGGCGGCGCGGTATCCGGATATATCGCAACGCTGTTTATCACGCTCTTCAGCCTTATAGGCGCTTTTGTGTTTGAAGTATTCTTCAGCGTTGCCTGCATTATCGGGGCAATCGGCATTCCCGCTGACGTACTCGGCGCGAAGTTAGCTGAAAAGCGCGATGAGCTTAAGGAGCAGCACGAAGTCAGAGCCGAGTGGCGCAGAATCGATGCGGAGAACGAAGCACTGAAGCGCGAGATGGATCGTGAGGATCAGCGCCGCGCCAGGGAAGAACTTGAGAAGAAGAAAGCTGCGTTTCGCTCGTCCATAGATATTCCGATGGACGGCGAGGAGAGGAAAGAGGAGCCGGAGAAGCCGAAAAAGCAGGTCGGCGGCCCGCTTTTCAACAAGCAGTCAAAGGTCAAGGCGCCTGACGAGCTGTTCAAGCCGTCAGAACCGGAGAATGAGAAGCCGGAGCAGGTTCATGAAGAAATCAAAGAGGAGATACCGGAGGAGCAGGTCACTGTCGCCGAAGAACCCGACGATGAGCCGGATGTTCCGAGCTTTGTCGCGCCGGTGGTGACGCCGATAGCGCCGAAGCCTCAGCCGAAGCCAATCGCCGCAAAGCCGCCCGAGCCTATAAGACCTCCGGAGCCGGTGAAGGCGGAGGCGGACGAGGCAAAGAGCTTCGCGGCACTTATTGAGGAAAATGCGAAGCGCGAGGTGCAGGAGGGGCTGCAGACCTACAAATTCCCGCCCATTGAGCTTCTTGAGGCGCCGAGAGCCGGAAAGAGTGACGCTCAGTCTGAGATCAACGCTACCAAGGAAAGACTTGAGAAGGTTCTCGCCTCATTCGGCATCAATTCAACGATTTCCAACATCATCAACGGCCCGTCTGTTACGCGCTACGAGATGGAGCTTGAGATCGGCGTTAAGCTCAACAAGCTGACAAGCCTCTCTGACGATATTGCGCTTGCGCTTGGAGTCGGCGGTGTGCGAATTGCCGCGATACCGAATAAGATTTCCACGGTCGGCATCGAGGTGCCAAATAAGAATACCTCGACTGTCTGGCTGCGCGAGCTTATCGAGTCACAGGAGTTCAAAAACGCGAAATCCAAGCTCACCTTCGCCCTCGGAAAGAACATCGGCGGCGAGGTCATGCTGGGAAATATCAACAAGCTGCCGCACCTGCTCATCGCCGGTACCACCGGCTCGGGTAAGTCTGTCAGCCTTAACTCCCTCATACTGAGCCTGATGTACAAAGCGACTCCGGAAGAGGTCAAATTCATAATGATCGACCCGAAAATGGTCGAGTTCAAGATCTACAACGGCATACCGCACCTGCTTGTTCCGGTTGTCACCGAGGCGAAGAAGGCGGCGGGTGCGCTCCAGTGGGCTGTCACCGAGATGATGAAGCGCTATAAGCTTTTCAGCGAGGTCGGCGCGCGTGATATCGCGGGCTATAACGAGCACCTCAAGGAAGCGGGAGAAAAGCCGATACCGTTTGTCGTCGTCATCATTGACGAGCTGGCAGACCTGATGCTCGTAGCCGCGAAGGAGGTCGAGGAATCTATCTGCCGCGTGGCTCAGATGGGACGCGCCGCGGGAGTCCATCTCGTTATTGCTACGCAGTCGCCTCGTGCCGACGTAATCACGGGTCTTATGAAGGCGAATATCCCATCCAGAATTTCGTTCAAGGTCGCGTCCGCGCTTGAAAGCCGCATAATTCTCGACGCAGGCGGCTCTGCGGATAAGCTGATGGGCAACGGAGATATGCTCTATGCGCCTATCGGCACATCTAAGCCGGTGCGTATTCAGGGCGCATGGGTCTCAGATGAGGAGAGGGAAAATATCGTAAACTTCGTCAAGGAGGGCTGCGAAGCCAGCTATTCCGAGGATGTTATTCACGAAATCGAGCGCGCCGCTGAGGGTAAGGACGCTCAGAAGGCACAGCAGCCGGCGGAGGAGAAGAAGGATTACGATGAAATGATACCGCAGGCTGTCGAGGTCATTTTCGACACTCAGCAGGCGTCGGTCTCCATGCTCCAGCGCAGATTGAAGCTCGGCTACGCGAGAGCGGCAAGGCTCGTCGACCAGATGGAGGAGATGGGCATTGTCGGGCCGTTTGAGGGCTCGAAGCCGAGGCAGATTCTCATCACCCGCCAGCAGTGGCAGGAGATGCAGTTCATCAACGGCACTGCGCCAATCGCACCCGCTGAGCAGCAGATGAGCTTTGACGACGTCGAAGCCGATATGCCGATTGATTCCGACACGGAGGAAGTCTGAATTGGAAACGCTTATCTTTGTGCTCGAGGTGATCGGAACGCTCTCGTTTGCGGTATCCGGCGCCTTCACCGCCATCAGAAAGGATATGGACGTGTTCGGTGTAGCAATTCTCGGACTTACGACCGCGGTCGGCGGCGGTATGATACGCGACCTCATTCTCGGTATTACTCCTCCGGCTACCTTCCGCGAGCCGATGTGGGCGATTATGGCGATACTCGTTTCAATAGCGGTTTTCATACTCGTCTATATGAAAAAGCTGCACGAGCACGGCAGGGTATACGACATTGTTATGCTCCTTACCGACACCGTCGGGCTTGCCGCATTCACAATTGCGGGAATAGGTGTAGCTACGGCGCAGCAGGTGCAGTACAGTAACTTCCTGATGATTTTCGTCGGCGTTATAACCGGCGTCGGCGGCGGTGTTATCCGCGACCTCTTCGCGGGTGACAGACCTTACATATTCGTAAAGCACGTTTACGCAAGCGCATCAATTATCGGCGCGATAATAACGGTATTTCTTGCACCCGTCATGGGCAGCGAGATAGCCTCGATCTACGGAATGAGCGTTATAATCGTGCTGAGACTTCTCTCGGCGCATTTCAAGTGGAATCTTCCTAAAATTCCGCACAGGGAGGAAGAAAAATGAAAAATATCGTACTTATCGGAATGCCTGGCAGCGGAAAATCGACTCTCGGCGTACTGCTCGCAAAGTTCCTCGGATATGACTTCGTGGATATGGATATCATCATTCAGAAGGCGACCGGGAAAAAGCTCTCCGAGATAATCGAGGAGCGCGGCAACGAGGGCTTTCTCGACGTTGAGGGCGAGATAGCAGCTGACTATAAGCCGGAGGGAAATCATCCGACGATCATTGCGACCGGCGGCAGTGTAGTTTACCGCGAGAGCGCGATGCGGAACCTCAGGAGCATAGGAAAGGTCGTCTATCTCTCTGTCCCGTGTGAGGAGCTTGAGAAGAGACTTCACCATCTCGAGACGCGCGGCGTCGCAATAAAGGAGGGCATGACCTTCGCGGAGCTCTATGAGGAGAGGCGTCCGCTATACGAAAAGTATGCCGATATCACAGTTGACGAGGCGGGAAGCTCACTTTCGGATATAGTTGAGCTCATGATGCACCTCGCGTAATAAAACGGCTCGCAGATAATTCTGCGGGCCGTTTTATTTGCAAATTCCCGGATTTTTGCACATTTTAGGGGGTTATGACGATAATTTGTCAATGACATTAATTGTCACAAGCTTTTCAAACGCTCTTTAGTATGATAAAATTCTAAAGGGTGATAATATGTTCACAGAGAGATTGAATATTGCGATCGGTCTGATCGGCGCAACTAATGCTGAGCTCGCTGAGACATATGGCTGCGACAGATCTAATATCTCTAGAATTCGATCCGGCAACCGGGTACCATCCCGCACCTCCGGCGTAACTAAAAAGCTTGTCGCCGCCCTTGTTGAGCAGGCTTACAAAAGCGGAGCCAGTGCGGCCATTTTCGATAAAATCGGTATTTCCCGGGGCTCAAGCCGCGAGAATGCGGAAAAGGCGCTCCTTAAGTGGCTCTATTCCGGTGAGAGCATGGGGGAAAAGCACCTTTCGCCGGCGCCGTTCAGAAACTTCGGAGAGAAGCTCAGCGCATCTATGGTGGCGGCAAATATCTCCAATATTCGCCTTGCGCGGGCACTGAACGTAGATCCGAGCCACATAAGCCGCTTCAGAAGCGGTCAGCGCACACCGAAATCAAACCCGAAGCTTGTAATTGCAATATGCGACGTTATTCTTGAGCGCTGTGCCAATGAAAACAAGCTCGCTGAACTCTCAAAGCTAACGGGTATTGCCGAGAGCGAGCTCAAGCGCGAGGCATTTCAGGCATGGCTGTGCGATTTCAACGTGGATGATTACGGCGACGCGATCGACGTTATCATCAGCTCTGTCAGCGATATGACCTCTGCGATAGCTCCGAATCCCGATGAGATCGAAGAGCTATTGGATGACAGAAGCGTTTATTACGGTATTTCCGGGTTAAGAGAGGCAATCATCCGCCTCATTACCGAGACTATTAAAAACGGAGCTGAGGAGCTTCTGTTCTATAACGATCAGCACGCCTTTTGGTTTTCCGATGAGCAGACGTTCTACTCTAAATGGTCGAGCTTCATGTTGGCGGCGGTTAACCGCGGTGTCAAGGTCATTACTATACACAGTCTTGACAGAGCATCGAATGAGATCGTCGAAACCCTACGAAGCTGGCTTCCGTTATACGTAACCGGCAATATAAACGCATATTATACGAAAAGACAGCGCGATATGCAGTTCTCTCACTGCATTTTTGCCGCGCCGGGTATCGCCGCGATAAGCGCGACGAGCGTAGCCGGGCGAGAGAGGGTCGGCGCGTTCTATTACCATACCGATCCCGATGAAATGCGCGTTATCCTTGAGGACTACGCGGCTATTCAGAAGAGCGCTTCGCCGCTTGTATCAGTGGGGCAGGGCACGCTGACCGGAAAGCCTAGAGTTCGCATAGTGAACGATATAAAGCTCTCTGTGTATGACGACGGCGTTGAGGTAAAGCGCCTCCGAGAGCCTGAAAACAGCTTCGTTATTCTTCATCCAGCGCTTATTGAGGGATTCGAGCGTATGCTCGAGGACTGATATTTTAATCAAAACAGTAACTCCGCCGTTGTTTATTCGGCGGAGTTTTTCTTTATATAAGCTCAATGAGTGAGTTAATGACCTTCACTGTCCCGCGCGGAAAACGATGGGTGTTCCGGAAGAGCTCCTCCTCGGAGTATCCGTCGGAGTTTAAGAAGATGCCCTCAACACCGCAGGAGGCGGCGACGCGCATATCGCTCGAGAAGTCATTTCCAATCATAACACAATCCTCCGGGCGGAGATTCTCAAGATCGAGAAGCTTAGCTATAAAGCGCGGATCGGGCTTCTTGATCCCATGGTCGGAGGAGATGAAAATGCGGTCAAAGTAATCGTACAGTCCGAGCTTTTCAAGCTCTGGAATTGTGAACACAGCCTGAGCGTTTGAGAGGAGAAGAAGCTTTTTGCCGCGGTGTCGGAGTTCGCGCAGTACCTCATGAGCGCCGGGCATTTCACACAGACGATTGCGGGATATGATGCGGAAAACGTTTGCCGCCATGTGTATAAAGCCATCGCCAGCGGGGGAGGCTACGGCGCGGTCGCGGCGCAAAAGCTCGCTGAATACCTCACTGAGCTCGATCTCGGGAAACTGGCCGCCCAGCTTGCGCTCCTTCTCGGCACAGAGGCGGAGATACTCGCTTTTCAGTTCCTCCGGAGTGTAGTCGGCGCCGTAAACGCCGTACAATTCAGCCATCGTGCTCCAGAGCTCCGGCTTTGATTCGTCTGTCCAGATATCGGCAAGGGTGCCGTACAGATCAAAAATATACGCTTTCTTTTCCATAGTTCACCTCAAAATCACGCTTGTCTGAGAGCTTAAGGTCAGCTCTGTGCCGTTCAGCTCAGCGCCGCCGAGACCGATCACACCGGCAACGGTCTTAAACTGCATATCCGTAACGCCGGACAGATCGACCGTTATATCGGAGCCGGTGGTGTTGTGCAGTACGCACACGGCGCCGCCGTCCTTCTCGGCGATAAAGCCGCCGAGCTTTGTCCCCTCAAAATCGAGAGCGGTGTATTCGCCGGAGGAAATCTCAGGATTAGCCTTGCGGAGCATAATCAGGCGCTTGTAGTAGTTATAGAGACTTGTCGAGCTGACAAGCTGCTCGGCGGCTGTTTTATCCTGCTTTTTAGAGGAATCGTAGGTCGTACCGATGGGGTCCTTGACAGTATCGCCGTCGCCCCAGAGGATAGCGAGACGGCGGTTTGCGTCGGTGCTCGCACCGCCTCGGCTGCCGCGCATATCAAGCTCCTCGCCGTAGTAGATGAAGGGCGAGCCCGGGGAGAGAATGTAGAGATTCGCCGCCATCTGGATCTGATTTGCGCTCGATGTGAGAAATCCCGCGGCTCTGTCCATATCGTGATTCGTTATGAAGAGCGCCGCCTGACTGCCCTCGCGCTTGGCGCGGATGCTGTTGAGGTAGCTGTCGATGTAGTGGGTAAAGGTATTTACGTTGCCCTTTTTCGCGGTCTCCGCTATAAGACCTGAGGACTGGGAGATAGTGAAGTTAAAGCAGTTCATGGATGGATAGTAGTAATCGGTAATGCCGTCGGTGTCCCAGACCTCGGCGATAAAGTATCCGTCCGGCTTAAGCTCTCGCAGACGAGCGATGTACTCATCCCAGAAGTCCGCAGAAGCGGCGTTGTCGCCGAAGTAGACGTACTTTGCGGCGTCGAAGCGGAAGCCGTCAACTCCGATGTCGAGGTAGTGCTTTGCCACGTCGTAGACCGCCTCTCGCACCTGCTCGTTGTCGAAGTTCAACTCAGGCATCGAGCCGGAGAAGTTCGATTCCACGAAAACGTCCGTGCCCGCAACGGCGGAGAAGGTTCTTCCGGCGGGCGCTTTTTCGCCCTTTCTGTAATAGGAGTAGAAATCGTAATACTCATTATCGGCCTCGCCGGACTTCTGCGCCGCCTTGAAGTAGGTATACCAGGCGTTCGACGAGCCGGTGTGATTTATGGGCAGGTCGAGAATGAGCTTCACGTCGCGTTCGTGGCAGAGGTCAATGAGTTCACTGAGGTCGGCTTCGGAGCCGAACGCCGGGTCGATTTCGTAATAATCGCTGACGTCGTACTTGTGGTATGAAGGGGATTTGTAGATCGGAGTCAGCCATATGCCTTCGATACCGAGGGAGAGGCCGGACTGAGGATCGCCGTCGTTAAGGTAGTCCATGCGGTTGATTATGCCGCGCAGATCGCCCGTTCCGTCACCGTCGGAATCCGAAAATGAGCCGACGAAAATCTCATAGAAAACTCTGTCGTTGCCCTGCGCGCTGCCGTCGCCGGTAAAAGAAACGTCAGTAACTTTATATTCTCCTGCGGGCTCAGGCTCGGGCTCGGGTTCCGGCTCGGGAGTGGGCTCGACAACAGCCTGAGGCGCTTCGTCGGGTGCCGAAGGCTCCGGCGAGGCGGGTGCGGTACAGCCTGCGAAAAGCGAAAATATCAGTAAAATTACCGTAAGATTTATGAGCTTTTTCATTTTCTTCACCTCTGACATATTTTAAAATGAACTGCGACCTTTGTCAATACTTATATAAACATATGCATAATATTGTAAATATCGGTCAAATTGCTTGCAAAACTGAACAAGCGGCGTTATAATCAGCGTATGAAAAGAAAAGAATTGTATTCGCCGGAGCTGCTTTCGGCGCTCAAAAAGAAAAACAGAATAAGCAAAGCCGCACTGTGTGTTTTCCTATGTGCGGCTGTTTTGGCGTGCATCGTGATGTGCAATATTCAAACCACGCTGACTTCGCGCAGATACGAGCTTATCACAATGGCAGCCAGCACGGTCGCGGGGTGGGTGGCTATCTATTGGTCGCTCGATGTTATAGCCGCACGCAGAAAGCTCATCTCCCACGCCGAAACACTCCTCTCAGGAGAGCGCGAGAGCTTTGAGGGTGAGTGCAGAGTTATGCCCGGCAGTGTGAAAATTCCCGGAAGCGTGGAGATAGTCAAGGTAAGAGTCGGAGAAAAGACGCTGAACATCGATCGCTCGCTCTTCAAGAGCTTCGGCTGCGACGGTAAAAAGGTCAAGGTCGAGAGCGTACACGGATACATAGTGAGCTGGGAGGTGGCGGAATGAAATTCCTGCGAAACGTCCTCTCGCGGCTGTGGCTGTATCTTGTGTGGCTTGTCATATCGGTGATGATCTGGGGGCAGGTCTATTCGGTTATCACGGACACCACGCCGGATAAAAAAATCTCCGTCTACATCGAGTCGCCGGAGGTGATGAGCACCGAGCTTTCGGCTGAGCTCGAAAAGACCATGCCCGAGGGTCTGAAATTCATCAAGGTGCGCCCCTTTACCTACGCGATGTTCTACGACGAGACATTTTTCAAGGCGGATATTTATATAGTTCCGGAATCGGAGATCGAAGAGCTTGCAGACGCTTTTACGGGTGAGGGGTATGCTCTGACCGGCGGCGCCCTTGTATATTTTGAAACGAACGGCGAAGCCTATTATCTCTTTTACGGTAAAGACTCTCAGCACCTGTCGGACGGCAAGGCCGCCGAGGTGGGCGGGAGAATACTTAATATGAGGTGAGGAAATGAAAAAGATGGTAATTTTCGCGCTTATTCTTACGCTTCTTCTCGCATCCTGCGCACAGTCTGTCGAAAAGGAGCCGGTCTCCGCGCCCGACGTTTCCGTGGATGCTCCCGCTGCGGAGACTCCGGCGGTGGAAAAATACACGCCCGAGCCCGTTTCGAGCAATTCGCTCTATGTCAAAAAGGTCGACGGCATCGGCAATGGATTCATTATGGGTATGGACGCGTCGAGCGTTATAGCTCTTGAGGACAGCGGCGTGAAGTACTATGCCTTTGACGGAACGGAGCAGGACGTTTTCAAGATTCTTGCAGACAACGGAATCACCCACATTCGTGTCAGAGTCTGGAATGACCCATACGATGAGAACGGAAACGGCTACGGCGGCGGAAATAATGATATCGACAAGTGCGTAGAGATCGGCAAGCGCGCCACACAGTACGGAATGAAGCTCATCGTCGACTTCCACTATTCAGATTTCTGGGCAGACCCGGCAAAGCAGTTCGTGCCGAAGGCGTGGCAAGGTATGAGCGTTGAGCAGAAGGCGGACGCACTCTATAAATATACTGCCGAGAGCCTCACAAAACTCAAGGATGCGGGCGTTGATGTCGGCATGGTCGCCGTCGGCAATGAGACGAACCAGTATTTCTGCGGCGAAAAGAGCTGGCTGAAGATTACTCTGCTGATGAAGAGCGGCTGCAAGGCTGTGCGCGAGATATTCCCCGACGCGCTGATCGCTCTGCACTTTGCCAACCCCGAAAACAACTCCTATCCCGCCTACGCAGAGAAGCTCAAGGAGTACGACGTTGATTACGATGTTTTCGGCTCGAGCTATTATCCATACTGGCACGGCACCCTTGAAAATCTCAGCGCCGAGCTTGCCGAGGTCGGCAAGACCTACGGCAAAAAGACGATGATTATGGAAACAAGCTGGGCGTACACCGCCGAGGACACGGACTTCAACGGCAATACGATAGGCGAGGGGAGCCTCGTTACGAAGAA
This sequence comes from Oscillospiraceae bacterium, assembly GCA_017439425.1. Taxonomy (GTDB): domain Bacteria; phylum Bacillota; class Clostridia; order Oscillospirales; family Oscillospiraceae; genus RUG626. The sequence goes on from JAFSJE010000048.1 coordinate 119,090, forward strand.
CTACCCCTACACAGTTCAGGCGCAGGCTAACTGCGTGCGCGACGTAATTAACTGCGCCGCCTCCACCGAAGGCTGCATCGGCGTATGCTACTGGGAGGGAACGTGGATCTCCGTCGGCACCGAGAGTTGGGATATTAACCACGAGAAGTGGGAGAAATACGGCTCCGGCTGGGCTTCAAGCTACGCCGCAGGCTATGATCCGAACGACGCCGGAAAGTATTACGGCGGCTGCGCCGTCGATAATCAGGCGTTCTTTGACGCGCAGGGTCACGCACTTGAATCCCTCAAGGTCTGGGCGCTCGCTAAGACCGGGAACGAGATAGCGACAAAGCCCGACGCCATTGAGGATGTGAATCTTATGATCGACCTCGCGGGAGAGATAGAGCTGCCCGCAACCGTCAACGCCGTTATGACCGACGATTCAAAAGAGGCGATTCCGGTAGAGTGGAATATAGACGACGCTAAAATTGCTGAGATGAAGTCCGGCGGCGTAAAGAAATACGATATTACCGGAAAGGCCGGGGATTTCACCGCACATGCCTACGTCTCGATGGTAGAGTACAACTACCTTCAGAACTGGTCGTTTGAGGAGGGCGAGAGCGGGTGGACTGCGACAAATCTCGCCGCTACCGAGCAGCTTTACGTCGAGGATAAGCAGACCGATTCCATGTCCGGCTCGAAGCACTACCACTTCTGGTCGGCGGGGAAGGATACGGTTGAGTTCAGGCTCGAGCAGACTGTTTCTGACCTCAGACCCGGCTCATACAGCTTCGATATTTCTATCATGGGCGGCGACTGCGGAGAGACTGAGATCTACGCCTACGCGATCACCTCTGACGGAGAGGTGAGAAGCGAGCTTATGCCGATAAGCGGCTACGGCAGCTGGAGCTCCGGCAATACCGGCGCATTTGAGGTCAAGGACGGAACTGTCACCGTCGGCATCTACGTACGCTGCTCCGGCGAGGGCAATGGCGCGTGGGGCAAAATCGACGATGCAAAGTTAAATACGTCAAAATGATACTATTATGTACTATTTGCAATACTGAATTTGTAAAAATGCAAAAATAATTGTTTACAATTACCTTAAATGGTAGTATAATGACGGTAATTTAACAGGGGTACCCCTGTTATTATCTCTCACAGAGTGAGAGATAATGGTTTATTTAATACATAGTAGGAGGAAATTTGAAATGAAGAGATTTGTAGCAATCGCACTCGCGCTTGTCATGGTATTCGCCATGGCGGCCTGCTCCGGCGGCAACACACAGCAGCCCGCGAGCAACACCCCCGCAACCAATACCCCCGCAACCAATACCCCCGCAACTAACGACACCCCCGCAACGAACACCCCCGCAACGAACGATCAGCCCGCACAGACCTCCGCACTTGCCGGCACCTACAACATCGTAGTATGGACCGGTGAGGCCGCTGTCGAGCTTACCAAGAAGCAGATCGCAGACTTCAACGCTTCCAATACCGACGGCATCACCTTCAACGCTGAGGTCAACCCCGTTTCCGAGGCTACCGCAGCCGATCAGATGCTCGTTGACATCAACGCAGGCGCTGACCTCTACTGCTTCGCTCAGGACCAGTTCGCCCGCCTCGTACAGGGCGGCGCTCTCAACAAGCTCGGCGTTAAGGCCGCTGAGACTGTCGCCGCTGCTAACGACCCCGGCGTTGTCGGCGCTGCTACAGTTGGTGAGGATCTCTATGCTTATCCTCTTACCTCTGATAACGGCTACTTCATGTACTATGATAAGTCCGTCATCCCCGACGCTGACGTTGACTCCCTCGAAAAGCTCATCGCTGACTGCGAGGCAGCAGGAAAGTACTTCGCCTTTGAGACCAACACCTCCGCATGGTATCTCGCAGGCTGGTTCTTCGGCACCGGCTGCGTCTCCGAGTGGACCACCGATTCTGACGGCGAGTTCGTCTCCGTCAACGATACCTTCAACTCCGACAAGGGTCTCATCGCCGCGAAGGGCATCAAGAAGCTCGTCGACAGCCCGATGAACCTCTCCAGCTCCTCCGCCTCTGAGTTTGCTAACGGCGCTGCAATCGTTGTTACCGGTACCTGGGCTTACAACGACATACAGACCGTTCTCGGAGACAACATGGGCGTTACCGATCTTCCTTCCTTCGAGGTTGACGGTCAGAGCTATCACATCGGCTCCTTCAACGGCTGCAAGCTTATGGGCGTAAAGCCGCAGGGCGACGATACCACAAAGCAGGCTGCTCTCCACAAGCTCGCTCAGTACCTCACTGACGAGGAGCGCCAGACCGAGCGCTTCAATGAGCTTGCATGGGGTCCCGCAAACCTCAACGCTCAGAAGTCCGACGCCGTTCAGGCGAATCCGGGCCTTGCCGCTCTCTTTGCACAGAACGCTTACTCCGTACCGCAGGGTCAGATCCACGGCGCATGGTGGGATATCGCAAAGGTCATTGCTGACGATGTTAAGGCAGCTACCGACGAGGCAGGCCTCAAGCAGGCGCTTCAGAACTACAGCGACAAGATTGCAGCTCTCTTCACCATGACTGCTGAGGAGAAGGAGGCATGGAGCGCAATCGGTTCCATCGTCGGAACGTCCTGGGATACCGATATCCCCATGAACAAGGTCGCTGACGGCGAGTTCGAGACCGCTGCTCTTGAGCTTCACGCAGGCGAGGAATTCAAGGTCCGTCAGGGCGCTTCCTGGGACGTCAACTACGGTAAGGACGGCGTTGCCGGCGGCGACAACTGCGTTGTTGAGGCTGACGGCACCTATAAGATCCACTTTGTAGAGTCCACCGGTATGATCACCCTTATTGCTCAGTAACCTTCACCAAAGTATAAAGCTTTGGCTTAATAAGTAATTTTAGGCCGGAGTCAGGAACATAATCTTGACTCCGGCCTCATTTTAACAGGGGATGGTATTTAGATGAAGAGACTAACTGACCTTGAATACCTGATGCTGCCGAAGTGGAACAAGTTCTGGTACAAGTTCATTATGTTCTTTGTGGATATTCCGGCTAACCTCTGGAACGGCATAAAGGGCATAGGCGGCAGTATCGCAAGCTTCTTTAAGGCGATCGGCAGAGAATTTGCCGATATCGGAAAAACCTTTGCCGAGGGCGACTGGAAGACCAAGACCTCGTTTTTAGTCATGGGCTTCGGCAATATCGCGCGCGGGCAGATCCTCCGAGGCGTGCTTTTCCTCATTTTTGAGGTAGTTTTCATCTGGTATATGATAACTCCGTTCGGCGGAGCTTACTGGGTTCAGATGCTCGGCTCCCTCGGACTTCAGGGCCCGGAAAAGGGCTATGACGAGATCCTCGACCAGTACATATCCATTCCGCACGATAACTCCTTCCGTATTCTTCTCTACGGCGTTCTGACTATCTTCTTCATCGTCGCCTTTATCTACACGTGGCGAGTCAACGTGAAGCAGAATAAGATCGCGGAGGAGATACTGAAGAGCGGCAAAAAGCTCAGGAGCGGCAAGGACGATCTCAGAAGCCTTGTTGACGATCAGTTCCACAAGACCCTGCTTGCTCTTCCGCTCACCGGAATCCTCGTTTTCACCGTTATGCCGATACTCTTTATGATTCTCGTCGCGTTTACAAACTACGACGGCGCGCACAACGGCTACACGAACGCGCTCTTTACATGGGTCGGCCTCGATAACTTCAAGACGATGTTCTCCTGGGACGTCGGCGGCGTCAACTATGCCGCAACCTTCGGCGAGGTTCTGACGTGGACTCTTATCTGGGCGTTCTTTGCCACCTTCTCAAACTATTTTCTCGGCATCTTCGTCGCAATGATGATCAACAAGAAGGGAATAAGAGTCAAGAAGCTGTGGAGAACGATCCTCGTTCTCACTATCGCTATCCCGCAGTTCATCTCTCTCCTTTACGTTTCCAAGATGTTCACGCTGAACGGACTTATCAACGGCGCGCTCCTCAATTTTGGCCTTATCGACAAGGCAATCGACTTCTGGGGCGATCCGATGCTCGCGCGCATTATGGTCATCGTAATAAACATCTGGATCGGTATTCCTTATCTTATGCTTATTGCGACCGGTATTCTTATGAATATCCCGGCTGACCTCTACGAGTCCGCGAAGATCGACGGCGCAAGCGGATGGAAGCAGTTCTCGAAGATCACTCTTCCGTATATGCTCTTCATCACCGGCCCGTATCTGCTCACGAGCTTCACGAGCAATATGAATAACTTCAACGTTATCTATCTGCTCACCGGCGGCGGACCCACGAATCCCGCGGCGTCCGGCGCGTCCGGCTCTGTCGGATTCACTGATCTTCTTATCACATGGCTCTTTAAGATCACAACCGGCTCCGATACGAAGTATTATCTTGCTTCTGTCGTCGGTATTCTCGTCTTTATTGTGGTAGCGTTTATCTCGCTTGTCGTCTATAACCTGCTGCCCTCAGTCAAGAATGAGGAGGATTTCCAGTGATGAATGAAAATAAAACTCCGAAAAGGCATCTTGGCCTGAAGGCGTCCAGCGCCATTTCAAATACTGTTATCCACGTTCTGCTCGTAATTATCAGCATTATCTGGCTCATTCCGTTCGTTTGCATAGTTTTGCAGTCCTTCCGCGTTGAGAGCACCTATCAGGTCGGCTACGTTATCCCGAAGCAGTGGGGCCTCGATAACTATATCAAGCTCCTCGATACGAACTTCCCGCAGTGGTATTTCAATACCTTTATTTGCGCGGTTGTTGTTTCCGTAACGCAGACCATCATCGTGCTGTGCATGAGCTACACGCTCTCGCGCTTCCGCTTCAAGCTCAGAAAGGCTCTTATGCAGTTCATGCTCATCCTCGGAATGTTCCCCGGAATGCTCGCTATGATCATTCTCTACCGCGTTCTTGACGACCTGCACCTCACCGGCCAGTACGGCAGCTCAGTGCCGGGACTTATTCTCGTCTACGTCGCCTCCTCCGGCATGGGCTATTACGTTTCCAAGGGCTTCTTCGATACCATACCCAAGAGCCTTGACGAGGCCGCCAGAGTCGACGGCGCCACAAGAGCACAGGTACTTACTAAGATCATTCTTCCTCTTTCAAAGCCCATCGTAATCTATACGATACTCACCGCGTTTATGGGCCCGTGGGGCGACTTCGTCTTTGCGCGCTACGTCTCGCAGATGTTCCCCGGCGCGATGAACGTGGCGGTCGGACTTCAGTCATGGCTCGCTACGGATACGATGACCTTCAATAACTACACTCTGTTCTGCGCAGGCGGCGTGGTCGTGGCGCTTCCCGTTGCGATACTCTTTATGTGCCTGCAGAAATACTATGTCGAGGGCGTCACAGGCGGCGCCGTCAAGGGATAAGAGGAGGAGAAACTATGGCAACCGTTAAGCTTACAAACGTAAAAAAGGTGTACGACAATAACGTCGTCGCCGTTCACGATTTTAATCTTGATATAAAGGATAAGGAATTTGTAGTTTTCGTCGGCCCCTCAGGCTGCGGAAAATCCACAACGCTCCGCATGATCGCGGGACTTGAGGAGATCTCCGGCGGCACCGTTGAGATCGACGGCGAGGTCGTCAACGATCTTCAGCCGAAGGACAGAAACATAGCGATGGTCTTCCAGAACTACGCTCTTTATCCGCACATGACCGTTTACGATAATATCGCGTTCTCGCTTCGGCTTCAGAAGATGCCCGAGGACGTCATCTATGAAAAGGTCACGAACGCCGCTGAGATCCTCGGCATCACCGAGTATCTTCTCAGAAAGCCGCGCGCACTCTCCGGCGGCCAGCGCCAGCGCGTCGCGATCGGCAGAGCGATGGTGCGCGACAGCAAGGTGTTCCTGATGGACGAGCCGCTCTCGAACCTTGACGCGAAACTCCGCAATCAGATGCGCGCTGAGATCATCCTGCTCCGTCAGAAGCTGAACACCACCTTTGTCTACGTTACCCACGATCAGACTGAGGCTATGACCCTCGGCGACCGCATCGTAATCATGAAGGACGGCTTCATTCAGCAGGTCGGCACACCGCCTGAGGTCTTTGAGATGCCGAAAAACCTCTTTGTCGCGGGCTTCATAGGCGCACCGCAGATGAACATCATCAAGACCGAGCTCAAAAAGCAGGGCGGAGAGTATTCAGTCAGCCCGTTCGGAGTTAAGTTCGCCGTTGACGGCGAGAAGGGCGCCGCGCTCAAGGCTAAGGGCGCGAAGGAGGGCGAGATCTGCCTCGGCGTTCGCCCTGAGCACATAGTCCTCGCGAAGGCGGGCCAGGGCATCCCCTGCACCCTCGAGGTCAACGAAATGATGGGCTCCGAGCTTCACCTCCACGTCTATACCGAGGACGGCACTCGCCTTATCGTCCGCGTTCCGACTGTCGGACTTGACGCGAAGGAGAGAGAGGGACTTAAGCAGGGTGCGAAGGTCTGGATAACCTTTGAGTCAAAGGTCATGCATTTCTTCGATCCCGAGACCACCGAAAATCTCTTGAACTGAGAACTGAACACAAAAAGCGCCTGACGCAGAGTGCGTCAGGCGCTTTTATATGCTATCGTTTATTTTGCGATGGGGGAGAATGTGTTCATCATATATCCGAAGCGAGCACCGAAGCCCTCAGCGCTCTCAATAGTGAAGTGTGCCTCGGCGACACGGCAGCCGTCGGCAGCGGGTACGACGAAAACGGTCTGCATTTTGCCGGAGTCGTCCTTTGCGTCGTAAGCGACGATGTAAACACAATCACCGGCCTTGTCGAGAGTAAGAGGCTGCTTCTCAACAGAATTAAAATCGTTGGATAGAGAAGCAGTGAACGCGTCAGCGACAGTGTCTGCGCTCTGAGCGCTTGCCGTAACGTCGAGGTAGTTCCAGGCATCCTCGGCAGTATCAAAGACGGAGATGAAGCGCTCGCGGTCGCTTTCAGTAACGCGGTTCAAGGAGTCGTACTCAAAATCAAGCTCAAAGCCCACATTCTTGCTGATTGCGTGCTCATAGCCGACCTTTTCCTCCGAGCCCTCGAGCAGAATCGTAGCTTCAAAGCGCTCTCCGTCCTTCATGCCGGTCTCAGCATCGGGATCCGTTTTCTCAACAATCTCTATGTTCTCGACAGGGGCTGTATTATCGGATGGTTTGACATCTTCGGACGGATTTTCGGTGCTTTCGGTCTTTCCGCAGCCGGCGAGCGAGGCGATTAGCATCAGCATCACAAGTGCTATGCTGATAGGCTTTTTACTATTCATTTTTCTTTCATCAACTTTCACAATAGAGCTAATAATCAGGGCAAACGATGGTGCCGTTACGGGAATGGTGTCCACAACGCCAAGGAATTATAACAGTGTATGCTGAAGTTTGTCAAGCGATTGCATAAGCACAATACCTGCTTTTGCGTATCGGGAGAGTATCGTTAGCATATATACACCGGCGCGCCAAAAAGGTGTAAATAAAGGATTATCCGGCATGGAACGCTGATCGTATCGTGATCAGAGTACTGTTATGGGAAATCACGCTGATATTGATACCAAACGCACCACGGGGTCAAGGTGGTGCGCATCTGCGTTTACACGGATATCATTTCCGCATATGCAGCTTTATGAGACACAAACCTGTTCGTGTAAGGGATCCCGTCTTCTATGCAGAGAACAACATCAATTACTCCGCCATGAGTTACTAAAAGAACGTCTCCGTTCAAGGAATCGGCTTTGTTTTTGAAGACCTCCCAAGCTTTTCTAATTCGATCATAGAACTGCTTTGGGCTTTCGCCATTCGGATATCGTTGATCCCACTCCAGAGAACTATAATACAATCCCGGGTATTCGGATTGAAATCTTTCTTTTGATATGCCTGCCAAATCACCATTATTCGTCTCTCTGAATTCCCGGAGAATTGCAACACCAATTCCAAGCTTCTCGGCTATGATATCCGCGGTTTCTTTCGCACGAGGCAAATCACTGGAAAAAATATGCCGAATATGATAATTGCCACGCACAATTCTCTCGGCTGCAAGTTTTACCTGTTCGATTCCAGCTAACGAAAGCCCGGCATCGCTCCAGCCGCCCAAACGGGTATTATCATCTTCTCCGTGTCGAATAAGAAAAATCATTTTGCCCTCACAAATCCTAATCTGTTGGTATGATTATAACAGGCAACATACAATATTGGAAGATAAAATGGGACCCTGATCGTATCATGATCAGAGTCCCTTTCTGTTCCGAGTGACAGGATTCGAACCTGCGGCATCGTGCTCCCAAAGCACTAAGATAACTTTTTTCTAACAATTTATAGTTATTTTAAGCCGTTTATATTCTAAAGGCAATAATTTCCGGTACTTTTTGAAAGACTGATTTCCGTATGCTCCGATAACGTTTGTGGCTGAAAATGTGGTCAAAAGACTAAGTAAGTCTGTATAAAAGGTGCAGGAGCTTGCAAAAACTTCTGCGCATAAATCAAAGAGAAGACCTTTTGCTAAGAATAATTATTACCGCATGAAAAATGTGACCCGGCTGATTATTTGGGGAAATTGATTGCTAAATCTTCTCTTTCTTAGTATAATGGTGCTATCTGACGGGGGTGAGAAAATTGGTACGCATAGCGATAGTTGAGGACGAGGAGAGCGCTGTAAATACGCTCGAAAATTATCTTGCCCGCTTTATGATGGAAGCAGGGGAGAGCTATACCGTAAAGCACTACGCAGACCCCGTGGCTTTTCTCGATAAATATGAGGGCTTCGACCTCGTCTTTATGGATATTGAAATGCCGCACATGGACGGTATGGAGGGAGCAAGACGCCTCAGAGAAATCGACAGCGAGGCGAAGCTTATATTTGTCACCAATATGGCGCAGTATGCCGCAAAGGGCTACGAGGTAGAGGCGCTCGACTTCATTGTAAAGCCCGTTGCATATTCAGATTTCAGCTTCAAGATGAAGCGCGCGATGAACGCTCTGAGACAGAGCCGCAGCCGGGAGCTTATAATTAATCAGCCCTTCGGAATGGTGCGTATGGGCTCTGATGGACTTATGTACGTCGAGGTGCGGGGACACAAGCTCACTTATCACTTTGTGGATAAAAATATCGAGGCGAGGGGCACAATGGAGGAGGCTCAGCGCCAGCTTGAGGAGCTTAATTTCCTCAGACCCCACAACTGCTATCTTGTAAACCCCAAATATATTGACCGGGTACAGGGATACAGCCTTTTTATCGGAAGCGAGGAGCTTATGATAAGCCATCCGCGCCGCAAGCAATTCCTTTCGGAGCTAGGCGAGTGGTACTCGAGGGGAGGCGCATGAGATGCTGAGCATATACAATATTCTCGGTGCGGTTTTATCTCTTTCGCCATTTCCGATGAAGCTGCTTATCGGTGAGATGTGCTTTGCAGGGTTTTTTAAGCGGCGGGAACGCTTTGTTCTGAGACTTATAATTTCCACAATTATTCAGGTTGCTATCAGTATTTTTCTTTATCTTCTCGTTCGAGGTAAGGGTTGGTTTGCGGAGAATACGCTCTATTATTTTTTGCAGTTTGCCGTCAGCGTTGCCTTTATGAAGCTGCTTTTTGACGAAAAGCTATCTGAGCTTTTGCCATGCGCAGTTTCGGGATATATGATGGAGCATATATCGGCGCAGATATTCGAGATTTTTTTCGGTTATCTCAAAATAGGGCTTGAAAATGGCGATTCATCGCAGTTTTTAACCTTTATAGGCGTGCAAATCATCGTTTTTTTAGCCGCTTCCGGCATATTATGGCTCGCTTTTGCAAAGAATGCAAAGGACATATCAGGCTCTTCGGAGCTTAAGCGCAGCCTGCTCTTTTTGTCTGTAATTACACTATGCGTTGTACTTCTTCTCTCCAGCGTTCGGGACCGCTATGCCGGCGAGAGTCAAGCGCTGATGGTCATAACAAGGCTTCTCAGCATTTTTTCATGCCTTACGCTTCTCTATATCCGCTATGTTATTCTTGAAAAGAGCCACATTGAAGCCGAACGAGCCGAGCTCGAGCGAATAGTGAGCCTTGAGCGCAAGCAGTTTGAGCAGAGCCGTGAGAATATCGAGCTTATCAACATAAAGTGCCACGATATGCGCCATAAAATAGAGGCGTGGGAAAAGCGCGGACTTGACGTTGATAAAGACGAGATAGCCGAGATGAAAAATCTCATCGGCATCTATGACAGCCGCATAAAGACAGGGAACGACACTCTCGACATCATACTCACAGAGCGCAGCCTTTACTGCGAAAAGGAGGGCATACGCCTCAGCTGCATAGCGGACGGCGAAAAGCTCGGCTTTATGACCACCGGCGATATCTGTTCGCTCTTTGGAAACGCCGTTGAAAACGCTATCGAAGCGGTGTCGAAGTTAGATAATCCGGAGGACAGGATAATCAGCTTATCTGTGCGTGAAAAGAGCGGTATGCTCGTTATAACCGTGGATAACTACTATTCCGGTACGCTGAGAGTCGAAAACGGGCTTCCGAAAAGTACTAAGGGCGACGACGACAACCACGGCTTCGGCATGAAGTCGATACGACTTGTCGCCGAAAAATACGGCGGAGAGGTTAGCGTTACGGTGGACGATATGTTCCACCTAAGCGTAATAATACCGCTGCCGACAAAAATTTAGGACAAAAATCGCAAGTTCAGGACACACTCCTTGCTTTGGAGCGTGTCCTTTTTTATTATGGTGGCGGATAAAAATTTAAGGAGGCACCAAAATGGAAAAGAAAAAGCTAAAAATGGCAAACAGCACTCTTCGCAAGCTTCTCATTCCCCTTATGGTAATCGGACTTGTGATAGTTCTCTTGCTGAACACAGTCGCATCGACTATGGGCGCAACGCTCGACACTTATCTCGGCGCCGGCGCAAAAAGCATAGCCGGCGGCAACGGTGCGGACGCAAATTACTATGCGACCGCATTTAAGTCCAATGACGAGTCCACTGAGGCGGCTTACGCCGTCGCCAAGCGTGTCGCTGAGGAGGGCAGCGTCCTTCTCAAAAATAACGGCGTGCTCCCTCTCACTAAGGGAAGCACTGTCGTTCCCTTCGGCTATGCGTATCTGAGTCCGATTTACGGTCAGCTCACCTCCGGCGGCAGCGCCAAGTGGGTAATTGACCCCGTAACTCCTGAGATGGGTCTTTCCGCATTCACAATCAACAACGCTGCCGCAGACCTTATGAATGCCGCAGAGGTGGAAATCCTCACGGAAGCACCCGGCACAGCAGAAGCCGGAGCCGCAGGCAGTATGCTGGGCGGCGACTGCAAAATCTATGAGTACAACTCCGCTATCTATGACGGCATGACCGCCATATCCGGCTCCACCGGAATCGTGTTTATCACCCGTTCCGGTCAGGAGGGTCAGGATCAGAAGTACGACGCCTATTCCGACGGAACACCTCACTATCTCGCCCTCAGCGAGAATGAGAAGGGCGCGATCCGCGCCGCAAAGCGAGTCTGCGATAACGTAGTTCTCGTCCTCGTCGCCTCCGCTCCGATGGAGCTGGGAGATGTCGTTGACGGCGAGCTTGAGTGCGACGCTATCCTCTGGATCGGTCACCCCGGCGAGCGAGGCTTCGCAACTCTCTCCGACCTTCTCGACGGCGATGTGAATCCCTCCGGCCGAACTGTTGACACATGGAGCCGCGATTTCACCCTCGACCCCAGCTATCAGAATCTCGGTTACTTTGAGTACTCCAACCTCACCGTCACCTCCGGCGCTTATGCTTATGCCGGCGCACCCTATAACCGCCGCTTCACAGAGTACCAGGAGGGCGTTTACATGGGCTACCGCTACTATGAGACCGCCGACCTCGTTGACCCGGATTTTGACTATGACACCGCAGTTATCTTCCCCTTCGGGTTTGGCCTGAGCTACACAGAGTTTACTCAGGAGCTTCTCTCAGTTGAGGATGACGGATATAATTTCACCGCCAAGGTAAAGGTCACAAATACCGGAGCGGCTTCCGGCAAGGAGGTCGTGGAGCTTTACTTCAGCGCTCCCTACACAGACTTTGACGCACAGAACAAAATTGAAAAGCCGGCAGTTCAGCTCGTCGCCTTTGACAAGACCTCGCTTCTTGCACCCGGAGAGAGCGAGGAGGTCGAGCTTCACTTCACCACCGACGACCTCACAAGCTATTCCTACACGCATCAGAACCCCGATGGAACTCTCGGCGGATACCTTCTCGAGGCAGGCGACTATATAATCAGCCTCCGCAAAAACAGCCATGAGGTCATTGCCGAGAACACATATACTGTGAGCGAAACAGTCTGGTATGACGCATCCAACCCGCGCCAGACCGAGAAGGACGCGCAGACCCGTCTTAACGCCGACGGAACGCTCTCCGGCGAGCGTGCAAACCCCAACGCCTCCGACTGGACGGCGGCAACTAACCGCTTCCAGACGTCTTCGGACTATATGAACACCGACTCCGTCATCCTCTCCCGTTCCGACTGGAAGGGAACTCAGCCGAAGATGCCGGAAAATCGCACCAAGACGATTTCTCAGCAGTTTGCCGATAAGCTCGGCATCGAAACAAGCTTTGACGTTGCTACCGACCCTGAGTTCGGCAACGTACCCGGCTCCAAGGTCTACGCCGCCGAGATGCCGACTTCAAATGCAAAGAACGGACTTACCGTTTCCATGATGCGCGGATTCGACTACTACGATCCCAAGTGGAACGAGCTTCTCGACCAGATCGATTGGAACGCAGATAAGGACGGACTTATAACAAGCTTTGCCGGCGCGGCATACACCACCGGCGCGGTGAAATCCATCGGACTGCCGGCAACCGTCGATCAGGACGGCGCCAACGGACTTAAGGTCAACGGCTCCGGCGACGGCGGCTACGATATGACAAAGTCCTCCTCCTTCGGCTTTGCGCCGCTTATGGCTTCCACTTGGAATACCGACCTTATCTACGAGGTCGGCGCCGCATTCGGTCAGGAGAGTCTTATGAATGGCATCAACGGCTGGTACTGCCCGGCTATCAACCTTCACCGCAGCTTCTTTAACGGCAGAGTGTTTGAGTATTACTCCGAGGATCCCGTGCTCTCCGGCAAGCTCGCAGCCTCCGTTATCTCCGGAGCGGGCGATCAGGATATGTTCTGCTATGTCAAGCACTTTGCACTCAACGACACCGAGACCGGACGTGACGCTCTCACAAACTTCTGGGCCGATGAGCAGACAATGCGTGAAGTGTATCTCAAGGCATTTGAAATTGCCTTCAAGGAGGCAAAATGCACTCTCCGCTACTACGATGAGAGCGGCAATATGACAAGTAAGGTCATGCGTGCCGCAACCGCTGTCATGCCTGCACAGAACTGCGTCGGCACAGTAGTCGGTCACGCGAACTACGAGCTTCTTCAGAACGTCCTGCGTGGTGAGTGGGGCTTCGAGGGCGTAGTTGTCTCCGACTATTGGGTATGGGACGGCAACAACCTCCGTGACCTCTGCCTGCGCACCGGCTGCGATACGTATCTCTGCATGGCTATGCCCATGATGTGGACTGTCGGCGACTACGACAGCGCCACCGCAAGAAGCGTTATGAGAAACGCCATTCACAACCTTGCCTATACCGTCGCCAACTCCAACGCAATGCAGGGCTACGCACCCGGCGCATATCAGAAAACGGCGATGAGCCCGTGGAGGGTCGCAGTACTCGCCGTTACTATCGTTATAGCCGCTCTTATCGCACTCGAAATCGTCTGGCTTGTACTTCGCCAGCGTGACGATAACGCACACCCCGAAAACTACAAGCACAAGGTAAAAAAGAATAAGAAGGCTAAGGAAAACGCTTGATTTGGAGGTATAGAGATGGCAAAAACGAAAAAATCTCCGTCTAAGGCGGGGAAAATCGTAAAAACCGTATTTTCATCCATCGCTATCGTTATTCTCTGCGCAATACTTCTCGTTTCCAACACCATTCTGCCGCAGTTTGGCAGAATGATAAACGAGATACTCGCATATAAGCAGGGCTGGTCGGCTTCATCGAGCCTCGACCTTGAGTACAACAAGGCGGATTTCACCGCCGCTGAGTCAGCCGCAATCGGACAGAAGCTCAATGAGGAGATCGCCGGAGAGGGCATCGTGCTTCTCGAGAACGACGGCGTTCTGCCGCTTTCCTCCGGAACGAAGCTATCTCTTTTCAGCCATTCCAGCGTTGACGTTCTCGTCGGCGGCTACTCCGGAAGTAACCTGAATCTTAAAACAGCCTTTGAGAGCCGTGGCTTCGGCGTAAATGAGACCCTCTGGAAGTTCTACTCCGAGGGCGCCGGCAAGGGCTATACCCGTGGCGTCGGCTCCATAAGCTACGGCCGTGACGAGGACTTCAGAATAAACGAGTGTCCCATTGACGTAATCACCGCCGACAGCGCCGTTGTGGACAGCTTTACCGGCACTACCGCCGTTTTCGTGTGGAGCCGTGTGGTAGGCGAGGGCAGAGATATGCCCCGCAGTATGGCGCGCCATACGGATATTGCCGAGGACAAGGCTAAGAGCTACCTTGAGCCGGATTCTGTCGAGCTTGGGGTTCTCAGCTATCTCAATGACCACTTTGACAATGTCATTCTCCTCGTCAACAGCCCTGCCGTTATGGAGCTGGGCTGGGCGAAGGATTATCCCCACATCACCGCCGTTGTGCAGCTCGGACTTCCCGGCACTTACGGCCTCAACGCCCTTGCGGATATCCTTGCCGGAAACGTAAACCCCTCCGGTCACCTCGTGGATACCGTCGCCTATGACGCATTTTCCTCTCCTGCGGCGCAGAATTACGGCGATTATATGTACGTTGACGAAGCCGGAAACCTTACCCGTTACAGCTATCTCACCTATGCCGAGGGAATTTACGTCGGCTACCGCTACTATGAAACACGCTATGAGGACGCCGTCCTCGGTCAGGGCAACGCCGGAGATTATGACTATGAAGCCACTGTGCAGTACCCCTTCGGCTACGGACTCAGCTACACTGACTTTGAGTGGAGCGATTTTGCGGTCACCGAAACTGCTGAGGGCTTCGATGTCAGCGTAACAGTAAAAAATACCGGCGCTGTCGCCGGAAAGGACGTAGTTCAGGTCTACCTCCAGAGCCCGTATACCGATTATGACAAGCAGAACGGCGTTGAAAAGAGCGCAGTTGACCTTGTAGCCTACGCCAAAACGAAGCTTCTCAATGCAGGCGAGAGCGAAACTGTCACCGCATCGTTCAGTAAGGAACAGCTGAAGGTTTACGATGCAAAGGGCGCTGGAACCTATATCCTCGACGCGGGAGATTACTACATCACCGCCGCAGCCGACGCCCACAAAGCAGTAAACAACATCATCGAGGCAAAGACTGCGGACAACGCCTTCACCGGAAAATACATAGTTTCTGACCTCGACAGCACGACCTATGCCACGGACAGCTACTCCGGAGCTGAGATACACAACCTCTTCGATGAGGAAGCCGGAACAGTCACTTATCTCACCCGTTCCGATTGGGTAGGAACCTTCCCAAAGCACGACGGAGAGGTTTCTGAGTTCGAGTCCACCTGGGGCAACGAAATTAACGGCGCCGACGGCGGAAGCTACGTCTATACTAAGACTGCAACGGCGGCTGAGATTGCAAAGATGGACTCCGCCGATTCCCTCAATCCCATTCCCGACAGCTCCTTTACCACGCAAGGCGTTTTTGGCGCAAAGAACGGAGTGGAGCTTATCGACCTCAGAGGCAAGGACTACGATGACCCGATGTGGGATAAGCTCCTCGATGAGCTTACCGAGGCGGATATGAAGCAGCTTGTCTGCTATTCCGGCTACGGCACTCCGGATATAGCGAGCGTTGTGAAGCCCTACGTTCTCGACGCCGACTCTGCGACAGGTCTTGTGTTCGGCAACGTCTCCGGCGTTACCTTCTCTGGCGCTGAGGTGCTGGCGCAGACCTTCAATATTGAACTCGCCGAGCGCTTCGGCGACTTTATCGGAAACAGCGGACTTCTCGGAGGCGTCACCGGCTGGTACAGCCCGGCTATGAATATCCACCGCACGCCGTTTAGCGGCAGAAACAACGAGTATTACTCCGAGGATCCGTTTATCTCCGGCGCAGTCGCCTTCGCTTCGATGAAGGCGGCGGCAGAGAAGGGTATGTACACCTATATCAAGCACTTTGCCCTCAACGACCAGGAAAACCACCGAGGCGATACCGAAACCGAGTGGGGCGCCTGCACCTTTGCAAACGAGCAGAGTATCCGTGAAATCTATCTGAGGCCCTTTGAGATGTGCATGAAGTGCGGCGACGTGACCCTCAAATACGTTGAGGACGGTGCACTGAAGAGCAGAGACATCCGTGCCTGCCAGGCGCTGATGACGAGCTTCAACCGCCTCGGCTATACCTGGACGGGCGGTCACTATAATCTCATTACCGGCATACTCCGCAACGAGTGGGCGTTTAACGGCTTCATCATCACCGACGCCGACACGCCGACCCACATGGACCCCGTTCAGATGATAAAGGCCGGCGCCGACGGCAAGCTTAATTACTCCGGGCAGTATGATATCGACCTCGGCGACCCCGCGGTTTACCACTATGCCCGTGAGGCTTCGCACCGCATCCTTTACACTATTGCGAACTCCAAGGCGATGAGCGGCGCAGTCCACGGAGCAAAGCTGACCGGTATCCCGACAGCGACAGTGCTTCGCATAGTTCTGAGCGTTGTGAGCGCTGCGCTTATAGCGCTGCTGACTTTCTTTAACGTCAGAAGATGGAGAAAAAAGCCCGGTATTATTGTAGTCGATAAGAAGAATTAAAATGGATAAGAAAAAGTATAGAGTAGTAGTTATCGGCACAGGAAATGTGGCAGGTATTGCGATTCGCTGCATTAAGGGTCGGGAGGATATGGAGCTTGTGGGCGTATGGGGTCACAAGGAGACTGCGCCGCAGCATATCGGCATGGACTCCGGACTTTTAGACCTCGACGAGCCCAACGGCGTTATAATCACCGGTGACGAGGAGGAAATATTCGCCCTCAAGCCCGACTGTGCAATTATGTGCATTAACGTCCGCGACCCGATGGCGGCGGCAGCTGTCAACGGCGGCTGGTACAAGAAGTTTCTGAGCCGCGGCATAAACGTGGTCTCGCCCTCCGTTCCCGACCTTATCTGGCCCAGGGGAGCATTTAATCAGCCCTTCGTGCAGGAGATAAAGGACGCCGCCGAGAAGGGCGGAGCCTCCATATTCATAAACGGTCAGGAGCCGGGCTACGCTGAGCATCAGGCTATGCTCCTTGCCACCTGCTCTAACACCATAAATAAGCTCACAATCCGCGAGATGTACAATTACTCCACCGCTCCACGCCGGGAGGAGATGGCGCCCAGCTACGGCTTCGACGAGGCGCCGGAATATAAGTGTATGCTTGAAGACCCCAATACGCAGATATTCATTTGGGGACTCACTATTCGCAATATCGCCAACAACCTCGGCTATGAGATAGAGGGTTTTAAGACGAGCTTTGAAAAGCGTGTCGCCGATAAGCCCATTCCCGTGGGCTGGGGCACCATAGAGCCGGGCAAGGTAGCCGCCGTCTGGGTTCGCACCGCCGGTATTATAAACGGCAGAGAGGCTATCGTCATTGAGCACGTCAACCGTATGAGCCAGGATATAGCCAAGGACTGGCCCTACACCGACCGCGTCGGTCAGATAAGCGTCCGGATCGACGGCGACCCGAACCTGCAGGTGGATATGAACGTTTCAAAGCCGGAGGAGCCGCAGGAGCTCAGCTACGAGGGCTACGTTCTCACCGCCATGCGCATTGTGAACGCCGTTCCCCACGTCTGCGAGGGCAAGCCGGGTATCCTTACAATCCACGACTTCCCCATGGCTCTTCCAGGAAGCGCCTTCAGAAGCACCGCAACACATATTGACCACAAAATCTGCAAAGCAAAATAACAAAGTCGCCCTCTCCCGAAGCGGAGAGAGCGACGCATATAAGACTATGAAAATACTTATCGTTTCAAATGACTACTTCAATAACTCAAACGGTATGTGCATATCTACCCAGCGCTTTGTGACCGAGTTTGAGCGTACAACACTGGATATATACACCCACATTACTGATACTATGCAGTTGGAAGCTGCGAATACCATCGACAGGGGAATAGGGAAAAACGATACAGCAGAACCCGATTCGCAATCGGCGGCAGATAGCAGTATTTTTGACTTTGCAGCCTACAAGCCCAAACGCCGCAGACCAGGAACAGGGTATGTCAAAAAAATAGGCGAGAACACATGGGAGGGACGTATTCTCCTATGTGGCCGGACGGAAAGAAACGAGCAAAAAACGTATACGCCAATTCCGAGGAGGAGTGTGAAGCTCTTCTTGCGGAGCTAATAGTCCGGATGAATGCCGAGCGAGAAGAGGAAAGAGCAAAATTACGGGCGGCGAAGTGACAAACACTTCGCCGCCTTACACAAAGAAAACGCCCCGCTGAGACATACTCGGCGGGGCGTTTGGTCCGAGTGACAGGATTCGAACCTGCGGCATCGTGCTCCCAAAGCACGCGCGCTACCAACTGCGCTACACCCGGATAACAGTCTGCATTATACAATATTTTTCTTCGGATTTCAAGAATTATTTTGACCTGTGACACAATTAGTGGTAAAATATCTGTTTGAAAACCATAAGGAGAAGGTACAATAATATGCGTATGAGAAAAAAGCCCAACCTCGTTCCGAGAATGGCGGCCTGCGAGGAGCTTTTGGTTAAGGAGCCTCAGGAAAATAAAGGCAGCTGGCGCGAGGCTTTCCCCAGCTATAAGGAGCTGCACCTCGAGCTTGGCTGCGGAAAAGGGCGCTTTACCGCAGGAATGGCGAAGGAAAACCCGGAGGTATTCTTTATCGCCGTCGAGCGCGTGCCGGACGCGATGGTCGTCGCCATGGAGCGCTGCAAGGCGGAGGGACTCACAAACGTCCGCTTTATCGACTTTGACGCAGCAAACCTCCTCGATATCTTCGAGGAAAACGAGATAGACCGCATCTACATAAATTTCCCCGACCCGTGGAAGAAGTCTCGCCAGGCAAAGCGCCGCCTGACTGCGCCCGGATTTCTGAAGCTCTATGAGGTCGTGCTGAAGCCCGGTAGCGAGCTGTGGTTCAAATCCGACAACCGCCCGCTGTGGCTTTGGAGCGTTGAAAGCTTCTCGCAGAACGGTTGGGGACTCTATGAAGTCACTACCGACCTGCACGCAAACGGCGAGACCGGAGTAATGACCGACTATGAGATGAAATTCCACGCCGAGGGCGTGCCGATAAACCGCTTCGTTGCGATCAAAAACGGAGGCAGTAATGAGTAAACTGAGGTTTTTCATAGCGCTGTGGCTGGCAAAGCTTTCTCAGCCGGTGCTGAAAATTACAAAGCACAACGGTACGAACTTTCCCGGTGAGCTTGCGCTCAAAATCTGCCCGGAATTCCTCAAATATATTGCAAAGCCGAAGCGCATCATCACAGTCACCGGTACAAACGGCAAAACTACCGTCAATAATCTCATTTGCGACGCGCTCGAGATGGACGGCACGCGCGTTCTCAATAACCGCGCCGGTTCGAATATCAATTCCGGCGTCGCAACAAGTCTCATAAACGGCGTAACGATTTTTAACCGTGAAAGGTTTGAGACTGCCGTTCTCGAGGTGGACGAGCGTTCGTCGAAGAAAATCTACCCATTTGTTCAGCCGGATTACACCGTAATTACCAACCTGTTCCGAGATTCCATTATGCGAAATGCGCATCCGGAGTTCATAGCGGGCATTCTGTCAGAGAGCTTTCCTGCCAAGACAAAGCTTATTCTGAATGCAGACGACCTTATTTCCGTCGGCGTTGCGCCACAGAATCCCCGCGCGTACTACGGCATCGAGCGCATGGATACCGATGTTGCGGAATGCCATAACCTCATCCGCGATATCCGCATCTGCCCGGAGTGCTCGACTGAGCTCAAGTACGATTACCTCCGCTATCACCACATTGGCAAGGCGTACTGCCCGAAGTGCGGCTTCAAAAGTCCGGATTACGATTATGCGGGTGCGGAAGTCGACGTTAAGAATATGCGCATAAAGGTGAAGGACGCAAGGGGAGAGGGAACGTACAAGCTCCTCTCGGACAGCGTGTTCAACATCTACAACGTCGTGACCCTTGTCGCCGTTCTGCGCGAGCTCGGCTTTGAGCACGAGGAGATCGAAAAGCGCGTAGAAAAGCTTGAAATAGTCAAGAGCCGCTATAATGAGGAAACTGCCGGCAAAAACCGCGTCATTATGCAGATGGCGAAGGACAGAAACGCGCTTGCCTGCTCACGCGCCTTCGACTACGTTCAGTCGAGGGAGGGAGAGAAGGAGCTGCTGCTCATGATGAACAACCTAAACGACGAGCGCGGCTGGAGCGAGAACACCTGCTGGCTTTACGACTGCGACTTTGAGCTATTGAACCGAGAGAATATTTTGCACATTATCTGCACCGGGCCTCGCGCGCTCGATTACCGCCTCAGACTTCTGCTTGCGGGAGTGCCGGAGGAAAAGATCGACTGCGAGAAGGACGAGCTTACAGCGGCCGAGAAGCTATGGCACAAGCCGGGAACGGACATCTATATGTTCTACGGCACCGACACCGTGCCGCTTGCTATGCGCGTAAAGGCGAAGATAAAGGCGATATGCGAGGAGGCGGCAAAATGAAGATCGAAATTCTCTATCCGGAGCTCTGCAATCTGTTCGGCGATCTCGCGAATGCTGAGTACCTCGCGCGATCCTGCGAAGCCGAGCTTATACGCACCTCGCTCTCGGAAAAGCCGCATTTTATCGACAATGACATTGCGCTTGTCTGCCTCGGAGGCACAACTGAGCGCGGTCAGCTCATAGCGCGCGACGCGCTGAAGCCGTGGCTTCCGGAGCTTCTCAAGAGAGCAGATAACGGCGGGCTTGTGCTCGTTACCGGAAACGCCGTCGAGCTTTTCGGAGAGTATATTGAAACCGACGGCGGCGAAAAGCTCCCGATGCTCGGAGTATTCCGCACCCACGCCAAGCGCGACATGATGCATCGCTTCAACTCTCTCTACCTCGGAGAATTTGAGAATATGAAGATAGTCGGCTTCAAGAGCCAGTTCTCGTTCTCCTACGGAGAGACGGGCGAAGGACTCTTTAAAACAATTCGCGGCGCCGCGCTGAATAAAGAAACGAGCGCTGAGGGACTGAGAAGAGGAGGACTGCTTCTTACCTATCTTTTAGGGCCTCTCGTGATCCTCAATCCGCCCTTTGCGAAGTGGCTTTTAGGTGAGATGGGAGTCGAAAATCCTGCCCTTGCCTTTGAGAAGGAGGCGTTCGCGGTCTACGAGACCCGACTCAAGGAATTCAGCGATCCGGCGCGCGGCTTTGAATATTAAAAAGTCACTAAAAATCTTCATTGTTTTGGCTTAATTTGTGAAATCTGTGACAAATTAGTAAATAATCTCAAAAAACTCTTTTCTTTTTTGAAAATAGAGTTTATAATAACTAAGGTTAAAAACCATTTTTTGAACAATTATTTAATTGGAGGGTTTATATCATGGCAAACATCAAAATTGGTATCAACGGTTTTGGCCGCATCGGTCGTCTTGTCTTCCGTGCCAGCCTTAACCACCCCAACGTTGAGGTCGTAGGTATCAACGACCTTATCACCCCTGACTACATGGCATACATGCTCAAGTATGACACCATGCAGGGCAAGTTCAACGGCACCGTCGATTACACCGATCACTCCATCATCGTAAACGGTCACGAGGTTGCAACCTTCTGCGAGAAGGACAAGGTCAACATCCCCTGGGGCAAGCTCGGCGCTGAGTACATTGTCGAGTCCACCGGCCTCTTCCTCACCAAGGAGAAGGCTCAGGGTCACCTCGATGCAGGCGCAAAGAAGGTCATTATGTCCGCTCCTGCTAAGGACGACACCCCGATGTTCGTCTGCGGCGTCAACCTCGACAAGTACACCAAGGACATGAACTTCGTCTCCAACGCTTCCTGCACCACCAACTGCCTTGCTCCTATCGCCAAGGTCCTCAACGACAACTTCGGCATCAAGGAAGGCCTTATGACCACCGTTCACTCCACCACCGCCACCCAGAAGACCGTTGACGGTCCTTCCGCTAAGGATTGGCGCGGAGGCCGTGCTGCTGCCGGCAACATCATCCCCTCCACCACCGGCGCTGCAAAGGCTGTCGGCAAGGTCATCCCCGAGCTCAACGGCCGCCTTACCGGTATCTCCATGCGCGTTCCCACCCTCGATGTTTCCGTCGTTGACCTCACCGTCAACCTCGAGAAGCCCGCTACCAAGGAAGACATCTGCGCCGCTATGAAGGCCGCTTCCGAGGGCGAGCTCAAGGGTGTTCTCGGCTACACTGAGGACGCAGTCGTTTCCTCCGACTTCCTCGGCGATGCCCGCACCTCCATCTTCGATGCCAACGCCGGCGTCTACCTCACCGATACCTTCGTTAAGGTAGTTTCCTGGTATGACAACGAGTGGGGTTACAGCAACAAGGTTGTTGACCTCATCGAGCATATGTACACTGTCGATCACGCTGAGTAATTAGCAGTGAAAAAGATGATCGTTGTCTGCGCCGCGCTGGCGTCCATTGTCGCTGTCGCGATTATGGCGATCCTGATCCCGGCGGAGAAGTTCAACTGAAAAGAGTCTCCCGATTCCTTGCGGATTCGGGAGATTTTTTGTTGCGTAAAACAATTTCAAATGGTAAAATAACACTAAAGCACAAAATCACGCAGAAGGTGATCAATCTGAAGCCAGTTGACATTATTAACAGGCTAAAAAGCGGAAATCTCAGCTATATTGTGAGCTGCGACGTCGAAAAGCGCATTGATACTTCGCTGAACGGTCAGGCACCGGACGCGATCGTGATCTGCTGCTCAGATTCGAGAGTGATCCCGGAGAAGATATTTTCCGTAACGATCGGCGAGCTTTTTGTTATCCGGGTGGCGGGCAACGTCCTCGATAATCACCAGCTCGGAAGCATAGAATACGCGGCGGCGCATCTCGGCTGCAAGCTTATTATTATGCTCGGGCACACCGGCTGCGGAGCAGTAACAGCCGCGCTCAGCGGACACTCCGACGGATTTATATCGTATATAACCGAAGATATAATTAAGGCTGTCGGCGATGAGCGGGATCCATACAAGGCGTGCGTTCTTAACGTTGAGTATGGCGTCCGGCGCATAAAAACCGAGTTTGCAGCGCATCCGGAGATATCCGACGCCGAGGTAGTCGGCGCTGTCTATAATATCACCACCGGAAGAGTAGAGTGGCTGTAAGGAGGAAAATATGGCGATAAAGGATTTTGCGGCGTTTGAGCTTTTTGTCGAGCCAATCGTGGCGGTAAAGGCGAACGATAAGATTTTCTATATGAATCTTGCTGCAAAGAAGCTCTTCGGAGAAAAGTATCTGAATGAGGACGCTACGCTCATATTCAGCCGGAGACTGCTTATGGGCACCGGCGAGGTCACAACGGGCAGCTTTATGTTCAAAAAGCGCTCGTATATTGCTACTCTTGTAAAGATAAACGGCTTCAGAACAATTGTAACGCGCCCGTCAAAGCCCGGAACGCAGATCAGAAGCGAGCTTGAGAGCCTATATTATGAGCCGCTTCTCAGCGTTATGAAGTCTGCGTCCGCGAATATACAGTCGCGCGTGAATTCGATAAAGATGAAGAAATACAAGCTGACGGACAATATGCTGAAGAGCGACGTCGGCGTTATCGATCAGGCCGGCAGCGCCATGACGAGACTTATTGACCATATCGACTACATCACCTGCGACGATGAGAGCGGTACGGATATTGAGCTTTTTGATCTCTATGAGTGCATCGGTGAACTCGCGACGATTGCGGCGACTCTTACCGAGCACAAAAACCTCAGCATAAATTTCCGCGCCGACAGCGATACCTCAAGCTTCAACGGCAATAAGAGACTTATTCGGATTCTTCTTCTGAACATTCTCTCAAACAGCATAAAGCACTCGCCTGTGGGGTCTATTATCAGCATTAAGGCCGAGGAGCCGGAGGAGGGGCTGTATGAGATCACCATAGTCGACAGCGGCGACGGAATACCCGCGGAAAAGCAGCAGCATCTCTTCAAGCCGTTTGAAGCAAGAGATATGAGAGAGTTTTTTGACGGCGCGGGTCTCGGACTTGCCGTCGTTAAGAAGGCTGCTGAGTTTCATAACGGCGGAGTGTTCGTTTCGTCGGATAACTTCGGTACCAGCGTGACCGTAACGCTCAGATCCTTCGAGCGCAAGGAGCTCACTGTCCGCGAGCCGAGACCGGAGAACTACGACCTGAGAAGGCTCGTATTTACAGAGCTGTCCGACGCCGTCGATATTCAGGACTTTATTGAGCAGTCGGCATCAAGGGAATAAATTAAGGCGGTTCAGCTTGAACCGCCTTAATTTATTTAGTGAAAAACTCAACGATGAACACCGTCAGACAGCAGCATACTGCGACGGGGAAAAGCCCTGCGCCGAGATAGGACATTATTGCGCCGACAATAAGCGCGATCACCCCGGCAACCGGACTTTCGGTGGCGTTTACTATGGCGGGGAAGGTCATTACCGCGAGTGTAACGTAAGGAACGTAGAAGAGAAATGAGCGGATGAACCGACTCTTTATCTCGCGCCGGATGAGCGTCAGCGGGAGCGTGCGGACGAGGAAGCTCACAATGGCTGCAATAAGAATGTAAATGTAAACTCTCATGCGCGTCCTCCTTTCTCGTCCTTGACGGGGAAGAGAAGCGCTGCTGCTGCGGAAATGGCGATAGTCAGCACCATTGTTTTCGTTCCGCTCGACAAGTCAGAGAGCAGGGGAGCAACGCTGAAAAGGAGGCTGAGTGCAAATGATACAGCCACAAGCGCGAGAATAACGCGATTTTTGCGCGCGGGAGGTATGATGATAGCAAGGAACATTCCGTAAATCGTAACGCTGAGCGCGCTTACAACGGCGGCAGGAAGTATGTTTCCGGCGACGATGCCGCTGAATGTTCCGCTTGACCACATTATATCGGCAAGAAGAAACGCGGTGAGTATGTAGCGGACAGAGAGACGGCCCTTCTCCGCGATTCCGAGACCGAATATTTCGTCTGTAATGCCGAAGCCGACGAGAACTCGGTGGAGCATAGGCGTGTCCGGACTCAGCTTCTGGCTCAGCGCGGCGCTCATAAGAAGATAGCGCATATTGGTGATGAAGATGACGAGCGCGACCTCGAAAAAAGCGGCGTTCTCACCGATGAGCGTGAACAGAGCATACTCACCGGCTGAGGCGTGATTGAGAAAGCTCGCGACGAAGCCCTGAAATGGTGAGAGTCCGGCATTTTTAGCCGTTATTCCGAGCGAAAACGCGACGGCAAAGTAACCAAGACCGATGGGCAATCCGTCGCGCAGACCGCGAAGCGTGTCGGAATGGGATAGATTATCCTGCAATTGATGGTTCCTCCGGGAGTGAAATTTGCGAACACACTTGATTATGCGCTTCAATTTTGAAAAAAGCAATATTTTTCTTTGACAAAACCTCAATTATAGTGTATAGTATTTTAGCACACGGACAGGTATCGAAGTGGTTATAACGGCCCTGACTCGAAATCAGGTGTACCAGCAATGGTACCGTGGGTTCGAATCCCACCCTGTCCGCCATAGTGAAAGCCCGCGTAAATGCTGAGAAATCAAGCAAATACGCGGGCTTTTGCTGCCTTTTAGCTTGTGAAAGCAGGCGAAAAGAGCAAGCGCGAATTGAAGATTTTGATTAGGGGTTAGTATTAAATACACAGAAAATACACAGTAGTTTAGAGTAGGTTAATAGCTCGTTTATAGTAAAAGCCCGGCGGAGTTATCCGTCGGGCGATTTTCCTTTTTATTGCTTACGCGACGCTGTCAAGATATTTCAGGAATACGTTTACAAGGCTTGGGTCAAAATGCGTACCCGATTCGCTCTTGATTATCTTCTTAGCTTCGTCTGATGGAATGGCCTTTTTATAGCACCTCTCGGAAATCAGAGCGTCGTAGACGTCTGCGATTGCCATGATTCTCGCGCAGAGCGGTATTTCTTCGCCCTTGAGCATCTCGGGATAACCGGTGCCGTCCCATCTCTCGTGGTGATATTTCGCGATATCAGTTGCAAACTTAATATAATTCTCATCAGAGATACCGGACAGGATCTGGCGGATTACAACGCCGCCTGAGGAGGCGTGAGCTTTCATCTGCTCAAACTCTTCCGATGTGAGCTTTCCGGGCTTTTTGAGTATCGTATCGGAGACGACGATTTTTCCGACGTCGTGCATCGGAGCGAGCGTATAGATAAGAGTAATGTATTCGTCATTTATCTGATCGGTATAGATTCCGTCTTTCAGCGCGCCCTCGGCTATGAGCCTTACGTATTCGCGGGTTCTGGAAACGTGCTCTCCGGTCTCTGTATCGCGGCTCTCGATGATGCTTGCGAGACCTGAGATCATGTGCTCCTGCATATTTGTAATCGTCTTCTGGTGCTCAATAAGCTCCGCCTGAATATCCTCCTGAACGAGGTCGTTATAGTAAATGTAGCACATGCAGGCGGACATTCCGATGCTGATATACGCTGTATGGATATTCATAAGGGTCACCGGAATTACTCCGGCGATAAGTGTGATAATGATCATTATAACGGTCATTCCGTCTCTGTGTCTGAATCGCTTTCCGGCAACGAACATACTGATCATCAGATAGATGAGGCTTGCAAAGTAAAAGGCTGTGTAGATTATAAAAAGCTGGCCTCTGTGATAGCCGTCCTCGCCGAAGTAAAAGATCCAGCCGAAGGGAGCGGAGACGATTTCGATAATCGCGTGTGGAATGCAAAACAAAATTGCGGCGCGGGACTCCTCGTGCAGACCGAGCGCACCGGAGAAGAATACCGCCATTGACGGGGCGACGGAAAACTGAATAACTGTGATTATTGTCAGAATCAGAGAGTATTTCGGGTCATAATATCCGCAGTGAACTGCAAATTCAGCCGTGGCGCACAGTATTACGGAGACGAAGGTAATTATATACCAGGTTTTCTGCTTTTTGTTGAAGCCGGAATAACGAACGACGTGGATCGTCATAGCGAGCATAAGCAGATTTATCAGAATAATGGAGCTAAGGTAAAATGTCATCGGGGAGCTCCTTTCTGCGGGAGAAGGCGAAGTTCTAGATTAAATATTATACAATTATTTATGATAACTTTCAATAGCAAATACTATGAAATTTATTGCCTGAGCCAGTCCCTGACATAGCTGAATGCTGCGTTTTCACCCTCATCCGCGAGGATACGAAGCATTTTTTCAAGCTCTTTTTTGGTGTCCTCGTGCATGGGAATGTGGTCTGCGTTCTTAATATAATATTCATAAGCGCTGCGGTCTGTGTAAGACTTGCCCTGATACGTTCTGCTTGCGGCAATGCGGTCGCAGAACATCTCGGCTATGTACCTCTTCGGCATCGGAAGAGGGGAGAAGGACGGACTTTTGCCTTGCTCGACAACGTAATCAATCCAATACTCAAAATGATGGCGGTTTCGGCCCTTGTGATGAAGCCAGGCGAGGCTTACGCCGTTTGTTCGGCGCTCTGCATCGTTCGGAGAGCGGGTGCCCTGATAGAACTTCGCTCCGGGAATAAACTCGGTGGGAGTGTATTTTGAGAGATCGTGCGTAAGACCCTGCCAGTAAAGACCAAGTCGGAAGCAGTAGCGGCACACAAGGTGCCGATGGTGTGTGATAGTAATAAAATGCTTTAATGGGTGCATACCGCACCTCCTTCTGAGTGCAGTATAGCATATTCTTCTGCGCTTTACAAACGGGATTTTCGGTGATATATTACTTTTGTACGAGATTATTGCCCGGGAGGTACGGATATGGACAGACTTACGCTCGAGGAGGCTGCGCGCCTCAACGAAACGTTGGTATCGGAGGATCACCTGATAATTCACGCGAAGAACGTCGCCTACGCGATGGGCGCGATGGCGCGGCATTTCGGCGAGAACGAGGAGCATTGGATGGCAGTCGGAATGCTCCATGATTTTGACTATGAGAAATACCCGGACGAGCATCTTCAGCACACGGAGAAGCCGCTTCTGGAAGCAGGCGTACCCGCTGAGGACGTGCGCGCGATTCTGAGCCACGGCTACGGGATCTGCACTGATGTGGAGCCAATAACAAACATGGAGAAGAGCCTTTTCACCGTCGACGAGCTTACCGGCATCATACAGGCGTGTGCGAGAATGCGCCCTCTTGGTATCTGCGACCTTGAAATAAAAAGCTTTATGAAGAAATTCAAGGATAAAAAGTTTGCCGCCAAGTGCGACAGAGAGCTGATCCTCAAGGGCTGCGAGATGCTCGGAATGGACGTTAAGGAGGTCGCCGAGATATCGATCGAGGGCATGCGGCCGCACGCCGAGGAGCTCGGAATTGCCGGAAACGGCTGATTTTGAGAAGATGAAAACTATGCCTATTACAGCATTTCAGCCGGGCAGGAGTGATCTGCCCGGCTGATGTCACCTTACGCTCATACCGTTTTCGTTTTCGTCCCAGATATCTATACGCTCTTCAAGTCCGGTCGCACCGTCGATAAAAACAGTGCGCTTGTTTCCGTCGGCGTCAAGGCAGGAAAACTCGTGACAGAGCTTTTCGCTTTTGCCCTCAGTCTGAAGCATCGCAAGACCGCGTTCGCTTACCGTCAGGCCCTCTGAAAGCCCGCTCTCCGCGTCGGATTGCGCGACTGTCGGCTCGGTAATCTCACGCTCGGTGTGGTTCATAAGGTAGTCACCGGTGTAGAAGCCGACAATGTCGAGCGTATCGAGCGCCACAACGACCTTAACTGCGTCGGCGTAGCAGTTGACTCCGCCCTCACAGTGGGCAAAGGAAACTGTACAGCGGTTTTCGGAAACGGAATGGCTTGTGCGCTTCATATCCTTAAGTCCGCCGACCTTAAGGATATATTCCTCGGCCTTCGCAATAGCGTCCTCGGCGGAGTAGCGCGCGTATTCCACGGGGCGGGAGAAAACACAGCTTTTGATATACCCGCCGGTTTTTGTTATCTCAAGGAATACTCCGTCAGCGGAGGCGGTGTAGACCGGCACGGCGGCGTTTTCCACAAGCTCGACTGTAAACTTATCCCGCGAAACGCCGGTAAAGCTCTCGCAGAGCTCGAGAACCTCGTCCTCGTTCGTAATAAACTTGCCCTCAGTGAACTTTGCCGTGAGATTTTTCAGGTGCTCTGAAAACTGCCCGTCATAATTTGCACCGGAATATCCGAGAGCGGCCGCCTCGATGCGTTTCAGCGTGCCGCCGAGAGTGACGTCTGTTGCGTTATCGTCCTCGCATACTGCGCCGACGCAGATTTCGCCGTTTCTGAGTCTCTCGGCGGCACTGCGCAGCTCGTCTGCCATCGCCGAAGCGTTCTTCACAAATGCTTTCAGACTTGACATATCGCTCTCGCTCGGCTTTACTCCGGCGGCAGCGTTTCGGGCAAGATAGAGCGCAAAGTCGCCGCACTTTGATATATATTCCGTCGTACCGCTGAGAGACGTCGAGGAATCAGGCAGGGATGATATTGCGGTCACCGCCGCGGCTGAGTGGGCGTATGCCTTTGAAAGAATCGAGTTTATCATGTTCGGTGAAGCTGAGAGCGTTGCTCGCTCGAGCTCAGTTGCCATCGCATCGGCGTTTGAGGCAAGCTCGTTGAATGCGCGCTCCTCGGCGCTGTCTGCGGCGGTTTTGAGCATTTTTGCCTCGCTTGTCGCAGTGAACGCGATGGCGCTTGTTACGAACGCGAGCGCGAGAGCATAGGTATAGGCGCGGATGAGTGATCTTCTGTTAAGCATAAAAAACACCTCTTTCAGGCTATTTTTACCCGAAAGAGGCGTTTTATTCTTATGATTTATTACGCAAGCTTGCTTTTGGCGATATCGAAGCGGCGGAGCGTTTCGTCCTTGCCGAGAATCTCGCAGATCTCGATCGCACCGCCGGGGGTCACAGCCTTGCCGGCCGCTGCGATACGCGCGGGCCACATGATCTTGCCAATCTTCGCGCCCTCAGCCTCAGCGATGGAGTAGAGCGCGTCGTGGATGGTGTCGTATTTCCAGTCATCGATGGAACGGAAGGCGGCATCGATCTTATTAAGAAGGTCGAGCGAGCTCTCCTTTGTAAGCTTATTCTTCTTGTTCTCAAAGAGCTCGGCGTCGTACTCGGGCAGAGCATTGAAGAAGTCGAGAAGCTCGGGAATGTCGCTGAGCTTGTTGATTCTCGACTGAACGAGCGCAGGAATAAGCGCGGCGTTGACCTTGTTGGCGTCAACGGCTCTGACGATATATTCCATTGAAATCTCACTGAACAGGTCAGGATCCATATTCTTGAGATAGGTGGAATTGAAGTAGTTGAGCTTTTCGATGTCAAAGGCTGAGGGGGATTTGGAGATACCCTGGGTATCAAAGGCGGCGATGAGCTCGTCCATAGTAAAGAACTCTTTTTCACTCAGTTCGCCTCTGGGGCTCCAGCCGAGGAGTGTGACGTAGTTGACTATCGCCTCGGGCAGATAACCCATACTAAGCAGATCCTCATAGCTCGGGTCGCCGTAGCGCTTCGACATTTTGCGCACGACGCCGGTGTTCGGGTCTGTTATCATAACGCTCGGGCAGTGAATGTACTTCGGGATATCCCAACCGAAGGCCTCGTAGAGAAGATTGTACTTCGGTGAGGAGGAGAGATACTCCGCGCCGCGCACGACGTGGGTGATGCCCATGAGGTGATCGTCGACGACGTTGGCAAAGTTATAGGTGGGCAATCCGTCGCGCTTGATGAGCACCTGATCGTCGAGGTCGGCGTTCGGGGCGGTGATGTCGCCGTAGATCTCGTCGTGGAAGGTGGTAGAACCCTCGGACGGGATGCGCTGCCGGATGACGTAGGGCTCGCCTGCGTCAACTCTCGCCTGAGCCTCGGCAGGGCTTAGATGGCGGCAGGGGTTTTCGGCTCTGTCAAACTCACCGGTGTCCTCTTCGCTCTCGGTCTTCTCGCAGAAGCAGTAATAGGCGGCGCCCTTCTCAACGAGAAGCTTTGCGTATTTGCCGTAGTAAGGTCTGCGCTCGGTCTGAACATATGGGCCGACGGGGCCGCCGATATCGGGGCCCTCATCGTAGGTCATGCCTACACCAGCGAGGGTGCGCTTTATGATGTCGACTGCGCCCTCGACCTCACGAGCCTGGTCTGTGTCCTCAATGCGGAGGATAAAGGTTCCACCGGCATGGCGGGCTACGAAATATTCATAGAGCGCGGTGCGAAGATTGCCGACGTGCATATGTCCGGTTGGGGAAGGGGCAAAACGGGTGCGGACGCCGGAGTGCGGTATCCTCGCTTCATTATCCTGAAAAAAGTCCATAAAAATGACCTCCAATAAATTCTCACGATATTGTAAGCTATTTTTTGAAAAAAAGCAAGAACATTGAGTTAAAATGTGCTATACTACCCATTAGTTTTTGAGAAGGGAGCTGAAATATTGCACTACGCACTGATTGCAATCATGGCGCTTATTCTTCTGCGCTGCGCGTTTTCGCTCCTTTTCTCTGACTCAAAGAACGAGGTGTGGGGTACGCTCGTAGATAAAAAGGGGACAAGCTATGACCTCACACACTGGGAAAACCTCATCGGCAGAAGCTCGGGCGCGGACGTTCGCATAAACAAGAAGACCGTCTCTCCGGTACACGCCGCTCTCGTGCGCGATAACGAGGGGGCTTGGACGGTTTCCGACCTCGGCAGCAGAGAGGGTACGATCCTGCGAGGCAAGATGATCAAAAAGCGGCAGCGGATAAACTCCGGCGATACACTTACGATCGGCGGCACGGAGCTGACCTTTACGCGCACGACAAAGAAAATGGAGGAAAACCTCGAAATAACGCGCGAGGACGCATCGAAGGGCACCGGTGCGTGGCTCTGCATACTGCTTCTCAGCGCCTTTGTCTGCATTCTCGCATTTGAGCTTTTTAAAAACCTCGACAGCGCGCTCACGGTGAACGTTCTTTTTGCCTTCGGCTCGGTGCTGATCCTCTCGTGGGGTACGTTTATCCTTACTCTCAGCGCCCGAAGACGGGGCTTTGAGCTTGAGACGATAGCGTTTTTATTGACGAGCGTCGGCTTTGCCGTTTGCCTTACATCGGATGCGAAAAACGTTTTTAAGCTCGGAATTTGCCTTGCAATCGGCGTTGTGCTTTATTTTGCGATGTGCTGGTTTCTGCGCGATCAGAAGCGCGTTAATCTCCTGCGCGTACCTATCGCCGGCCTCGGGCTTGTACTGCTCGGCGTGAATCTTGCGTCCGCCTCGACCCTCCTCGGAGCGAAAAACTGGCTGAATATCGGCGGCGTGAGCTTTCAGCCCTCGGAGATCGTCAAAATCGCGTTTATTTTTGCCGGAAGCGTGGGTCTTGAGCGGATATTTTCCAAAGGAAACGTCGTACTCTTTATGGCGTTTTCGGCTATCTGCGTTGGCTGCCTTGCCGTTATGCGCGACTTCGGCACGGCGCTAATATTCTTTACCGTGTACCTTATCATCGCCTTTATGCGCTCCGGCTCCTTTGCGACTGTATTCATGAGCGCGCTCGGCGCTCTGCTTGCCGCCGTTATCGCAATAACCGCCCGCCCGTATATTGCCGACAGATTCGCCGTATGGGGGCACGCGTGGGAGGACGCCGCCAACCTCGGATATCAGCAGACCCGTACGATGACTGCGGTCGCCTCCGGCGGACTGTTCGGACTCGGCGGCGGAAAGGGCTGGTTCAATTCTGTTTTTGCTGCCGATACCGATATGGTGTTCGGCGTTATATGCGAGGAGTATGGCTTCATCATCGCCGCGCTGTGCGTACTTTTCATAGCCTTCCTCGGCTTTGCCGCTGTTAAAAGCGTAAAAAATGCCCGCAGCTCGTTCTATGCCATAGCCGCCTGCGCCGCCGCAAGCTTCTGTATCGCGGGACTTATTCTGAACGTTTTTGGCTCTGTAGATATTCTGCCCTTCACGGGCGTGACGTTTCCGTTTGTCTCAAAGGGCGGAACAAGCCTAATAGCCTCGTGGGGTATGCTGAGCTTTCTGAAGGCGGCTGACACGCGCCCGATGACAAGCTTCGCCGTTCTGCCTCCCGGCACGCGAGCAAAGAAGAAAAGAAAGCCAAAAAAGGAGGCACCCGATGAGGAAGCTTAAATATCGCGCGCTCATTGTGGCGCTGTTCTCGACCGCGGTAATAGCGCTCCTCGGCTATTTCGGCTGGAGAGCGTTTAATGACGGTGCATACTGGGCTTCGTATCAGGCTAACGGCAATATCTACTCCTCAGGCAAGCTCACGCGCGGAACGATAACCGACCGCGGCGGCAAGACTCTCGCCTCGCTTACGGAGAACGGCATCGTCTATTCCGAAGATCCGCTGACCCGCGCTTCAACACTGCACCTTATCGGCGATAACGCCGGAAATATCGCCTTCGGCGCATACCGGCAGTTTCGCACTGACCTTACGGGCTGGGATTATATCCACGGCGTTTCCGGCGAGGGAGGCAGCGTGGCGCTGAGCATTTCAGCCGAGGCGCAGAGAGAGGCTTATTCGGCGCTTGATGGCAGAAGCGGCGCAGTCGCCGTAGTAGACTATGAAACGGGCGAGATAATAGTCTGCGCCACAAGCCCGGGCTTCGATCCTTATAACTTGCCGGAGGTATTGCCGGACGGCGCGTATATCAACCGCGCGATAAGCGCCGCGTACACACCGGGCTCGGTTTTCAAGCTCGTCACAATGGCGGCGGCAATAGAGAATATCCCCGACCTCTATGAGCGGAATTTTCACTGCGAAGGAGAAACCGTTATCGGCGGAGGTAAGATAACCTGTGCTGCAAAGCACGGCGATATGAAGATCGAGGACGCGATGGCAAAGAGCTGCAACTGCGTATTTGCCGCGCTCGCAGCTGAGATCGGCGGAGAAACAATGCAGAAATACGCCGATAAATTCGGCTTTACCTCAAAAATCGATATAACCGGCGCGAGAATATCGGCGGGAAGGTACACCGGGAAAGAGAGCGACGATACTGCCCTTGCTTGGAGCGGAGTTGGGCAATCTGACGACCTTGTCGTGCCGATGGCGCTCGCGCGATACTGCGCAGCAATAGCGAACGGAGGAGAGATAAACGAGCTGACTCTTAAAAAGGGAGAGAGCGGAGAAAGGACGCGCCTTTTAGAAAAGAACACCGCAGAAAGGCTCGCGGAGGTCATGGGCTACACCGTAAAGCACTCCTACGGAGAGGAGAACTTTCCGGCTCTCGAGCTTCACGCAAAGAGCGGAACGGCTGAGGTCGGAGGAGGCAAAAGGCCTAATTCGTGGTTCTGCGGGTTTATAGAAAATGACGGCGCGCCGTACGCCTTTGCGGTTATTATCGAAAACGGCGGCTGGGGAATAGGCGAGGCGGCGGACTGCGCGAGGAATGTCCTGAATATCCTTATTCAGTAAACTAATTGCACACTTTTGTTTATTGACTAATTCACTTTCGTATGCTAATATACAAAAGAATGCGCAGACAAATAAATATACTGAAAGGTACTACTGCTTTGGAAGAAAGAAAGAGACGCTTCGGGGACAGAAAGGACGGTTATCTTCTGCGTGACGTGGACGCCATGCACTACATTACACCGATAATCTACCCCAACAGATGCGATAATGAGGCTTATGTCTCAGAGACTATCGACCTCACAAATCTCAATGCGTTCATAGCTAAGAAGAATGCCGAAAAGCCTGAATTCAAATACACTCTTTTCCACGCAATCGTAACCGCGGTGCTGAAAACGATTACGCTTCGCCCTCAGCTCAACCGCTTCATCGCAAATTCCAACCTCTATATGAGAAACAGGATATCCGCCTCGTTTATTGTTAAAAAGCGCTTTAACGACAAATCGGAGGAGGGTCTTGCCTTCGTAAAGGCGAAGCCTGAGAGCACGCTCGATTCCATTCATGATGAGATCAAACGCCAGGTGCTTATCGTCCGTGATGATAAGCAGTCCTCCGGCTCCACGCAGGACAGCATGGACATAATAAACAAGATGCCGCGTTTTCTCTCCAAGGCGATCGTGCGCCTCATAATGTTTCTTGAAAAGCGCGGCAAATGCCCGCAGTTCCTTATTGCCGACGATCCTTATTACGCTTCCGTAATACTCTCGAACCTCGGCTCGATCAAGCTGAAGAGCGGCTATCACCACCTCACGAACTGGGGCACCTGCTCGATCTTCGTGGTTGTCGGAGAGAAGACGATGTGCCCGAAATACAACGAGGACGGCACCTTTGAAATGCGCGAGATGCTTGATCTCGGGCTTACGATAGACGAGCGCATTGCCGACGGATATTATTTCTCAAAGTCCATAAGACTTCTGAAGCTTCTGCTTGAAAAACCTGAGCTTCTCGAGGCTCCATTATCTGAGGAGGTCGATTTCATATGAGCGAAATAACAGCAAAAACACCGTGGATTTCCCACCTCGGCGATATGCCGAGCCACATTGACTACTACCAGGGCAGCATGTACGGCAAGGTGCGCGACACAGCCAACGCCTATCCGAACAACATCGCCTTTGACTTTATGGGCAAGAGCACTACCTATAAGCAGCTGCTCGAGGATATCGACCGCTGCGCCAAGTCGCTCAGGACCATCGGCGTGCGCGAGGACGACTGCGTTACTATCGCTATGCCGAACTGCCCGCAGGCGATCCAGGCATTTTACGCCGTCAACCGCGTCGGAGCCATAGCCAATATGATACATCCGCTCTCGAGTGAGAAGGAGATAGAATTCTATCTCAACGAGTCAAACTCCGTGACAGTTATCACCCTTGACCAGTTCTACGGCAAGTTTGAGGCTATCCGCCAGAACACAAGAGTGGTCAACATCGTGCTCGCGAGCATCAAGGACGAGCTTCAGCAGCCTCTTAAGACCGGCTATATGCTCACCGAGGGAAGAAAAATCGAGAAGATTCCGGAGGACGCCCCGATTATCCGCTGGAAGGACTTCATAAAGCTTGGCAACGCCTGCTTCTGGAACTATCAGGTCGAGCGCAAGGCTGATTCGCCTGCGGTCATTCTCTATTCCGGCGGCACCACTGGAACTACGAAGGGCATACTTCTTACAAATCTCAACTTCAATGCGCTTGCGGCACAGATCGTCGGTGTGAACAAGATGTTCCGCCCGGGCGACAGAATGCTCGCCGCAATGCCGCTTTTCCACGGCTTCGGTCTCGGCGTCTGCATACATTCCATGCTCGGAAACGGCGGGCGCTGTATCCTCGTCCCGCGCTTCACCGCACAGAGCTACGCGAAGCTCATAACCAAGTATAAATGCAATTTCATCGCCGGCGTTC
Organism: Oscillospiraceae bacterium; assembly: GCA_017439425.1. Taxonomy (GTDB): domain Bacteria; phylum Bacillota; class Clostridia; order Oscillospirales; family Oscillospiraceae; genus RUG626. The sequence continues at coordinate 155,448 of JAFSJE010000048.1, forward strand.
CGACGCTCTATGAGGCGCTTCTGCGACTTGACAGCATGGACAAGGCCGACCTTTCGAGCCTCAAGGGAGTTTTCTCCGGCGGCGACAGCCTCTCCGTCGAGCTGAAAAAGAAGTTCGATAAATTTCTCTATGACCACAACGCCGTCGTGCAGGTGCGCGAGGGCTACGGAACCACAGAGACAGTTACGGCGTGCTGCCTCACGCCTCCGCATATGTCCAAGGAGGGCAGCATCGGTCTGCCGTTCCCGGATACATATATCAAAATCGTAAAGCCCGGCACCGATGAGGAGCTTCCCTACGGCGAGGAGGGCGAGATTCTGCTCGCCGGCCCGACCGTTATGAAGGAATACCGCAATCACCCTGAGGAAACGGCTAAAACTCTCCGTAAGCACGCCGACGGCCTTACATGGGTATACACCGGCGACCTCGGAACGATGGACGACGAGGGCTTTGTATTCTTCAAGGGCAGAATAAAGAGAATGATAATATCCTCCGGCTACAATATCTATCCCGCCCAGCTTGAGAATATCCTCGACGCAAATGAGCTTATCCACATGAGCTGCGTTATCGGCGTACCCGACCCGTACAGAATGCAAAGAGTCAAGGCATTCGTTATGCTGAAGCCCGGCGTTCCCGCGACGGAGGAGACGAGAAACAGCATTATGGAATATTGCCGCAAGCATATCGCAAAATACGCTATGCCGAAGGAAATCGAATTCCGCGAGGTACTCCCGAAAACCCTTGTAGGCAAGGTAGCCTATCGCGAATTAGAGGAAGAGGAGCTTAATAAGCTCAAAAAGAACGAAGGAGATAATAAATGAACAAGATCGACCGTAAAGGGCGCAACGACGACCTCTACAAAGCAGTTTTGACCCTTAAAACTATTGATGAGTGCAAGAAATTTTTTGAGGATCTATGCTCCATCTCAGAGCTTCAGGCCATGGAGCAGCGTTTCTCAGTCGCGCTTCTCCTTCAGCAGGGTATGATCTACAACGATATCCTTGACGAAACCGGCGCCTCCAGCGCCACAATCAGCCGCGTCAACCGTTCATTGAGATACGGCTCCGGCGGGTATGACGTTGTATTCGAGCGTATGGATCTCGATAAAGAGGTCAAAAAGTGAGCGCTTATATACCCCTCGCGCCGTTTTACGATGAACTGACTCGCGATGTTCCGTATTCCGCCTTTGCAGACCTCTATGAGGAGGTCTTTGCGGAATACGGAATTTCCGCATATACGATCCTCGATCTGGGCTGCGGCACCGGCACGCTTACCTGCATTTTAGCGGAGCGCGGGCATGAGATGATCGGCACAGACTACTCCGAGGAGATGCTCTCCGAGGCGCAGGAAAAGTGCTGGGAGCGGGAGTTTGACGTGCGGCCGATGTTCCTCCATCAGAGCATGACAGAGCTCGACCTCTACGGAACGGTAAACGCCGCGGTCTCGAGCCTCGACAGTCTCAATTACGTCGCTCCGGAGGATATTTCCGAGGTGTTCCGGCGGCTGAGGCTATTTATCGAGCCGGGCGGAGCGCTTGTTTTCGACGTTAACAGACCCGAGTGGTTCAAGAGCCTCGACGGGCAGGTGTTCGTTGATGAGACAGACGACGTTTTCTGCGTTTGGCGCGCGGACTTTTCAAATGATAAGCTCACCTACGGCATGGATATTTTCTCTCGCGCCGGAAGCACGTGGTCGCGCAGGCAGGAGGAGCATATAGAATATGCGCACAGCATAGATTTTCTCAAAGAAAAGCTCAGAGATAACGGCTTCGGAGAGATAAAGACCCGCACGCTTGCGGGCAGCGAAAACAGAGTGTTTATTTCAGCAAGAAGGATGTAAATTACCTTGGATGAACTTATAAGAGCAATATCAGCCGACGGCTTTATAAAGATGACCGCCGTCAGCACAAGAGAAATGACCGAAAGAGCGAGAAATATACATCATACTCTGCCGGTAGTCACCGCGGCGCTCGGCAGAACCATGGCGGCAGTCAGTATGCTCGGCAACGAGATGAAGCGCGAGGACGCGAGCATCACGGTGAGAATTAACGGCGGCGGCCCTGCGGGAACGATCCTTGTAACCTCCGACAGCCATGGCAACGTGCGCGGTTACGTTCAGAATCCTGAGGTAGATATCCCGCTGAAGCCAAACGGCAAGCTCGACGTTTCCGGTGCGGTCGGAACTGACGGAATGCTGACGGTTATCCGCGACCTCGGTTACGGCGAGCCGTATAACGGCTCTGTCGAGCTTGTGACGGGTGAGATTGCGGAGGATTTTGCACAGTATCTGCATGAGTCGGAGCAGATTGCTTCCGCCGTGGCTCTCGGAGTGCTCGTCGACCGTGATCAGAGCGTTATCGCATCCGGCGGCTATATCGCGGAGCTTCTGCCGGGCGCGCCGGACGATACGATAGACAGACTTGAGGAGAATATCAAAAAAGCCGGATATATCACGCCTATGCTCAGAGAATGCACCGCGGAGGAGGTAATTCGACGAGTTCTCGACGGCTTTGAACCTGAGATCCTCGAGCGCGATGAGATTTCCTATAAGTGCTACTGCTCGAGGGATAAGTTTCTCGGCTCGATAATGACAATTGACAGAAATGAGCTCAGAACGATGCTCGAGGAGGATAAGAGAATAGAGGTCCGCTGCCGTTACTGCGGCGAGGTGTATAATTACACCGAGGCAGATTTTCCTGAAATCTTTTGAAAAAGTTCTTGACTTTGGTGTTCCGCTATGGTATAGTATCTAAGCACTGAGGAACACCGCGTGGGGGCGTAGCTCAGCTGGGAGAGCGCCTGAATGGCATTCAGGAGGTCAAGAGTTCGATCCTCTCCGTCTCCACCACGAAAACCCGTCAAAACGCAAGTTTTGACGGGTTTTTGTACTTTTTCGCTCACTTAACGCTGGAAATTAATTCCAACATTTTTAAAGGAGAACAAAAGGAGAACAAAAAACCTCATAAAATTTTCAAATCACATCATTCAAAATACTACTCATGACTAAAGTCACGAGCTTCTAAGGGCGCATATGCGGCGTATGGATACGAGCCGAATATGCAACAATAGCTTTACTGGCGCCTCTAAATCTATATTGCAAAATTTCGCAATATCTGCTAAAATACAATTATATTTTAGCAAATGGGATGATAAAATGAAGAAGAAAGGACTTTTTATCGCAATTAACGCCGTTATTGCCATTGTGGTCGCGGTTGCGTATCTCTATATGTTCTTCCGCTGGTCAAACGGAGGCAATTTCAGCTCAGCCGGACTGATGACGCTCAAATATTTCACCGTTCTCTCAAATCTTCTCGAGGGCGCGGCGAGCTTGCTTTGCGTAATATTTTACATTAGGGGCGCGATTCCGAAATGGCTCGCGGTGCTCAAATATGCCTCGGCAGTGAGCGTGGGCCTGACCTTCTTTACCGTTATGCTCTTCCTGGGCCCGGTATTCGGCTACCCGGGAATGTTTATGGGCGCAAATCTCGCTTTCCATCTTATTATTCCGGTCTTATCTATGGTCGAATATGTGCTGAACAGCGATTATCGCGTCCCACACCTCGTTGACAGCCTTATTTCTGTTGTGCCGATGATACTCTACGGCATATTCTATGTTGCCAATATCCTGATAAACGGCGTGGGCGAGGGACCGAATACCAATGACTGGTATGGCTTCGCGTTCATGGGATTTCCGGCAAGCTACCTTGTGTTCGTACTCATACTTGCTGCGACATGGCTGATGTCGTACATTTTCCTCAGGCTCAAAAAGAAGCTGAATAAGTAATGAAAAGCCCCGAGGCGTCTGAAGTGAACCCCAAAAGTTAGACATTTTAAAATTAGGCGACCTGAAGGGTCTGGTATCTGTGCTGAGCAGGTGTCAGGCCCTTTAGTTTTAGCTTGATCCTGCGATTATTGTAGTAGTCGAGGTAGTCAACGAGCTCAGA
>JAFSJE010000049.1 GCA_017439425.1 Oscillospiraceae bacterium
CAACGAAATAATGGTACAATTTATTTTGTTAATAAGTTGACAAACGCCGTGGAATAATCTATAATAGCCACAGTTCAAAATTTAATCGAATGGGAGAAAAGCAAAATGAAAAACTATTTCGATCTTAAGGGCCAGGTAGCTATCGTTACCGGCTGCTCTACCGGCCTCGGCGTACAGATGGCAAAGGCTCTTGCAAACCAGGGCGCCAACATCGTAGTCGTCGCCCGCCGTCAGAACCTCATTGAGCAGGTCGCCGATGAGATCAGCAAAGAATTCGGCGTTGAGACCCTTCCCGTCCGCTGCGACATTACCGATACCGACGGCGTCAACGCAATGGTAGACGCAGTTATGGCAAAGTTCGGCAGAATCGACGTTCTCATCAACAACGCCGGCACAGGCGCAGTTGCGCCGGCCGAGGACATCACCGACGATCAGTTCTCGCACGAGATGGAGATTGACCTCTTCGGCTCCTTCAAGGTTGCCCGTGCCGTTGCCAAGAAGGCAATGATCCCCGCAAAGTACGGCAGGATCATCAACATCGCTTCAATGTACGGTCTTGTCGGCAACAAGATCGCCGGCTCCGCTCCTTATCACGCAGCTAAGGGCGGCGTTGTCAACCTCACCCGTGCTCTCGCTGCCGAGTGGGGCAAGTACGGCATCACCGTCAACTCCATCTGCCCGGGCTACTTCTACACTCCGCTGACCGTTGACACGCTCAACTCCGACTTCTTCCAGCAGAACGCCAAGACCATGATCCCCGAGGAGCGCTACGGCAACGAGGGCGAGCTCGACTCCGCCGCTATCTTCCTTGCCTCCCCCGCTTCCAGCTACGTCACCGGCGTACAGCTTCCTGTCGACGGCGGCTACACCTGCATGTAAATCGCTTCGCTTCACGCGAGAGGCAGAAATGATAATAATCCCGTGGGTCGCCCCACGGGATTTTTTTATCCGCGCAAAATCTCACCGGCGCTTATTTCAAACGCCGTTCTCTCCTCGGACGTGTCGCCAAGATTTTTTATATACTTGCGGCTCTGGAGTCTGCCGTGGAGCGTTATAACATCGCCCACAGAATAGTCCGCCGCCTCGACAGCTCCCGCGCCCCATGCGATAACAGGCAGATAGTCGCTCCCGCGGTACTCTCTCGGTGAGGCGACGAGCAGATCGGTTATCTCCCTGCCCATCGGCGTTTTGCGATACACCGGCGCCTTGACTACCACGCCCCGAAGCTCCAGCTCGTTGCGGTAATCGAGCTCGGTGCGGCAGAGCGTGCGTGCGAGAACGCTTATCACAAGCTTCGCGCCGGCGCCGAAGCGGTTATTGAAGCTGCGAACCTCTCCCTCGACGAAGATCCGCGCGCCATCACCCTCGATCTCTCTGAGCATACTCTCCGGTGCGAGAACATTCAGCTCGTCCTGTGCGCCGGAAAGCCTCTCTATGGCAACCGGAAAGCGGTAAATCGCCTCATGCGCGCCCATATGACTGAATTCCGCCTTTCCGGCGGCGTCGCCGATGATGATAATGTGGTTATTTTCTCTCAAAGCATTCATCCCCTTCTCTGAAATCTATGAGAAGGGGATGAATTTTATTACTCCGCGGTCGCTCTCAGAACAGCAGTGCCGTCGAGATAGAGCGTGTAGACCTCGCCGGAGGTAAGAGAGTCGGAGGTGAAGATCACGCTGTCCGCCGTCTTGACCGCCTCGACAGCGGCGACTGTGTTCTTATAAGCGTCCTTTATCGTTACGGTCATTCCCGCCCTCACGGGAACGCCGGAGAATTCAATCGTCACGCCGTCCGGGTACTGAGCCATATTGCTCATGCCGATCGAGAGGATGCTGCCGCCGGTGAGGGTCGCCTCGCCGTCGCAGTCGAATGCGGCGTTTTCGCCGTTTGCCGCGCCGAACACCACCGCGCTGCCGCCGGTGATCGTAATATTGCCGTTGGAGTCGATGCCGTCGCCGTCGGAGTAGACCGTGAGCGAGCCGCCCGCGATAGTGAGCGCCGCGCCGGAGTTTTTGAGGCTGCCGTCGGCGCAGTTTATGCCGTCGTCGTCGGCGTAGAGCGTGACAGAGCCGCTCAGAAGCTCAACAGAAGCCGCCTCAATGCCCTCGTGGGAGCCGGCTACGAGGATTGTCGGGCCGTCCTCGCCCTCCATGCCTATCGTGACCGAGCCGGTGGACTTGATTGCGTCATCCGCGGCGACGACCGTGAGAGAGCCGCCGGTGATCGTGACCGTACCCTCGCCCGTGTCGGGGTTTGATGTGATGCCGTCGTTGCCTGCGTTTACATTGACAGTGCCGCCCGCGATAGTGACCGAGCCGTCGGAGGCGATGCCGTTATTTGCCGCCGCGACGTTGACTGTGACTGCGCCGGTGACTGAAACAGAAGCGGATTCGGCGCCCTTAATGCCGTTTTTCGCGCTCGAAGCGTCGAGATTGAGCGTTCCGTCGCCGCGGATAAGGAGGGTTGCGCCGCTCTTTACCTTGATGCACGCGCCCTCGTAGTCCTCAGAGGCGGTGTCGGTCTCTGCGTCGGTAAGGGTGACTGTGCCGGTAATTATGATCGTGACCTCCGCGCCCTTGCCGATGACTATCGGCGCCGTGGTCGAGCTTGTGAGGTCGAGATCCTTCAGGATGAGCGTCACGCCGGTGACGCCCTTTTTGACCTTGATAAAGCCCTCGCTGACCGATCCCGTGACGGTGTAGGTACCGCTCTCGGTGATGGTGAGTCCTCCGGAGGCTTCGCACTCGAGCGCCGTTTTGTTGCCCTCTGCAACTGTTACGGCCGCGTCGGAGATCGTCACCGTGTTGTCGCTCACGAGCGTCACACCCTCGACAGTAACGGCTGACTCAGAGTCCTCTATATTTACAAACGCAGGCAGGGCGTAGAAGCCCGCCGCCAGAACCGTCATCGCGAGCGCCGCCGCGACGATAGAGATAATGCTTTTTTTCATGTGGGTCACCTCTTTCTTTGTGATGACCGCAGTATAATGCGCGAAGCTTAAAGTAAGCTTAAGCGGAGAAAAGTTTTTATCCTGCGATATGCCCGTGGTACGAAACTTTAAAGACAGACGCAGGGGCGGGTCTCCGGACCCGCCCCTGCGAGATCATGTTATAACCTTTCCATAAGCGCCGACAGCCTCGTCAACTGTCATGACCCCAAGCCCCACGCGCTGCGCCAGCACCCTGAGCTGGAGGCTCACCTCCTCGGTGATATTCACGTCCTCGGGCGTAACGCTGCGCCTGTCCGGAATCGCCGCAAACGGAGCGTAAATCCCGCTCTCCGGTCTGTCGACAGTCACCGGAATGAGCGCCGAGCGCTCCGCGAGCTTCAAAAGCTCATTCTCCGACGTGAGAAACCGCACAAACTCATTCGCGAGCTTAAGACTCCCGCTCTCCTTATTGACCGCGAGCGATACGGCGGCAAGGTCGAGGAAAACCGCGTCCTTATCGCTCACCGGAAGCGGATAGAAGGCGTAACCGAAGTCCGGCGCGGGATACAGTCTTGTCGCCGCGACTGTATCGGCGGCGGCTATCATCATTGGCGTGCTGCCCTCAAAAAACCGCTCGATAACGGCGGTGTGATTATCCATAATGCTCTCCGATGAGGCAAGGTCGAGCACCTCGCCGAGCTCCTCCACGCGCTCGAAAACCGCGCGCAGACGCTCACCGCCTTCAGCGGAGAGCGCGTTCAGCTCCTCTATCGCCCTCTCGTCGCCGGATACAAGTCCGCAGAGCCGCGCATAGGCGGCGATGTAGAACGCTGAGCCGTTCCCCGCGCCGGTATAGCCGCACAGCGGCGATGAAACGCCCTGCGCCTCGAGCTCTTTGCAGACCTCCTTCAGCGCGTCGAAGCTCTCGGGAACAGATACTCCGTACTTCTCAAACAGCGACTCGTTCACAAGCATTCCGTAGGCCGAGGAGAGCACCGGCACGGCGCTGATCTCCTCGCCGTCATAAGTCAGAAGCCGCGAGCGAATAGACTCAAGAGATATCGAGAGCGCGGGGTCCGCGAGATTTTCCGCGTGGTCGAAAACCGTCCTGTACCTCTGCTGACCGCGCATCCAGCCATGGACAAAGTAGATATCCGGCGCATTTTCGCCGTCGAGCGCGCTTACAACGGCGCTCTTATAGTCGTCGAGCTTCACATAGCGCATCTCTATCTCAGGATAGTGCGCTCTGAAATCCTCAAAAGCCTCCAAAAGCGCCGGAAAATCCGCAATATCGCCGTAAATCGTAACGTTTCCGGCGGTATCTCTGCCGAGCGCGGGCGTAAAGCCCTCCGGCTCCGGCGCAATTTCCGTCTCCCGCACCGCGCAGGAGCATAATAAAAGGGCGGTCAGAAGCCAGATAAGCGCCGCTTTCGCCCTTTTCATGGTTGACCGCCCCTTTCAAATTTTACTTCTTAAGCTTCAGCGCTTCCTTTGCCTTCGCGGCGATGCCCTCCGGCGTGAGACCGTATAGCTCCAGCATCTGCGCGGCGGTTCCGCTTCTGCCGAACTCATCGGGTACGCCGTGGCGCACGACCGGTGTCGGGCATTTCTCGCAGAGAAGCTCGCAGACCGCACTTCCGAGGCCGCCGATAGTGCTCGCCTCCTCGACTGTGAGGATCGCTCCCGTCTCCTGCGCCGCCTTGAGAACGAGCTCCTCATCGAGCGGCTTTACGGTGTGCATATCGATAACGCGGGCTGAAATGCCCTCATTTTCAAGTATCTTCGCCGCCTCATATGAGAAAGGAACGGTGATTCCGGTGGCGATTATCGTCACGTCACTGCCGTCCTTCAGCGCAACGCCCTTGCCGAGCTCGAACTTGTAGCCGGGTATCTCTGCTGTGACGGTCTCGGTGGCGTAGCGGCACATTCTGAGGTAAGCGGGGCCGTTGTAATTGAGAAGCGCCTCGACGGCAAGGCGCATTTCGTGCGCGTCGCAGGGTACGACTACGGTCATGCCGGGAAGCGCGCGCATAAGCGCGATATCCTCGTTCATCTGATGGGTCGCGCCGTCCTCACCGACTGACGGGCCGCCGTGTGAGCCGACGACCTTGACATTGAGGTGCGGATAGGCGATGGAGTTGCGGATCTGCTCCCACGCTCTGCCTGCGGCAAAGATGGCGAAGGTATTGGTAAACGGCTTAAGACCTACGGTGCTCATACCGGCGGCGATGGAGGTCATATTCGCCTCAGCGATGCCGCAGTCATAGAAGCGGTCCGGGTAAGCCTTTGCGAACTTGTTGGAGTTCGTTGCGGCGGCGAGGTCGGCGTCCAGAACCACAAGCTCGGGATACTTCTCCGCAAGCTCAACTATCGCTTCGCCGTAAGCGGCGCGTGTTGCTTTCTTATCAGCCATCGACTTCCACCCCCAGCTCCTTAAGATGTGCGTTTAGATCGTTCACCGCGACGGCGTACTCATCGTCGTTCGGTGCCTTGCCGTGCCAGCCGACAGAGTTTTCCATAAAGCTTACGCCCTTGCCCTTAGTGGTTGACATAATTATCATGGTCGGCTGACCCTTGACGGTCTTTGCCTCTTTGAGCGCGGCCTTTATCTCATCGTAATCGTGGCCGTTGACCTTTATGACGTGCCAGTTGAACGCCTCGAGCTTTTTGTCCAGCGGTGCCGACGGCATAACCTCGGCGGTAGGACCGTCGATCTGGAGGCCGTTCACGTCGATGAAGGCGCAGAGGTTATCGAGCTTCCACTTTGCCGCCGCCATGAACGCCTCCCAGCACTGTCCCTCCTCGATCTCACCGTCGCCGAGAACGGCGTAGGTGCGGAAGGTTTTTCCGGTGTGCTTTGCGGCGAGAGCCATTCCGACAGCGCCGGAGATGCCCTGACCGAGCGAGCCGGTGGAGAACTCAACGCCCGGAACGTGCACCATATCGGGGTGACCGGAGAGATGCGCCTTTATGGAGCGCAGCAGCAGCATATCCTCCTTCGGGAAATAGCCGCGGTTAGCGAGGGTCGCGTAGAGCGCGGGGGCGCAGTGACCCTTCGAGAGAACGAAGCGGTCGCGGTCGGGCTTTTTCGGGTCTGCGGGATCTACGTTCATCTCATCGAAGTAGAGAACGGTCAGCGCGTCAACGCAGCTCAGGCTTCCGCCCGGGTGACCGCACTTCGCGGCGTGAACGCCGTCGAGAATGAGTCGGCGCGATTCATACGCCTTGATTTCAAGCTCTTTACTCGTCATTTCTTCTCCTTAATTATTCGGGCAGATAATCGCTGCCCTAATCTTCCTCTTACAGTATAGCACACTCCCGCCGGAATTTCGATACTTTTTTTGTTATCCGAAAATTATTGGAGAAATGGTGAGGATACCGCCCTTTTTGCGCCGTTCGTTCGGCCTTCTTGCTCATTTTTCACCGGAAACGTTAAAAAACCGACGGCATAAAGCAAAAGAGAAGCCCGATTAAGAGCCTCTCTTTTGGATATTTTACTTTACTGTCTCACTCGTGCAGAAGCGGTAGATGATAGCCGCGGCCTCGGCTCTCGTGGCATAGCCCTTGGGATTGAGCTTATTGTCATAGCCGTTTATGAAGCCGTTTGCGTTCGCCCACTCGACAGCGGTCAGAGCCCAGTCGCTTATCTCGGAGGCATCATCAAAGGCGCTGATATCAGCCTTTGCGGTGATGTCGAAGCCCTTGTATGCTGCATATTTATAGAGGATTGCGGCGAGCTGCTCGCGGGTGATGTAATCCTCAGCGCCGAAGGAGCCGTCGGGATAGCCGTTGACTATGCCCTTCTCCTGCGCCCAGGTCACGCTCTCGGCGTACCAATTTCCGCTTTCAACGTCGGTAAAGCTTGCGAGCGTGGTAACGCCCGGCTCCTTCTCAACGCGGTAGAGAATTGTGACTATCATGCCGCGGGTGGTGTCGAGAGACGGCGAGAAGAGGTTTTCAGACGTGCCCTTGATAAGTCCGTTATCATAGCAGTACTGAACCGCTGGATCGAACCAGTCGCTCTCGATTACATCGTCGAAAATGCGGCTGACCTTCTTTGTGAAGGAAGCCTTTGCGGTAACGTTGGAGGCGGGCATTGTGAATACATACTTGCCGTCCTCGGTCTTTACCTCGACTTTCTTGCCCTCCTCGTCTTCGACAGTGACGGAGGTGACGATGTAGCCATCGGACGGAGTTACGGTGAGCGCTACCTCGTTTCCTGCGCTCTCGCTCTCGGCAGATGCCTCGAGCTTGCCGTTTTCGGGCTCCTCAGCGACTATCTCATAAGTCTTGGGAGCAGGCGCGCCGCCCATATGAACCTTGTAGGCGTTGATTCTGTAATCGCTTTCAAGCGGGGTGATATTACCAAATGTGACGGTATAGCCATTGTCTGTCTTTTCGACAGTCGCAGTCTCGAATGTCTCCCATTTGCCCTCATCGCTCATCTTCTGAACAGTGGGCTTCTGGAGATTATCTCCCGTTACGGTGTAGGTGTAGGCATTTTCGTCCTTCACTACTGTAACACCGGTCTCCTTATTGATTATAACCTCGAAGGGCTTTGCCTCGACCTCGAGGGAGGAATCCTTCGCCGTGACCTTTGCGGTTGCGCTCTTTCTGTTGGAGAGGTCTGCGGCCGCCTTGCCGTTCAGCTTTACGCTGCCGGTGCTGCAGCCGGATTCGGGCGTAATGACAACGTCCGCTGAGCCGTTTTTGTCGATGTAGAGAGTTGCCTCGCCGCCCTTTACGTTTGCAGCGTCGAGCGCCGCCTTAACTGCGCTTTCAACAGTGAGCGTCGCCTTGTCATTCGCCTTGAGGCTGATTTCGCTGAAGGTCTTTTCGGTGACAGTGAAGTTTGCAGCAAGGGTTTCAGTATAGGCAACAGCCTTGAGCGCATCGCCGTCATACTTGATGCTCTCGCCGCCGGTAGCCACTTCGCCGGAGTTGTCACCGCCCTTTACTTCCTGTCTTCCGAGAACGTCCGCGCCGGCGATAATGCCGTTGGCGTCCTTAAGGGTCAGACCCTTGCCGAGAAGATCCTCAACCGTCTCGCCCTCAACATTGTTCTTTACGCTGGAAACAGTGCCGCCGTTGAGAGTTACCGTTCCGTCAAGCTTTTCAATGCCCGATTCGTTGCCGGTGATCTCGCCGTCCTTGACTGTAAGCGCGCCGGAGTTGTTGACTATGCCCTTCGTTCCGCTGATAACAGCGCCCTCGTTTACTGTTGCCGTGCCGGAGTTGTCAAGTCCGTTTCCGGTTTTGCCGCTGAGAACGGCATTATTAACAGTGAGCGTGCCGTTATTCGTAACTGCGGTCTTGCCGCTTATCGCAGCACCCTCGTCAAGCGTGAGCTTGCCGTTTACAGCTACCGCGTTGCCGGAGAGATTCTTTATTATGCTCTTGTCTGCGCCCTTGATGGCTGCGCTGCCGGAGATGTCGAGAATCGAACTGTCGGACTTATTTCCGTAGATGCCGAAGCCGCCGAGCTCCAGCGCCGCGCCGCTTCTCTTGATATCGACCGGAGCCTCTGCATTTGCATCGCAGGAATTGACAGCGCAGAGCTTGTCTCCTATCCAGAGGTTGGTGTAGAGCTTATAGGTCGCGTTTCCGCTTCCTGCCGCCCACGCCTTGAACTCATTGATAGCATTGCGGACGGAAACCGCCTTTCTTGCCGCTGCTTCGACTTTTGCGGTGCCGACAGCAGCCTCTCCGCTCTGAATGGAGCTGACGCGATTCCACTCGCCGCGTGCGTTGCGCGCGGAGGTTACAGTCTCGATATAGTGGTTAAACTGCTTTGCTTCGGTATTCGTGCCGTCATAGGCGTCAATTTTCCACGTTCCGAGGATATCCTCAAGGGTGGTCTCCCCGGTGGTGAGGCGAACTCTCGTTTCAATGCTGTTGTAGTAGCCGCCGTGGAGCTGTACGCTGTTGTGGAAGCTGTTTGCATTGTAAGCGACGGTGTTCTCATCATTGTAGCCCGTGACCTCGATGTCGCCGAAGTCTCCGTCCTCAACGCAGAACTTTGTATTAAAGTCAACAACGGCGGTGTGCTCTACGCCGTAGACCGTGGTTTTGCCGACTGTGACGCCATCGTAGTAGTTGACTGTGCCGCCCTCGACCGTGAGTGCGCCGTTATTGCGGCTGTAGGCATCAGTTTCGCCCGTGATGCCGTAATTGAGCGTTCCGCTCTTTACAACGATGTTGTTCAGGTGGTGGAGCTTTGCGGTCTCCCGGGTAAAGTCAGAAACGTAGTTTTTGTGCGCCTCGTCGATTGCGACAGTAACAGTACCGCCCTCAATTACAAGGCTTCTGCCGTTCTCATCGTCCTTTGCGGATGCGCCGTTCGTGCCTTCATAGTAATGGCCGTAGATTGCGCCGCCTGTGATGGTGGTCTCGCCGCCGGTGGTGCGGATACCCGAGCCTGTATTTGCGTTATGTCCGATAATAAGGCCGCCCTTGATATCAAGGGTTCCGTCCTCAACGAGAATACCGTCGTTATACGAAAGATTGGCACCGCCGTTAAGCGTTACCTTGCCGCCTGCTACTCTGACCGCCTGCTTATCGGCATAGCTGAGGATAATTTCGTTGCTGACGTTCTCGGGAGCGGTGCCGATAACGGTCTCGCCGCCGACAGTGTAGATTCCGCTCTCGCCGCCGGTTGTGATACCGGAGACGACGGTGAGCTTGCCGCTCTTAACATAGATAGCGGAGGATTTTTCTCCACCACGTCTGCTGAAGAAGCCCTGATAGGTAACTGCGCCGGAGGAGACGTAGCCGCCCTCTGCGTCATCGAGCTTGGTGTCGATGCCCTCTCCGTCGAGAATTGCGGAGACGATTTTAAGCTCTGCGTTTGCTCCCGTTACCGCTATGGTGTGGAGATTATCGTCTCTCTCTGTGCGGAATATTTTATTCGTATCTGTGTAGTCGTAATTGCCGTTATTGTTGATTTTTCTTCCTGCAAGATAGAGCGTTGATACTCCGGTAACGTCGACGTCGCCCTGTCTCTTGTCGATGCCCCACTTGGCGGGGTCGTTCTTATCAAGCTCGATAACGCCGTTGATCCACTTGAAAGGACCATAGCCCGCTTCGTCGGTCTGAATGATTCCGGACGGGATCTGATAATCCTTGCCGTTTGCCATTGCGTATCTGAGCTCCCACTCAGCGTCGATGATGGAGAAGTGTTCTCCCCTCTCGCCGATGGTATCGGAGAACTGATCGTCGTAATAGTTGACGCCGCCGAGAACATTGCTGTCGCCGCTCACGCCAAGTCTGAAGCCTCTTGTTCCGTCTGACCAGCCGAAGTCGGCCTCGCTGCCGTCATAGCGGACATAGTGGTTGTTTTCGATTAGATAACCCGCGAGGTTCTCGCTCTCATCGCTGTCCCAGAAGATTTTGCCGTTGTAGGTGCCGCCCGCGAGAACGGAGGAATCCGTATTCGCGTCGCTGCTGATGTAGAGCGCGTAGCTCCTCGTATCACTGTTCGGCTCCTCGATGAGCGCGCCTCTGCCGCGAATCTCAAAGGTTCCGTTGTAGAGGATGTTTATCGCCGCAGCGCCGTTCTTTCCGCCGTGAATCCGCACGTCAGGATCGGTGTTCCATTCGGCATTTGCGATGCCGTATTCATCGTTCGAATAAATTTTCAGATGACCGCCGTCAGCCACATAAACGCCGTAGCTTGCCGGATCGAAGAACTGAATGTCGCCGCGATAGATAGTTGCGGTACCCTCATTGTTGACGTAGATTCCCATTCCGGCGCCGCCCGAGGTCATGACTGAGGGTATCTCGTCAAGCACCGGATCGCCGAGGATGAACTCGCCGCCGTTGGATACGGAAATCGCCTTTGTCCCCGCGCCGCGCGCTGTTACGCTGCCGTTTTCCATTGTCATAGAGCCGCCGGTGACGTGTACTGCGGTGGTATTATCGGAGTTTACGCTAATTGAGGGGTTGTTGCTGAGCGTAAGCGTGCCGCCCTTGACCTCAATCGCGCTCTCCTTGACGTCGGAGGTCGTGTGGTCGATGACTACATGGTTTCCATCGCCGGACTCGTCAGCAACTTTGCCGCCGTTGACGATGATCTTGTAGAACTTTCCGGTGACGATGCCATCGCCGTCATTTACAGTGAGCGTGGCGTTTCCGGTGCTCTCAATATGGAACTTGCCGCCGTTGACCTCGATTTTTCCGAAGCTGCCCTTTATGGTGCTTTCATCGCCTGTCACAGTGTTTGAGACTGTGAGCTTGTCGGCGTCAGCCTCGATGGTGTACTTGCTCTCGGTGACGGTGATTTCCTTGTATTTGCCCTTGACTGTGATCTCACTCGTCTCAGCGGTAAGAGAGTCTGCCGTCGCGTCAATATCGTACTTTCCGTTTTTGACCGTGATGCTCTTGAACTCGCCGGTGATTTTGCCCTCGCCGCCGTTTACTGTGAGCGAAGCGCCCGGAGTTCCCTCGAGGTTGAAGCTTCCGGTGTCAACGACGAGGTCGCCGGTGACTTTTACGGTGTGATCGCCGGTGTCGAGCTTCTTAAAAGTGCCGTTTACAGCGGCGTTATCCTGACTGATCGTGAGCTCATCGCTGTTTCCGGAGTAGGTGACCGCGATTTCATCCTGACTCTGATTCTCAGCGCCGACCCACCTGCCTGACACATTTTCATACTTGTAATCCGCTCCGGTCGGGAGGACGCCGTTCCACGCAGGGAAAACCGTATCCTGCTTTACTGTGACCCTGTTTACAACGGTCTTTTCCGTTCCGCTCTCGGTGTAGGTGTAGTTTGCTGATATCGTCTCGTCTTTGGGAACGGTCAGGGAGTACTTACTGCCATTAATTTCGGGCATATCGATGGTTCCGAAATCGCCGTAAGCCCGAACTCCCGCGCCGACGGTGATAAGATCGACCTTGCCGCCCATGCCGACTACGGTGCCGCCCTCGGCCTTGACTGTTCCGTCGGAGACTGTAAGAGTTTTATCGTTTATGTCCGCAACGAGGGTTTCGGAGGTTATAAGCGGATCGGAGCATTTTGTATTCTCGACCTTTGTATCGCCCAGAAGCTCCCAGGAGCCGGATACTAATTTATAGCTGCCCGCAGGAAGCTCAAAGGGACCGTTTTCATGGCTCCAGGAGGAGATAGTATGCTTTGCCGCGGGCTGCATTACGCTGCCGCTGACGCAGAGGATAACTCCCTCGTTTACCGTAATGCTTGCCCCGAGCTTCAGCGTAATATCGCTGTTTATAACGGTGGTGTCGATAAATGTCACGCTGGCGCCGGGGTTTATCGTGATGGTATTGAACACGCCCTTTACAAGAGCGGTTCCGTTGATTGTAACGTCCTTTGCGTCAGTAAGCGTCTCTCCGCCGACAACGACGTAGCCGCTGCCGCCGAGGGTAACAGTGTCGACCGGGTGTACCATGCCGGAAACGCTGCCGAAGCTGCCCTTTACAGGAGCGGTAAGGTCAGATGTGACCGTGAGCGTGCTTTTGGCGACGCCCGTTCCGTCCTGCTGCGGCACGCCTGTGACGGTCTTATTTCCGTTTGCCACGTTATAGGTCAGCTTGCCGGCTCCGGTTATCGTCGCGGGGAGGTCAGCCTTCAGCGTTACTGATTCCCTGTCGCCGACAAAGAGACCTGTGGCGGTGAAGCTGCGGGTCTGATTTCTTCCGACGCCGGTTTCTCCGCCGGTGACGTAGCTCTTGCTGAGCCCGGCGCCGGTGCTGCCGAGGGCATACTTATTGCCATCCGCCATTGAGTAGACGTTAGTCACATAAGCAGAGCCGGTGCTGCCGACAACAAACGGATTGGCGTCGCTGCCGTTGCCGTCAATCGCCAGCGCAGGCGCGGCAAGTCCCAACAGCATGCAGACCGAAAGAGCAAATGAAATAATGCCTGATAACTTTTTCATATGCGTTTTCCCTTTCTTTCTTCTCCCTCCCCTTTTATCGGGGAGGGGTAATTTATTCTTTACTTTAACAGCGTTTTTACAATAACGCCGTCAAGTCTGTTTGCTATTGCGGCGCACTGCTCGCGTGAAAGCTTCGAGGCACAGTCGACCTTGCCGCCCGCGCCGTTGATTATGCCGTTCTTTATGCAGAGCGCAACGCTCGCTTTTGCCCATTCGGGAACCTCGGCTCCGTCAGTGAAGCCGGAGAGGATTCCGTCTATTTCGGAGGCGGTGAGCTCCTCGGTAATGCCGAGAGCCTTCAGCGCTCTGCCGACCATTACCATAGCCTCAACGCGGCTGACGGGGTTCGCGCCGCCGATGCTGCCGTCTGGATAGCCCGTGATGATGCCGAGATCCTTCGCAACCGCAAGAGCCTCGTAATCCCATGCATTCTTGTTTACATCTTTAAGAACTGTATCTGTCTCCTGCGTCATCATACCGAGGGTGCGCATGAGGATCGTTGCAAACTCACTGCGTGAGCATACGCCGGTGCGGTTGAAGGTGCCGTCGGGCAGACCCTTGAGGATCTCTCTCTTTGCTGCGCTCATTATGTCCTTATATGCCCAGTCGGTCTCCTTGACATCGCTGAAGCTTGCCTTGCAGCTCTCGAGAACAACGGTGCCCTCATCGGTGAGGACTACGTCGACAAACGCCTTGTCGCCGATCATATTGAGCTTGAAGGGCAGCGGGGTCATCTTGCCGGTGCCGTCATAGAGTATAACTGCGGTCACATCATCGACGGAAACTGTATCTGGAATTGCGAAGGAAGCGGTGACGGGCGCCTTGATATCGCCATTGCCGCCGAGCTCAACGAGAGTTGCGGAGAGAACCGCGCTGTCAGCGCCGGAGGACTTTACATCAGCCTTGTCGAGCGCAGTTACGGTCATCTCGCCCTTGTCTCCGAGAACAGAGGCAGGAAGAGAAGCCTTGAATATCGGGGTATCGACCTCAAGGTCGCTGCCCGGGGTGTTGAGAATCCTGTAGCCCTTCGCGTCAAGCTCGCTCTTTACGCTCTCTCCCTCGGTGGCGTCGATGGTAACGATGCCGTTTTCATCGAGGGTAACGTCAACTGCGGTCTTGTCGACCTCGGTCCTGGACTCCTCGGCGCTGATTTTGCCCTCATCGGCACTGCCGGAGGAAGCTCCGCCGCCTGCTGAACTGCCGCCGCCCGTGGGGCCCGCCGGCTGAGACGGATTGCTCGGCTGGGTGTTGGCGCCGCCATCCTTGCGGACTACGGTCATAGCGGTAAGCACCGCTCCGTCGGGGGTGTTGTAGGTTGCGCTGATGATGCCGGAGTCGGAGCTGCCGAAGGTAACGTTTCCGTTCTCAACGGAAACATCGCCCTTGTAGGTGGAGTATTTAACGCCATCCTTGACGACCTTTTCATTGTAGGTCATCATGCCGCCCTCTTTGCCTGCGGCATAGCGGGCAACGGTCTCGACCTTTGTAGTATTGCCGGACTTGAAGGTACGCAAAACGATGTTCTGTGCAACCTCATAATCGCCGTTCTGAACTGTGACAACCGCAGTATTGGTATTTCCTGCGGCGTCGGAGGCGACGAAGGTGAGCTTTGCGGTGGAATTTGCGCTGTTAAGCGCAACGAAGCCGTAGAAATTGCCGTTTTCGTCCACGTCGAGGACTGTTCCGGTAGTGCTGTCGTCAACGTAGACTGTGACGACGGAGTCCTCAGCGTTCGTAATACCGGAGACATCGACCATGCCGTTCTCCGCGACTGCACCGGGAACGGGTGCGTCGATGTAGAGGGTCGGCGCGGTGTAGTCGGCGGTGAGGCGGACGGACTTGATTGCGGTATCCTTCGTCTCATTGTTGCGAACGAAGGCGCTGAGCATTGTCGTTGCGTCGTTCTCGCCGAAGCCGGCTATACGGATCGTGGTTTCGGTTTCTGCGGTGAGAGTAGTCTCGGTGACCTTTTCGGTGCTGTCGCCGACGTAGAACTCTACCTTTTCGCCGCCGTCAAAGAGCTTGAAGGTGGCGTCGCAGTCGGTCTTGACTGTGATAGTCGGCTCAGCCTTGTTTGTGGTGAGGCTGTAATAGGCAAAGGTATCGCTCGCTTCGGTTCTGTAATCGCCGTCAGCGTGCTTATAATACTCGGTTGCGCCGGAGATAGTGAGCTTCGGCTCAACAGGCTCGGGCAGGAATACAAGGTTGGTGTAATCCGTTAGTGCGGAGAAGTGGTACTTCTCGCCGCCGTCAACGATCTCGGTGG
>JAFSJE010000050.1 GCA_017439425.1 Oscillospiraceae bacterium
AGCCATATCTGCCTCTGTTCTCAGTCACAATGGCGCAGATTTCTTCTCTTAACTCCGCATATTTGTCTGGTTCTTTCTGCTTCTTGGTGTAGTAATAATATGTGCTGCGAGGGAGACCGGCAACATCCAGCAACAGCGACAGCTTGTGTTCATGCCTCAGTTCCCATATTACTTTTGCTTTCTCTCTTGCCGTACCCTCTCGGCAACCAAGGCATTCAATTTTTTTAGGTATGCGTTCTCGGCTCTCAGCCGCTGTACTTCCGCCAGAAGATCTTCTTCCACCTCTGGCTTTAGCTTCTTCGGCGGACGCCCCTTACTCCCGCGTCCTCGACGCTCTACATACAGGCCTTCCGGGCCCTCCTCCAGATAGATCCGCTCCCATGACGCCACAAGATGATGATCCCTTACATTGAACTGCCGAGCCGCCTCGTGGTAACTCAGCCTTGCACTCATCATCGTCTCAACAACTTTTTGCTTGAATTCACCAGTGTATCTCTTGTTCGGTATTCCTTTCGGCATATAACAACACCCCACTTGTTAGTAGTATACCATACTTGTCTAACAAATGGGGTGCTGTTCAAGATGATCGTTCAGGGAATAATTTTTTACTTTTCGAGGTAGCTCACAACAAGCTCTGCCAGCAGCTCATCGCGGTCGATGCGGCAGATGAGAGCGCGGGCGTTATTGTAGTTTGTAATGTAGGTCGGGTCCTCGGAGAGAATGTAGCCTACAATCTGATTTACGGGGTTGTATCCCTTGAGCTTGAGGGAATCGTAAACAGAAGCCAGGATTTCTCGGGTACCTATCTTCTTATCTATAACGTCGAATTTGCGGGTGAACTGATTGTCCATTTTCCCAGCTCCTTTCTTATGTATTGTTAAGCTTATTTTAGCACAATTTTCCGTGCTGTAAAGTGACAAAAGATTACAATGTGGTTTTTTTATCGCGCTTTTTGCACTCTACGAGCCTGCCGCCCTGCCAGACCGTGACGCGCACCGCACGCTTCGGCACCTCAGGCTTTTCAGCAATCTTCGGCGGCGACTTCTCCACGCGGCCGCCGGGATAAAAGACCTCAAATTTCGGCATAAGAAAGACCCCTCTGCAATTCTATGCAGAGGGGCGCGGTTTTATGCAACGGTGTAGCTGCCCTTGACAAAGAGCACAGTATTGTCGCTCGTCGCCTTGACGCCGTTATTGACTATCGAGATGAAGTATAGGTGGTTTTTCGCGATCACTTCGCCCGCGTTCGTTACCTGCGTCCCGTCGGTCTCGTCAATGAGGCGCGGAGCGTCGGGACCGAAGGACTGCGCGCCGCCGAGACGGAGTATTATCTCGGTGCCGTACTGGCATGTGAGAGTCTGGTTCTTTTTGAGCGTGACCTTCTCCCAGATGACGGCTTCACCGACGGTTTCGCTTCCCTCGTTCTGCGCCGCGATTTTTTCATCCACGCTGCGCAGGAGCGCCTCCGCCTTCTCGCCTGCGATGCGGTCGACCTCGTCCATAATGGCGGGCTTCAGCACAGAGTCGATGTAGCTCTTTGTGACGAGCGGGTCGGAGCGGCTTCCGTAGATGGAGTCCGCTACCGCCATACCGGTTATGCCGGCGGTGAGGGCGATGACCGCGATGAGCGCGGCGCCGATGAGTATTTTCGTGGATTTTTTCATTGGTATTCTCCTCTATGTAAGGCGGGATGTGCCCGCCTGTTCAGCTCAGACCCAGGGAAACCGCGATGGCGTTGTCAATTTTTGTCATCACGTCCTCGTCGACCCTGCCCATCTTCTCCTTCAGGCGGCGCTTGTCGATGGTGCGCACCTGCTCGAGAAGCACGATGGAGTCGCGCGTGAGTCCGAAGGAATTGCCGCTCAGCTCGATATGGGTCGGCAGCCGCGCCTTATCGGTTTTTGAGGTGATAGCAGCTGCTATGACCGTCGGGCTGTGCTTGTTGCCGGTGTCGTTCTGAACGATCAGCACCGGCCTGACGCCGCCCTGCTCGCTTCCCACTACGGGACTGAGGTCGGCGTAATAGATATCTCCGCGTTTAACGCCTGTAAGCACTTTAATTCACTCTCCGGCAAAATCGTATTTGTCGTATGTAACCGACTGATGTAATTCTGCCTCACTCGGGCGGAAATTATACATCCGCGATCCTGCTCAGTCCATTATATGCTCACAGAGACTTTCGTTTACTTATACACTCGGGGTACTCGCTTCGATACTGAGCACATAAGCTCATAGGTTATCGTTCCGGCAGCCTCGGCGATCGGCTGCAGGGGATTGCGAGAGCCGAAAATCTCAACAAGAGAGTCGAGGTTTACCTCTGGCAGCTCAGTGAGGTCGACCATGCACATATCCATGCAGATCCTTCCGACCTGCGGAGCCGCGCCGGCGGGGGTCATTACTGAGAACCTGCCGCTCAGAGCTCTGAGAAGTCCGTCCGCGTAGCCGATGGGCAGAACGCCCATGCGGGTGTGACGGGTGGTTTTATAGATGCCGCCGTAGGATACGGAAACGCCCTCGTCGTAGTGCTTTATGGTGCTGACGGTGGTCATAAGATCCATGCACGGCCTGAGATCGAGCTTGCCCTCGCCGCCGTAGCCGTAGAGCAGAATGCCCGGGCGCACCATGTCGAGCGCAAATTCGGGGTAGTTCACTACCGCACCGGAGTTGGCGCAGTGCTTTATGCGGAACCTGAAGCCGCCGGCGCTCTCGGAAGCCTCTATAACGCGGGTAAAAAGCTCAAACTGCGCGCGGGTATAGCGCTCGTTATCCTCGCCCGGCTCGTCCGAGACTGCGAAGTGGGTGAAAACGCCCTCGGCGTCGAGATTTGGCATCCTTACGGCGCTTATCACGTTTTTCACGCCCTCCGCGAAGTGGTGGCGGTCGCAGAGAAAGCCGAGGCGGCTCATTCCGGTGTCGAGCGCGATGTGTACTCTGAGCGTGCCGCCGCACTTGACCGCCTCATCGGAGAATTCTATCGCCTTCGCCTCGCAGGTGACGGTCTGGGTTATGTCGTTTTCAATGAGTATCGGCACATAGCGCGGGGGAGTGTGGCCGAGTATGAGAATCGGCATTTTAATGCCGGCGTCCCTGAGCTCCAGCGCCTCGTCGAGGCAGCTCACCGCGAGATAGTCCGCGCCGAGCCTTTCAAGCAGCCGCGAGACCTCGACCGCGCCGTGACCGTAGGCGTCCGCCTTGACTACGCCGAGGAACTTCGTGCCCTCGGGTATATGGCCGCGGATAACGCGGTAGTTGTGCTCAATATTGCCGAGGCTGATCTCAGCCCAGGTTCTCTTTTGAAGATCCATTTGGGTCGCTCCTAATTTATAAATTCCGCGCAGAGCGCCCTCGAGCCCTCCTCGGTGAGAAGCGCAGCCATGGGGGAGAGAGTCTCTGCATCAAACTCCGCGCGGAGCGAAATAGTATCGGAAATGAAATAGTCCACTGTGAGCTTATCGCCGTCGAGCCACGCAGAGCTGACTGTTCCTGCTCGGAAGCACTCAAGCATAAAGGGCAGAGCCGCGACGGGACTGAGCCCGTTTGCCGTTACAGCGCCGGAGAAAACCTCCGCGTCGGAGTAAACGAGGCTCACACCGCCGACAGCTATTCGCGCCTTAATACCGCTCACCTCATCGGGCGCGAGAATCGTGATCTCGTTTCCCGCGAGCGCAAGAGTGAACTCAGAGAGTCTGTCGCCGTAGTCCGCGGTAACGCGCGCGGTGAGCGACGGCTCTGACATTTCATTATAGTGGGTTTTTACGTCATTTGCAAGCGCGTAGGGGTCTTTTCCGGCGCTGCATCCGGAAAAAAGTACAAAAATTGCGATAATCGGGAGTATTACGCGAGCTTTTTTCAAAAAATCACCTTAAAACTTCGCCGAGACACGCTATAGTGTCGGACGGGGTCATCGCGTACTGCCCGTATTTCTCCGCGGCTCTGTCGCCGGCAAGACCGTGGTAGTACACCGCCGCCTTGACGCCCTCTGCAAAGCCGAGCTGGGGAATAAGACCCGCCATCATTCCGGCGAGTACGTCGCCCGAGCCACCCTTTGCCATGCCGGGATTGCCGGTGGGGTTTATGAACGCCTCGCCGCCCGGGAAGGCTATGACAGTTCCGCTGCCCTTCAGAACGAGCGTTACGCCGTACTTTTCCGCAAAACCGCACGCGGCATGCTCGCGGCCGTTGGAAAGGTCGCCGCCGAGGCGGAGAAATTCGCCCTCGTGGGGCGTGAGCGCGATGGGGCATTTTGCCCCGCTGAGTAATTCTATGCGCTTCGATACGGCGGTTATGCCGTCAGCGTCGATGATGAGCGGCACGCGGCACGCTTCGATCACGGAATATACTATATTATATATGGTATCTCCGAGCCCGAGTCCGGGGCCGATGAGACAGCAGTC
>JAFSJE010000051.1 GCA_017439425.1 Oscillospiraceae bacterium
TCGGGGACAAAGCGAAACAACGCGGCATGAGCCGCTTAGCATAAAGGTGATTTCAATGAAAGAATACTTCGCCTTCCAATGGCATATCACGGACGAATGCGACCAGCGGTGCAAGCACTGCTACATCTTCTCCGGCGAGGGCTGCAAGGAGCTGAAAAGCATGAACTGGGAGCAGATGCAGGAGGTCGTCGCCAACTGCGAGGACTTCTGCAAGGTCTACGACCGCGCGCCGTACTTCTACCTCACGGGCGGCGACCCCATCCTGCATCCAGACTTCTGGCGGCTGCTGGAGTTGCTCAAATCAAAGGACATTCCGTTCACGATTCTGGGCAACCCGTTCCACCTGAATGACCAAGTGTGCCGCGAGCTCAAGTGGTACGGCTGCCAAAAATACCAGATGTCGCTGGACGGCCTGCGGGAAACGCACGACTGGTTCCGCAAGCCCGGCTCGTTCGACTGCACGCTGGAGAAGGTCGGCTGCATCAATCGTGCGGGCATCCGCAGCGTCATCATGACGACGGTATCCGCCACCAACCGCATGGAGGTTCCGGGTATCATTGATGCGGCTGTCAAGGCAGGCGTAAACGTGTTTGCCTTTGCCCGCTATGTGCCGACGGGCGGCGAGGTGGACACGAGCATGACAGCGCGGGAGTACCGCGAACTGCTTGCCATGTGTGACAAGAAATTCCGCGAGTATGAGGCGGAGGGCTGCGAGACGTATTTCAGCAAGAAAGACCACCTCTGGACGCTCTATGAGTACGAGACCGGCGCGTTCAAGATTCCGTCTGACGCCGAGGAAGGCATGATCTACGGCGGCTGCAACTGCGGCAACTGCCACATGACCATCACGCCGGACGGGACGGTGTACGCCTGCCGCCGCGTGGCGGGCAGCGAGGTCGGGAATGTGTTCGAGGATCGGCTCGCGGATGTGTGGGTCTGCGAGATGGAGCAGTATCGCCAGTACGACAAGTTTGAAAAGTGTTCAAAATGCGAGTTGAAGCCATGGTGCCGCGGCTGCCCAGCTGTGGCAAACGGTACGAACGGCAGCTTTTACGCCGCTGACCCGCAATGCTGGAAGGAGATCAAGGACAATGAAAGCGGTATTGCTTAATCAAATCACCCCCGCCGAGCAGGTGGCTCTGACGGAGGTGAAAATCCCAAAGGTTCAGCCCGGTTGGGTGCTGGTGAAGGTCAAAGCCTTCGGCATGAACCACTCCGAGCAGATCCTCCGCCTCTCGGAAATCGCGGCGGACTATATCCAAAAGCCCATCATTCCCGGCATCGAGTGCGTGGGCGAGGTCGCGGACGCCTCCGACAGCGGGCTTGCCGTCGGGCAGAAAGTGATCGCCATGATGGGCGGCATGGGCCGGAGCTTTCACGGCGGCTACGCCGAATACGCGCTGCTACCCGTCTCCCATGTATTCGCGGTGAAGAGCGGGCTATCCTGGGAGCGGCTCGCCGCCGTGCCGGAAACCTACTTCACGGCATGGGGCTCGCTCTTTGAGTGCTTGCAGCTCAAGCCGGACGACACGCTGCTCATTCGCGGCGCGACCTGCGCGTTGGGTTACGCCGCCATCCAGATCGCAAAGGCGCTCGGCTGCAAGGTGATCGCCACCACGCACCGGGAAAGCAAGCTGCCGCTCCTCGCAGACGCGGACGAAGCGGTGCTGGACGACGGGACTCTCTCGGGCAAGGTTCACGGCGTCACGAAGGCGCTTGATCTCGTAGGCCCCAAGTATCTGCGTGATACGCTGCGCGCGGTGGAGAAGGGCGGCATTGTCTGCAACACCGGCATCCTCGGCGGCGTGTTTGCGCTGAACGGTTTCGATCCCATCAAGGAGATACCAAACGGCGTGTACCTGACGGGCTTTTTCAGTAACTACCCGACGCAGGAAACGGTGGACGACATCATGGCGTTTCTGAACAAGCACCGTCTGGAGCCGATGATCGGCGCGAGCTATGGCTTTGACCATATCCGCGACGCCTGCATCGCGCTGGATGGCGGCAAGGTCAACGGCAAGATCGTTGTGACGGTGTAAGGAGCAGACGATGGACATTCAGACTTGTATCGCAAAGCTCGGCTACGTCGGCGTGCTGAACTTCGCCACCGTAGACGAGGACGGCGCGCCGCAGGTGCGGAACATCAGCGCCATTCATTATGAGGGGACGGACATCTACTTTCTGACCGCGCGCGGAAAGCCCTTTGCCCGCCAGCTCCTGCGCGACGGCAGAGTGCAGATTTCGGGCTACACAAGATTCAAGGAGACTATCCGCGTCTCCGGCAAGGCCGAGCCGGTGCCGGAGGCGGAGCAGCGCAAGTGGCGCGATGTGCTCTATGCCGAGCAGCCGTATCTTGAAAACGTCTATCCCGGCGAAACCAAGAACATCGACACGATGTTTGTCATCAAGGACTACACCATCGAATATTTCTGCCTCTCCACGCGCCCGATCACACGCGAGTATTTCACGGTCGGCAATGCGGTTTTGAAGCCGAAGGGCTACCGCATCACCGAAGATTGCATCGGCTGCGGCACCTGCCAGAGCGTCTGCCCGCAGAGCGCCATCGACGAAGGCGCACCGTTCGCCATCCGGCAAAATAATTGCCTGCAATGCGGCAACTGCTTTGAGAACTGTCCCGCGCAGGCAATCGAGCGATTATAGGCTACAACCACACAGCAAAGTCAAGGTGATACCCATGTTATGTAAGAACACAGCAAACAAACTGACATTCAACGCTTTCCTCTCCGGCACACCGGCACGGGACTACATCATGCAGGATACGCCCTATGACGAGCAGATCTCGCAGGCGGTCAAAATGATAAATGACGCCGACTATGTACTGCTCGGCGCGGGCGCGGGCATGAGTACCGCCGCAGGCGCGCAGTACGGCGGCAAGTTTTTCGAGGAACACTTCGGGGAGTTCCAGAAAATCTATGGTAAGAACCCCTATATGCAGGATATGTACTCCGCAGGCTTCTACCCGTTCCCGGATCAGGAGTCCAAATGGGGGCTTTGGAGCCGTCTCGCGCTGACGGCGGGCGCAGACCTCGACGTGACGCCGCTGCACAAGACGCTGCTCGACGCCTTCGAGGGCAAGAAGCTGTTTCTGCTCTCTACCAACGCCGACCACCAGTTTGAGAAGGCGGGACTGTCCGCGGAGCAGATTTTCGCCACGCAGGGCAGCTATAACCTTATCCAGTGCAAGCGCGGCTGTCATCCCAAGACCTACAACGCGGTGGAGCGGTTCCGTGAGATGGACGCGGCGCGGCGGAACGGGAGAATCCCCAGCGAGATGGTGCCGAAATGCCCCGTCTGCGGGGGCGACATGGCGATGAACCTGCGCGTGGACGATCATTTTGTGGAGGACGCGGCGTGGCATGAGGCGGAGCACCGCTTCGGCGTATTTCTGTCGGAAGCGCAGGACAAGAAGCTGGTGCTCCTTGAATTGGGTGTCGGATTCAATACGCCAACTATCATTCGTTTTCCCTTTGAAAAGCTGGCACGTGAGCATGAGAACATCAACCTCATCCGCCTGAACGTCGGCGAGGGCGCGACGGTGCCTGCCAGCCTCGGCGAGCGCGCGGTAGGCATCGACGCGGACATGGCAAAGAGCATCACGGATATTGTGAGCGGCGTGCGGGGTGATTGAGATGGAGGAAAAAGCGTATTTCAAGGTCGATCCGTCAAAGTGTATCGGTTGCGGCAAGTGCGTCAACGTCTGCTCCGGCATGGTGCTGGAGCTGAAAGACGGCAGACCGGTTATGAAACCCTTTGAGCGTTTCGGCTGGCGCGGCTGCTGGCGATGCCAGCACTGCCTCGCGGTATGCCCACAGGGCGCGATCTCCATCTTCGGCAAGAAGCCGGAGGACTCGCTGCCGCCTCCACCGCCCGAGATGGGCGAGTACATGGAGCGGCTTGTTGTCAACCGCCGTTCCTGCCGGCGCTTTCTGGACAAGAATGTCGAGCCAAAAATCATCACGGACATCTTGAATGCGATGGCAGCGGCTCCCACAGGAGGCAACGCGCAGGGCGTCGAATATACGCTCATCGACGACAAAGACAGGGTACACGAGATTTGGAAAGCCGCCTATGCCAAGATGGACGCCGACGCCAAGCGGCACATCTACACGCACAGCTTCAGCGACTTTTACTACGGCAAGATGAAGGAATCGGAGAAAACTGTCCGCAAGGGCGATCTCCTGTTCTGCGGCGCGCCGCACCTGTTCATCGCGCACGAGCGCTGCGCAGGAAAGTGGGCGGAGGACAGCAAGGTCAACTGCAACATCGCAACAGCGTACTTTGAACTGCTGTGCAACGCACATGGGCTCGGCACGACGATCATGAGCTATTCTGCGGAGGTGTTGAACGAGCTGGCGACGGAGGCGCGCGCCATGCTGAATATCCCCAAAGATCACTACACCGGGCTGATCGTCGGTTTTGGCTATCCAGAAATTGAGTATGCCCGTGGTGTGCAGAAGGAGCGTAAGCGGAAGATGCACCGATACAGCGAGGGAAGCTAAAAATATAAAACAGGAGGAATTGCAGCAATGAAAATGAGAGCAGGTATTTACGGAGGGCTTCAGACCGTTACGCTGGGCGAGGTCGAGAAGCCTGAGATCAAGCCCGGTGCGATTCTCATCAAGAATATACGCTCCGGTATCTGCGGCACTGATCTGCACGCCTATAACATCAACGGCCCGGAGGTCGGCATCGACCCCGGCAATCAGTTTGGACATGAGATGTCTGGCGTGGTAGATGAAGTCGGAGAAGGCGTCACAGGGTTCAAGAAGGGACAGAAGGTTTTTGTGAATCCCGTCACCTTCCGTGAACCAAACGAAAAGCTCAGTGTGCTGCAAAGCTGCGATATGGCCGGTGCGTTCTCGGAGTATGTCCTTGTGGAAAAGCCCGTGGAGGGTTACAACGTCTTCACGCTAGACGAGGAGCTGAGCTGGGACGTTGCGGCAATGATTGAGCCGATCAGCGTTGCACTTAACGGAATCCTGCTCTGCCAGCCGAAAAAGGGCGATAAGGTCGTTATTTACGGCGGCGGTATCATTGGCCTGTGCGCACTTGCTTGCCTCAAGAGCATGGGGATTGACGATGTGATTGTGACAGCGCGTAATCCGTTCCGATCCGGCAAGGTTGGGGAGATGGGCGGTATCCTCTGCAACACAAAAGAGACGGACGTTCCCTCCTTTGTGATGGATCGGTGGGGCAAGTCCAAAGGCAATAACGGCGAGGATACATGGAACGCGGATTTTGTCCTCGACTGTGCAGGCTATCCCGGCGCGTTTGAGGAGATGCTGAAATACGCACGGGTAGATTCGCACATCGGTATCATCGCGCTCGGGACAAGCGAGGAGAAGTTGGTGGAGAACTGGCTCTGCTACAAGGCGTGTAGCATCCACGGCTCTTTCGCCTATACGCCAGCGGTCAACAAACAGGTCATTGACATGGTTACGGTGCATCAGGAGACTTTCCTTCCGATTGCGACGGCGACCTATGGACTCAGCGAGATCGCGGAAGCCTTTGCCGCGGCAAACGACTCTAAAAAGCAGGTCAAGGTGCTGATCGACCATTCGAGGTAAGCGGCACTCTTTGCGGCAATCTCGTCGTATCGTGTGCCCCCTGTGCTGAACACGGAGTGAAAAATGACAAGGAATCCCGGATGTTGCAATATGAGATATGCTTGGGAAAACTCTGCCTGTTTGTCAAAAAAGAAATCATAAAAATGTCATGAAAAGGCAAGCGGAGAGGCTTTTGACCCCTCCGCTTGCCCAATTATCAGCAGTATATCAGTTCGTTCAGTACGACTTCTTTGGCAATGTCACGGATCTGATTCATGGCGCTGACCCACGCCATCTGATCCTCGCATTTAAGATGTTCTGTAATTCCGCGCTTGACGGCAATCAGCTTTATCATACGATCAAACATTTCTTCTGCCTGCCGGTCGATCTCGGCAACGTGATCGTCAAGAGTGTCGTTCAAAAGCAGCTCGTCATAGATGCTGCGTCGATGCTCTTTCAGATACCGCCGATACCTCTCGCCCCATACGCCAACGGGCTTTTCCTCATCCAGCGCAAGGCACGGCAGATAGTAGTCGCCGCATCGCTCGTACCAAAGACCGTTGCTCCTGTTGTAAATATACTTGTCCATTTTCAAATCCTCCGCTATAATATATTCGCTCGTATGTCACAGGCTTCCGATTGCCACACATTGTTATATTGTTTTACTGGTTTTTTCTTCCCTTGCTTTTTCCCTTATCAGGCGTCGCGGCAGGGGTAACGACGTGTGAAATCGTATAACGCCAAGAGGTGAGCAAACTGCGGTAAACCCTTTGTTCATCGGGCTTTCGGAGGATTTCTTTAACAGCCTGTAACAGCAGTTAATGGGCTAAGATTTTATCGGTTTCAAATTCCGATTTGTAGGGATGCTTCTTTCATTAGGTTTGCACAAGAACTCCCTTGTCTGCAGTGATAACGAGCATCGGATTTTGCCCCACAAAAACCAGAATAGAGCGACGAAATCGGCGTGACCTTTGCGGTCACGCCGATTCTATATCTTATTGAGCCGGTAATTGCCGCATCAAAGCAACTTCTTTACGGAGTACGCCTCGAAGCACCCTTTTTGTATAGCCGACGCATTAAAAAACAGCCGGTTCGCTTTGAACCGGCTGCTTGCGTTTAATATTTTCAGCTCCTGAAGCCCTCACGCGCGGCGTAGGAGGTGTGGAGCAGCTCGTGGGCGAGGTGGGAGTTCGGCTCGCCGAGGAACTTCTCGTAGAGCTCGATGATCTGCGGGTTGTTGTGCGACTGGCGAACTGCCTGACGCTCGTCCTCGGAGTAGAGGGCGCCGGCGCGCTTTTCCTTATAGGTGTCGAGAATATCGTCGCCCTCGTTCGGCAGGAAGCAGGAGCGGACGTACGGCTGACCGCCGCCGTTGATGCAGCCGCCGGGACAGCCCATGATCTCGATGAACTGATACTTCGAGGTGCCTGCGCGGATCTCGTCGAGCAGCACCTTCGCGCTCTTCATACCGGAGGCGATGGCTACGTTAACGACGGTGCCGTTTATGTCGATGGAAGCCTCGCGGATGCCGGCGTCGTGGCCGCGGACGGCCTCAAAGACGATCTTGTCGTGCTCAGCCCCGGTGAGCTTGAAGTAGACGGTGCGGAGCGCCGCCTCCATAACGCCGCCGGTAACGCCGAAGATAACGCCGGCGCCGGAGTAATCGCCCATGATGTCCTGATCCCAGTCCTCCTCGGGCAGGCGGTTGAAGAGAATACCTGCGCGGCGGATCATGCGGGCAAGCTCGCGGGTGGTAATAACGGCGTCAACGTCGGGGATGCCGTTTACCTTCTCCTGCTCGCGCTCCTTCTCAAACTTCTTGGCTACGCAGGGCATGACGGAAACTACGAAGATATCCTTCGGGTCAACGCCGTGCTCCTTTGCCCAGTAGCTCTTGATGATGGCGCCCTGCATCTGGTGGGGCGACTTGCAGCTTGAAAGGTGCGGCAGAAGGTCGCCGTAATTCATCTCGGCGTAGTTGACCCAGCCGGGTGAGCAGGAGGTTATCATCGGCAGCACGCCGCCGTTTGTGAGGCGGCCGAGAAGCTCGGTGCCCTCCTCCATTATGGTGAGGTCTGCGCCGAAGTTGACGTCGTAAACTCTCTCAAAGCCGAGCCTTCTGAGCGCGGCGATCATCTTTCCGGTGACGGGAGTACCGACGGGGTAGTCAAACTCCTCGCCGAGCGCGGCGCGGACTGCGGGCGCGACCTGAACTATAACGTGCTTGCCAGCCTTTACGGCCTCGTCGATCTTGCCGATCTCGCTCTTTTCCATAAGGGCGCCGGTCGGACAGACGGTGATGCACTGACCGCACTGGATGCAGGGGGAATTCGCAAAGCTGCGGTTCTCCGCCGGGGAGACGAAGGTGCGGAAGCCGCGGTTCTCAAAGCCGAGTATGCCGAGACCGTGGGCATTCTGGCAGCGCGCGATGCAGCGGCCGCAGAGAATGCACTTGGAGGTATCTCTGACGATCGCGGGAGCGACGTCGTCGTAATGCGTTTCGCTGTGCTCGCCGGTGAAGGCGCCCTCGCGGGCTCCGGTGAGGTATGCGACGTGCAGAAGCTCGCACTTGCCGTTTTTGTCGCACTGCTGGCAGTTCTGATTGTGGTTTGAAAGGAGAAGCTCAACGCTTCTTCTGCGCGCCTCAGTCGCCTTCGGGGTGGAAATGCGGATCTCCATTCCCTCGCTGACGGGATAAACGCAGCTTGCGACGAGGCCGCGCGCTCCGGTAGCCTCAACGAGGCAGACGCGGCAGGAGCCGGGATTGCACTCGCCGTGGTTGAAGGCGCAGAGCGACGGAATCTCATAGCCGCACGCCTTGGCGGCTTCAAGTATTGTAAGGCCGGCCTCTACCTCGTAGGGAACGCCCTCGATTTTGATGTTTACTTTACTCATGACTGTTCCCTCCTTATCGCTTCTCGATAGCGCCGAAGCGGCAGACGCTGAGGCAGGAGCCGCACTTCGCGCAGACGGTCGAATCGATTGCCCAGGAAGCGAGCTTGTGACCGGGCGCGACGTATTCTGTCTTGTGGATGCAGTCCACCGGGCAGCCTCTGTGGCACATACCGCAGCCGATGCACTTGTCGGGGTCGATGTGGTACTCCATAAGGCTCTTGCAGACGTGTGCCGGGCACTTCTTATCGACGATGTGGGCTATGTACTCATCGCGGAAGTGCGTGAGAGTGGAGACGACGGGGTTAGCCGCGGTCTGACCGAGAGCGCAGAGGGAGTTGTTCTTGACGGTGTCGGCTAAAACCTCCAGCTCATCAAGATCCGCCATTGTGCCCTTGCCCTCGGTGATCTTGGTGAGTATTTCGAGAATGCGCTTCGTGCCGATGCGGCAGGGCGAGCACTTTCCGCAGGACTCGTCGCAGATGAATTCCATATAGAACTTCGCAACGTCGACCATGCAGTTGTCCTCGTCCATGACGATCGCGCCGCCGGAGCCCATCATCGAGCCCTTGGCTACGAGGTTGTCGAAGTCTATCGGCTCGTCGAGGAACTCCTCGGTAAGGCAGCCGCCGGAGGGGCCGCCGGTCTGGATGGCCTTGAACTTCTTGCCGCCCGGGATTCCGCCGCCGATATCGTAAATCAGCTCGCGGAGGGTGGTGCCCATCGGAACCTCGACAAGGCCGACGTTGTTGACCTTGCCGCCGAGGGCGAAGACCTTGGTGCCCTTGCTCTTCTCGGTGCCGACGGAGGCAAACTCCTTGGCGCCGTTGCGGAGAATGTAGGGTACGCAGGCGAGAGTCTCGACGTTATTGACTATGGTGGGCTTGCCCCAGAGTCCGCTGACAGCGGGGAAGGGAGGACGGGGACGCGGCATACCGCGCTTGCCCTCGATGGAGTTCAGAAGAGCCGTCTCCTCGCCGCAGACGAAGGCGCCCGCGCCGAGACGGATGTGGCAGTTGAAGGAGAAATCTGTGCCGAAGATGTGCTCGCCGAGAAGTCCCTGCTCGGTCGCCTGAGCGATCGCAATGCGAAGGCGCTTTACGGCGATGGGGTACTCGGCGCGGACGTAGAAGTAGCCGTCGTGCGCGCCGATGGCGTAGCCGGCGATGACCATTCCCTCGATAACCGCGAGGGGGTTGCCCTCGAGAATGGAGCGGTCCATAAACGCGCCGGGGTCGCCCTCATCGCCGTTGCAGACTACGTATTTCTCATCGTTCTGCTGGTTGAGAGCGAACTGCCACTTTCTGCCGGAGGGGAAGCCTCCGCCGCCGCGGCCGCGAAGTCCGGAGGCGAGAACCTCGTCAACGACCTCCTGCTGCGTCATCGTGAGCGCGCGCTTGAGACCCTGGAACGCGCCGAAGCCGAGAGCCTCGTTAATATCCTCGGGATTTATTACGCCGCAGCCGTGAAGGGCGACGCGGCGCTGCTTTTTATAGAAGTTGATATCGTCCTGCTTTGCGACCTTGACCTCGGTGCCGGGCTCAACGTACAGAAGGCGCTCGACTACCTTGCCGCCGATGATGTCGGACTCGACGATCTCCTCAACGTCCTCGATGTGTACGAGACGGTAGAGGGTGTCCTCGGGATAGATTTTTACGAACGGCCCCTGCGAGCAGAAGCCGAAGCAGCCGACGTGGTTGACTGTCGCCTTGTCGGAGACGCCCATTTCCTCGAGCACCTCTTCAAACCTCTTCATGATCTCGTCGGAGCGGCTGGAGAGGCAGCCGGTACCGCCGCAGAGAACGATGTGGCGCTTGCCGTCAAGCCCCTTGAGCTTATCGTCAAGGCACTTTGTGCAGGACGCGGCTTTTGCGTTGAGCTCTTCAACGGAGTTTATCATTTCGGCATCTCCTTTCCCTCGTTAAGATACTGCTGTGCGATGACCTCGCGCACCTGAGCACCGGTCATCTTGGGATAGACCTTGCCGTTTACGCTGACTGCGGGGGCGATGCCGCAGGCGCCGATGCAGCGGAGAGCGTCGAGCGTGAACATACCGTCGTCGGTGGTCTCGCCGGGCTTGATACCCAGCTCCTCGGAGAACACATCGATGACCTTCTGCGCGCCCTTGACGTAGCAGGCGGTGCCGAGACAGCAGCCGATAATGTACTTTCCCTTCGGAGTGAGGGAGAAGAAGGAGTAGAAGGTGACAACGCCGTAGATCTCGGCGACGGAGATGCCGGTTTTCTCGCTGACGAGCTCCTGCACCTCAAGCGGGATATAGCCGTATTCATTCTGAATATCGCTCAGGATCATCATAAGCGGCGTCTTTTCATTCTTGTAACGCTCGCAGATCGCGGTGATCTGAGCTACGGCTGACTCTTGTAATTTCATATAATATCATCCAGCCTTTCTGCGGAAGATTATTGAGGCTTGCTATTTTTTTGACAAGCCTCTTCTGATGTATAATATCATACAGACCGCTGATTAGTCACTGCTAACTTGCAGAAAATACGCCGTATTTCGCTATATTTTTTCAGTTGACTTTTTTTCAAAAAAGTGATAAATTTCCGATTGTTGAGTAGCAGAAATGCGTAAGTCCGAACGATGGACCGACACATCATTTTGCAGGCAAAGAATGATCAGCTTCCGCTCAAAGAGGCGGGGTTCTGTGAAGGGGCCGGTCAAGAGGCCCCTTCACGTCGCATGATCCGCCCGCAGGCGTCATATTTGTGTGCCAGCACACAAATATGTTCGATGCGGAGGCTGTGCCTGCGCATCGATGCGTAAGTCCGAACGATGGACTTGCGCATTATTTTTTTATTCGGAGGTCAACATGGAAGGAAAACAGAACTACCTTGCCGAGGAAGAACTCGGCACACTCATGCGGAAATACTCGGTTCCGTGCATCATATCTCTGCTGGTCGGAGCGCTTTACAACATTGTAGACCAGATATTTATCGCTAACGCCGACTATCTCGGCTCCTACGGCAACGCGGCGAATACCGTGGTTTTCCCGCTGACGGTCATAGCCCTCGCAGTCGCCGTCTGTATTGGCGACGGGTGCTGCTCGATGGTCAGCGCCCTGCTCGGAGAGGGCAGAGCCGATAAGGCGCGCCGCTCCTTCGGCAACGCGATAGTGCTCTCGCTGGCGTCCGGCACAGTCATTACGGCGGTGTATCTCATCTTCGGCGACGGCCTTGTAACGCTCTTCGGCGGCAGAATCAACGCAGAGACCTTCGCACTCTCGAAGGAGTACTTCTTCTGGATCGCGCTCGGGATACCGTTTTATATGTTCGGTCAGGCGATGAATCCTGTCATACGCGCGGACGGCAGCCCGAGGTTTGCTATGGCCTCCACACTCGCCGGCGCGGTAATCAATATAATCCTCGACCCGATATTCATTTTCGTGTTCAGAATGGGTATGGCAGGCGCGGCGATTGCAACTGTTATCGGTCAGATAGCGACTGCAGCGCTTGCCGTGTGGTATCTTTTCCGCCTCAAAAGTGTAAGGCTCGACTGCGGCTCCTTTGCGCTCAAAAGGAAGACAGTCGGTAGAATAATCTCCCTCGGACTATGCAGCTTTCTCTCTCAGATCTCGCTCGTTGCGGCGATGGCGGCAATCAACAATATGATCCGCAAGTACGGCGCGCTCGACCCGGTGTTCGGTCTTGCGGAGTACGCGCAGATACCGATGGCGGTGGTAGGAATAGTAATGAAGTTCTTTCAGATCGTTATCTCTGTCGTAGTCGGTATGTCTGCGGGGTGCATACCGATCGTCGGCTTCAACATGGGCGCAAGGCGCTTTGACAGAGTGAAAGGCCTCTTTACCCGCCTTCTCGTCTGTGAGGCCATCGTCGGCGCAGCCGCGCTCATAATAGTCGAGGTGTTTCCGAGCGCGCTCATCAATATATTCGGCGCGGCAAACGAGAGCGCCTACTATACAGAATTTGCCGTGAAGGCGTTCCGCGTTTACCTCTGCATGATCGTTTTCGCCTGCGTAAATAAGGCGACGTTCATCTTCCTGCAGGCGATGGGCAAGGCGCTGGAGTC
Source organism: Oscillospiraceae bacterium (assembly GCA_017439425.1). GTDB lineage: Bacteria > Bacillota > Clostridia > Oscillospirales > Oscillospiraceae > RUG626. The sequence goes on from JAFSJE010000051.1 coordinate 12,510, forward strand.
CACGCTTCTGTCAATGGTGCGCGAGATCGTTTTCGGCGTTGGCTTTGCGCTTGTGCTTCCGATGCTTCTCGGCCTTGACGGCGTTCTGTGGTCGATGCCGGTTTCGGACGCTCTGACTGCCGTCATCAGTGCGGTTATAATCGCAAGGACTTATACTAATCTCAATAAAAAAGTCTTGACTTTTTAACAAAAGGTAGCTATCCTTAACTGAGTTAGAGAAAACTAATTCAGAGAAGGTGCAGAGCATTAAATACGGAATTATCGGCGCGTTTATAAAGTTCGCGTTTGCCAGAACGGCGTTTGATTATATCGGGAAAGAGATACCGGAGCTCAATATGCCGGAATATAAAAAGCGCGCGGCGAGAGAGTATCGCGCGATAGTTGAAAGAACGCCGGGAATCGGCAGCATTAAGGAAAATATGTTCGTTATGACGATGTATGCCGGGGCGTTCGTTATCGCGCTGTATAAAGAGGCGGAGGGCAAAATCGATGAAGAGCGGCTGAAGGGGCTAATTCGCGCGTGCGCCTACTGTCCGCTTATGGTTAAGGCCAAGGCGGGAAAGAGCGCCTTTACAGAAAAGGTAATTACAAACAGAACTCAGCAGGCTCAGTGGTCGCGCGACCATATTAAGGAGTACCCGATGAACTGGTACTTTTACTTCAAGAACGTTCCGGGCAAGGATGAGTACTACATAACGTACAAGGAGTGCGGCATCTGCAAGCTCACAAGGCAGGAGGGCTGTGAGGAGATAACGAAATATCTCTGCATGATGGACTACTACACCTTCGAGATGCAGGGCGCTGTGCTCGACCGCACGAAAACCCTGGGCTACGGCGACGATGAGTGCAATTTCCACCTTATGAGCCGCGAGAGAGCCGAGGAAATCGGATTTGTGAAGAGCGAGAGCGCAAAATAACAATAATACTAACTCCGGAAGCGGAGTTTTTTGACGGGGATAGATTAGATATATCTAACTCAAAGAACTACAAGTGTACGAAAGGGGCAACAAAAGTGTCAGCAGAGGATAAGTTTTTGGAGATCGTAGACCTCAAAAAGAGCTTCGGCGATGGAGAAGCGCGCCAGGAGGTTCTGAGAGGCGTTGATTTTTCGGTAAAGAGGGGAGAATTCTGCGTGCTGCTCGGGCCGTCAGGCTCGGGTAAATCAACGCTTCTGAATATTATCGGCGGAATAGACAAGCAGGATTCCGGCTACGTCGCAATCAGCGGCGATAAGCTCGAGGATATGGACGAAAAGCAGCTCACGCGATACCGCAGGCTTCATCTCGGGTATGTGTTCCAGATGTACAATCTCATACCGAACCTCAACGTAAAGGAGAATATCGAGGTCGGGGCGTATCTCTCATCAAAGCCGCTCGACGTGGAGGAGGTGCTGACAACGCTCGGTCTGCAGGAGCACAAGTATAAGTATCCGAATCAGCTCTCCGGCGGTCAGCAGCAGAGAGTTTCAATAGGCAGAGCGGTTGTGAAGAATCCCGATATACTGATGTGCGACGAGCCGACGGGCGCGCTCGATTATAAGACCAGCAAGGAGATACTTGCGCTCATCGAGGACTGCAACCGGAAATACGGCACAACGGTCATAATGGTCACGCACAACGAGGCAATCAGCAAAATGGCAGATCACGTTATCCGCCTGCGCGACGGCGTCGTGCGCCATAATATCACGAACGAGGCGAAGGTACCGGCCTCCGAGCTTGATTGGTGAGGAGGGAGCAGGCGTGAAGAACCCTCTTATAAAGCGCATCCCGAAGGAGCTCAGGACGGACTGGCACAAGTATCTTGTGATAATCATCTTTATGGTCGTTATGATCGGGGTTATCTCGGGTATGTACGTCGGGCATGACAGCATGCTCGAGGCAGTTGCGTTAGGCAGGGAGGAGCTGAATATCGAGGACGGCTCCTTTGAGCTTAAAATGAAAGCCTCGCCGGAGCTTCTTTCTGCGATCGAGAGCGGCGAGAGAGCGGACGTTAAGCAGTATTTTATCGACGAGGGCATTCGTGAGGCGGACGAGGAAGTCGCAAAGGCAATCGAAGATGAGCTTCGGGAAACCGTCCGAGGCGAGATCGAGCGCGCAGTCAGAGAACAGTGCGCCGCCTACGGAATAACCGACGAGGACGCAATAAAGAGCCGGATCGACGCCGCTATTGCGGCAAATTATGATGACGCAATCGCTAAAGCCCGCGAGTCCGAAGCTTTTCAGAATGCGGCGGCTGAGGCTTTTGAGAAGGCGCACGAGGCGGTTATTGAAAAGGTCGATGAAAAGTGGGACGAGATAAGCGAGGAATATGAGCTTGACAGCGCTTTCGATGCGGTGCCGGTCACTGTTTTTGAAAACTTCTATCGCAACGAGCCGGAGGACGCTGAGGGCGACGGCGCGGAGGACGCGACGATCAGAGTGTTCAGCTCTGATTCCGAGGTAAACAAGGCTTCATTCCTCGAGGGACGCGCACCGGAGAAGCGGAACGAAATCGCAATCGACCGTATGCACGCGGATAACGTCGGCGTAGCAGTCGGAGATACGATCACCGTCGGAGGGCGGCGGTTTGAGGTCGTGGGACTCTTGTCCTACGTCAACTATCTCACCCTGCACGAGTCGAACACCGACCTTATGTTCGACGCCTTCGGCTTCGACGTCGGCATGGTGACGCCCGAGGCATTTGACTCTCTTCCGTCGAGAATGCACTATAACTATGCGTATTTCTATTCAGAAGAGCCTGCGGACAAGGTCGAGCTTGCGGATAATGCAGATAATTTCCTCAAAATGCTCATCACGCAGACACTTGTGAACGATAACGAGATAGAGGACTTTATACCCGAATACCTGCGGCAGGCGAGCAATTTCGCGCCGTCTGATATCGACAGCGATACGGCGGGCACGGCGCTTATGTGCTATATTCTCATCGCGGTCATCGCCTTTGTGTTTGCAATTACGATAACGAACACGATCGAGAAGGAGGCGACGGTCATCGGAACGCTTTGCGCCTCGGGCTATACAAAGCGCGAGCTTGTCGTTCACTATATGACGATGCCGGTGATCGTTACGCTCGTCGGCGCGGCAGCCGGAAACCTACTCGGTTATACGGCGTTTCGCACGGTGGCTCTGAAGCTCTATTACAACAGCTACAGTCTGCCCGCCTGCGAGCCGATCTTCAGCCGCGAGGGATTTGTTAAGACAACGGTCATTCCGCTTGCGCTGATGTTTTTTGTAAATCTGTTCGTAATTCTGAGGCAGCTGAGGCTCTCACCGCTGCAGTTTCTGAGGAGAGATCTGCGCAGAACGCGGAGGAGCAAGGCGCGCAGACTTCCGGCGTGGTCGTTCCTGCGGCGGTTCAGACTGCGCGTTATGCTTCAGAATATTTCAAATTACGCGGTTCTGATTTTCGGAGTTATCTTCATCGAGCTGATGCTCTGCTTCGCCTTCGGACTGCCAGACTCCTTGGAGTATTACAGTGAAAAGGCGCCTGAGATGATGTTTGCGGACTACCAGTATATGCTGATGGGCAATAAGGACGAGGACGGTGGGTTGATTACAACGGGCGAGCCCTCAGCCGAGCGCTTCTCGAGCACTACTCTGAAATACGCGAAGAGCAGAGACGCGCTGTTTGAGGGGCTTGGCTCAGGAGGCGACGAGTCTGTCACGGTCTACGGCATCGAGGAGGGCAGCGATTACATCGCGCTTCCGGACGAGCTCAGAAAAGGCGAAGCGTACATCTCGTCGGCGTTTCGCGATAAGTTCGGTCTGCGCGCGGGCGATGAGATCACGCTCAGCGAGGAGTACGCAAACAAGTCTTATACGTTCACGGTAAAGGGTATTGCGGATTATGACGGCGGCATCGCCGTGTTTATGAAAAACACCGCCTTTAACGCAGCGTTCGATAAGAGCGAGGACAGCTTCAACGGCTTCCTGTCACGGGAGGAGATAACCGACCTTGATGAGAAGAATATCGCCGTTGTGATAACCCAGAAGGACATCACAAAGGTCACAAATCAGCTTATGCACTCCATGGGGCAGTTTTTCTGGGTGTTCAAAATTGCAATGGTGGTGCTCTCCGCTGCGCTTATCTATCTTCTTGCGAAAATCATCATCGAGCGGAACGAGCAGCCGATCTCCATGGCGAAAATATTGGGCTTTGAGAACAGAGAAATCGCCTCCGTTTATATTCTTCCGACCGCGATCGTGGTGACTGCTTCTGCTCTTTTCAGCTTCGCAGTCGGTTATTTACTGATGATTCAGCTTTTCAAGCTGTTCATGCTGCAGATGGACGGGTACTTTGCCTTTTATATGAAGCCGGAGTCAATGGCTCTGAGCGTTGTGTATCTTCTTGTCGGATATGCGTTTGTGTCGCTCGTCGATTTTGCAAGGATAAAGCAAATTCCGACAGACAAAGCGCTGAAAAATATGGATGTATAATACTAAACCTTAATAGAAACCTGACAGTCCTTCTGGCAGAAATTGCGCCATACTGCGTTAGCCCCCTTGAGCATATATATCCATTATGCTCTGCGGGGTCTGCCTTGTCTGGCACAATTTCTGCTCAGAATTACAAGTCAGTTTTATATCAAGGATTAGTATAACAAAAACCCGCCGCTGAAACGCGGCGGGTTTTAATACTAATCCCTGATTAAAAGCTTTAACCGAGCGCGCAGAATTTTTAGCGTCATACAAGGCGTCCGGCGCAGACAATACTTTGTGTATTATCAAGCCGGATAACGAAGTATGACGCGAAAAGGGCAAGCGCGAATTGAAGATTTTGATTAGGGGTTAGTATAAATTGCTGCAAAAATGGAACGAACAGGCGGAATTTTTATCAAAAGGCGATCCTGACGATCTTCATTCTAACAAGGCTGTCGCAGAAGCGGATCATAAGCTTATGGAACGCACCGACCTTATCGTAAATATCCCGGTATCCGCGCATATAGCTCTTCGCCGTGACGGAGGAGAAGCGCTCGCTCCATCCCGCGAGGGAAGCTTCATTCTCGAGTGAGAAGAATGCGCCGACGTCGGTGATACCCGCCTCGCGGAGCCATGTGCTTCGCATGAGCTTCGCGCCGCGCTCATTGCAGGAGTCAAAGGCAAGCACACCGCCCGGGAAGCGCTCCGCCATCGCGCAGAAGAGCCTTTTCACGTCCTCGGTTCTGAAATAGTAGAATACGCCGGCGGCGAAAAACACCGCGCCGTCGGCGGCGATGATTCTTTCCATCCACGAGTAATCATTAAGATCGCAGGATATGTTTTCCTCGCGCTCTCCGGCGGGCAGAAGCTCGTTTCGCACGCTTATAACGTCCGGCAGGTCGATGTTATAGCCCCGGCACTCGCCGTTATCGACCTTTGAAAAGGTGTCGTCCAGCCCGCAGCCGAGGTTTATGACTGCCGCCCTCGGATGCGCCTTCAAATACCCCTCAACCTCACAGCGCAGGTCATACTGGCGCTGCGCCACCTCGAGCGCACCGAAAAGCCCCGCGGCGGATTCCATCTTCTTCCGCTTTTCTTAAAAGTCATAGTCGAGGCTGTCGCAGATGCGTTTTGCCTCCGGGTCAGAAAAAAGCTCCGGAAAGCGCTCGAAGCATACAAGCCGCCCGAAAAGCGGAATGACAAGCGTCTCCTGAACGGTATTTTTCTCAATATGGTATTTCATCGTAACGTTCCTTTCTTTTTGTATCCGCAGTCGCAGTATGGGCCTCCGGAGGCTATAGTGTACTCACGCCGAAACTCCGACGCGCCGCCCGCTTCGCTCATCGTATAGTCAAGGCGGCACATGGCGGGAACAAACTCAAAAATCCCGAGTTCACCCATAAGCGCGCAGATGCCGCAGCTTGTAAACCTCGCCTCATAGCCGCTGCCGTCGGGGTAGGGGAGAAACTCCATATTCCATGAATACGGGTTGCGGTCGGCGGCGCGCAGAGCGGCGGTTTCTCTCATGGCGCTGAGGTCGGCTTCGGTAAACTTTCTCCTGCCGCTCAAACGGCAAAAAAGCTTCATGGGCGCGGTCATCATGGCTTCACGGTAATAATCAGTCACCGTTTCGACCGCAGGTCTTTCCGGAAGCGCGAGAAGAAAATCAGAGAGCATCGCGCAGCTTACGATGTTCATTCTGAAGCGATCCGCGCGCTCGGACTCCGGAAGACTCTGAATTATCTCCCTGTATTTACGCTTTGCCCCTGAGGTGACGGACTTTGCCGCTTTATCGTCATATCCGAGCGTATCCGTCAGCTGCCTGCGGAACGATCCGGCAAAGAGAAGCCACATACCCATAGGCATTCCCGCGTATTTCATCGCGCTCCTCCTTACCATTCAGCGAGGGCTGTTCTCAGCCTTCTGTCAATGTCGAGCCGCGTTTCGCGGCACTGCCTCTTATGCTCTTTTCCGGCTTTGAACATAAAGGAAACGAGAAGTCCCGAGCCAACCGGAAGCATCATTCTGAGCATGGAATCCGGAAAGACAAAATGTGTTCCGTGCTCATAGAGCCAGCTCTCGCAGGTGCAATCGTGAGGCATTTCGGCAAGGCGGGCTTCCATTCTGCGTATGTATCTGCAGGTGTCCCACAGAACGTCGTCCTCCGCGCCGATGAAGATGAGCTTCCCGCGGATTCTCTCGACCTTGATGCGCTCGCTCTCCTCAATGGGGTGCCTCTTTTCGGACTCGTCAAACATTCTGCGCGAGGCGACCTTGTCGCCGCCCGCCTTTGCCTCCTCCCTGAGCTTCTGCCAATATTCGGGGTGCCGGTAGGCGTACGGAAGGAACGGGAGCGGCTTACCATGCCACGTTACCGAGGATTCGTAATCGCCGGGCCGCTCTGTCGCGCCGTCCTTCCCGTCGCGGTAGAAGCCCTCCATCACGAAGTCGGGAGGGGAGATGGCAATCGTCAGCGACAGCTCGGGGTAATAGCTTGCCGCAAGCAGCGCCATCATACCGGTGGTGGAGGCGCCGACAACGCCGAGCTTCCTGCACCCCTGCGCCCGCATAAACGCAATCGCTTTCCCGAACCGCTCCAGCGGATAGCTGTGATGCCCGTAATCCTTCTTGTCCGGGCTCATCGCCATAACGCTTACGTTCTGCCCGTTCAGCCATTTTGCGCCGGACTTTGCCATTCTATCCTCAGCGCTGTCACCGAGCATGAGGATAACAGCCCGGTCAGAGATAGTAGAACAAGGGTACCACGCTCCGTTAAACCCGTCGGAGCCGATCCTGAATACCTGCTTTTTTCCAAACATCAGCTTATCCTCCAATCCGCAAATACTCTGTTAGTTACAACTAACTATATCACGCCGCCGCGGTCAATTCAAGACTTTTTTGCGGATAAGCAAAAAAGCCTGATCGGCTTGCGACCAGGCTTTCTGAGATATTTATACTAATCCCTGATTAAAAGCTTTAACCGAGCGCGCAGAATTTTTTGCGTCATACAAGGCGTCCGGTGCAGACAATACTTTGTGTATTATCAAGCCGGATAACGAAGTATGACGCAAAAAGGGCAAGCGCGAATTAATGATTTTGATTAGGGGTTAGTATTATATCGTAAATGAATACGCTCCCGCGCACACGCTCTCTGGCTCTCTACCGGGGAGCTTTATTGTTGCCGTGCAGTTTGACGGAACGGTTATTTCGTAAACCGTCCTGCCGCCGTCGCGTTTCCA
>JAFSJE010000007.1 GCA_017439425.1 Oscillospiraceae bacterium
ATAATCCCGAGTTTGACAGTAAAACGAGCGCAAAAGCGTGGAAAGCCCAGTGCTTATGCGGCTTTTCGGGTTTTGTGCTCGTTTTGCGTTTGTAGTAATTTTATCGTTTTTTCGTGCTTGTCAGTATATTTCGCATAGTTTTTTTCGTCAGCAGTTCGTAGTCAGTGCGGAAACCAAATGCACTGTGCAGTGCGTCCGTAAATTCCGTTCGATCGTATGCGGGGATGTATCCGTAGTTGTCTTTGTATAGGAATCGTATCTGCTTTAGCCCGGTTACTATCTCTTCACAAGTGAAGCGATTGCCAAGCTTCTTCTCAATATAACGAAATACTGCAAGAGAGAGAAAACAGGTAAGAAAGTGCGCTGTTATCCTATTGTCCTTTCTTACATATACCGGCCTTGCTTTGAACTCATGCTTCATTATACGGAAGCATTCCTCAATTTCCCAACGACCTTTGTTGATGCGTATGATCACTTCTGCCGGTTCGTCCAGATTTGTTGCTACACAGTAAAATCCGTCATATCGCTCTTCCTCGTTAATGAGGTTTTCGTTAAGCAAATAAACATTGCTCTGTGCTACCTCACCTTCTTTTGTTACCGACATTTTGGTGATGAAACGCTTGTAATCACTCTGCCTTGTGCGATCAAGCTTTGCAGTGGATACTATCGCTTTCTCTGCTCTCGCTATCTGCTCATTGCGAATGCTACGCTGGTAATCCATATACTTGATCGAGAATGTGGCTATATACTTTTGCTCTATGTTGTTTTCGTTATACCATTCTTCCTTGTAGAATATCCATTCATAATACTTGGCCCTTAACTTCTCGCTGGAAAGAATCTCGTTCAAATTGAATACTCTTTTTTCTCCCGGTAAATGCCACCCGTCAGGCGACAGCGCCCATTCCTTCTGGAACGCTTTCATCTTCTTTATTGATTGCGTAGTAATGAACGCTCTGCTCTCTCTATCATTGAATCTTTTGTTAGCTGCAGATGAGAGTCCGGCGTCTGTACATACAATAAACTTTGCATGATCAAAATCTTCTATGATCTGCTTTTCCAAAGGCTGAAGAGTCTTTTGCTCATTAGTATTACCGCTGTGTATATTGAATGCGAGAGGAATACCGTCACCGTCCATAAATAATCCCATCTCTACGATAGGAAGCGGCCGGTTTTCCTTACTCTTTCCGTATTTTTTAATCCCATCTTCCTGCTCAATCTCAAAGTAATAATTGGTGCAATCATAATACAGAACAGCATCATTGCGCTTTCCCATTTCCTTTGAGAATTTGTATAGCTGAGACTGAATGTAGTCCTTCTCATCGCATAAAACATCCAATGCACGATATACATCAGATAATTCGTAAGATGGACCTTCTAAAAGCTTAGATGCGTATTCGTAAGTAGAAAGCTTTGAAGAGGGTTCCAATATTCTGCCATAGATAAGATGCGCCAGAATCTGGCGAAGATCGTATTTGAATTCATAACGATCCTCAATCTTCTTACAGATGTAATCCAAATGCAGCTGGTAAAAAATCTTCTGTAAAAAGATATATCCGCCCTCAAAGATATTCTGCTTACCTTTTTCCAAAAGCAAATCCGGAGAGAAGGGGATCATAACCGTTTGGCTGGCAGCCTCACGATTCATCTGAGCGACAACTTCTCTGGCCCAGGCTTCAGGATCCTCATGCTCTTTGATGAGCTCGTCATAGGTTCCGAGTTTACGAACAATACGAGTAGTGCTGACACCTTTTTCGTTGCGGTAACCCTCAAGGACATAGAACTGCTTAGCATTTTTAGATTTAACAATATTGAGATGCAAGATAACGCCCCCTGCCATAGCTATATAAAACTATTATAGCACAATAGAGACAATACCACAAGAGGAAATTTGAGATTTGACAAAAAAATTAAAGCCCCGCAAGGCTTTGAACTGCTTTTGAAGTTTTCAAACTGTCAAACTCCCGATAAAGCCGAGAGCGATGAGATGGAGTTTGCGGATTATTTGAGAGAGATCAGGGTGTGAGGTATAATAATCTCGCACTTGAAGAATATTATGAGGTATGGTAAACTGACATCAAAGGAGTGTGAGCCTATGAGCAAGTATGAATTCTCGCTCAAGCAGGAAGTACTTATGGAGAAGGGTGCTGCTGTGCTTGGTGATCTGTTCAGATACAGAAGTGCCAACAACATTGATGACAGTAAAAATCCTGTGGCTATTATGTACGCACTTGTCTGGAACGCTAAGCGTGATGTGCTATCTGCTCAAACCGAAGAAGAGCTAATAGCGATTGACGGCAAGTTCGATCTTGCCGGACGATTCTTAACCCAGCTTGAGGGCGCTTCTGTATGAATCCGAAAGAGTTGACTGCTTTCTCAGAGAATGATGTTTTATGAGTTGTAAAATACGAGCTTAACATTGCATCAGAGCGTTATCATAGCGATGATTGTCCAAATGCTATTTTGCTTGCGGGACAGCCTGGAGCCGGAAAGACCGTGCTTTCAGATATGTTTGCGCTGCAATACGATGATGTTATTGCCTTTGTGAACGGTGATGATTATCGCAGACAGCACCCGCATTACCGCGAGCTATATAAAACACACGGCTCAGATTTCATCAGTATGATCTCGCCGTTTTCTAACGAGGTTGCAAACAGACTTATCGAAGAATATTCTGATTACAGATATAACTTGATGGTTGAAGGCACCGGCAGAACCGTGGAGGTTCCTAAAAGCACAGCAGAGAAGCTGACGGCGAAGGGCTACGCAGTTGAAATGGCAGTAATCGCAGCAAGACCTGTGGTGTCGCTCATTAGTACACTGCTTAGATTTTACGATATGAACAAAGGCGGAACGATACCAAGATCCACTGCCGTAGAAGCCCATGACAATGTAGTGAAAGCGCTCCCGGGTAATCTCGACACACTTGTAAATGTGCCCGAGATTCAGAGACTGATGATTTGGGACAGAGAGCAGAACTGCGTTTATGACAGCAGCGGCGATGAACGGCTGCCGTCGAAGGCATTGACTGGATATTGGAATGCAGAGTGGAGCAAAGCCGAGATCAATGCGGTGAGTAAAGATATTTCAAGGCTTGAGGCTATGGAGGAGCAGTATTGTTTAGGACAGACATCCGTCATAGACGAGCTCCGGAGAAGATTCGCGCAGGAAACCGAGAGGTAATTTCTGTTGTTGTATCTGGTATTATTCGTGGGGTATTCTGTGTACCCTGAGTGCCTGTAATACGGGTGGACGATATAACTGACGTTTTGTGCTAAAGCGCATTTTCTTTACCTATCTTGTTTAAGGGGTGAGCTTTATGGATAACAGTGAAAAAATGTATAACTCCGATGCTGAGTGGTATTGCAGAGAAGATCCTGAGTCGGAGCGATTTTACGATATATTTTTTAGGATGTGCAGGAAATATAGTGTCAGTTGGGCAAGCGCCAGCGATAAAGAGCGGGCGTTCATAGAGGAACTTACACGGGTGACATACGAGCGTGAAAAGGCACAGCGTCTTGGCCTGCCGGTTGAGAATATCCGCCCGGCATTTGCTTCCTGACGCCCTCTTCTTTGTCTTATGCGCGGAAGAATTCCCGAAAACATCAATATAGCATCAGCGCAGCAGAGGGATTTTGCGAGGATCCTACTGCTGCATTTTTCTTTTTCTTTGTCTTATGCGCGGAAGGATTTGAATAGAATAGCCGCTTTTATTTTCTTTAAGTTTATGCTATACTTCAGATAGAAAAATAGGAAGCAGGTGAAGCCATGTTGATGAACGGGTCGGAATATTTTGATGTAATTTCAGCCGTCAAGGACGAAATACGAAATGCACAGTATCGTGTTGTTGTCAGCGCTAACAGAGAGCTTCTGACGCTATATTGGAACATTGGAACTATAATCAACGCACACAAGGTGTGGGGCAATAAGTTCATCGAGAACCTTGCTGCGGATATATAACTGGCGTTCCCTGACGCAACAGGTTACTCGGTCAGAAATCTTAAATATATGGCGAAGTTTGCCTCTCTATTTCCGGACAGTAAAATTGTGCAAGCGTCACTTGCACAAATAAGCTGGTATCACAATATGGCTCTGATGGATAAGGTGAAGGACGAGCGTGCGTATTTATGGTATGCCTCGGAGGCCGCTAAAAACGGCTGGTCGCGCAATGTCCTTGTCCATCAAATTGAGAGCGGATTATACGAGCGTCAAGCGATTGCGGAAAAGGTCAACAATTTTGAATCACGCCTTGCCCCTGCACAGAGCGAGCTTGCATCGCAGATGATGAAGGATCCGTATATTTTTGACTTTATCCCGTTCAAGGCGGACATGGTGGAGCGAGACATAGAAAAGGCTCTTGTTGCGGAGGTAACGCAGCTTCTTTTGGAGCTTGGCACGGGATTTGCTTTTCTCGGAAATCAATATCATCTCAACGTCGGCGGCGATGATTTCTATATTGACTTGCTGTTCTATAATCTCGCACTGCGCTCTTACGTGGTAATAGAGCTGAAAACAGGAGAGTTCAAGCCGGAATACTCCGGAGAGTCGTTTGAGCAGAGCTTTCCGGCGCACGTCAATTTCGTGCCGCTTGAGACGGAGGACGGAATCGTGGTTGCAGAGGAGACGAACTTCGGGGAGCTTCCGGCGTTTCTGTACACCGACTTATATCGTGGGATCATCCACGGCAACATCCCGCGCCGCTGTCACAACTGCGGAAGATATTTTCTGCTGACAAACGGATACGACACGAGGTACTGCAACAACGTGGCGCCGGGTGAGACCGAACGCACCTGCCGGAAGATCGGCGCGCACGTCAAGGAGCAGGCGAAGCACGACAAGATGGCGAACACGCCGGAGGGCAAGGAGTATCTGAGAACCTACCGACGTTTGCAGGCGAGAAGAAAGTACGGCACGATAAGCACTGACGAGTGGAACGCGCAGGTTGCCGAGGCGCAGAGCATTCTCGACAGAGCGCGAAATGGCGAGCTTACCGAGCAGGAGATGCGGGCGGCGTTCAACGCCATCGGCGGAGAAAAACGGAAATGGGCAAGAAAAAGCGGGAGCGGATCGTAGCTGATCCGCTCCCGAAGCGTTTTTCCGTTTTCTTTGTCTTATATGAGGAAGATTTTTAAGATTCCTTCGACTTTTTCCCTTTCAGCGCCCACAGTGCGGCGAACAGCAGCGTAACTGCGCCGAAGCCTCCGGCGGCGACCTTCAGAGCGGTCTGCCATAGGGGAGTTACGGAGACTACCGTTGCGTCGCCGATGTTCATTGCGTTCGTGCGGGTAACGGAGTAGACGACGTTTTTAACGGCGTTGTGTACGGCGCTCGCTATTGCCGGATCGTTCTCGCTGCCGTCAAGCGTACCCATGCTTCCCTTGGAGCCGCACCAAATATCCTGACCCGCAAGAACTCCGAGACGGTAGTCCATCCATTTAGCGTTAAGCGCCATATCGGTGACCGCAGCGCCTGTCATACCCCACTCATCGCGGAGAATGCCGGTCATAAGTCCGTGGTGGCTGCCCGACCAGACAACGCCGATGCGGTTGAAGCTCGTCATAACGTTCATTGCGCCGCCGCGCACCGCACCCTCGAAGGCTTCGAGGTATATTTCGCGTATCGCCTGCTCCGGAGCCCATACGGAAACGCCGTAGCGCCCCTCCTCCTGGTCGTTGAGCGCAAAGTGCTTAACGAAGGGGATAACACCCTTTGAGCGAATACCCTGCACCTCAGCGGCGCAGGCTTCGCCGGAGAGCCAGCCGTCCTCGGAGTAGTACTCGTTATGTCTGCCGAGATATTGACTGCGGTGGATATTCGCTCCCGGAGCGTAGATACCGGCGATAACGGAGGCGTTCGTGCCCTGATTGCCGTGCATCATATCCTCGCCGATGCACTTTCCGACCTCGCTTATAAGCTCGCGGTTAAAGGTTGCCGCCATAACGTCCTCAGAGGTGAACGCCATGCCGCTTCCGCCGCCCATAAGGCTTTTCGTGAAGCCCGTCGGCCCGTCCATCTCCTGCGTTGCGGGGAGGTTTATTGCGGGAAGCGCCTTTGTATTGTAGGCGCCGTTGTAGATGAGGTCGAGCATATCGTCATAGCTTATCTGGCTGATAAGAGAATCCCACGAGGGGTCGGAATACTCCGTATCGACGAAATCTATTGCCTTCAAATCTCCGGCCTTGCCGCTTTCGGGAACGGCGGCGTTTGCCCAATACTCCGCCTTCATTTTCTCGGCTATGGCGGCTCTGCCGCTCTCCTCGTGGGTGAGTCCGTCCGCCCACATCTTATCGGTGACGCGGAGATACTGCGTCGTCGGGAAGGTGCCGGTCCAGTCGGAGCGGGTGAGGTAGGTCACGGCCTGACCTTCCGCGCCGTCGTATTTATTGAGGTCCGCATTGTCGAAAAGGTTTGTTATTGCGTTTCCGGTATAGCTTGACCTCGCGTAGGTGGTAGTATCAAGCTCTGCGACCGTCCACTTTGCTGCGAGAGAAGCGTCGCCGGTGCCGTACATTCTTGACTCGTCCGCGCCCTTTGCGGCGAGAATGTTGTTTACGGCGTTGTGGGCGTCGGTGCCGACTGTGAAATAGTAGTCGCCGGCGTCGAGAATATAGGTCTTTGCGCCATTTGCATCGTAGCTCGTGAGGTCGTCCTTGCGAATGGAGATAGTGTACTTCTCAGTCGCTCCGGCGGCAATTTCCTTTTTGTCGAAGCCGCAGAGCTCGACGGAGGCTTTTTCTACTCCGTTAGCCTTGTCATAGTCGGTGTAGGGCGACTGGAAGTAGATCTGCACAGTGTGCTTTCCGTCGAGCAGAGAGGTGTTCCTGACGGACACTGCAGCCTCGATGGTATCGCCCTTGTCTGTAATGGAAAAATCGGAGTACTCAAAGTCGGAATAGCTCATTCCGGCACCGAAGGGGAAGGCGACGAGGGAGGAGTAATCGTAATCTCCGGCGTTGCCCGTACCGAGAACGTAGTCCTCATAGCGCGTTTCAAAGTAGCGGTAGCCGACGTAAATGCCCTCCTGATAGACAACGTAGTTCATGTTGCACTTGTCAATGCCGGGAGCGGTGTTGTTCTGCGCAAAAGCGAGCTCAAGCTCTGCGGCGTTCGTATAGGGAAAGGCGTCGTAGTTCTGCATCGAGGGGGAAGCGTGATTATCCTTAAGGAAGGTGTCGACAATTCTGCCGGAGGGATTTACCTTGCCGGCGATAATATCCGCAACGGCGGGTATGCCGTTAAGCCCGAGATTGCCGACCCAGAGAACGGCGTCTATATCGAAATCATCGATAAAATCGAGCTGGAGAGTGGAGGATGAGTTGAGGATAACGATGATTTTTTTGAAGGTGCCGGCGTTCTTGAGCGCCTTGAGATTTGAGAGAAGGTCGGTCTCCTCTTTGCAAAGCCTCAGATAGTCGCCGCCGGTCATGTATTCCTCGAGCGCAGGAAGGGCGTTCGGCAGATCGGCGCCCTCGCCCGAGGAGCGGGAGAGAACGACTACGGCGGCGTCGCCGTAGGAGGTGAAGGTGTTTTTAAGAGCGTCGGAATACTTTTCCCATGGCACCTCGTTTATTCGGTACTGCGCGGGACTTCCGCCGGAGAGATCGGCGTTTACGCGCTTATAGCCGCTGGTTTTGTAAAATTTCCACAGCTCAGTGTTTACCGATCCCTCGCCGAGCGCGCTTTCAAAGGCGGCATAGAAGCTCACGGTGTCGCCGGTCGCCATAAAGGCGGAGCCGGTGCCGGTCAGAACGGGATCTGCGGCGGATTGGGAGAAGAGGGAAACCCTGCTGCCCTCGCTGAGCGGCAGAGCGCCGTTTTTGTTGACGAGCAGCGCTGCGCCCTCCTCCTCGATGCGGTAGCAGGTGTCCAAATCGTGGGCGACAAGCTCTTCCTCGGTTTCAAAGTCCGTCCAGAAGAAGATTTTGGAGTTCTCGCCGGGTATGATTTTCTGAGTTTCGGCGCCGAGAGCGGCGTTTATCATCGTCGCATAGTAGCTCGTTATGGGTATGGCGATAACGAGTATGAGCGTAATGACGGCGGTGATTATTGTCGGTATTTTCCAAAAATTGCGCTTTTTCATTTGCCGTGCCTCCTCTGTTTATTCTGAGAGTAGCATAGCACGGCAAAGGGAAAAAACAAGAAATGCCGCACAGTCTTTGGCTGAAGCGGCATATTTTCGGGCTATTTATTCGGAAGAGTAATCGTCAGGAAATACATATTATCGCTTTTTTCGGTATAAACCTCGCCTCCGCAGCTCTCGGCGATATAGCGCATACTTTTAAGTCCGTAGCCATGACGGCTTTTGTCGGACTTTGAAGTGCCGTTTTCGACGGCGACAGAAGGATCGAAGTAGTTTGAGACCTCTATTCTCGCACCGCCGTTTTCCTCTGAGATGCTTAATGAAATCAGCCGCTCGTCCTTCGGAAGCGCAGTTACCGCCTCAATGGCGTTTTCAAGAGCATTATCGAGAAGCGAATATAGCTTTGAAGGTTCCATAAATCTTACCGCCGCACCGTTGCAAACGAAGGAAAGAGCGACGCCGTGCTTATCGCAGACGAGCTTTTTCTGGCACAGTACGGTGTCGACTATCTCGCTTCCGGTGCGGATGGCGCCGTCATACAGCTCCATAGCTTCGGAAATCGCACTGATTTCCTCCTGCGTAAGCCTGCCCTGCAAATCGTCAAGATGCCTTTTCAAATCGTGAAAGCGCATATTGACAAGCTCGATGGTATCGCGCATTTCGGAGTAGCGCTTGCGCTCTGCACGCAGAAGTTCCTCGCCGGCTTCAAGCTCCGCTTCAGCCTTTTTCTGCGATAAAAGACCGCCGCGAATGGCGATGAGCATGAGATAAATTATAAGCATAAGCGCCCGGACGCAGATAAGCATATTGCCGTCAAAGGGCTGATTGACCCGTATATACGGCTGTACTATACAGCGCAGCGTCAGAGTTGTTGCGGCAAGCCATATAACCGAAAAACCGCTGAGGGTCACGCCGGCTTTTTCGCCGCGCTCGAAAATGCCGGTGATAATGAGGAGCAGAGCGATATGTATTGCGGCGTAAATGAGCCAATCCGGAAGCATCGTATTGCCGCCGGGAAAGAAGCTGATAGTTTTAGTGTCGTCAATACCGAAAAGGTTCAGCAGAAGCTGAAGGGTGTTTCCGGAAAAGTTTTTCGTCATAAGAACGCCGGAGAACCACAGAAAATACTGCGGCACGCTGCCTTTGTATAGAATGGGCATGGCGATTATCTGTATCGCGCTGAAAAGCAGTTCAACTAAAATACGCGCCTGCAGAGTATCGTGGGTGGCACGAAATGCCGCCAGAGGAACGCAAAGAGCCGCCTCAAGCAGCATAAGCAGAGGCAGCCTCCGGTAAAAGCCGCTTCTGCGAGGCTTTTTTCGGCAAATAACGAGCAAATAAACCGAAAACAGCGCTATATCCAGAAACAGTGTTATAAGCTGTATCATAAAGTCGGCACTCATTAACTGCCCTCCCGAATTTCGATCCATCGCTTCCGGACGTACCCGAGCCTCGGCTCACTTATGCGAAGCTTCTCCTGCCCGACTGTTATGCAGCTGCCCTCAAGACTGTCTGCAAGGAGCAGATTGACTATATAGCAGCTGTTCGTTCTGCAAAAATACTCCGGCAGCTCTTCTTCACAGGAGGCGAGGGATAAGCGGCGGCATAAAGTGCCGCCTGAGGTGTGATAGAAGACCTCGTGGCCTGAGGCTTCGAGATATAATATCTCATCTGCTGAGAGGTTAATGACTTTTCCGCGCCCGGAAATGTGAATGCCCGTTCTGCTGTCCGTTACTCGCTTCAGGGTCCGCGCCAGCTTCAGCGCAAAGTCAGGATAAGAAACCGGCTTTACAATATAATTCAAAGCCCCGACCTCGTAGCCCTGAAGGGCGTAGGAGGCGAGAGAGGTGATAAAAACGATCTGTACACCTTCGTCGCGCTCGCGCAGAATGCGCGCGGCGTCCATACCGCTTAGACCCGGCATGCGTATATCCATAAGAACGAGGTCATATTCCTCGGCCGAGGACAGAAACTCCGCGGCATCTGAAAAGAAGAACGGCCACAGAAGAATATTCTTCTCGCGGTTGAACCGGAAAATATAGTCCCGCAGCATATCCCTGTTTTCTTTCTCGTCCTCGACAACTGCGCAGCGAACCATGATGCTTCACCCCCTCGTTTCAGATAATATTTTATCACATCGATTTTTTCAGTTCAACAGGTTTTCCGCGCCGGGGAGTTTTTCTGCTTTCGCTGTCTTATCTCAGCTCTTCGCGCCACGCTGCCCCGGCATCACGCACTTCACGATTAAAAAATGCCATTCGCGCTGAAAACGGTTTTTTTCCTGCAATTATGCTATGCTCTCCTCGAAAAAGGCGGAGAATCCGCCAAAAAATATAGAGGAGGATAAAATGAAAAACAGGTTTCTTAACAAGGCGCCCGGCTTCCGGGTGCTGCTCTGTGCGATCGCGGCTTCGCTCGTGACCGCCGTGGCTTACGCGATCATCTATTCAAGCACGCGCTTTATGTCCTGGGCTGCCTTCGGCATACTCGTCGGCGGCGCGGCGCTCGCACTCGCACTGGTGCTGTGCGGACTTGAGCGCTTTGCTCCGTCCGTTATGCTGGTAGCGAGCCTTATCGCGCTTATGTTCCACATTTATTACATATATTTCTTTATCTCGTCCGTTGCGACGGGCATCCAGTTTTCGGGCTTCCCTCTGGACTTTTACGTTAACTTCGTACTTTACGGCATAACGCTCGTGCTTAGCATTGTCTGCGTGTTTATGCCTGTCGAAGAGAAATAAGGGGAGGGAATGAAAATGAAATTCAGCTTAGTGAGAAAAATTGCCACCGTCGTTTCGCTTATTCTTGCGGCGACGCTGTTCACCGGCACGCTCATAGCCAACGCCAATGCGAACAACATCTCAAACATCCTCGGCGCAAAGACCTTTGAGGTAGTGGACACCGGCGACGGCACGCAGGACACTGAATATTATAAATCCGACTACACCACCGTCGGAGAGCTTCGCGCCGCAGGTCACAGAACCGCGGAGGAGGTGCTCGAGGAGGGCATCGTTCTCCTGAAGAACGAGCAGGGCGCGCTTCCGCTCTCCAAGGGCGGCAAGGTCAGCCTTGTCGGAGTGACGAGCTACGATCCGGTCTACGGCGGCACCGGCTCCGGCACGATCAGCGTAGCTGACGCAAAGGACTACGTTACCTCGCTCACAAATGCGGGTCTTACCGTGAACCCCGAGCTTACCGCTCTCTATACCTCCGAGGACTGGGCGCAGTACAAGCGCGGCACCGAGGGCTCCTTCGGCGGCACAGCGCTTATGATACACGAGGCTCCCTGGAGCGTTGTTGACGCGGCGGCGGGCAGCACTCTTGCACAGTACGGCGACGCGGCGATCTTCACCATCGGCAGAGTCGGCGGCGAGGGCTATGACCTCAAGCGCGGCAACTCCGACGGAATCGACAACGGCGACGGCCTCGGCCACGACTACCTCGGCCTGAACGAGAACGAAATAAGCGTTCTCGAGGGACTTAAGGCGAAGAAGGCGGCAGGCGAGATAAAAAAGATAATCGTTCTCATCAACTACGCCGGTATGTTCGAGGCTGAATTCCTCCGCGACGACGCGATCGACGCAGCTCTCTGGGTCGGCGCTCTCGGCGTCGGCGGAAATGCGGTCGGCAGGATCCTCACCGGCGAGGTCAGCCCCTCCGGACGCCTGCCCGACACCATGTGGACAGACAACGCAAAGAACCCCGTAAACGTAAACTACGGCGCGTTCATCTTTGACAACGCCACCAATTTCGACGTTCCGAACTACGTCGGCTCCGGAATGTACCCCGAGGTCACTCTTGCGACCTACGTCGTGTATCAGGAGGGTATGTACCTCGGCTACCGCTATACCGAGACAAGATATGAGGATACCGTACTCGGCACGCCGAACGCCGGCAGCTTCGACTATGACGACGTTGTGGCCTATCCCTTTGCTTACGGCATGAGCTACGCTGACTTCTCCCTCTCCGAGGCGAAGGTTGCAAAGACCGGCGAGCGCGAATACACCGCCTCCGTCAAGGTAACGAACACCTCCGATAAGTTCAGCGGCAAGTGCTCCGTTCCCGTTTACGTTTCCAAGCCCTACACAGATTATGCAAGGCAGAACAAGATCCAGGTCCCGAGCGTTGAGCTTGTAAACTTCGGCAAGACCCGCGTTCTCGCGCCGGGAGAGAGCGAGACTCTTACCATCACCCTTGACGAGAAGTTCTTTGCCTCTTATGACGCTTACGGCGCCGAGGGCTACGTTCTTATGGACGGCGACTACTACGTTGTTGTAGGCGGCAACGCGCACGAGGCGGTAAACAGCCTTCTCGAAGCAAAGAAGCAGAACGGCGTAAAGCTCGACGAGAGCAAGCTGAGCGGCAAGGGCGACGCGAGCCTCGTAACAAAGTTCACACTTTCCTTCAACAAGGATAAATATGCCTTCTCCGACGCCGTTTCCATGCTCGACGGCACCGAGAATATCCGCGTAACCAATCTCTTTGACTTTGCGGACATCAACCGTTACTCCGGACGCGGCGACAATGCTGTCGAGTATTACAGCCGCGACAACTGGGCGGCGGTTTCCATGGATATGACGAACGGCCACGCGACCCTCAAAATGACCGACCAGATGGCGAAGGAGATATTCGCGCAGGTCCCCGAGATGACCGGACAGTACAACAACTCCACCGGCGTACCGGCAAGATACCGCCAGCCTATTCCCACCGACAACGGACAGTATCCGACCTACGGCGCGCAGAACGGCCTGAGCCTTATCAATATGCGCTATGATGAGAACGGCGAGGAGATCAGCTTCTTTGACCCGGCGTGGGATACCTTCCTCGATCAGCTCACCTGGGATGAGACGATGAACCTCGTCAGCAGCGGCTTCCACATGACCGAGCCGGCGGAGAGCGTAGCAAAGCCGGCGACCAAGGATGAAAACGGACCCAACGGCTTCGGCGGCTGGGCATTCTGGAGCGGCTATTACACCGGAAAGAACGGACTTGCCTATCGCAAGGCGGCGGCAGCCGGATTTGTTGACGCAGAGGGCAACGTCGGCGAGGGCGCCGATCCCGAGGGCTGGACCAAGATGACCGGCTTCCCGGCGAATGGAATTCTTGCAGCGACCTTCAATCAGGAGCTTGCGCTCAGAGCGGGCAGGATCATCGGCGAGGACGGCCTCTGGGCAGGCTGCAGCGGCCTTTACGGTCTCGGAATGAACACACACAGAAGCCCCTATCTCGGAAGAACCTGCGAGTATTACAGCGAGGACAGCGTCCTCACGGGACTTATCGGCGCCGCGGAGAGCTACGGCATTGAGTCAAAGGGCGTTCACGTCTATAACAAGCACTGCGCTCTTAACGATCAGGAGGAGACGAGACACGGAATCTGCACCTGGCTTTCCGAGCAGGCTCTCCGCGAGATCTACCTCAGAAGCTTTGAGCTGCCCATCACCCTCGGCGGGGCATACAACACGATGGCATCCTTCTCCCGCTTCGGCACACAGTCCGCGGCGGCCTGCCCCGAGCTTGCGGAGAACTTCCTGCGCGGCGAGTGCGGCATGAAGGGCATCATCGTAACCGACGCCTACGGCGATATGAACGGCAGCCAGAACATCGAGCCGTACTTCGAGATGGCATATGCCATCTACCACGGCGGCAGCGACATCCCCGACGGCGCGCAGCCCCAGAGCGAGGGACACTTCGCAAAGTTTGAATCGGGCTACAGCGAGATGGCGTGGCAGATGCGCAAAGCCGCAAAGAGGATCATGTATCAGACCCTCTGGTCCAATGCCATGAACGGCATCTCCTCCACGACTAAGATCGTGAAGCTCACTCCCGCGTGGCAGACTACTCTCTACACCGTTGACACCATCGTTTACGTTCTGTTCGGCCTCTGCGCCGTCTGGACTCTCGCGTCGGTCTTTGCGGATGAGAAAAAGCGCCTCGGAAAGTAAAGAATAAGCGAATATGACCGGTAAATTGTCCCCACGATAAGAGGGGACAATTTGCCGTATTGTAATTATTCCGGCAAGTGGTAAAATGGCTGTATAAGGGGGGGAGAACGCCTTGATTTCGGTTGCGATTGTGGATGACGAAAAGGTCGAGCGGGAGCGGATACGAGCGGCGCTCGACTTTGTAGCGAAGAAAAAGGAAGTGTATTTCAATATCGAGGAGTTCGCCTCGGCGGAGACCTTTCTCATTAAGTATAACTATAACTTCGACCTCATTTTTATGGACGTTTTGTTCGGCAAAGAGCAGAACGGGATGGACGCGGCGCGTGAGCTGCGCAAAATGGATACAGAGGTCGGCATAGTTTTTGTAACGAATATGGCGCAGATGGCAATAGCGGGCTACGAGGTCGAGGCGCTTGACTTTGTGCTGAAGCCGGTGGAAAAGCGCGCTTTTCTCCTGAAAATGGACAGAATAATCGCAAGGATAGGAAAGCAGTCTGAGGAATTTATCTCCGTAAACTGCGAGCGCGAGGTTATCCGCCTGCGCGCAAGGCTCATAAGATACCTTGTTGTTGACGACCATTATGTTGAGTATCACTCACCGGAGGGCGTTTTTGCCGAGTATATCACGCTCTCCGCCGCGGAAAAAAAGCTCGGAAGCGGCAATTTCTGCCGCTGTGACCGCGGCTGCCTTGTCAATCTGAGATACGTTTCTCAGATAACGAAGGACAGCTGCATCGTCGACGGCGAGGAGCTTACGATAGCGAGGCAGCGCAGAGCGGAGTTCAGACAGGCCTTTGCGGATTATCTCTGCGGTATGAGAGGGTGAGAAGAGTGGATATTATGGCAATAATCGAAAAGACATCCTACGGTCTGGAGCTCCTTGCGGCGGAGCTTATAATCTTCGGCTTCTACCCAAAAAAATCCGCGTGGACGCTGAGACTTCTGCCCTTCTCGCTCGTGGTGCTTATGCTCTGCGGCATAATCTTTTCTGACAGATACGAGCAGGTGAGAATGTTCTTCATGCTCTTACTGCTCATCGCCGTGAGCGCGATGGGAATGAAGTTCGCCTTTGAAACCTCGGCGCTGACAATAATAAGCGGCTGCGCCTCGGCGGTTGCGCTGCAGCATATCGCTCACCACACAAGCTATCTCTTTGCGATCTGGTGCGCCGTTCCGTGGTCGGCCTGGCTTGAGATGTCGGCGGCGGCGCTGATTATTGCGGCGTTTCGCGTTTTCTTCGGAAAACGGCTGCGCGAGATTGCAAAATTCCCGCAGGATAATATCAGAATAACGGTGATCTCAGCGTCCATAGTGCTTATCTGCATAGGGCTTACGCGCATTACCCGCCTCAGCGACGATTACAGCTCGCTTCTGAGGATATGCATAAGCATCTATTCGATAATCTCCTGCGTTATGGCGCTGCTTATGCAGTACTATCTGCACGAGCTGAACCGCGCCGAAACGGAGAACGCGGTATTTCAGCGCATCCGAGCGGAGGAGCGAAAGCAGTACGATATAAGCCGCGATACCTCGAACGAGCTGCACATAATCTATCACGACCTCAAGCACAAGCTGCGCGACGCGGAAAAGCGCCTGCCAGACGGCGAGCTTGAGAACATAAGAACGGCGCTGAACGCTTACAGCGCAATGTATCAGACGGGGCTTCAGTCGCTTGACGTGGTTCTGAACGAGAAGAGTCTGTACGCGCGCGCCAAGGGCATAACGCTGACCTTTATGGGCGACGGCAGGGAGCTCGACTTTGTGGATGAGATGGATATTTACTCAATGCTCGGCAATCTGCTCGACAATGCCATTGCCGCCGTAGAAAAGCTCGGAGACTCCGGGGAAAAGCTCGTCAGCATGATTATTGAGCGGCGCGGCGATATGCGGGTAATCAGCATAACAAACTTTTTTGACGCCGCACTCGATTTCTGCGACGGACTTCCCAAAACGACTAAGCCCGCAGAGCCGGGCTTCCACGGCTACGGGCTTAAAAGCATACGCCGTATAGCGAGAAAATACGGCGGCGAGCTTCAGATCTCCGCCAATGACGGCATTTTCCGCGCGGCAGTGTACCTGATCGACGAAGCGTAAAAAGCGCGCTGAATATACGAAAGCGCCTATATAGCCGGAGCGCAGCAGCAGGATTTTGCGTAATTCCCGCTGCTGCGCTTTTCTGTTTTCTTTGTCTTATGCGCGGAAGATTTTGTTCCTTACCGACAATGAAGGAATAACACTCTTATTTTTGCTTACTCTATGGTAGACTTTGTTTATCGAAAAATACTGGGAGACCACCTATGAGCGACAAAATTACGCCAGATTTTGGCGCTGTAATAAACATTATCGAGGAAGCTTAATATTAGGGGCTTTAACCGTCGGGGACGCTACCGGTTGCGCCGGTTTATGGAACCTATAAGGATGATGAATTTGTGTCAGCGCTGCTGACACAAATCAATGCGGAGACGTTGTCTACGCATTGAAACCACCCTTCGAATGAACGGTGGCTAATATGTGATGAGCTCCGGCGAAGCTGAAGCTACTAACTGGAGCCCTAAGTGGCAGAGCTCTTGGACGAGCGACTATATTTCAAACGACAGACTTGAGAAATACGCAGCTAAAGTCGGCGACGAGCTTATCGCTCTTGGCGCGTATGAGATACTGGACTCATCTCTTATCGTTCGCATCGTTTATATGGAAGCACAGCCTGATTCTAATCCCACAATGCGTGGAAGTGACAAACGTAAGTATCGCGGCATAGGAAGAATGCTGATTGCCTACGGCATAAAGCTCTCGATTGATAACGGGTTTCACGGTGACGTCATTCTCGAGGCAAAAACAGCTGAGCTTTCATTGGCGTGAGTTCGCTGAGCTTAACATTACCAAGAGCAGGTATAATCCTGACTCTGGATTCGGCTTCGTAATGCTTTTTTGTCTGGTATTTTGCGCTGCCAAGACATTTTTTTAGCCAAAACTCCAGCCGGGCTTTTACAGTAGTCTTTGTGGGCTCTCTATAAGTGCTTTCGTTAACTGCTGTCAAGGTCAGGAGAGTCCAAATGTTCCTGGGGATGAAAAAATTTTACAAAAATTTCAGGCGGAGCTTTTTTGCTCCGCCTGTGTTGTCAGTCCGCTATGAACATTTCAAATTTTTCTCTCATTGTTTGCAATCGTTTCGTCACCGCGCTGTGGTTTTTGAAGCCGAGAGCTTTTGCTATCTCAGCCTGTGTGCTTCCGGCTTCACGCATTTCAAAAATTCGTTGTTCGGTTTCATCGAGAGTAGAGAGAAACGAATCCCGAAGGAGGAAATAGTCATTGCTTTCCTCATCGCTTATTCTGCCTATAAGCTCCTCGTTCTGCTCCGATAGCGAAAGTATGCTCCCGATTCGCGTTTTAGAGTGGTTCCATTTATTGTAGAAGTTTATGCTGTCCCGGTTTTCCTGTTTGGTGTAATCATCGTGCACCGGCAGCTCATTTGCAAGCTCAAAAATCTCCGGCATCTGCTGACCGACTACAAGAGCAGATAATAGCTCCTCGTTTACGACCGAGGTTACGCGGCTTGTGATTATCTCCATATCTTCATCGGTAAGACCATCTTCAGTTTTGCCCTTAGCCTCGCAATAGCTCTGCATCGCGGTTTCAAACAGCGGTGAGAACATTTCAAGATACGTATCCATCGCCGCCGTAGTTTCGCTCTCACTGCTCAAAATCCGAGTCGCCTTTTCAGCGACATAGATAATAAAAAATAAAGTGGCAAGCTTTTTGCCACTTTAAGAAAAAATATGAGCCCTTTCCGGCAAAATGATATGCTCCCTCTATGAGAGACAGTGAAAGAATAAAATCACTGTCAAACATAGGGGGAGTATTTTTATGGGACAAAGACAAAAGCTTGAAGTACGGGAAAAGGTCAAGATTATCCGAGACCAGATAGCTGGAAAATACA
>JAFSJE010000052.1 GCA_017439425.1 Oscillospiraceae bacterium
GTTATATCCTTTTGGAGTTAGTGTCCGGCCTTTTTCTTTTTTCAAAATAAATATCGTTAGCCTGAATGCATGCAGGCAAAGGATACACATACTGAGCTCTTTCAAAAAAGAGAAGTATCTGTACCCTTAGCTTCGTGCACCCATTTTCAGGCTGTAAGGAGCTAAGGGCAGATAACGCCAAAGCTCCGACTGTTCCTTTGCCTGCCGCAACGGGCGGAAAGGAACAGTTATGAAAAAATGGACGTGCTACGTCGCTGAATACCCGTGATCTCCGGATTTTTTGAAAATATCAAAAAATTTACAAAAAAGGAGATTATGGTTATGGCGTGGAACTATAGACGCGCAAAAGAAGAATTTGATATGCAGCAAGAGACTGATGCTGAAGCTTTTCGTGCTTCAGGTGCGTCGGAGGAAACGATAGAAAAATGGAATAAGACCTGCCTGCATTTATTCAATCGAGACAGGAGTTATATAATGCATACAAAAAGTATGTATGTTGACAACCCAAACGGTGAATCAGGAGCTGAGAATTATGTAATTTCGGAAGCTGTATCCCAGGTTGCAGACTATGTAGATTATGATGAGCCAAAGAGAAACAATTGGCTTGACGAATTAGAGAATACGGAATTAGTTGACGTTTTGCGTTTGCTTAGTGATGACAGTAAGGAATTACTGACGCTTTTTTTCTTTGATGAATTAACAACTGACGAAATCGCAAAGCATTTTGGAATTACTAAGGATGCAGTAATAAAACGGAAAAACAGAATACTGTTATCGCTGCGAAACAATATACATCGAGGAGGCACAGTTGATGAAGACCAAGAAATGCCTCTGTGAATTAATTATTTATCGATATTGTTGCGCAAATCAAGATTATGAGCCGTTAATTGTCAAGCCTGCTATGACAAAGCTTCGCACCTTTGCGGGAGGTGCCACAGATGAGTAATAATAGCTCAACGAACCCAAATGAGGTCTACGCCGCCTTGAAGCTTATAGAACAGCTATATAAGGACGGAATGCTCCCACGGCATATATATAAAAATATCCTGCTTGAATATGCCGAACCGGTATGGTTAAAGGATTTCGTAGATGAGATTGGGACAAGATCGGAGGAGTGAATATGTATGTATATGGCTCAAAGTATATTCAGTTACGGGAGCAAAACCGCAAGGTTGTGATTTATGCCCGTGTTTCCACAGAGCATGATGCACAGCTCGCAGCTCTTGAAAACCAGGTTGACTGGTACAAACCTATATTAGCTGCGCACCCTGAATGGACGCTCGTAGAGCAATATGTTGATAAGGGAATTACCGGAACATCTGCAACGAAGAGACCGAGATTTATGCAAATGATAGAGGATGCGAAGGCACGAAAATTTGATCTTATCCTCACTCGTGAGGTTTCGCGTTTTGCAAGAAATACGGTTGATACTCTGCAATATACGCGAATGCTGAAAGAAAAGGGCGTCGAGGTTTTCTTCGTCAACGATAATATAAAAACCTTTGATGGTGACGGCGAGCTTCGGCTGACTATTATGGCAACGCTCGCGCAGGATGAGAGCCGCAAGACTTCAATACGCGTAAAAAGCGGTCAGCAGACGTCGATGGACAATGGCGTATTCTTCGGTAACGGAAGCGTTCTCGGATATAACTACAATAAGTTTACTAAGGAGGTTGCGATAGATCCCGAACAGGCCGAGACGGTGCGAATGATTTACGATATGTACTTGAGCGGTATGGGTGTAAGTAAAATAGCATATGAGCTTGAAAAAGCCGGAAGACTTACATCGATGGGCAAAACAAAGTGGTTTCCGACGGTGATAACTAAAGTTCTGAGCAATAGCTTCTACTGCGGGATTATTACATACCATAAGCAGTTTACGCCGGACTTCTTGAAACAGAAGAAGATTAACAACTACGGGGAAATTGAATTTACTAAGGTGCAGGGAACGCACACTCCGATTGTAACTGTTGAGGAATATGAGAGAGTTCAGCAAATCAAAAACTCAAAACGACAAAAGAGCAAAAACTTAGCAACCGGGCGAAAATCACCGGGAGCCAAACCTCGAACTACTGCTTGGGGAAGGCTATTGCTTTGCGAATGCGGTTGCCATTTTAATATCCATTATTCTGACAGACCGGGAAGAACAGAGAAAATTTCATATATCTGTTATGGAGCGGCCAATAGGGGAAGTCAACGTGCAAGACTCAGACAAGGATTATCAGTTGACGGAGTTTGCGATTCTCCGTTTTTACCGGAGTGGAAGCTGAGGCTTATGGCAGAGAAGGTGTTTGATAAGGTTGTTTCACAGGGCTCTGCTGTTGTTGGGATAGCACAAAACATGCTGGAAAAACATATATCCGACAAGGAGGAGATAGTTGATAATTCAGATCTTATTTCCGAAAAGATGACCGAACTCCAGCGACTCGAGGTGAGAAGAAATAATCTTATCGAGATGCGAGCTGACGGAGACATTACTAAGGAGCTGTTTCGGAAGAAAAAGCAGGCGATTGAAGCTGACATGGAGAGGCTCAGTAGAGAAATAGAGACACTCGCTCCGAAAAAAGAAAAAACGGAAGAAATAGATATGCGTTCTCGGTTAAAAGAGTTGGAGGATAAGCTGAACAGTTATATTGCTCCGGGAACGAGCGGCGATATTCCGGAAAGCATAGTAGAGGCGTTTATAAGGCAGATTGTTGTTTCAAAGGAGGGCTTCAAATGGTATATGAGGCTTGGCAATGATAGTGTCGTTTCTGATGAAGACGATTATAAAGAATGGCATATTAAGATTGCAGAATTCAAAATTGATTTCGACGATGCAAAGCACTATCTTTATGAGTTTTCGCCAAGGCGAAGAATTTATAACTGGTTCGATCTCAATGTGAGCGTGTGGGTATAAATCCAAAAAACCGGTAAGGTGTGAAGCCTTACCGGTTTTTGCGATTTAATGCTATAATTTAGGCTCCGAAAACCAAAAAAATATTGAAGCACCTATAGCTTGATACGTGCTACCGGATCAAGGTTCGAGCGACACATTTCCTCGTTGTATTTGCCTTTTACCAAGTTATAGATGAAGCACCAATCCAGTGCAGACTCAAGCTTTCGCACTAGTTGATTCTTTAACACCAAATAGCCAAGTTTCAAAATCAGCATTTATTCCAGCTTTTTATCGCATCCAATGTCATAATTCCGATACCGCGTTGTAAAATCATTTAACCACAAAAAGCACCTCGCATGCTATCATTCAATGTGTTTATGGGTGTTTAGTTAACAGCATGAAAACGATAAGGAAAACCCTATCGTTTTTTGTTGATTAAAGCTGTGAAATGCTATATAATTATTACAAAAGCAGAGCCTAAGAACAATTATAATCTTTTAACTAATTCTTCATATGGCGTAAGATTATTATGGGAAGTATTTAATCAACTGAAAGCAAAAGAAAGAATCGACTTTTATTCCAGCTGTAATTTATGCATTTAATATACTTAAACTTGAAAAGACACAGGTTTTTGAATATTAAATTTGATAATCAAAGTGCTTTGCATAACCACAAAAATGGCAAATAATATGTTGTAACAAAATACTTTGAGCATTTACGGAGGACAGGATGACAGGCGTTTTCATGGAGACTATACAAGATGACGGAAAACTACGGCTTCCAGATTATTTCCTGGAAGAAAATGTTCGCGGCAAAGTAATATGCTGGCAAGATCTGTATAATGATGATGTTTTATGTTTCACTTTCAAAGGCCAGGACGAATTAGAGAGTCTTATCGACGAATTGATTGAAGGGGATATATTTGAACTTGAAATAAATGATGGGTTTCTTATACTAAATGAATTTGCACTTGCTTTAATAAAAGAAAAAGACGTTGCTATTGTTGGCTGCTTTAGTTATGCAGAAATATATGGTGCTAAGCGTTGGAATGAAATTGCCAGTTTTGAGAATTAGCAGAAGTTGAAAACTGTATTAAAAGCCAATCACAAAAGAGTAATCCCAATAGTATATAAGTAAAAGGAGTGCAGATAACAATGGAGATAAAGACGCTTTATTCGGAAAAAGAGATTAAAAGACGAGTTAATGAGCTCGGCGGTCAACTAACAAAGGATTATAAAGGAAAAAGACCGATTGTTGTTGGAATTCTTAAAGGCTCTGTTATTTTTCTGAGCGACCTTGTGCGTGCTATGGATACAGAGCTTGAGCTTGATTTTATGGCAGTGTCGTCATATGGCGATGAGAGAAAAAGCTCAGGCGCTGTCAATATTGATAAGGATTTATCGCGCAGCATTGAGGGCAGACATGTGCTTGTGGTTGAGGATATAGTTGATTCCGGTTTAACACTCAGTTATCTTCTAAGTTTTTTGAAGGATAGAAGTCCGGCTTCTTTGAAGTTAGTTACACTCCTTGACAAAAAAGGCAGAAGAGAGGTTGAAATCGAGCCGGATTACACTGCTTTCAAATGCGATAATTTATTTGTTGTGGGTTACGGACTTGACGACGCGCAGCTTTATAGAAACCTTCCGTATATTGGATATGTCGAAGAATAAAACTGTAAAGATTAATTTAATACAAGGTTTATTATAATAAAGATTCAGATTACGCAATGAATGCAGTATTAGATTGAATAATATGTACGAAATAATATTCTCCCCTGTTAAACGGCTGTATCAATATGCTCTTGATGGTGAAATGAGTAATATTGCCGTACTTGCAGTATCGTCCTACAAATAAGAATGGACAAACTGAATGTTTTTTCAAAAAAGCTTTGTTTAAGTTTTGAAGATGTCACAAACCCAAATGCCCCGTCGGCGTTGAACAAAGAAACAGCCGAGACAATTGCATACTATATCAAAGGGCTGCCAACGCAGCTTGATACACTATTTGTATGCTGTGACAGCGGAGAGCCAAGAAGTACTGCGAGGAGCGCAACTATAATGCGATATAACGGTATGGATGAGATGAAAATCTGAAAAAATCCGCATTATCACCCCAATTTGTTCGTATACTCTATGATATGCGATGCTTTGGGCGTCACTGCTTCAGATGCTGAATTAAAGGGAAAGCAAAGAACAAGTGACGAAGCATTTTCTGACGCTATAAAGCGCAGCAAATCAACTCCTGATGAGTTTTCGGATCCAACCTATGCGCAAGCAGATACAACTGGCTAAAACATCGGGCTTGATTTGAGCGATGATATTAATATGTAAAACAACATCAATAAAACTTAATACAAAAGTATATAGGGACAAAAAGGGACAGATTTGATTGCTGTATTTAGCTGATTGCGGTACAGGCTGCTATCAAGGAGCCCAGAGCGTAAGTTAAGCTTTCAATACTTGCTTCCCCGTCCCGATGAGGGACGGGGAAACTTTTAGAGGTAGAGAAATGTTCAGTATGATAAAATCCGAGGCGGAGCGGGAGCTCGACTTCGCCGTTTCGCTTCGCCGCTGGTTTCACTCGCATCCGGAGCTGAGCCGTAGTGAAACCGGTACTCAGGCGCGGATAATTGAGGAGCTTTCTAAAATCGGCATAAAGTGCGAGAAAATTGCGGAAACCGGCGTAATTTGCGCTGTTTCCGGCGCAAAAAAGGGCAAAACCATCGTTCTGCGCGCGGATATCGACGCTTTGCCGATCGAGGAAAAAAGCGATAAGCCTTACCGCAGCCAAAGCCCCGGACGTATGCACGCCTGCGGACACGACGTACACGCCGCAAGTCTTGTTACTGCTCTGAAGATCCTTTTCCACCATAAGGAAGAGCTGTGCGGAACGGTCGTCGCCGTATTCCAGCCCGGCGAGGAGGACGGCTACGGAGGAGTTCTCTGCGCCGCTGACGAGAGAGTAAAGCGCGCTGACAGAGTTTTCGGACTTCACGTTGCTCCTGATTTGCCCGCCGGCACGGTTGCGGCGGTTAGTGGGCCCGTAATGGCTTCGGTGGATATGTATCGCATCGAGGTCACGGGCAGGCAGAGCCATATTTCTCAGCCGCAGAACGGCGTGGACGCCGCGCTTATTGCCGCCGAGATTCTCATAAGCCTGAAAAATATCCCGTCCGGACTATCCGACCCGCGAGAAAGCGTGCTTGTGGGCATAGGCTCGATACACGCCGGAACAAGCTACAATATTATCGCCGGAAGCGCATATCTTGACGGCACTATCCGTGCCTTCAATGAGGCTGAACGCACTAGAGCAAAGGAAAATCTTGAGAAAATCGCCCGTCTTACCGCTGAAAAGTACGGCGGAGAAGCGAAGGTCGTCTACGATGGCCCGAGTCCGGCGGTGATAAATGACGAGGGCGTGACAGATGACGTCTGCCGTGTTGCCCGGGAGCTTTTCGGCGCAGAAAGGGTAGTTACAGAGCGCGAAAAAAGCTATGGCGGCGACGATTTCTCCTTCTTCCAGCAGGTGGCGCCCGGTACTTATGCGCTAGTCGGCTCATCGGATAAGTCAAGACCTGAAACCTGCGTTCCGGTGCATAACGAGCGCTTTGACGTGGACGAGAGCGCGCTTGTGACCGGCGCTGCGCTCTATGCCGCCGTTGCGATGGATTATCTCAGACAGGGGTGCTGATATGAAAAAATCCCGTAAATTCTGGCTGTCTCTCGTTATCTTCTCACTTACGGGGCAGATAGCGTGGGTAGTTGAGAATATGTACTTCAATGTTTTCATATATAAGATGTTCGCCGCCTCTGCGGCGGATATCTCCGTAATGGTGGGCGCTTCCGCCACGGCGGCAACCGTGACGACTGTGCTTATGGGCGCACTCAGCGACAGAATAGGCAAGCGGAAGGTGATGATGTGCTTCGGCTATATTGCGTGGGGCATCTCGATTCTCGCCTTTGCCTTTATAAGGGCGGATATAATCGGCGCTGTGTTCGGCTCGGCTGTCAATGCGGCGTCGGTGGGCATTTCGCTTGTCATTATTATGGACTGCGTTATGACCTTCTTCGGCTCTACGGCAAATGACGCAGCGTTCAATGCGTGGCTTACCGACTCCACAGATGATACTAATCGCGGCGCAGCAGAGGGCATAAATTCCATGATGCCACTCATTTCGATCCTCGTTGTGTTCGGCGGCTTTATGAGCTTCGATCTGGACAGAGCGGAGAGCTGGACTGTAATATATTCCATAATCGGCGGAGCTGTGCTTGCTATCGGTGTTCTCGGCTTTTTCATTATCGACGAGCCGCCGCTCAGCCGGGCTGATTCGCTGGGTTATTTTGCGACGATCCTCTATGGCTTCCGCCCGGATGTTATAAAAAAGAACGCAAGGCTTTACCTTGCGCTCGTGGGCTTTGTTGTATTCAACATCGCAATTCAGATTTATATGCCCTATCTCATAATCTACTATGAAAAGACGCTTGAAATGGCGGATTATGTGCTTATTATGGCGCCGGCGATAATAGTTGCCGCCGTGGTGACTGCGTTTTACGGCAGACTTACGGATAAATACGGCTTTGAGCGGACGGTTTTACCGGCACTGGGTATGCTTTTTGCCGGATTTTTGCTCTTGTGGCTTGTGCCGGCGGTTATCAATGCCGAGGGTCTTGCGATGAGAGTGCCGGTATTCATAGGCTCGCTGCTCATGATGAGCGGTTATCTCAGCGGCATGGCGGTGTTCGGTACGAAAATACGCAACGAAACGCCGGAAAATCGCGCCGGACGCTTTCAGGGACTGCGCATAATTTCGCAGGTGCTTGTGCCGGGTATAGTTGGCCCGGCTATCGGCGCATGGGTGCTGAGAGACGCACCGAAGGTGGTTAACGGCGACGGTACAGAATCGTTTTTGCCCAGCGCGGATATTTTCCTCGCCGCCCTTATTGTAACGGCTTTGCTTATGGCTGTGCTGGGAGTTTATCTCGGAGCAAAGAGAAAGACGAGATAAAGATATTTTTTGCTTCTTTTCTGTGAAGATAGATGTACAATATAAAATACTGTAATATTTGTAGGTAATTTTATCCTTAGGAGAAATATTTATTAAGGATAATGCACCCG
This sequence comes from Oscillospiraceae bacterium, assembly GCA_017439425.1. Lineage (GTDB taxonomy): Bacteria > Bacillota > Clostridia > Oscillospirales > Oscillospiraceae > RUG626. The sequence continues at coordinate 7,994 of JAFSJE010000052.1, forward strand.
CAAGGTCGAAGACTTCGCCGTTATCGTCTGTGACGTGAACGGGCTTAAGAAGATCAACGATACTCTCGGCCATAAGGCGGGCGATGAGTATATCCGTGCCGCGTGCGATATGCTCTGCGAGTATTTCAAGCACAGCCCTGTCTACCGCGTCGGCGGCGATGAGTTCGTTGTTCTGCTTCAGGGCAGGGACTATGACAGCCGCGCAGAGATCATGAAGAATATTAACGTCAAAATCGAGGAGAATATCGGCGCAGAGAAGGTGGTCATGAGCCTCGGACGTACATATATCTTTAACTACAAGGGCCGCTTTACTGATTTAGAAAATCAGTAAAGCGGCCGTACATTTTATTTGTCAAGTTTTTTTGCGTTTTCTTACAAAAAATACCCCGTACCCTTGTAAGAATACGAGGTATTATTTCCTGTCATCTTATCTTAATGACATTGCCCTCTGTGATGACAGTTTTATCTTTCACTGTCTCTCACAGAGGGAGCATATCAGTCTCAACATGAACCCCGCTTAATTATTTGATGTGCTCGATTATTTCGATCGCAAAGCCGCTCGGTGAGACCAACAGCATCGCCCGGGCGTTCTTCGGATTGACCTCTTCGGTGCCGGGAGCGAGCTTGAAGCCGCGCGAGGTGAGCAGAGCGTACGCCTCATCGATGGAATCCACGTTCATACGCATGGCGGTCATGTCACGCGGGATAGAGTCAACCTGCGAGATGTCGACGCAAAAGCCGTTTGAGTCCTTCATTCTGGTGCGCTGAACTGATCCGGTGCCGCGGTCCACTATGGGTGCGTGGCGCTTTTCAAAGCCGAGCTCCTCAAAAAGCGTGATGACGGCCTCGGCGTTTGGGGATATAATCAGAGGGTTAAAGGTTGTGATTTTCATAATTACCTCCATTTGATAGATTAGATGGGAATAGTATAGAAAGCTGGAAACACAAAACTGATTTAATTTATATTATAATAAGCTACTAAGACGGTTGTTCCTAACACAGGAACAGATAGTGAAGTCAGGATTTGCAAAAGCTGCACATTCGGAAGAGAGAGGTAAATTTGATAAAGTTCTGCCACAAACTTAGCGCGGTTACTCTTTTATTGTGCTGTCCGAAAAATGAAAAATCCGAACCCGCCGCCTATCGGAAACAAGTTCGGATAATTCCATTTTGGTGGACCTGAAGAGATTCGAACTCTCGACCTCACGGATGCGAACCGTGCGCTCTCCCAACTGAGCTACAAGCCCGTAGCTTTAACATTATAGCATAGATTTTCGATTTGTAAAGTACTATTTTTATATATTCGCCGCCGGGGGATCTGCTCCGGCGGCGATCGCGTCTATATTCAATTTATCAGCCGATTACGGTCTGCTTCCTGCGGCCTGACTTTTCCGTACGGTTGTGATTCTTTCCGGCGAAAAGGCTCGGACGAAGCATGGAAACTTTCTTGGGTTCAACCGGCAGCGTATTGGATTTGTAACGCATCATATAGGTGAGTCCGAACATTTTTGCAGCTCCTTTCAAGATTGTAAAACCGAGTTCCTCTCGGTTTTCGGCTATTTTAGCACCGTTTTTCCGGAATGTGTGAACAAATTGTGAACAAAACCTTCTCTGTGGCGCTTTTTGGAGAGGTGGAGACAAAATGCCGACGGCGAATGCAATAATTTCGGCAAAATAACAAGGAATATATGAACAAAAAATAAAATTTATGAACAAAATCGGACAATAAGTTGAGAAAAACAAAAACTATTACCGATATTTTATACTATTTTAGTATGTCAACATAACGATAAAAAATTAACGCTGTTTTACCCTTGATTTTATCTCAAAAGTATGATATAATTCAGCCATAATTCGATAGCGAAAATCTCAGTGAGCTGTGCCCTTGACGGGTACAGCTCCTTTTTCGTTTCAGGAAAGGGGAGATTTGATGAAGAGTATCTCGGGCGCGGAGCTGGAGAAGCTCATTGACGGGCTCATCCGCTACTGCGACGAGGAAAATGAGCCGCCGGTGGCGTTCATCGTTCGCAAAAAGCTCGGCCTCAGCGAGGAGGAGCTCGACATCCTCCGCTCGGGGGAGAAGGGCAAGCCGCTGAGAGAGGCGGTGCTGAGGCTCGATGAGTACCGCACATACTTCTGGATCAAGAAAGGACTCGGCGACCCGAAGTGGGCGACGTTTTCGACCTTCAACATCAAGGAGCTGCGCGGTGAGAGCGAGGACGGACACAAGACGACCACGCTGAGGGTCGTGCTCGACGGCGTGGGGAGTGACGCCTTTGACTGACGCGACGTGGAATCCGGGCGTTGCCAACCCGAAGCAGAGGGAGTTTTTCCAATCGAGAGCGCTATACACCGCATATGGCGGCGCGAAGGGCGGCGGAAAAACGTGGGCGGTGAGGGTGAAGGCTGTGGGCGGCGCGCTGAGATACCCGGGCATCCGCATACTCGTTATGCGCAAGACCTATCCGGAGCTGACGGAAAATCACATCCGGCCGACGCTCGCGATGCTTCCAAAGGAGGCGGCGAAGTACAATGCCGCCGGTCACTACATAGATTTTCTGAACGGAAGCTATCTGAAATTCGGACACTGGCAGGGCGAGCTGAGTGAGCGGGAGTATCAGGGACAGGAGTTTGACTGGATTTTCATCGACGAGGCGACGCAGTTTTCCGAGCGGGCGTTCAATTACCTCGGCGGGTGCCTGCGAGGAGTGAGCCGCGTGCCGCGGCGGATGTATCTCACCTGCAACCCGGGCGGGGTTGGGCACGCGTGGGTCAAGCGGCTCTTTATCGACCGTGAGTACCGCGACGGCGAGCGCGATGAGGACTACAAGTTCATTCCGGCGACGGTGGAGGACAACAGCTATCTCATGGAGTCGAGCCCGGGGTACCTGAGACTGCTTGAGTCGATGCCGGAGGATCTCAGACGGGCGTATCGCTACGGCGACTGGAACGCGCTGGGCGGCAACTACTTCTCGGAGCTTCGGGAGAGCCTTCACAGGGTCGAGGATTTCCCGATTCCGGCGCACTGGACGCGCTACCGCGCCATCGACTACGGGCTCGATATGCTCGCATGCCTTTGGGCAGCGGTGGACGAGTACGGGAGAAGCTATATTTACCGCGAGCTGAAAATGCCGGGGCTCATCGTATCCGAGGCGGCGCGGGAAATAAGACTGCGAACGCCGGAGAGCGAGAGAATATCCGCAACCTTCGCGCCGCCGGATCTGTGGAGCCGCCAAAAGGACTCCGGCAGGACTATGGAGGAGCTTTTCGCCATCGGCGGGGTGCCGCTGACAAAGGCGGACAACGACAGAGTAGCGGGTCACATAATGGTCAAGGACGCTCTGAGCCTCGGCACAGACGGCTTGCCGAAGCTCCGCTTCTTCCGCTCCTGCGGGAGGTTCTACGCCGACCTCGAGGCGATCCAGGCGGACGCGGAGAACCCCTCCGACTGCGCGAGAGAGCCGCACGGAGTGACCCACGCAGTTGACGCTGTGCGCTACTACTGCGTATCGCGCCATCTTCCGGCGGAGATTGTCGAGGAGCCGGAAAAGGACGAGTATATGGATTTTTTACTGCACTGAAAGGAGAGAAAATGGTTTATTTATGGATTGCTCTCGCAATTCTTGCCCTCGGCGAGGTGCTTATCGGCTTCCGGCTTTCGAGGCTTGAGGAGAGGGATGAGGAGAGCGTGAGCGAGGAGAAGCTCGAGAAATTTTCCGAGGCGGTGGCTGAGATACTAAGCTACGACCTCGAGCGTGCGAAGGAGGCGATGAAGAATGAGTGACGCGCCGTTCAGACCCACGCCGGAGAGAGTGCTGAGGCTGTGGAAGAAGGGACGGGAGTATAACGACTCCGTTAATCTCACCGAAACCGTCAGCACGAACGAGAGCTTTTTCATAGGCAAGCAGTGGGAGGGAGTCAAGGCAAACGGTCTGCCCACGCCGGTGTTCAATATTCTGAAGCGCGACGTGCTGTTCGTCGTTTCAAGCATCACCTCCGACGCGCTCGCGGTCATGGCTTCGCCTATCGCAGGCGCCGCGGAGAATGAGGAAACGCGCTTTGAGGCGAAGGTGCTGAATAATGAGCTCAACGCCCTTGCGGAGGTAAACGAGCTTTCTAATCTTGCGCGTTCGCTTGCGAGAGACGCCGCTGTGCGCGGCGATGGCTGCCTTTACAGCTGGTGGGACCCGACAATCTCGCTCGGTGACGGCAGGATGGGAGCCGTGAGAAGCGAGCTGATAGAGAACACGCGCGTTTTCTTTGGAAATCCCAACGACGGCGAGGTCGAGACCCAGCCGTATATCATCATCGAGAGCCGCGAGAGCCCAGAGAGAGTGCGCGAGCGGGCGGCAAAGTACGGCGCTGAGCGCGCGGAGGAGATAGCGCCCGAGCGCAGCGATGACAAATGCACCGTGCTTCTGACACTCTGGAGAGCTGCGGACGGCAGCATCCACGGCTTTGAGAGCTGCGGCGAGTCGGTAATCAGGCCTGAGTTTGACCTCGGAATACGCCGCTATCCGATAACGTGGCTGCAGTGGGACAAGGTGACGGATTCCTACCACGGCGAGGCGATGATATCGGGACTCATTCCGAATCAGATCTTTATCAACAAGGCGTGGGCGATGAGCGCACTGAGCCTGATGACGACCGCGTACCCGAAGGTCATATACGACAAGACCCGCATTCAGAAGTGGGACAACCGCGTTGGCGCCGCCATCGGCGTACAGGGCGGCGATATGAACAGCGTTGCGCGCATTATGGATCCCGCGCAGGTAAGCCCGCAGATAGCGCAGTTCCTTGAGATGGCGATCGAACAGACAAACCGCTCGCTCGGCGCATCGGCAGCGGCTCTCGGTGACGTCAGACCCGAGAACACCTCTGCGATAATCGCGCTCCAGCGCGCGGCAGCGACGCCGAATGAGCTGACGAAGCAGAATCTACGCCGCGCCGTCGAGAGCCTTATGCGCGTGTATCTCGAGTTCATCGCCGGCTACTACGGCGTGAGAAGGGTATGGGACGGAGAGAATGAGCGGGAGTTCGACTTCGGAGAGCTGAGAGCGAGACCGTGGAGCGTGAAGATCGAGGTCGGCGCGAGCACTTATTTTTCGGAGATAGCCGGGCTTCAGACGCTCGACAAGCTTCTCACGGACGGTCACATCACGCTCGCACAGTATCTGAGGCGCATTCCGGAGGGATATATTCCGGATAAGAGCGGACTTATGAATGAGATCGGAGGAGGTGATGAGCATGGAGGAAACTAAGGAAGCGGTCGTTGAGGAAAAAAACGAGGAAACGCAGCCCGACGAACTTGAGCTTATGCGCCGCGAGAATGAGGAGCTCAGAATGAAGCTCAAAATCATGGAGCAGAACGAGCTTAATCTCGCGCGAAGCACCGGCACGCGCCACACAGAATCCCAGCAGAAGCCATATGATCCCTTTGACGAGGCGTGGCTTTGATTGAGGCGCCTTCGCCTCAGAAAATTCCACCTTTACGGTGTTTACATATATATAATTTAATTAAGAAAGGAAAAAACAAATGAGCATAAATCTTGCAACAAAAGCATCCGACAAGGTAGTCGAGAAATTCCACAAGGACAGCTGCACCGAGGGCCTCTTCAACGAGCGCTACAACTGGACCGGCGTAAAGACCCTTCAGATATACACCGTTCAGAGCCCCGATCTCAACAACTACAACGCCTCCGCGGCGGCTGGCGTCAACCGCTTCGGCCCCATGACCGAGCTTGGCGACACCATGCAGGAGATGAGCGTTGCCGACGACAAGGCGTTCAACGCCACCATCGACAAGGGCAACAGCTCGAGCCAGATGATGATCAAGAGCGCCTCCGCTATCCTCAAGCAGACCACCGAGGAAAAGATCATCCCCTACGTCGATAAGTACCGCCTCGCGAAGCTCGCCGCCGGCGCCGGAGGAAAGAAGTACTCCGTAACGATCACCGACGCGAATATCATCTCAGAGATCTTCGCCGCAGGCGTAGCCATGTCCAACGCGGGCGTTCCCAAGTCCGGCAGAGTTCTCTTCATCGGCGAGACTAACGCCATGAAGCTCAAGCTCGCGGGAGTTCTCTACAACTCCGACGTCGCCGCCAATGACGCCATCGTAAACGGCACTGTCGGCGTTATCGACGGCACCCAGCTCCGCATCGTGCCTGACGACTATCTTCCCACCGGCGTGAACTTCATGATCGTCCGCAAGGGCTGCGCCGTCGCGCCCGTCAAGGTCGAAACCTACCGCGTTATCGAGGACGACGCAACTGTTGACGGCAGCGTTGTTCAGGGACGCATTCTCCATGATTGCTTCGTTATCGACGCGCTGAAAAACGGCATCTATGCCGTCTATTCCACCGCACAGCCCTCGGGTAACGGCTGATGATTACGGCGGGGGAGATTTTTGAGTGCGCCATGGCGCTCATAGATGAGCTCGACGAGGAGGGCAGCGCGTACTCCGCCGATACGGAGATATACGCGCGCCGCGCTCCGTCGATGATCTCTTCCCTCGCCGAGGAAGCGCGGAGGATCGCGGGAAAAAGAGGCGAATACGGCATACTTGACGACCTCGAGGATATAGTCGAGGACGTGGACGACAGCTACGCCGCGGGCATCCTGCCCTACGGCCTTGCCGCTGCGCTTCTTCATGACGAAAACCCGGCCTCCGCAGGCTTTCTCCAGACGAGATATGAGGAGATGAGAGACTGGTATGCCGATCACGCTCCTGCGGCGGAGGAACAGATCGAGGATATCTACGGCGTTTACGACTGGTGAAGTATGGCGAAAAATACTGAAATGAAGCAGGAGAGCATACTCTCGATAAATAAATGGCTCGGAATGAATGAAACGGGCGCTGTATTGCGCAGCGGCGAGGGCGAAAGGTGTGAAAACTTCCGCATAACCGACGGAGGCTCACTTCAGAAGCGCCCGGGCAGCCGCAACGCAGTAGTGCTCTCGCAGAGCTACCGCGCCGTTGTGACCGAGACAGCGGGAACGATTCACGCCTGGGGCGAGCCGAAAAAGGTACTCCGGCTCTATCCGAGAGTCGAGGCGACGGCTTATGATACTCTTACGCTCGAGGGAACGAGGCTCGACGCGGACTATGAGAGCGCCGCGAGCCACACGGGCTGGTATTTCGACACTGCCGGCGACATTGTGACGGGCGAGACGATATCCGTTCCCGTTTCCCAGCTTCAAAGCGTTGAAGCCTCGGAGCGGGCGAAGATAGAAACGAGGGAGGCTCGGTTTGCGGGCGGCGCGAGGGACGACTGGAGCGGGTATATGTCGGACTACGTTTACCTTTGGCTCATACAGTACGATTCACTTCTCTGGAACGGAACAGAGTACGTCGGCACAAACCCGCAGATAATCAATAACGGAGATTTCAGCGCCATGAACGGCACGAAGTTTACCCTACTCGGGGAGGATGACAGACCGGTATTCTTCTTTGCAAAGGAGGGGGCGAAGCCCACTGAAGCGGATTTTCTCGCGAAGGCGGCGAAAAACGGGCATATCGGAAAAATCAGGCTGAACAACAGCCACAATAACTATATTTCCACCACCGATACTCCGCTCTGGAGCCTCTGGCTCAAGGTAGATATATGGAAGGAGACGGAGTATTTCTGGCATTTCAGAACGCTCGGCATAGAGCCGAACGATATGAGCGACGTTGAGGTAAAGGGACTGTGGACCGGCATCGTCGGCGGGAGGGAGGTCATCGCTGCGGCGTGCAACGGCTGCCTCTGGGAGCTTTCGGGCGACGGGGGAAATCTCGGGAGAACGCTGCTCGGCTCCGTCATCACCGCAGGAAATATCAATCTGTTCGGCTTTGAGGATAAGCTGTATATCCTCGCCGGAGGCCAGTACAAGGTGTGGGACGGCGAGTCAGTTTCGCCCGTTGAGGCGTATCCGCCCTACGTTCCGCCCACAGACCCGGACGAGGAGGGCAATCCGGACTACATAACCGACGGCTCGGCGGCGAAGATGCGCTGCGCTGAGATTTTCTCCGGCTCGAAAGGCGCGAGAGTGATGCTCTACGGCGATGGCACGAACAGAATCATTTACTCCGGATTTGATACGCTCGGAAGAGCGCGCGCCGACTCATTTCCACCCGGAAACGAGCTTTTCGTTGGCGACGCGAATACTCCGGTCACGGCGCTTGTGCGCCATTACGACAGACTTCTGTGCTTCAAAAAGGGCTCGGCGTGGGTCATCTCGCCGGACGGAAACGGCTTTTCGGTCTCGCCGATGAACCGCTCAGTCGGCTGCGACGCTTACGGCGAAGCACTCATCGTCAACAACCACCCGCGCACGCCGGACGGAGGGGCGATAATGGAGTGGACAAGCGCTGCGCTCACCGGCTCTTACCGCAATGCAAAAAGCATCTCGGACAGGGTGAAGAGAACGCTCTCGACATTCCCGATGGACTCCGTTCGCACCTTTTACGATAAATACTCCGGAGAGTACTACGTCATCTCGCCGGACGGAAGAGCCCTTGTTCACAACACCGCCGCAGACGCGTGGTATCTGTACACGAACATAGACGCCACGGAGCTCATCAGCTTCCACGGCCTTGTATATTTCGGCACGCGCGACGGACATATCAGGCTCCTGAGCCGCGCCTACTGCGACGACGAGGGAGAGGCAATAGCCTGCCGCTGGGAATCCGGAGCGACAGACCTCGGGAGCGAGTACCGCTTCAAACGCGTTCTCGGCCTCTGGCTTGCGCTGAACGGCGGAGAGAAGGCGGCTGTGAGCGTTTCTGTTATCACAAACTCCGGCGAGACGAGAAAAGTGAGGGTAGAATCGGACGCGCCCACGCTTCCGATAACGCGCAGAGTACGTCTGAAGGCGGGAAAGGCGAGCCATTTCAGGCTCGCGCTCACATCAGAAAGCGCGACGGAAACTGCGACCATTCAGTTTATAGACGTCCGGGCGGTCAGTGGAGGGGGCGCGAGATAATGGATTGGAGCAGCATTATAGTGGCGGCGATATCCTTTCTCGGCACCTGCGCCGGAGCCTACGGAGGCTTTCGCCTCACGGCGTACAGGGTCGCAGAGCTTGAAAAGAAGGTGGACCGCCATAATAACTTTGCAGAGCGCGTCCCTCTGCTTGAGAAGGACGTCAAGAATATATACCACGAGCTTGACGAGATAAGGAGCGGCCGATGACGGCACTTGAGGTCGCAAGAGGCGAGATCGGCGTGTTTGAATCGCCGCCCGGCTCGAATGAAGTCAAGTACAACGACTGGTACTATTTGCGCCGCGTTTCAGGCGACGCGTACCCATGGTGCATGGCGTTTGTGCAGTGGTGCTTTTATATGAGCGGCGAGCCGCTGCCGTATAAGACCGCGAGCTGCTCCACGCTTCTGCGATGGTTTCGACAAAATGCGCCGCAGAGGATAAATTCCTCTCCGGCGCCGGGGGATATCGCAATATTCTCGTTCGGACACACCGGCATCGTAGAGAGCTTTACGGATAGGACGGTGACCTGCATTGAGGGCAACACCTCGCCCTCCGACAGGTCAAACGGCGGCGAGGTCATGCGCGCAGCGCGCAGAATTACGGACGTGACCGCATTTATAAGATGGGAGGAAATCTTGACAGGCGAAGAGATTTACAAAAGACTTTCCGAGTACCTCAGCCAAAAGCCTGCGCCTGAGTGGGCGGGCGAGGAGCTCGAGGAGGCGAAAAGCCTCGGCATAACTGACGGCACCGCGCCGGAGATGTTCGCCACGCGCGCGCAGGCGGCTATAATGGTGAAAAGGGCGGTGACAGGGTGAGAGAATGGATGGACAGACTTCTCACGGTCAAGAGCATCGTAACACTGATACTTACGCTCGTTTTTGGCTACCTCTCCGTCACACAAGGCGTAACGGACAACTTTATGACGATCTACGCCGTTGTGATAGCCTTCTACTACGGAACTCAGGCGAAGAAGGAGACATAAAATAAAGGGCGGGAAAAACCCGCCCTTTAGAGGTCTAGGGCAATACCGCATAATTCATGTGTGCGGATTGCGAAGTCAGATTTTTTGTCAGATTGGCTGAAAACCGCAAGGAAATACTTTATGTATTTCCGAGGATTTTCGGACAATATGACGGAACAATATGCAAGCAAGGCGCGCGCACCGAATTGTGCGGTCTTGCCCTATATATTATTACAGTCTTTTCGTGCTCTTGAGGAACGCGAGGATGGTGTCGACCGCGCCGTCCACTCCCGTGACGGAGGTGTTTATGCACAGGTCGTGGTTATATACGTCGCCCCAGGTTTCACCGGTGAAGCTGCGGTAGAAATTCGACCTGCCCTTGTCCATCTTCTTGAGGCGCTTTTCGGCGTCCTTTCGCTCGAGCCCATAGCGCTCCATAACGCGGCTTATGCGGCTCATATCGTCGGCGCGGAGGAAGATTTTTACGCAGTCCGGGTCGTCGCGAAGTATATATTCCGCGCACCTTCCGACGATTATGCAGCTGCCCTTGGAGGCAAGCTCCTTGATAACCGTCGCCTGAGCGGCGTAGGCTGAAAAGGAGACCGGAATATCATACTGCGGAACGAGTGAGCCGGGAGAGTGGGTCGAAACGAGGTTGAAGAGAAATGAGCGCGACGCGGTCTCCTCAAGTGAGTCGATGTATTCGGGGCTGAGGCCGGCCTTGCTCGCGGCAAGCTCGATGAGCTGGCGCTCGTAGACGGGTATGCCGAGCTCGCGGCCGAGCGCTTTTGCTACGCTGGCGCCTCCGGAGCCGTACTGACGGCTGATTGCTATTATGATTCGCTTCATATAAATACCCCCTCCATAACTTTATTATAGCATTTCCGCGTCCGCTCCGCAAGTGCAAGAATTGACAAAAGGGCATAATACTGTTAGAATAATTAAAATGAAAACGAGGTCGATGCTATGGGAAAACCGATTTTCAGACCGGCTGACATTTTAATACCGAAGGCGGCGGATATGCACGCCTGGAGCGTTATCGCGTGCGATCAGTTCACCTCCGAGCGTGAGTATTGGGACAGGGTTCGCGCGCTCGTCGGTAATCGCCCGAGCACTCTCAACATGATTGTGCCGGAGGCACATCTGAACGATGAGCCGGCGCTCGACGCTGCGAGGCGGGCGGGCGAGGCGATGGAGGATTATCTCGCGGGCGATATATTCACTCTCCTGCGTGACTCCTATATCTACGTCGAGCGCTCCGTTTCAGGCGGCGTGCGAAAAGGCGTTGTCGGCATGGTCGACCTCGAGGAATATAATTTCCAGTACGGTGCGAAAACGCTTGTCCGCTCATCAGAGCGCACTGTCGCTGAGCGCCTGCCCGCGAGAATGCTGATACGCGACTGCGCGGCGCTGGAGCTTCCGCACTCGCTGCTCCTCATCGACGATAAGGAGAGGAGCGTCATAGAGCCGATTGCAAAAATGCGCGCCTCGCTGCCGATAGTCTATGACTTCGACCTTATGGAGGGCGGCGGTCACATCACCGGCAGACTTATCGAGGGCGAGCGGGCGAGAGAGCTTTCCGCGCGCTTTGACGCGCTCTCCGGCGACCCGAAGTTCATCGTGGGCGACGGGAATCACTCCCTCGCCGCGGCAAAGGAGCTCTGGAACAAGCTCAGAGCCGGGCTCAGCCCCGAGGAGATCGAAAATCACCCGGCGCGCTTTGCGCTATGCGAGGCAGGCAACGTCTACGACGACGGCATTCGCTTCGAGCCCATTCACCGCATAATGTTCGGCGTCGACCCGTGGAAGCTCTACGATGAGATGCGCGATAAGCTTCTGAGCCCGGATGGGCGCGAGGTCACCATCGTCATTGGCGGCGAAAAGGTCGGCAGAATGCGGCTTAAGGGTAAGAGCTTCGGCAAAATGGTTGACATAATGCAGGATATGCTCGAGGAGTATGAGTCCGTTTACGAGGGCACGCTCGACTATATCCACGATGAGGAGAGCCTCATCGCGCTGACGGAGGCGGAGGAGAGCCTCGGAATACTGATGCCGACTATCGAAAAGTGCGATCTTTTCGAGACTGTTGCGCGCGACGGCGTTTTTCCGAAAAAGAGCTTCTCGATTGGTCACGCGCGGGATAAGCGCTACTATCTCGAGTGCCGGAAAATAAGGTAATGCAGGGGGCGGAGAGAATCCGCCCCGCAGACTGTAGACAAAAAGGAAAAGCGTTGGATATAGGAGGCGGGGTTCTGTGAAGGGGCCGGCCAAGAGGCCCCTTCATGTCGCATAGCTTGCCCGCAGGCGTCATATTTTGCGCTCCGAGAGCGCAAAATATGTTCGATGCGGAGACTTTGTCGACGCATTGAAGGGGCGGAGAGAATCCGCCCCATTATTTTGCAATTTAATTAATAAAAGTGTTGAAATTCTGACCCGAAATATGGTATCATATTACGCGACAAATTCTTATATAGGGTGATACTGATGATAAAGATTGCAATTCTCGGCTTCGGCACCGTCGGAAGCGGCGTCTATGAGGTGCTCAACAAGAACCGCATAGAAATCGCCCACAACGCGGCTGAGGAGATCGAGGTCAAATATATCGTGGATATCCGCGACTTTTCCGGCACGGAGGTTGAGAGCCTTGTTACAAAGGATTTCTCCGTTGTTGAGTCTGACCCGGAGGTCAGCATCGTCGTCGAGACCATTGGCGGCGCGAGGATCGCATACGATTACACTAAGCGCGCGCTGCTTGCCGGCAAGAGCGTCATCACCTCCAACAAGGAGCTTGTAGCGAAGCACGGCCTGGAGCTTATCTCCATCGCGCGCGAGCGCAACTTAAACTACCTCTTTGAGGCCTCCGTCGGCGGCGGAATACCGATTATCAGCCCGATTACCCAGTGCCTCACCGGAAACGAGCTCGACGAGATATATGGTATTCTGAACGGCACTACGAATTTCATTCTCACCAGTATGGTGCAGGACGGCGCCTCCTTTGAGGACGCACTTAAGGAAGCGCAGAAGCGCGGCTACGCCGAGCTTGACCCGACGGCTGACGTCGAGGGCATCGACGCCGCGAGAAAAATCTGCATCCTCGCAGACCTGTGCTTCGGCAAGAATGTAAACCCCGACTTCGTCGGCAGAAAGGGCATCAGCTCCGTAACGCTCGCTGACGTCGAGTACGCAAGGCGCCTCGGCTATAAGATAAAGCTCCTCGGCAGAGCCTACAAAATGCCGCTCGGCAGGATTGCCGCATACGTGGCGCCGCATCTTATTTCAAAGACGAGTCTTCTCTCTAACGTCGACGGCGTTATGAACGGCATCGTAGTCCACGGAAACGCCATTGGCGAGTGCATGTTCTACGGCGCGGGAGCGGGCAAGCTTCCGACTGCGAGCGCGGTGGTCGCAGATATCATCGACGCAGTCAAGCATATGAAGAGCCGCAAATACCTCGGCTGGGATGAGGCGGAGGAGGGCTACGTTGTGCCCGCGAGCGAGCTTGTGAGCCGCTGGTATATACGCACCGGCTCGGGTCTGAAGGCGATCGGAGAGGCTTTCGGAGATCTCAGACTTATCTCATACCCGGGTGAGTATCCCGGAGCCGGCCCCGGCGAGTACGCTTTCGCAACGCCGGAGATGAGTGAGAACGAGCTCGATGAGAAGCTCGCGGGAATGGACGTCAGATCGAAGTTCCGCATCCTCGACTGAGGAATATAATATAGAGAAAGATACAGTTTTAAGGCAGGTAGATTTTTATGGCATTTATAGTTCAGAAATTCGGCGGCTCGTCCGTTGCCGATCCGGAAAAAATGCGCCGGGTCGCCGGAATAATCGCCGACGCTTACAGGGAGGGCAACGACGTCGTAGCCGTTCTGTCGGCGCAGGGAAAGACCACTGACGGCCTTATAGCAAAGGCTAAGGAGTATTCGTCCAACCCCTCGAAGCGCGAGATGGATATGCTCCTCTCAACCGGCGAGCAGCAGTCGGTTGCGCTCTGCGCGATGGTGCTTCAGGCGATGGGTATTCCGGCAATAAGCCTCGCGGCGTGGCAGATCGACTTCAAGACGAACTCAAATTACTCCAACGCTGCCATCAAATCCGTCGGCGCGGAGAGAATCCGCCGTGAGCTCGATCAGCGCAAGGTGGTGCTTGTAACGGGCTTTCAGGGCGTCAACAAATTTGACGATGTGACGACCCTCGGCCGCGGCGGCTCGGATACCTCCGCGGTTGCTATCGCGGCGGCGCTTCACGCGGATCTCTGCCAGATATATACCGACGTCGACGGCGTCTACACAGCCGACCCAAACAAGGTCAAGGGCGCGAAAAAGCTCGATGAAATCACCTTCGACGAGATGCTGGAGCTTGCCAGCATGGGCGCAAAGGTGCTGCACAACCGCTCCGTCGAGATGGCGAAGCGCTACAACGTGGATTTAGAGGTGCTCTCAAGCTATGAGAGAAAACCCGGAACAAAAGTCAGGAGGGCAAATAAAGTGGAGCAGGCAGAAGTCAGTGGCGTCGCAAAGGACGCAAACGTAGCGAGGATCACACTCATCGGCATCGAGGATAAGCCGGGCATGGCGTTCAACGTATTCCGCATCCTCGCGCAGGAGAAGATAAACATCGACATAATCCTTCAAAACCTCGGCAGAAACGGCGTTCAGAACATAACCTTCACCGTCTCTCGCCCCGATGCGCAGAAGGCTATCGAGGTGCTTGAGAAGCACATCGACGAGCTCGGCTTTGCCGCGATAGACCTCGATGATAAGGTCGCAAAGGTCTCCATCGTCGGCGCAGGCATGATGCTCACCAGCGGTATTGCCGCCAAGATGTTCGACGCGCTCGCCTCCAAGAAGATCAACATCGATATGATCTCAACAAGCGAGATCAAGGTCTCCGTCCTCGTCCGCGAGGAGGACGCCGACAAGGCTGTTCAGGCGATTCACGATAAGTTCTTCGATTAAGAATAAAAACGCCCCGGTTCATTCAGTGTGAAGTGAACCCCAAAAGTTAGACATTTTAAAATTAGGCGACCTGAAGGGTCTGGTATCTGTGCTGAGCAGGTGTCAGGCCCTTTAGTTTTAGCTTGATCCTGCGATTATTGTAGTAGTCGAGGTAGTCAACGAGCTCAGA
>JAFSJE010000053.1 GCA_017439425.1 Oscillospiraceae bacterium
AAGACCTCCCTGTTATTGTAGTTGTGTGGTCGGCAAACCACTTCCACTATAGCAGGGAGCTTTTTTCTTGTCTACTCTTCCCCTCGCTCGAAGCTCTTTATTTCCCCCGGCATAGCCGGGGGTTTACTACTTTACGCGTAAATAAATCCGGGAGTGACTAAGGTCACTCCCGGATGTTTTTTATTCCCCGGACTATCATCGTAATTGAAACCGTTGTATCCCACTGCTTTATACCGCTTCGATAGAGGCAAAGCCGGTTATCGTATTTTAAATTGACTGCATCGACAGCGCTTTGCGAATTGGGCGAACGCATGGAACGTATAGCCTCCAGATCATTCTGCCGAAGCGCATCGATCATTGCCTCAGCCATTTGAGCAGAGTATTTCGGCGCGTCAGGCGTAAGATCGATTATCGCGTAACCGGTTGAAACATCGGTAAAGCCGTACAGTTCCATAATGGCGGGAAGCTCCGCTTCTGATAATCTGTATTTTCCTACGCCGAGTCTTTCAAGCACGGAATCTGACTGCGAAGCACTCTCCCAGAAGTCTTTTTCTTCCGCCGTTATTTCCAAACAATGGCAGGTGCATTGCAAGCCCTTCCTCGACGACAGACAGAGACACACTCCGCCGGGCTTCAGAACACGCCGCTGCTCGCCCCAGAATGCCTGAGGCTCGATATGCTCCTGAACGGTGTTAGAGATGACAACGTCAAAAAAATCGTCCTCAAAACCGAGATGCGTCGCATCGCCTTCGAGAAATGTCACGCCTTCTATATTTTTCTTAGCAAACGCAACAAAAGTGCTGTCTTTGTCAATCGCAGTTATATGTGAACGTGGGTACCATCTGTGCAGGGCTTCGGCAAGAGCGCCGGGACCGCAGCCGATTTCAAGTATTTTCAGATCCTTACTCCGGTCAAGCCCGAACGATTTGCCGTATTGTGGGAAAAAGCAATCGTCAAACCGAAGCCTTCTGCTGAGATAAAGGGTCATAACTCCCTGCACGTTAGCTGACCAGATGTTATTCATCAAATATCCTCCTATACGCTTTTAGCCTCGTACCACATCCGGCTTCCGTCGAGCGTGAGAACGCCGTAGGTGTGACCGAAGCCGACGGAGCCGGGGTTAATAACGAGAAGTCCGTTCACGTTGCCGCAGTAGGCTTCGTGTGTGTGGCCGAAAACGAGAACGTCTGCGCCTGATGCGCAGGCGTTGTTTATTATGCTGTCTAGCCCGTATTTGACATAGTATCCGTGACCGTGGGTGAGGAAAAAGGTCTTTCCTCCGATAACCGGCATCTTCGTGCCGGGCTCAAAGGAGCCGAAATCGCAGTTTCCCGGAACATAGAAGAACTTAACAGACGGATAATCGTCCTCAAGCGCTTTAATATCGCGCAGGCCGTCGCCGGCGTGGATAACAGCGTCGGGCTTTTCACGTTCGATAACGGTGCGCATGAGTTCGACGGCGCCGTGGGAATCTGAAAAAATAACGATTTTCATGGTAAACCTTTCTCTTATTTTTCATATACTGTCGTGAGGAGGGGTAAGAATGAGCGATTTAAACGACCTTTTGAAGAGCGGAGAGGCGAAGGAGCTGTTGAAAAACAAGGACGAAATATCCCGCGCCGCAAAGTCCGAGGACGGCAGAAGGGTGATGGAAAGCCTCGAGAAGGCTGACATAGCCGGCGCGATAAAGCGCGGCGATACGGCGGCGGTGAAGAGCGCCATCGAGAGCATCTCAAAAACCGAGGCTGGCGCGAGGTTCCTGAAATCCATAAGCGCGGCGATAGGGAAGAAGTCCAATGGATGAGCTGGACGGCATACTCGAGAAGCTCCTGGGCGACCCGGACAGCCTCAGCCGCGCGATGGGCATCGTGAACGCGCTTAACTCCGGAGACAACGAGAAGGAGAAGCTCTTCGACGCTCTTATGCCGTATCTAAAGCCGGAGAGGCGCCAGGAGCTTATGAGCGCGGTCAAGCTCGCGCGTATGGCGAAGCTTGCGCGCCTTGCGATGACGGAAAACGGCGATGCTTAGGCGCTACTCGGGCTATTACCCGCCGGAGAGCTGTCCGCCTCAGCGCCCGCCTGAGCCGCCAGAACCGCCGCACCCGCCGAGACCGCCTCAAAGACCTGATTTTGGGCTCGATATGGGCGATCTGGTGCTGCTTGCGCTCCTTTGGTATCTCTATAAAGAATCACGCGACGAGGAATTTCTGATAATACTCATCATCCTCGCCGCGAAAATCTTTAATATAGGTTCTTATTTATCCTCTTCGCCCTTCTCTTCGCTGCTGGGCTCGCTGGGAGTCTGAGGCTCGTCGTCGTCCTTTATTCCGAAGCGCTCGGGATAGACAGAGCGCATAAGCGCAAGCCCTATGGCAAAGGCTACGCAGAAGGCGAATACGAGCACGATCGCACGCATTTCACCGCTTGTTGCGATGAGCACGGCGGCAAAGCCGAGAATGGCGCTGATCGCGTAGAGCAGGGCGACAGCCTGCTTCTGGCTGAGACCCATATCGATAAGTCTGTGGTGGAAATGTCCGCGGTCAGGGCTCATCGGGTTCTGACCGTGGGCAAGGCGTCGAATTATCGCAAAGGCGGTGTCGAAAATCGGCAGGCCGAGCGCAAGCAGCGGCACAGCGAAGGATATGATGGCATAGAACTTCAAAAGTCCGGTTATTGATATGCACGCCATAACGTAGCCAAGCATCAGAGCGCCGGTGTCGCCCATGAAGATGCGGGCCGGATTGAGGTTGAAGGGCATGAAGCCGAAGCACGCGCCGACGAGAGCGGCAAGTATAACCGCAGTGTTCCACTGACCCATGGCAAGCGCGATAGTCATCATTGCGATGGAGGCGATCGCCGATACGCCGCAGGCGAGACCGTCAAGTCCGTCGATGAGGTTGACGGCGTTCGTGAGTCCGACGATCCAGAGCACGGTGATCGGAATCGAGAGGAAGCTGAGGTCGAGATACATAGTCTCGCTCCACCATATCGGGTTTGCGAGAAATTCTATCCTCACGCCGAAGGCGACCGCGACGAGCGCGGCTGCAATCTGTATAACGAGCTTGAGGAGCGCCGGAAGCGGAGTAATATCGTCCACAACGCCGACTACGACAATAATGACCGCGCCGAGCAGAATGCCGCGCATCTGATTATCCACATCGGCAAAGAGCACAACGCTCAGCACAAAGCCGATGAATATCGCAAGCCCGCCCATACGGGGAATGGGGTGATTGTGAACTCTGCGCGAGTCCTTCGGCACGTCGACCGCGCCGACCTTCTGAGCAAAAAGACGCACGATGGGGGTAGTAATAAAGCTGACGATTCCGGCGGCAATCAGCGCGAGCGCGCCAGAAATCAGAATCTGAATATCGATCTGCATAGAATCTTTCCTTTATCTCTGGAGGAAGCCTATCTTTTTGTAGACTTTTCTCAGGGTCTTTTCGGCAACGTAACCTGCCTTCTCGGCACCGGCTCGGTACACGCTCTCGAGGTATGCTTTATCCTTAATGAGGCGCTGGCTCTCCTCGCGGATGGGTCTGAGAAGCTCAACGACCGCTTCACCGACAGCGGGCTTGAAAGCGCCGTAGCCCTTGCCCTCAAACTCCGCCTCGATCTCGGCATAGGTCTTTCCGGTGACTGAGGAGTAGATGGTCATGAGGTTTGCGACTCCGGGCTTGCGATCGGGGTCGTAGCGGACGCAGTTTTCGGTGTCGGAATCCGTGACCGCGCGCTTAAATTGCTTCATCACGACCTCCGGAGCGTCCATAATGAGCACCCTGCCCGTGTCCTCGTTCTCGCTCTTGGACATCTTCGACGTCGGGTTCGTGAGGCTCATTATCCTTGCTCCGACCTTCGGGATATAGGGCTCCGGCATCTTGAAGACCTCGCCGTAGACGCCGTTGAAGCGCTGGACGATATTGCGGCAGAGCTCGACGTGCTGCTTCTGATCCTCGCCGACGGGCACAAAGTCCGGCTGGTAGAGGAGAATGTCCGCCGCCATAAGGCTCGGATAGGTGAAGAGACCGCCGTTTATATTGTCAGCGTTCTTGGCGCTCTTATCCTTGAACTGCGTCATTCTCGACAGCTCGCCGAACATCGTGTAGCAGTTGAGTACCCAGCCGAGCTCGGCGTGCTGGTGGACGTGGCTCTGCACAAAGAGCGTGTTGCGCTCCGGGTCGAGGCCGCAGGCTATATACTGCGCGAGCTGTTCAAGCGTGCGCCGCCTGAGATCGGCGGGGTTCTGACGCACCGTTATAGCGTGCAGATCGGCCATAAAGTAGTAGCAGTCAAACTGGTCGGCGCGCTCCGCCCAGTTCTTTACGGCGCCGAGATAGCTGCCGAGGGTGAGGTCGCCGGAGGGCTTTATGCCGGAGAGCATTACTTTTTTAGTTTCGTTTTCCATAGTTATCGTACTCCGTAAATAGTTTTTTGAAGGCGTCGAGCGAGCGCATTATCATCGCGTGGTCAACGCAGTATGCAAGTCTGACGTATCCGCTTCTTTTGAAGCCGGAGCCGGGGACAAGCAGGATATTGTACTTTTTTGCCCTCTCGCAGAAGGCTCTGTCGTCTTTCTCCGGACTCTTCATCCACAGATAGAACGCCCCGCGCGGGTAAACGCACTCAAAGCCGATGTCGGTCAATCCCTTGTAGAGCGCCTTGCGGTTATAATCGTAATATTCAAGGTCGGTTTCCTCACCTAAACAGCGCTCAACAAGCCTCTGCTGGAGAGCGGGAGCGTTCACAAAGCCGAGAATCCGGTTCGCGATGACCGCCGCGTCGTAGATGAGCGAGGCCTCGTCGCACTCCGAGGGAATGAGAAGATATCCGATTCGCTCGCCGGGCAGGGAGAGTGATTTACTCCACGAGTAGCTGACGATGGTGTTGCGGTAGTATTTTGTGAGAAACGGCACCTCGGCGCCGTCGTAGCAGAGCTCGCGGTACGGCTCGTCCGAGATGAGGTAGATGCTCTCTCCGAGTTCGCGCCCGCGCCTGTCAAGCGCTTCTGCGAGCCGCTTGATGCACGCCTCATCGTAAACCGCGCCGGTGGGATTGTTGGGGTTATTGATTATTACCGCCTTTGTGCGCCCGCTTATCGCATTATAGAGCGCCTCAGAGTCCGGCAGGAAATCTTCACCGGTATCGACGATTTTCAGGACTCCGCCGTAGTTTTCAACGTAGTTGCCGTACTCGAGGAAGAACGGAGCGAAAACTATAACCTCGTCGCCGGGGTTGAGGAGCGTTCGCAGGATTACGTTCAGTCCGCCCGCTGCGCCGACTGTCATAATGACATTTCCGGCACTGAAAGCCGTACCGAACCGGCGGTTGAGATCGTCAGCGACAGCCTTCCGCGTACTCTCATAGCCGGCATTCGACATATAGCCGTGGAGCGCGAGAGGCTCGGTGTTCTCAACAATGTCCGCAAGCGCGGTTTTGACAGAGTCAGGCGCGGGAACAGAGGGGTTGCCGAGGGAGAAATCATAGACGTATTCGGTACCATAGAGCGAAGCGAGCCTTTTGCCCTCCTCAAACATGGCGCGAATGGCGCTTCCGGAGCGCGTTTTTTCGATAAGCGAGGCGTTTATCAAGGGTATCACCGCCGAAATTACTTTTTAACCCTATAATTCTACCACAAACGAGAGAATAATTAAAGAGAATTTTTTGAAAACCTCTGTAATTTGGAAATATTTTGTGTTATACTTGCTTAAAAACCTGCTTTTGGAGGCAACGATGTCAGTATTATTCAAAAATGCGTCCATTCTTATGCCGGATATGAGCGTTCTTGAGAGCGCGTATCTCGGCGTTGAGGGCGATAAAATCGACTATATCGGAGAAAGTGAGCCTGAGAAAAAGTACGCTGAGACGCGCGACTATAAGGACAAACTCCTCATTCCCGGACTTGTGAACGCCCACACTCACGCGGCGATGACGCTTCTGCGCGGCGTCGGCTCAGACCTTAAGCTTCAGGACTGGCTATTTAACAAGATTTTTCCGATAGAGGACAAGCTCACCGCCGAGGATATGCGCGTTGGCGGCTCTCTTGCGATGCTCGAAATGCTTCGCACCGGAACGACAAGCTTTTCCGATATGTATTTCTTCCCGCATATGCTCTGCGAGGCTGTCGGCGAGGCGGGTATGAAGGCGAATATCTCCCGCGCCGTTGTCGCGGCTTCTCCGGATGAGAGGTGGGAGGACAGCTTCCGCATCCGCGAGAGCGTGGAACTGTTCGACGGTTACCATAATTCCTATGACGGCAGAATTAAGGTCGACCTGTGCGTTCACGCGGAGTACACGAATAACGAGTCCATCGCGCGCCGCCTCGGAGAGCTCTGCGATGAGAAGGGCGCTATCATGCACGTCCACGTTTCGGAAACAAGAAGCGAGCACGATGAGTGCATTACCCGCCACGGCTGCACTCCGACTCAGTGGCTCGACAAGCTGGGCTGCCTCAACGGAAAGGCTCTTTTAGCGCACGGGATCTGGCTTTCTGACGAGGATGTGGAGCTTATTCGCGCGAAAAAGTTATCAGTAGTCCATAACCCGACAAGCAACATGAAGCTTGGAAGCGGCTTTGCGCCGGTTCAGAAAATGCTCGATATGGGCATCCGGGTTGGCCTCGGAACTGACGGCACGGCTTCAAACAACAACCTCGATATGCTCGAGGAGATGCACCTCGCCGCGGTCATACACAACGGCTACACCGGCGACCCGACCATTATGAAACCGGTTGACATAATCAGAATGGCGACCGCAAACGGCGCATACGCGCAGGGGCGCGAGGATACCGGCGCTCTCGCGGTCGGTATGAAGGCGGACGTCGCTGCAATCGACCTTGACAAGCCGCATCTTATTCCGAATCTCGACACTCTTGCACTCCTCTGCTACTCCGTCCAGGGCTCTGACGTCTGCATGACGATGGTCGACGGCAAAATCCTCTATGAGAACGGCGAGTACAAGACTCTTGATAAGGAAAAAATCTACTTTGACGTCAGAAAATCGGTGGAGCGGCTTTACAGATGAAAACCTGCGCAAAGACCTTTTCTGAGCTTACGAATACCGAGCTATATGAGATAATGCGCCTGCGGCAGGACGTGTTCGTGGTTGAGCAGAGCTGCCCGTACTTCGACCTCGACGGCGTGGATTACAGAAGCCTGCACGTCTTTATCGAGGACAGCGGGGTGATAGCCGCGTATCTGCGCCTTTTTCCGCGCGATGGTGAGGAGGGCGTTGTGCAGGTCGGCAGGGTAGTCACACGCGAGCGCAAAAAGGGCTATGGCGCGGCGATACTCAGCGAGGGACTGCGAATTGCGCGCGAGAGATTTTCTCCAAGCGGCTTTTACCTCGAAGCTCAGACATACGCCGTCGGCTATTACGCGCGCGAGGGCTTCAAGGTCGTGAACGATGAGTTCCTCGAGGACGGCATACCGCACGTTCAGATGAGAAAATATGAATGAGAACGGGTTTTCCCGCCCTCGCAGACTGTAGACAAAAAGGAAAAGCGTTGGATAAAGGAGGCGGGGTTCTGTGAAGGGGCCGGCCGAGAGGCCCCTTCACGTCGCATAACCCGCCCGCAGGCGTCATATTTTGCGCTCCGAGAGCGCAAAATATGTTCGATGCGGAGACTTTGTCGACGCATTGTGAGGACGGGTTTTCCCGCCCTCATTTTTTTACCCGAAAATCATCTCGCACTCGCGCATCGCGAGGCTTCTCACGCCGTCGAAGTCAACGTAAGGATTATAGCGCTCCTCAAGCTTATCGTGCAGGCTCTTTGCCTCCTTGAGCGTTGTTACCGCCTGGTCGAGAATCAGATCTGTCAGCTTATCGGCTTCGCGCTGCTCGCTTCGCGCCAAGCTTGACGCCGCGGCGTCGAGGCGAAGTCTGCGGTAGACCGCACTGGGGAACGGAACGCGCCGGTCGCCGGCTATAAAGCCTGCCCTCAGCTCGGGAACGATGACTCCGGCGCATCTGTCGGGAGCAAACCAGCTCATGAGGCGTACAGTGTCCCATCCGGCTTTCTCCGCGCGCTCAGCGCACTTCTCAACCGAGTCATAGCCAACCCCGAGACCGTTGTCGAAGAGATAGACTCTGTCGCAGAGCGCCTCAACGGTGCCGTATAGCTCCACAAAGCCCTGGCAGCTTATCGCGCCGAGAAAACGCCGCTTCACGCCGCCGGTCTTGCCGGAATCCGGTATTTCGCGGGATAGAATACCGTCGAGCCTTCGCATACAAGCGCGCTTTTCGTCATCGGTGAGCGCAGGGGAGAGTGCTTCGTGGGCGCTTTTAGCGCTTTCGATGAGCTTATACGCCCTCGCGTATTTTGCCTTGTACGCTGCGGTGAGCCGAATTATCGCTTCGCGCTCGCGTCGAAGCCCCTCGGTATCGTAGAAGCCGCTGAGGTCGATGTATCTGCCGCCTACGCCGTGATAAACGGGCTCCTGAACGTGCGGACTTGTGCCGTCGGTATATGCGAGGCGCAGCTCGGGAATGTACACTCCGTCGAGGCTTCCGGGGTCGCCGGAGTTAAAAAAGTGATGGTTACGGCTTAAAATAAAACAGTAACTCGTTGGAAGGCTTGGAAAACACAATCTTATCAACTATTGTTGATAAGGCTTCATTCTTTACTGCGCCGGTTACATCTGGTGACTTAAGTATATCAAGTACGCTCTTAACCTTATCTGCGTAAGCGTCGGCGTCAAAAGCGACAGTGGAAGAAGCTGACATTTTGCTTTCTTCGAGCTTTGAAATAGTCTCCTCGATTCCTGCCTTAATATTCTTATATTCATCAGGCGTAAATGCTCCGTTCAGAAGCGCTTCACGGGCACGATCAAGCTTCGCCTTTTCTGAAGCTATAAGTTTATCCCAGTCGCGGTTAATGCTGCCTTTACGCGGGGCCTTCGGTGCTATCTTAAAAGCCTTTGTTTTTACGACATCTTCAAGGTATTCAATCACCGCTTTATCAGCTTTTCGGATAGAAATATAGTGCGACGTCTTACACGATCCGTTTACATAGCGATAACACTGCAAGCTGTTTTGTACGGTTTGCCTTACGAGCGTGCTCCCGCAGTCATCGCATCTGATAAGACCTTTAAGCATATATACGTCATGTTCCTTACGTACATACTTCGGCTCAGCTCTCTCTGCGATGCGCTTCTGTACGGCTTCCCAGGTAGCAAGATCGATAATCGGCTCGTGTTTTCCGTCGACCAGCATGACATTATCTCCGTTATAATCAGCTCGGCTATAGTTTGCGTGGCCGTCAGTAGACCAGCGAATCTTTCCGATGTAAACGGGATTAGTCAATATGTACCTTACCGTGTAGTCAGAAAAAACACCGCCACGGACGCCTTTAAGTCCTTTGGCACTGAGCGCCTGCACTATTTCCCTGCGGTTAAGGCCCGAAAGATAAGACTGATAAATAAAACGTACTGTATCGGCGTTTTCGTCCGGTACAAATTTTTTGTCCTTAACGGTGTAGCCGAGAGGGGCGCCTCCCATTGCTTCGCCTCTTGTGGCTTTCTCGGTCATACCACGGCGGACCTCTCCGGCGAGGTTTATGAGGTAGTATTCGTCCATCCACTCAATAATACGCTCAATAAGCGAGGAAAAAGGGGAGTCAGTCGATGGCTCGGATATGCTCCGGACAGAGATCCCGCGCTTTGAGAGGAGGTTTTTATACATGATCGCCTCTTCCTGGTTGCGGGCGAAGCGGCTGTACTTCCACACAAAAATAGCTTCAAAGGGAGCGGGAGTCTCCTTTGCAGTGGCGATCATCAGCCGGAACGCCGGGCGCTTCTCGGCCGACTTGCCGGAGATGCCGTCCTCCTCGCGGAAGATGTACTCGTCCGGTATGATGTAGCCGTCGCGCTTCGCGTGCTCCCGGATGATCTTCAGCTGAGAGTCGGGAGAGTATTCAAGCTGATCGTCGGTCGAGACGCGGACGTAAGCAGCCGCAATTTTGAGTTCCATAGGTTCACCTGCCTTTTGCGTTGTATTTGGGAGATAACCCGAGGTTATTTTTTAGGAGTATAGTTGGGGTCGTATCTTTTTGATGCTCGCTCAAGCTTTTTGAAATCACAGCAGATTTTGCAGAAGAATGAATCAGGCTGAGAATTGACAGCCTTATAGTATGTTTTGCTCGCCTTGATTCGTATTGCGGTTTCGTTGCTTCGTATAAAAGCTAACTGATTAATCAGAAGATTTCGATATGCGGAATCTTTCTCTAAGTCGATGTTATATGGAACAAGTGCTGAATCCGGTACCGGCAACATATTATTAAATCCGAGAATTCCATATTCACCGTTTGCTATTGGCATAAAATGAACGCTCGATTTGAGATTTTTATGGTTTGGTTTTGGAGATTCCATAGGTACAAAATACTTGAATGCGCCGACCTCAAGAACAACTCCGACATAAGGACGGCGCTGACCTTTATTCAATTGAACGCGATTGTCACAGTGATATAAAAAAGAAACATATTTTTCGGATATGCGATATATTTTTAAGCTCATATCTATCTCCTGATAATAAAATGGCGGGAATAGGCTTGCGACCTACTCCCGCTTTTTGATTCCCACTTGACGGCAGGGACTTTCCGCTTTTTTAGCTTCCCGACTTTACGGCTCGGGTTTTCCGCTTTTTTAGCTCCCCATTTAACGGAAGGGGCTCTCCGCTTTAGAAAGGAGGTGAATATGACAACTCAAGTTGTTTTTTCACCTTTCGCGGATCTCTCCGCACAATTATTATACCACCGGAGAACGGAAAAATGCAAGCGCAAGATGTAGGTTCAATATTAAATTAAAACTATATGTTGTGGTCTAAACCTGTGAGAACAGTTCCGGTATGACATAGCCGTCGCGCTTCGCGTGCTCCCGGATGATCTTCAGCTGAGAGTCGGGGGAGTATTCGAGCTGATCGTCGGTCGAGACGCGGACGTAAGCTGCAGCAATTTTGAGTGTCATAGATTAAGAACCTCCAATAAACGAGCTATGACTTCGCGACGCAAGATTGTTCCCACATACTTCTGATTATAGAACCGTCCCATAATAACACGCCAGTAGCTTCCGCGAGCTCTTTAGCTCCTTTGGTGAAAGTACTATTAGTCATAACCACACCGACATGACAATGATAAAACACTTTACCGGCGTTAACTTCTTGAATAGGGGTGTTGCCAAGCGGAGAAGAATAGCACTTACATTGTATTGCGTATTTTATTGAATCCTTAACGGCGGTTATATCAACGCCTTGATCTCCGCTTGCGACAGTAGTACAAACATCTTCAAACCCGCTATCTCGGAGAAGAGAAACGCACCAGTTTTCAAATTCTAAACCGGTCATTAAAGAAAAATCGGTGAGAGCAAGACAAGAATCTGAAGCAGTATTAGCGTTGCTTGACTTATGCGAAGATTTGTATTGAAAATACAAAGGGTAGAACTGTTCCCGCGTTATTAGAATTCGACGGGGAGTTGAATTTTCAAAAGGTCCCACAGCACCTATAGTTTCTAATTCATCTATTAGCCTAGCAGTTTCCGCAAAACCCAACTTAAGCTTGCGCTGCAAAAGTGAAACAGAAGCGTTGTTGGTAGAGAACACAATATCAGCAGCAGCAACAATGGGATCACTCGGGTCACCAAGATATATAGATTCTGTATTATTATGTACTACATTTTTTGGAGTTGGCTTCATGCCTTGCGAAAGTGATTTGAACTTCTTAATAATTATAAAATCATGTTGCCATATGATTGCTACGAGTAACGGGACTATTGCAATAATTGGCGATCCCCATTCAGGTAAAATAATTACATCATCGTTGCTTTGAGAAAACGGAAGCAAAATAATCAAAACAACTAAACCTGAAATAAACCAGACCAATACGCGCGTTAAACATCCTACTTTTTTGGAGCTAGGCTCGTCAAGTGATTTCTTATAATTATCTTTGCTCATATATTAATAAAACCTCAAAAACTATATCCACACGGGCCGAGATAGTATGCTATAGCTTTGCGCATAAAATCCTCGGTAACGCCGAAGCGCTCGGCAAGCTCACACGGCTCAGTGTATCCACTATGCACATCGCTCGCGAGATCAGACCAAGGGACGGCAATTTGATATGATTTTCTGTTAGCTCTGCACTCGCTGAGCGCACGAAGACTGCAAGAAGTATCACGACTATAAAATGCGCCGGTCTCAACATGCGCTATTTCGTGTACGGCTCTTGTGCGTTCTTCTGCACTGCCGAAGGTTAGTGAAGTGTCCAGACAAACGCAGTTAGATAAAGCAATCGACTTACATTGAGGAATGTTATCATAATAAATATCAATGCCACGATTCTCGGCATACTCAAAGTAATCTATCAATTCTTCTTTTCGCGCTCGCGCATCTGAACATACTTAGCGAAGCGTTTAACCTCCTCAAACATTTCATCGGTGATTTCGCCGTCACCGTCAAAAAGTGCAAATTTGATATCTTCATCAGTAACGCCTTCACCGGATACGGTGGGGGTGTTTTTGTTATCGGCAAGAAGATCCTCAACAGAGACGTTAAAGTAATCTGCAACTTTCTGCAATGTAGCTTGACGAGGAATAGTACCTTGACTCCAACGAGTAACAGTAGATTTTTCAATGCCGATGTCTATAGCCGCTGCTGACGGAGAAATATTCTTGCTATTGCATAGACGCAAATAGTTTTGATAGAAACCCACAAAAACACCTCCAAAAAGTTGTGCAAGTTCACAAAATAGTTGCGTATGTTTACAAAACCTCTTGACAGTTGCTTATGTTGAGAATATATTAGCAATGTAGTTGCAAGAGTTCACAACATAATAGACCCCGGCAGTATTATTGCCCGCGTCAAGATAGCTATTTTGTTTCCGCAAATTCATAATAGCATACTTTGTGAACTTTTGCAACAACTAAATATTGTAGTGGAGGTGGGAAAATGCCTGAAAAGTGGACAGGAGAGCTTATCGGTAAGATGCATAACGAACGCGTGACACTAGCAGACCTCGCTGCCGAAGCGGGCTGGGTCAAAGGCTATGTGTCAATGATACTCAATGGGACGAGAAATCCGCCTGGTGCCAGGGAACGTCTTGAAAACGCTTTTGAGAGAGTTATAGGTAAAAGAATTTCGTAAGAGGACAAGCAGAAGCGCATAAGTTCTAAGGGAGGTGAGCGGGATGGCAAAGAAAAGTGAATTAAAATGCCGCGGCTTTATCGGCGACCGTCCTATCGAAGAGCTTACTGAAGAGGAGCTTGAGGCTTGGAGAGAACGAGTCGCTCAGCGCTTCAGCGCGGTGTTCTCAGATTATTATTCAAACCACATAGAGGAGTATCAAAAGATATGAAAAAGCAAACTAAAGAAGATCTTCGCTGGCTCGCGGCGTTTACGGTGAAGGGGATCCTCGGCGCGCTCGTTCTGACGGCGGCGCTCGTCGGGATCTCGGCGCTCGTGGAGTACGTGCTCGGGCCGGTGCTCGGCGCGGCGCTCTGGGGCGCGTGGGAAAGTGTGAACAGTTGGCTATGACGATTGAGAAAACCATTGAAAAGCTGAAAGAGATAAAAACCTACGGCGCAGGTGAAGAATTTGAGGATGCTCTTGATACCGCCGTTGCGCTTCTTGACGCTCTGCGGCTCCTTAAGTTTAACGCTTATGCGATAACTTTTATCCTTGATGAAGCCGAACGCAAAGAGGCTGAACGCAAGGAACGGGAGAAAACGGCAGAACTTGAGTGCAAAAACAAAGAGGTTTTAGCTATGCCGATTGCAGACCTCGATTTATCCCTCAGAAGTTATAACTGCCTTATGCGCCGCGGAGTAGCAACAGTAGGCGACATTATGGCTCTCGGCTCTTATGAGGAACTGTGCCGGACACGCAACCTCGGCAGAAAAAGCGCAGAAGAAATATGTTCCAAGCTTGCACAGTTCGGCTTGAAACTCGGAAGTGAGGCACAGAATGGCTAAACAGCTTATGCAGCACGGCGTACATACTCCGGGGCACATAGCCGTTATAAAAGAAGCGGCAAAGACGTTAGAAGCGATAGATAAGCTTGCAAAAGCATACGAAGTAATCAGATAAGAGAGGCGATAACAAATGACACTTAGAGAAACAATAGAACAGTACAAAGGCACAGATAAAACCTTGTGCATTGGCTCGCAATCAGCCTACTTTTACATCAGAACGGCTGAAAATTGGGAAGCAGAAGCAGAAAAATACACTGAAGGTTATCGCCTTGCTAAGAGCTGGACGATTGACGAGGTGAAGCTCTGGGCGGAGATGTGGTATCAGGAAGAAGCCGCCGCTGGCGATGAGAAAAAATTCAAGGATTACGTCGATTTCTTCGGCCTCGGCGGTATGTACGACATTCTCGAACAGTGGGAAGAATGCGCATATTATGTGTGTGCTGAACTTAAGAGCTATCTCGGAAGGCAACAACGGAAGCACGGGATATCAATAAGCTACGGGCTTCAGATGCTTTTTGACTATCACGATGCCCTTTGCGAGGTTACGGATTTGCCACTCTCTGAAATCTCTCCGGCGCAGGCTTGGCCAGGCAATCTCCGGGAGGCTCATGACGCAATAATGAAGGCAAAGAAGCTCCAAGAGGCGGACAAGTTCCATGATAAGTTTGATAAGACAGCACGTAAATGGGCGGCGCTTGAATGGTCTGACGGCGAGATATGCGCCGTGCTTCCGAAAACCAACCTCGACCTTGTAAACGAGGGAGATACACTGAATCACTGCGTGGGCCGCTACGGCGCGGATCACGTTGCGGGCAAGCTGATAATCTTCATTCGTCACGCCCGCCGCCCGGAACGGAGCTGGTTTACCCTCAACATTAACACCACAAAGGATAAATGGAGTGAGGTACAGCTTCACGGTTACGGAAACGAGTGGGCGCACGACAAGAGGCTGCATATTCCGAAAAAGGTCAGAGACTTCTGCGACAAGTGGGAGCGTGAGGTGCTGACGCCGGTTTTCAAGAAGGTCAAGGCCGCCGAGGAGCTGGCAAAGAAGCAGGATGAGAAGACTGACAAGAAAAAGAAAGCGAGGAAAACAGCATGAATGAGTTATCCACAACGAGAACGCCGGAGGTTATCGCCTCGGAGGTTATGACGTTAACCGCTTCGGCTCTCGTCAACATCATCGAGATAGGGCGTCGATTCACAGAGGCAAAGGAGATCCTTCCGGTGATTTCGGCCCTTGGCTTGAAAAGCTTGGCTATAAAACGAGTACGGCAAACAACTTTATGAGACTGTTCGACGCCTACGGCTCTAAGCAAAATTCGCTGTTCGGAGCTGAGGTTGAAAACTTCCAAACGTTTGGAAAATTGAGCTATTCCAAGGCTTTAGCGCTCCTTGAGGTACCCGCCGAGGAGCGGGAGGAGTTCGCCCAAACACACCCGGTAGAGGACATGAGCACGCGGGAATTGAGGGAGGCTATCCGCGAGCGTGACGAGGCAAGAAAGGCGCTGGAGGACGAGAAGGCGCGCACAGAAGAGTACCTCGAAAAGGCTGATCGAAATATAGACCACTACATGAATGAGTCTATAAAATTTGAAAAGGAAAACAAGAAATTGCTGGAGCAGATCAAGGAGATTGAGAGCAGACCGGTGGACGTCGCCGTTGCCGAGCCTGACCCGGCGGAGATCGAGCGCCGGGCAAAGGAGATCGCCGAGGCGGATATAAAGGCGGCGGTCGAGGCGGCTGAGAAGAAAGCCGCCGAGGAGCGGGAGAAGCTTCAGAAGAAGCTCGAAAAAGCCGAAGCCGCGAAAAAGAAGGCTGAGGAGAGCGCGGCAAATGCCGTAAGCGAGGATAAAGCCGAGGCGGAGAAGCTCCGCGCGGAGGCGGAGGAGGCGAAGGGCGAGATCGAGCGCCTCAGAAAGCAGCTCGCCATGAACGACGCCTCGGTTACTAGCTTCAAGATACATTTCGAGAGCTGGCAGAAGGCGCACGCCGCCATGATGGAGGCGCTCGGAGCGGTACCGGCTGAGACTGCGGACAAGCTCCGCGCCGCTATCAACGCCGCAATCAAGGGATGGGAGGAAACGGGCAATGACTGCCAGAGAATACGGCACGATATGCCTCAATCTCGGATTTATGAGCGGAATGTTCTTTGCCGCCTCCGGCGATATGCCGGCGGAGTTCTCGTCGGCGAGCAATGTGATCCGCGCGATCTGTGAGAGACAGATCGCAGATGAGAACGAGACGCCGGAGAGCGGGCGGGCGCAGAGACCCGCCCCTGCAACCGAGCCGGAGAAGCCGGCGCCGGAAGAGACTGATAAGAAGGCGGAGGCGGAGTTCAAGCGCTCAGTCTGTGAGCGGCTCGACGCCTTCCGGAGAGAGAACAAGCTCGGAAGCTTCAAGGAACTGTCGAAGATCGTCAACTATCGCATATCGCAGGATAACATCGTCAGGATTTTCAACCGCGAGCCGGTTGATATTAGCAAATACAGATTCCTCAACACCGCTTTGAACAAGTGGGAGGAACAGAAAATGAAAGGAGATAACACAGCATGTCAGTCAGAGAATTGACCGAGATCCTCGCGAGGAGGGAATTTGAAAATAGAGGAAACCGCGGCTTTTCCTCGAAGAAGGAAGCCTGGAGCTACATCAAGGCCGCGCTCGACGAGGTCGCGGACGGGCTTAAGGTGACCGTAAAATCACACACGGAGATGTGGGGCGAGGCTTCGGAGGAGCACGACGAGACCGACGTCTACGCGAACAACATCGCCGAGCGGGCGATACAGATCGCGGACGCAGCTATCCGCGTCGGCGCTGCGGCTTACCTCTGCTGCAAAGCCGAGGAGCTCGCCGAGGAGAAACAACAGGAGACCATAGACAAGATCACCGAAATGATGCAGAAGGCCGAGAGAGAGGAGGGCGACGAGGAATGAGCAGCGCAAAGAATCACGCGGTGCGTTCACACCGCTCTCAGATGCTCTCTCCGGCGAGCCGCAAGGGCAAGGTAAGAATGCGCGGCAACGGGGCTGCGATAAAAAAGAACGGCTTTCTCGCCTTTCTGAGGCGTGCGTTCGGAGGTGGCAAATATGGCGAATGATACCCCGAAAAAGATGACGCTCTGGCGCGTGAAAGCGCCGGGGCAAAACGACGCCATCGTCAACGCCGCCGACTCTGTCGCCGCCGGCGTTGAGGCCGCGAGAGTGTGGTGCGTACCGTGGAAGGAGATCGCGGCATACCTCGAGGTGAGCTACGAGGGTGAGCAGTACATGCGCCGGTGCCCGAAGTGCGGACGGACGTTTTACACTCCTACGCTCGCTGACAAATGGAGCCGCTGCAAGCCCTGCACCGCCCGGGAAAAAGCCTACAAGGCGCGCCTGCACCGCTCCATCGACGCGAAGAAAAGAGCCGAGAGGGGGAAGTGAGAATGCCGAAGGATTACATATCGCGCGAGGAAGCAATAAAAGCGCTTGTAAACTTAACTGTTTACAATAGCTCGGCTGACATTAAGTCGCTTGTTGAAAGTAAATATTACTACCAAGGCGAATGGATTGGTGGCGTAAAGGACGCTCTTGAAGAAATAAAAAATATTCCCGCCGCCGATGTGGTAGAGCGGAAGCGTGGCGAATGGGTAGGTTATCCCGAAAGCTTTAAGTTTGAACATATCTACGACCGGGACGCTATCGTTTGTCCGTTTTGTGAAGTAAGTTGGAACTTCGTGGACAACGACACAGAGAGATTCAATTTCTGCCCGAATTGTGGCGCAGATATGAGGGAGAAAGGCAATGGATAGATTAACAATCCGCAACCGAGACGGCTCTGTATCTCAGCCGACAGACCTTAGATGGGTGGAAGCGCTTGAAAAGCTCGCCGCCTACGAAGATACGGGGCTGTCGCCGGAAGAAATCAAGCTAAAGCTTGATGGTTTGGATTCTTATCAAAAAGCCGAGAGGGGAAAGTGAAAATGCCGAAGGATTACATATCTCGTGAGGACGCGATAAGCTGCGTCAAGCACGCCTGGGCGAAAGGGCTTGAGCCGACGCAGTATTTGGAAGAGCTTGAAGCCGCCAATGTTGTTACATGGGAGTTTTTGAAGCGATACGCAGAGCACTTTGTCGCGATAGTCTCGCCGGAGGAGTTCGTGCGCGAGGCAAAGGGATTTTGGGAAGAAATGGAGAGGAGTACACACGCCGGCCCACGTCGCTCTTATGCTCGAGGCGGCGGCGGAACTTGGAACACCGGCACGCGAGGGAATGGATGCGGAGCGGGAGGGCAAGATCCTCGAGGGCGCTATCATGAAATGGGGCGCTTATGCTCAGATAGACATCGCCATCGAAGAAATGAGCGAGCTCACGAAGGCGCTTTTGAAGGAGCGCCGGGCAGTCGGTACCGCTAACTTTGACGATAGGCTGCGCGATCACATACGGGAGGAGATGGCCGACGTCTACATCACGCTTAATCAACTCTCGCTGATCTTCGGCGACTGCTCAGAATGGGAAGTGTACAAGCTCGAGCGGCTTGAGACGAGGCTGAAAGAGGCGGGAAAATGAAGGACTACTCTGAGATAGTGGAGGCGCTGAGAGCTTGCTCGGGGAGGGCGCCATG
The DNA here is from genome assembly GCA_017439425.1 of Oscillospiraceae bacterium. Classification (GTDB taxonomy): domain Bacteria; phylum Bacillota; class Clostridia; order Oscillospirales; family Oscillospiraceae; genus RUG626. The sequence goes on from JAFSJE010000053.1 coordinate 18,556, forward strand.
TTATGAGTGTCCGTATTGCGGAAAGCCGGTTTGCGCTGATAAATTGAACCTTGACGCTGCGGAGGCAATCGAGGAGCTTGTGAAGGAGGTACGGAAATGAGCAGAAAACTCTGATATGAAGGATTTTAAAACGGGCGGGCACGGAGACCCGCCCCTACAAGGGAAGCTTTTTTTGATTTTTAACACTGCCGACGAGGCTTCGCCGGCAGTCTCAAAAACCAAAAACAGCGATATTTGGTTTTAACACACTATATTCAAATTTGCGTAACGCGCGCACGCGCGCACGCGAATTAAGGCTTGTATGTTGTCTTAACTTAACGGACATCTTCCGGAAAACGGAAGTGGACGAAAGAAAAGGGAGGATGAGTCGGTGTATAACGGCAGGACGTTTAACAGAGAGCAGTTGTATTTCTGCGGCAATTATTTTGACGGTGCGATATATCCGGTATTCCAGCCGCCAGGAAGAAAGCGCAAAAGATGTCATCCGACCAAGGAGATCCAGAAGAAGCTCAATCAGCGTAATGCGGAAAAGAGGCTCGTGAGAACGGTGCACATGAATTTCACAGCCGACGATCTTGCCCTGACGGTAACCTTTGCGCAAGGTAATGAGCCCGAGAGTGAGAATGACGCGTTGAGAATCGTTCAGAACTTCCTCCGGAGGCTCAACCGAAGATATAAGAAGCTCGGTCTTACGCTTAAGTACATAATGGCTATCGAATACGGAGAGAAAAACGGACGATGCCACGCTCACCTGATAATATCGGGAGGCATGGATCGCGATGAGATAGAGAAGCTCTGGGGTCTCGGGTATGCAAACACTAAGCGTCTTCAGTTCGATGCGGATAAGGGCATTACCGGGCTTGCCAAGTACACTGTAAAGGACAAACATTTTTACAAGCGTTGGAGCGGGAGCCGCAACCTTGCACGGCCGGAGCCTGCGGAGATAGACGGGCAGATCAGCGTCGACGATATGCGTGAGATTGCGGAGATGGTAGAAAACGGCACCGCCTGGCAATGGTTCGAGGACAGATACCCGGAGTTCCGGCTCGTAGAGGCGAGGACCGAGAAAAACGAGATAAATCACATGCTGTACATACGCTTTGAAATGGTCAGGAGGGAATAAGCAATGAAAACTGATTGCGAGATTTGCGGGAGAGAGTTTGACGCCAGGCGGAGCACGGATAAATACTGCTCCGACGAGTGCAGACGGCGGGCGCATTACAAGCAGATGTACTCCTGGAACAGGGAGCATTACGCCCAGAAGCCGGCGAAGCACCCGTCTGACCGCTGTATTTTTGAGATGTTCGTGAATTGCCTGCCGGAGGAACGCTCTCACGGTGAATGCGATAAATGCGGATGGAATCCTGAGGAAAAGGAGAGGAGAAGAAACGATGAAAAATATCGGGGAAGAGGTAAGAAAGCGGCTGATGATGGACTGCCTGACAGTGACTGAGTATACAGGCAGAGTAATTTACGTACATCCGAGCGGGAGATTCTACGTTGCTGAATTTCAGCTCGCCGGTGGAACGGTGCGGGAGAGCTTTTTTGAATGAGGGGGGGGTACGGAATGAAGAAGAACAAAGAATCGGAAAAGATAATGACAGCAAAAGAGTACTTAATGCGTAGCCGAAGGATTGAGGGACGGATCAGATCCCTCAAAGAAGCGCGCACGAATGCGTGGACGAGAGCAACATCGACGGTTACAAGCCAGTCATCCGGAGGCGGAAGGTCGTCAGACGTCAGTCGGAAATTGGAAGCATACGCACTTTACACCGACAAGATCGATGCGGCCATAGCGGAACTGTACAACGTGAAGACGGAAACGATTGGGGCGATATCCCGAGTGAAGGACAACAACCTTGCGGAGCTGCTTATGCTTTACTATGTCAATGGGGAGACTTGGGAGCGGGTCGCAGCAGAGATGGCGTATTCATACAGCCACGTTGTTCACGTACTGCATCCTCGTGCGCTTGCGGCGATGGAAGATATCCTTCGGAAAGATAGCACAAAAGCAAACATTAAAGCATGCTAATATGATACAAGCAAAAAGCGTCAATCTCTCCGACGCTTTCTGCTTTTTCATTTTCCTCCTCCGGAAAGGCGATCACGGGAAACATATGCTGCATTAAATGTTCAGGGGGTGGGGAGCGCAGCATATACCCGGAGGAGACAATGACAAATTATTACAAGTCTAAACGATGGCGCATAAAGAGAGAGTCGATACTAAAGCGCGATGGTTATCAATGCCAGATCAGTAAACGCTTCGGCAAAATTGTTGAGGCGAATACAGTGCATCACATTTTTCCACGTCGAGACTTTCCGGAATTTGCGTGGGAGAACTGGAACCTCATATCGATATCATCAGAGAAGCATGCTGAACTGCACGACCGCGAAAGCGACAAGCTCACACAAAAAGGCTTGGACTTACTGAGACGAACCGCGAGAGAACGCAAGATAGATTTCAATTGGGCGATAAGCCGTATGGGATAGCGCCGTGCTGATTGCGAGACTATCACGCCCCCCCTACATAGGCTCTGCCCGCCCTCACACCTAAGAGCAGGAGGCGGAACTCTTTCCAACTCTGCGGGGATTTTAGGAAAAAGGGGATCGCGGGCGCACGCACGAGCGCATAATGCGCATGCGCGTCGCGCGCGTATTTTGGTTAACGCCTGAAATTTTACTCGATTTTTGACTTGTTTTTCCCGGAGGAAAAGAAACGTGAAAGCTGAAACTTGGAAAATCAGAATAACGAACGCCTGCAAGGACGCCGGAACCTACAAGCCTTATTTCGATTCGGTCATCAAAACGCTTTCCGCTATCATGGAACAGAGAGACATCGCTTATGATCAGTTTATCAAAGAGGGCGGGAAAACAACAATCACGCAGATCAACAAAGGCGGAAACGAATACAAAGAAAAGAACCCTCTCTATGTTGTTGTGCGTGAGCTGAATATGGACGCGCTTGCGTACTGGCGCGACCTCGGGCTAACTCCTGCCGGCCTTAAGAAAATTGACGAGGCAGCGCTTAAGAGCAAGAAAAAATCCGCATTAGCAGAAGCGCTGAGAGAACTTGGCGGCTAACAGCTATAGGACCGTTGCAATTCAGTACGCAAAAGATGTTTGCGGCGGCAAAAAACGAGCTGGAAAAGAAATTATCCTGGCGTGCGCAAGATTTCTCCATGACATGGAGCGGGAGGATTTAGAGCTTCACACAAAAGAGCCGGATTTCGTTATTGGCATTATCGAAAAGCTTGTTGTCCACAAGCAAGGCGAAGATATCAACGGAGAAAGCCTTGTAAATAAGCCACTAAAACTTCAGCCGTGGCAAATCTTTATCGTTTATAACGCAGTAGGGTTTTACTACAGAGGCTCAGGCGAGCGCCGCTATAAAGAAGCGTTCATCATGGTTCCGAGAAAATCGGGGAAAACGCTTTTTGTTGCTGCTCTAGCCTTCGGACTAGCTATGCTGCAAAGAAAGAGCGGGGCAAAAATTTACATTGTTGCAGCCGCACTCAAACAAGCGTGCGAAGCGTTCCAGGACATTGTCTACACCTTGCAATATCGCGGTATTATTGAGGACTTCCGAAAACGAGACAATAACAACGAGCACAGCCTGCGCTATGAGTTTTACGATGACGATGGTGCGCCGTGCGGATCGATAGATATCGAAGCACTAGCGGCTAATCCTGATGCACAGGATTCCTTCAATTGCAATATAGCAATCGCCGACGAGATTCACGCTTTTAAAAAGGCGGCACAATACAACCGCTTCAAGGAAGCCATGAAAGCTTACACGAACAAGCTCATGATCGGCATCACCACCGCCGGCGACAATGTCAACTCTTTCTGCTACAGAAGAATGGAGTATGGGATAAAGGTCCTTAATGGCATCGTAAAGGATGACAGTTTGTTCTGTTTTATCTCCAGAGCGGATCAGTCAGAAAGCGGCGATGTTGATTATTTAAGTCCGGAACAGCATGAAAAAGCGAATCCGAGCTACGGCGTCACAATTCGCCCGGAGGACATGAGAAAAGAAGCGCTTCAAGCGCAGAACGATCCTCAACAGCGAAAAGATTTTTTAAGCCGTTCGCTGAATATTTACACTGCTGCGGTTAAGGCTTGGTTCAACATCGATGAATTCAAGGCGAGCGACGCCAAGTACAACTGGACACTTGAGGAGCTCGCGAGGCTCCCGATAAAGTGGTACGGCGGTGCGGACCTTTCGAGGATGTATGACCTTACGGCGGTGGCACTGTACGGTCAATATAAGGGCGTTGATATCATTATCCCACACGGCTTTTTCCCGGTTGCTCAAGCAGCGCAAAAGGCCGATGAAGACAACATTCCTCTTTTCGGCTGGGAAGAAGACGGATGGCTGACTATTTGCAACAATCCCACAGTAAACATCTCGGATGTTGTGAAATGGTTTACAGGTATGCGAGAAAAGGGGTTTAAGATCCGACAAGTAGGGCATGACCGGAAGTTTGCCGGAGAAGAGTATTTCCCCGCGATGAAAAAAGCCGGATTTAACATCATAGATCAGCCGCAATATTACTACCTCAAGTCACAAGGATTTCGACACATAGAAAAGGCCGCAAAAGACGGTCTTTTATATTATCTTCATTCTGAAGCATATGAGTACTGCGTGGCAAATGTGCACGCGGTAGAAAAAACAGATGATGCAGTTCAGTACGATAAGGTTTTGCCGGACCTCAGAATAGACCTTTTCGACGCCTCGGTTTTTGCTTGCGTAAGAATGGCCGAGGATATGGAGCACGCCAAAAAGGCTAAGTCCTGGTTTGGCGAAAACTAATAGGAGTGATTACTATGTCAAAAACAAAAGCGCAAAGAAACAATGCAAGAGACAGACCCGAAGGAAGCGATAAGCGAAGCGTTGTATGGGTTACGGAGCAAAGCCTTGATACGCTCGAGAGCAAAGGCTATACAACGCTTGCGCATAATCCCGAGATAATGGCCGCCGTCGACATAATAGCGCGTCTTGTCGGGGCAATGACAATTCATCTGATGCGAAACACAGAAAAAGGCGACGTAAGGATAAACAACGGAATAAGCGAGATCGTGGATATACGGCCGAATCCGTATATGACACGGTCTAATTTTATACGCTGGGTAGTCCGCACTATGCTCCTTGAAGGTGATGGCAACTGCGTTGTTCTGCCGAAAACGCACAGAGGATATCTTGCGAGCCTAAACCCCGTTCCGGCGGCGTATACAAGCTTTATTCCAGACGGTGATTTCGGATATAAGGTTTACATTGCCGGCAAGGAATATGATCCGTCAGATGTTCTTCATTTTGTTTCAAATCCCGGAACCTATTACCCGTGGATGGGAGAAGGCTACAGAGTAAGTCTTAAAGACGTCGCGGACAACCTGAAGCAAGCGTCCACAACAGCCAAAGGCTTTATGAGCTCGAAATGGAAGCCGAGCCTTATAGTAAAGGTCGATGCGCTTACAGACGAGTTTGCTTCGCCTGAAGGACGAAGAAAGCTTTTGGACGATTATATTAAGACCGGCGGAGCGGGCGAGCCGTGGCTTATTCCTGCTGAACAATTCAGCGTAGAGCAAGTTAAACCACTTTCTCTCTCAGATTTGGCCCTCAACGGTTTTGTGGAGCTTGATAAAAAGACGGTCGCCTCGATCCTTCACGTGCCTGCTTTTGTCCTCGGCGTCGGAGAGTTTAAACGAGACGAGTGGAACAATTTTATTTCCACTTCGATAATGCCGTTAGCACAGGGCATCCAGCAGGAATTGACGCGCAAACTGCTGATCAGTCCGGAACTTTACTTCCGTTTTAATCCTCGCAGCCTCATGAACTACGACATTAAAGATCTTGTTGAAGCGGGCGCAGAAATGGTTGACCGAATGGCAATGAGGCGCAACGAATGGCGCGACTGGATGGGGCTTGAGCCAGATCCGGATATGGACGCGCTTCTCGCCCTCGAAAACTATATCCCAGCTGACAGGTTGGGAGACCAGAAAAAATTAACGGGAGGTGAAAACGGATGATATGTCAGAGAACAAGCGCAGCGCGCGACGGTGAGTTTAAAACCCGTGCTGAAAACGGCAAACGGTACATCGAAGGCTATTTTGTGGTTTACGGCGCACGTTACGAAATCTTCAAAGACGCGACAGAGACAGTCGACAGAGGGGCTTTTGACCTTGCTAGAGATTCAGACGTCCGAGCGCTTACAAATCACGACACAACGCTGGTGCTGGGTCGAACGACAGCGGGCACGCTAACACTTCGAGACGATGACTACGGGCTTTGGGGTTCAATCGAGATTAACGAAAACGACCAGGACGCAGTTAATCAATGGGAGCGGGTCAACCGCCGGGATGTAACGCAGTGCTCTTTTGGCTTCGATATTCTCGATGAAGAATTTATCGAGAAAGACGACGGCAAAACAGAGTGGCACATTCGGAAGGTGAAGCTTTATGAAGTTTCGGTCGTCACCTTCCCGGCATATGAAGCGACCGGAGTCTCGGCTCGTAAGGCTGAGCTTGAAACAATCAAAAAGCGAAAGCTTGAAAAATGGCGCAGTGAAATGCGCTCAAAAATTGGAGGTTAATTTATGGCACTCAAAGCACTGATGCTTAGAAGAAGCATCGAAAACAAAAAGGCTGAGCTTCAGAAACTTCTCGACCTCGATGAAGGCTTCAAAACCCGCGAAGCGGAACTCGAGCAGTCCATTGAAGAGGCTACGGAGCCAGAACAGCAGGCGGCGGTTGAAGAGGAAGTCAACAAGTATGATGAAGAGCATACTGCACATGAAGCTGCGAAAGATACGTTGAATCGCGAGATCGAAGATCTCGAAAATCAGCTTGCGGAAGCCGAGCGCTCAGCAGAGAAGCCCGCAATTCGCGAGACAAAGAAAAACGCCGAAAGGAAGTATTCAAACATGGAAACTATCAACATTCGTTCCCTTAAGATGGGGCAGAGAGTTTTTGACGCGCTGCCCGAAGATTACCGTAGAGCTATCGTTGCACAGGATGATGTTAAAAAATTCCTGACCGAGCTTCGCTCCTTGAAAGGGCAGACGCGCGCAGTCAGCGGTGCAGAGCTCACCGTCCCGGTTGTGTTCCTTGACCTTATAACCGAGAATATGTACCGCTATTCAAAGCTCATGAACCGCGTCCGCGCTCGCAATATTCGCGGAGAGGCTCGACAGACCGTAGCGGGAACGATTCCACAGGCGGTTTGGACCGAAGCGTGCGGCGCCATAAATCAGCTCAACTTCACGTTCAATCAGGTCACTCTCGACAACTACAAGGTCGCGGGATTTGTTCCCGTCTGCAACGCCATCCTTGAGGACAGCGACATCGCCCTTGCGTCTTACATCGTAGAAATGATCTCAGAATCTCTCGGTTACGCAAAGGATGCTGCAATCCTCTACGGTACCGGCAATAAGATGCCCCTCGGCATTGTCACTCGACTTGCGCAGACCTCCAAGCCTGCAACTTATCCGGTCAACGCGCCGGAGTGGGTAGATGTGCACAACACAAATATCAAGACGATTGCCGCCAATCTTACCGGCGCGGAGTTCTGGGCGGCGCTCAACGACGCCTGCGCAAACACATTCACTCGTTACAGTCGCGGTCGTCAGTTCTGGGCAATGAACAGCAAAACCCATTCCAAGCTCATGAGCAAGGCGATCACCTTTACGGCAACAGGTGATGTAGTAGCAAACGTTTACGGCACGCTTCCCATCGTAAATGGAGACATCGACGTTCTCGAATTTATCCCTGACGGCGACATTATCGGCGGCTACGGCGACCTTTATCTTTGGGCGCAGCGCGAAAAGATGACTATCGGTATGGACGACGTAGGTCGTACCAACCGCATTCTCGACGAGACTATCTTCTTCGGCAAGGAGCGAGCAGACGGAACCCCCGTAATTGCCGGCGCGTTTGTTGCGATCAACATCAACGGGAGCACTCCGACTACAACCTATAGCTTCCCGAGCGATACGGCTAACGATGCAGATCTTCAGGACCTTACTATCGGTTCACTCACGCTTTCCCCGACTTTCGACCCTGAAAATCAGGCTTACACCGCTTCGGCCGCTAATAACGTGGCCTCTGTCGCTGTTAATGCTACGCCTGCAATGGTAGCTGCCGGCGTTTCTGTTTCCGTCACCAGCGGTAATACCACAAAGAACGTTAATAACGGCGGTAACGCCTCTCTTGCGGTTGGGGCCAACACCATCGCTATCACAGTTGCTAACGGCACAGCTGCAAAAGTTTACACCGTTACCGTCACGCGCGCTGGAGCTTAATTCCGGAAGGAAGAAGATGAATGAGCTCATCCGATATTCTTGTGCTTGTTAAAGCAAATCTCGGCATAGTCTCTGCTGCTACGGTTTACGATGATTCCCTAATACATCTTATTCAGGTCTCGGAGGAAGAAATTAAACGAGAAGGAGTAACTCTTGATTATCGTTCCTCCGCGGACATTAACCTAATCGTAATGTATACATCGTGGATGTGGCGAAAGCGCGACGCCGACACTGGCATGCCGAGAATGTTACGTTATCAGCTCAACAACAGAATCCTCAGCGAGAAAGCGAAAACTTCTGCGTTGGCAGAATCCTAAGGGGTGAAATTATGCCGGAAACATCAGCAAAGTTAATTGCTGTGACATATTCTGACAGCCCTCTTGGGACAAAGGCTGCAACAGAAACAGTAACGGAAATCCCTTGCGAGGTTAATAGCGTAGGCCGCACAGAATTCTATGCGGCCTACAATTCCGGCTTTTTGCCTGAATATCTGGTTACAACACACTCTGCAAACTACGGCGGGCAAGGAATTATCGACATTCTCACAGCATCCGGAGAGGTTAGGTGTGACATCTATAGGACATATAACAAGGGAGCGGGAACTGTAGAGCTTTACTGCGTAAAGAAGAATCTTGCAGTTCCGACCGTGTTCACGCTTTGGACCGGGGGTAGGATAGTAAAGCTTTACGGAGCTTATCTGAGCGGGAACGATTCTGTGTCAAGGGAAACGAACGGGAAAGTGTCCGACGGTACGGTTACGCTCATCCTTCCTCAGTCGCTCAAAGCCTTTTGCGGCGATGTGAGGGTCGGCTATGTCCGCCCGAAAGCCTATGCCGCTATGAGCGACGAAGAAAAGGCGGAGTCATTCTATATTGATTCTTCCTGCTTTTTTGCGGTGGGAGATATAGACGTCGAGGGGAAATATCAAGCGATCAATGCAGCGTATGATGAAGTTTATCTCGTTAAGGGAGTCGCTGTTAAGAATAACGGCAAGCCAGACACCGAGTATATCGAGGTGACCGGAAAATGATAATTCGAACAAGCGTACGCGCTCAGCTGCCGGGCAAGAATTGGCTTACGAAAAAATGCTCGGCTGCTGAGCATTCGCTTGCGGTACAAGCTGAGCGAGACTCAAGACCGTTTATCCCACGAGCGTCCGGCCGGCTGAGATCCTCCGGAAAGGTAATCGGAAATGTTATCTCCTGGAACACGCCTTATGCAGCCGCCATGTATTACGAGAATGTCATGGTTGATCCGAAGACGAATGCCGCAGGATTCCGCACTTCTAAAGGCTGGAGAAGCCGCCACGGCGTCAAGAAGATACGCAGTAACCGCAAATACCGCTATTCAGAAGGCGGCGGTCAGTGGTTTACTCGCGCGAAAGAAAAGAATATTCAAAAATGGCTGATACAAGCGGAGCGGGAGGTAAACGGAAAGTGAATTTCTTATCACGAGAGGCAATGGAAGAGGTTAGAGACGCAGTAAAAGCATGGCTTCAAAGTTGCCCGGAACTGCCACTGCCTGATATCACCTTTGAGGATTTGCCTGCAAATAACACAGGCATTGCTTTCGAAACGGCGCAATCGGCGGTTTACTTGCAGAAATACATTCTCGGCGGATATCGAGCGCAATATCAGTTTAGAATTGTTTACCGCATTATTCCGTCCGACGACAACGACGCGCTGGAAGCAAACAGGCGTCTTACGGCAATTGCAAACTGGTGTGAAGAATCGGAAGAAAAACCGCAGCTCACGGATGCAGTAAACATTAGAATTGAGCGCACAAGCGACGCCGCCATCCTCGCAGCATATGAGGACGGCACAGAAGACTATGGAATAGATTTAACATTAACATGGGAGGTCATATAAATGGCTGAATTAACCTTTAATACCCCTGCGGGTCAGACGATTGACCGTGAAATGTACTTGATGTGCTTAAACACCGGCACATCTGAAGTCCCGGTATGGAGTCCGCTTGGCCGGAGAACTCCGGAAAGCAGCGCAGAGTATGACTGGGGCGGAGAGACAAGCAGAGATATTCTCGGCAAAGTACGTACTAATGTGGACAAGCCGGTTATCAATCAGGCCTTTGATCCGCTTCCTCTTGACTCAGGAGATCCTGCAATCGTAAAGCTCTGGAACCTTGCCGTTAAAGATCAGAACGCAGCCGCACTCGGAGCGATGGATATCCTTATCGTTCACCTTTACGCAGGCACAGCGAACACGGCGGTGTTTGCAGAGCGTTACACTGGTTCTGCGATTCGTAACAGCGGTCTTGGCGGAGCTGGCAACGGAAACAACTCTATGCCTATTCAGGTCACACCTGGCGGAGATCGCATAACCGGCACTGCCGCCGTGTCTAACGGTGTAATTACGTTTACACCCGACGCAGCCTAACAACGGCTATGAACAGGAGAGAAGAAAATGGAAAAGCTCAGCATTAACCGCGGCATAAAAGAGTTCGAGGTTGCCGAAGGAGTTACGGTTGCTTTCAACCCGGCAGATATCGGCTTTATAAGCCGCCTTTTTTCGGAGTTTGAAGGGCTTACGGAAAAGGACAAGGAATGGCGAGAAAAGCTTAAGGCGGAGAAAGACCCGCACAGAGTGGTTGAGCTCTTCGAAGAGGGCGGCACAATGTTTGCCAATGCAATCGACAACGTCCTCGGAGAAGGCGTAACGGCGGCTTTTTGCGGCGGCGTTTCCGTTCTCGCAATTAGCGAAGGGCTGCCTATCTGGGCGCTTATCCTGCTTGAGATCATAAGCAAGTGCGACGATAATATCACAGCTCAGATGCAGGTGGAAAATCCTAAGCTTAAAAAATATATAGAAAAGTATGGCAGGAAGTGATTGCTAATGGAATTTGGTTTACCGACGACTGTTGAAATAGATGGAGAGCCGGTTGCCATCCGCAGCGATTACAGAGTTATACTCGATATATTGGTAGCACTCGGCAATCCGGAATTCAGCAATGAGGAAAAGATTGCCGTAGTGCTACTTTGCTTTTATCCGGATTACGACAAGCTGAAAGAAACGCAGTATGAAGAAGCGATTAAGCGCTTCAATGTTTTTGTTAATGGCGGCAAAGAGGAAAGCAAAGATAAGAAATCTCCGCGCCTTATGGACTGGGAACAGGACTACGATATGATTATTGCGCCTATCAATCGAACCATTGGAACCGAAATCAGGGCGCTTGAATATCTTCACTGGTGGACCTTTCTCGCCGCTTATAACGAGATCGGAGATTGCCTGTTCTCACAGGTGGTGAGAATCCGGGACAAGCAAGCGCGGGGCAAGCCGCTTGATAAGCTCGACAGAGAATTTGCTAGCCGCAATGCAAATATCATAAACCTCAAAAACAAATACACTAAAGCTGAGGATGAAACAATCTCGGCATGGATGGGAGGTGTAAAGAATGCCTGAAGGATCGGTATATGCAAGAGTAACGCTTGACGATGCTGATGCTGTAAAAGAACTCGAAAACCTTAAAGTGAAGATCCAAAAACTTCAAGACGAGCTTAACAGCAAGAAAGCACGTAAAAGCGAAATTGAAAAGCAGATGGACGCTGCCAATGCCAGCGTTGAAGAAACGCGAAAGAGGGTAGAAGCCCTCAAAGCCGCGCTCGCTTCCGCACCTCGTGGAGAAAAGGCGGGATTACAGTCTGACCTTAAAATCGCAACAGCCGAGTACAATCAGCAGGTCAAAGAAATGGACGCTCTCAACAAGGAGTGGATTAAACTCGATGCAGAAATCCCACGAGGCGAAGAGCAGCTTAAAGCAATGGAAGGCTCGGCGGCAAACATTGTTAAGCAAATTGCGGCTTCTGATTCTGTAATGGCTAAACTCGCATCTGCTACGCAGAAAGCCGGCAAGAAAATGGAGGCGGTTTTCGGCAGAGTAAAAAGAGCTGTGGAGCGGGTGTTCGTATACTCTGTAATTCTCGCAGGACTAAGAGCGTTGCGTGAATACTTCACGGAAGTAGTAAAAGCAACGCCGGAAGCCTCCGAAGCGCTTGGTAAGCTGAAAGGGGCGCTGTTGACGTTAGCGCAACCGATAATTGAGGTTGCAATACCGGCGTTTGTTTGGCTTATAAACATCATCACGCAGGCAGCAACGGCCCTTGCTTCGTTTTTTGCGACCTTAATCGGTAAATCGCTCAAGGATACAGCGGAAAGCGCCTCAGAGCTTTATAACGAGGCTAAAGGTCTTGACAAAGTCGGAGCTTCGGCAAAGAAAGCCAGCAAGCAACTGTTGGGGTTTGATGAAATAAACAAACTTAGCGATAGTGACGTCGGCGGAAGCGGCAGCTCAGCAAAGTCTATCACGCCAGATTTCGGGTTTGACGAAACAGATTCTGTTCTAAGCAATATCCTTAGTGTCGTCCTCGCAATTGGATCGGGCTTGGCGGCGTGGAAAATCGCCAGCACATTCACAGATGGACTTTCAGCCGCTGCAGTAGGCGTGGGACTTTTGGCGGGAGGAATCGCATTAGCAACATTAGGGCTCAAGGATATGTACGAAAACGGTATGACGCTTGCGAATACGCTTGAAACTGTCACGGGCATAATCGCAGCAGGGCTTGGCATCTCGCTTTTGACGGGCTCGTTTATTCCGGCGCTTATTGCCGGACTTGCGGCGGCACTTCTCGCTATTGCGTACTTTACAGGACATGGCGAGGAATTTGTAGAGGGATTGCGCGAGATTTTTGACGGATTCGCAGAGTTCTTTGAGGGCGTTTTTTCCGGCGACATGGACAAAGCGGCTGAAGGACTAAAAAATGTATGGGAAGGTCTCAAAAAGAGCGGTGAAGCGTTAATAGACGGCCTCAAGGATGGCTGGGCTCTATTTGTCGAATGGTTTAACGGAATCACTAACAATAAGTTCAAACCTATACTCGATGGGATCGAAAAGTTCTTTAAGACAACAGCTGACGCAATTGCAGACATATTTGGCGGACTCGGCGAAATGATAGACGGGTTTATTAATGACGATGTCAAAAAACAAGGCGAAGGCCTGGAAAAAATCGTCAGAGGCATAGTAAATCTTGTTATATCTGTTGTTGAGGGCGGCGCAAACCTTATCGTTGATGCAACAAATGTACTAATCGGCTTCTTGAATAACCTTCGCATTGATGTACCAGAAGGCGTTCCGCTTGTTGGAGGAATGAAGTTCGGATTCTCAATTCCAAAATTTTCAAGATTGGAGATTCCTCGCCTCGCAACCGGCGCCGTTATTCCGCCTAACCGAGAGTTTATGGCAATCCTCGGCGACCAGAAGAGCGGAACAAATATCGAGGCTCCGCTTGATACTATCGTTCAGGCGTTCAGGACGGCGCTTAACGAGCAAGGCGGCGGCAGACAGCAAGTTATACAGCTCGTCTGTGATAAGCGAGTGTTTGCGGAACTGATTTATGACATGTATAACCTTCGGAGCGGACAGCTTGGCGTGAAGCTGGGAGGTGGCGCAAAATGATAAGCTATCCCATAACCCTTGACGGAGTGACGTATAAGCATATCCGCGTCATGAGCATAAAGAGAAGCTTTAGCATTTACGATGGAGTTAACGCCGGAAGAGTACAAAGCCTTGATATGGACAGAGACGTGCTCGGCACCTTTTACAACTACGCCTGCGAGATAGATTCCGACGATGCGACCCCTGCAGAATACGACCAATTTTATGAAGCTATTTCCGCGCCAGTGGATAGCCACGAATTGACGATACCTTATGCGCAGACAACTTTGACTTTCCGCACTTATGTATCGAACGGTACAGACGAGCTCACAGCAATGCTTGACGATTTTAACAGGTGGGGCGCGCTATCGTTTAACTTTATCGCCATGGCGCCGCAAAGGAGACCGACATGAGCGTAAGACTTGTATATGAGGATATTGCGGTAGGGGCGGCGGAAGATGTCACTGTCGCCGCTACCGGCAAGACCGCTCAGAGCGATTTAACGCTTATTCCCGAAGATAACGCTTTTCCGAACTACGCTACCCTTGAAACAAATCTTTTTGCGCTTGACGGCTCTTTGGACCTTTATAACGAGGAAACTGTTGCTTATTGGAGTGAGGCGTTTAGTGGTGATGACGGCGCATTTTCCACGCCGCCAACAATGACTTTGACGTTTACTCAGAATTACACAACCACGGGTATAACTCTGAAATTTTCGGGAGACAGTTACCCCACCGATGTAAATATCAAGTGGTACAGAGGCACTACACAGCTTGACGATAAGTCTTTTATTCCCGATGCCTTGACATATTTTTGCGGAAACAATGTAGAGGCTTACGATAAGATTGTTATATCATTCAACGCTATGTCGCTTCCGCACCGCCGTTTGAAAATCAACTCTGTTATTTTTGGCGTGAGCCGGACCTTTGACAGATACGAGCTTTCTGCCGGCAGTACCGTCATACAGCAAGAGATAGACCCCACTGGGCGCGAGCTGCCGGCAGATACCCTTGATTTTGAAATACGAGCGAAAGAGCAGGTTGAGTATATATTTCAGCGTAGGCAACCGATATATGCATACGACGGCGAGAGGCTTCTCGGAATGTTTTTTATTGACGAAAGCAATCGTGTATCATCTACTGTGTATGACATTACCGCTGTTGACTCTATCGGCGTTCTTGGAGACGATCCGTTCCCCGATGCGAGGTATGCCGGAGCAAATGCGCTAAGTGTAGCGCAGAGTATATGCGGAGAGTTTGAGGTCGATATGGATGCAAGCCTCCAAAATCAAAGCATCAGCGGCGTAATAGTGGGCGCTACACGCAGGAGTGCATTACAATTACTTTGCTTTAGGCTTAATGCTGTAGCGGACACGGCAGGGTCTGATAAAATCAAGATATTTCCGATTGACACGACCTCACCCTCAGAAATCCAAAAAAACAGGGCAAGAATTGGGGGAGCGGTAAAAAAAGGCGCAAAGGTCACGGCGGTGACTGTTACGGCGCATAGCTATTCCACGAGCGGGAGCGGCGATTATGTGGAAATCAACGGCACACGCTATTATGACACAAAAACGACATACACAATAACAGATCCGACAATTACGGCGGCTGATGTGCAGAATGTCGTGGAAGTCAGCGATTGCACGCTTATAGACCCCGCCTCACTACAAACGGTTACGCAAAATCTGTATAACTTTACCCGTTTGATAGACGAGCACGATGTAGCTTTCCGGGTGGAGAGCGAAACTGTCGGCGATTACGTGTCTGCTTACTCTCCTTGGGGTACATTGCTGTCTGGCGTATACGCATCAGCAAGGCTTGTCTTGAGCGGGATAACGGTCGCAGATGCCAAAATAATGGGGTGAGAACATGAGCGTAATTGACACACTAATAACAAACCGCACAGCAGAAGATGTGACGGCAGTTAAGGCACTTAACGTTATAGGGCTATCGGGTATGACGGCAGAACAAAAAATTGCATACCTTGCCGGAATGAAAGGCGCATACAACGCCTCAGACCTAAACCGTGTAGAAGAAGCCTCACTGTATATGTCAGAACTGTTGCGTGATGTTTATGAAGGTTTACAAAGCTATGCGGCAAGCCTTGGCGTTGCGCCACAAGCGTTTTTTGACCCTTATGACCCCGATGATTATGCAATAACAGTAAAAACTGACTGGACGACCGCTGATTACATCAGTGCGGCGGACAGCGCAAGATACCTCGCAAATGTTGTCTTGCTTACAAGCGCAGTTTTAGGCGATTATCCGGCACTGCCGTCAAGCTTAGCACGGCTCGATTACATAAAAGCAAACAACATCGAAAGAAGCCTTGTGCTTTTGAGAGACAATCTTTTAGAGCTTGAAACGAGACTAAGAGCCGAGATTTACAACGCTTCTCGAGCTTGGTATTATTCCGGCGACGTGTATGCCGGAGAAGTGGAGGCATAAATGAAAGACAGAGTACCGAGATACCCCGGCAGAGTAACGCTAACGCCTGTTGAGGGTCAAGCAAACACTTACGATATGGCAAGAGCTGACGACCCTACAGAAGCAGGCACACCGCTTAATACAACTTCGCTGATGACCTCCGCAACCGCTCAGGCGATATTTAACGACAGCAATGACCATACCGTAAATGAGGCGTTGGGTGCGCTACTGAGTAACACAAATTCAAGGGCAAAAGTCGAAGTTGTCACTTACGTTGGAACGGGCACAATCGGACAGAGCACACCGACAAGCGTTACTTTTTCGTTTGTTCCGAAACTTGTATGGATAGCACAAGCGGATTACAGAGGCTTGAAGATCGAATATATTAGCGGCACATGGGCAGAAGCGATTTTGGAAGAACAAGCGCTGCTAATGTATGGAGCACCCACAGCCGAGATAGGCTCGCACGATACAACAGAGTCACCCTATTCAAGTAACAATACCTTAATTTTTACTTGGAATGGCAACACTGTAGAATGGTATCACAGTTATCCCATAAACGGACTTGGTGGGGGGCATCAGCTTAATCGAAGCGGGAAGACCTATTATGCGCTTGCAATAGGCTGACAAGGAGGGCTGCAAATGTATTACATCAATTCCAAACCGAGCAAAAACGGCAACTACGGAAATCCGAGAGGAGAACCGTTTGACGGTGCTTTAAAATTACCCGATGAGCTTCTCAACGATTACATTGACGCGAAAGGCTTTGCCTATTTTGAGGCAACAAAAGGAGCAATAACCTCAGTAAAGCTTAACAGAGAAGCCTACAACGCATATATAAACTCTCAACCTGAGCCAGCAGAGGACAAGCAGAGCAAAATCGCCGAGCTAAAGCGCAACCTTGCCGACACGGACTACATTGCTTGCAAAATCGCCGAGGGTGCGGCAACAAGAGAAGAATACGCCGACGTGATAGCTCAGCGGCAGGCTTGGCGCGAAGAAATAAACCGATTAGAGGTGACATAATGCTAACAGTACCATATATCAAAAACGGTGATGCGTACAGTGTGCCGATTGAAATACTAAACAACGACGAGCCTCTTGACCTCTCAGCGGTTGACAAGGTTGAAATCGTTATCAACAGGCTTCGCAAGGTTTACCCCGAAGATATGACCTACGATGAAACAGAGGGCGTTTTTCTTTTTCCGCTTACGCAAGAGCAGACATTTGCTATGAAAACTTCCGTTTCCTCGCTTGATGTGCGTGTAAAGCTCACCACTGGCGATGTAATAGGTATAAGGGATTTTATCAAGTTCCAAATAGTTCCGGCTCTGAGCAGCGAGGTGTTGTGATATGCCGCTGACAGTAAATATACGCTCGCCTGAAAGAGTGACCGCTGAAATACCTGAAAGGAAAGACAATGTTGAAGTCAACCTAGGCAGCACAAGGGTCATAACGGCAAAAGACTATGAGGTGCTTGATAACAAACCGCAGATCAACGGCGTTGAGCTTATCGGAGACAAGACGAGCGAGGATATCAAGGAGTTTTACAGACACGACCAGCTTGTCGCTTCCGCTGAGTGGACTATAAGTCACAATATGGGAAAATACCCATCGGTCAGCATTGTTGACAGCGGCGGCAACGTCGTTATGGGCGACGTGCGGTACATTGACGAGAACACGGTCACCGTGCGCTTCAACGGAGCATTTTCCGGCACGGCATATCTAAACTAATAGGAGCAAATACTATGAACGTATTAACGAACTGGAATCTTAACAAAAATCAGCTCCAGAATGCGGTTATTCATCCGCTTGCGACAGCTCCGAGCAATCCGGCAGAGGGTCAGATCTACTACAACAGCGCCGACAAGGTTATGTATCAATTTGACGGCACACAGTGGTCGGCAATCGGTGCAGTTCTCAGCGTAAACGGCAAGACCGGCGTTGTGGTGCTTACAAAGACGGATATCGGGCTTGGTAACGTAGACAACACCTCCGACGCTACGAAGAAGTCGAACTTCACCGGCTCTATCGCAAACGGGAACACCGGCTTTGCGACCGGCGGCGACGTATTTACCGAGCTTGCAAAGAAGCTCAACCTCTCCGGCGGCACGATGAGCGGAGAACTTAATATGGGGTCGAATAAAATCTCCGGCGTTGCCGACGCGGTAAATGACAACGACGCTGTCAACCTCAAGCAGCTCAAGGCGGTGCAGGTAGGCGCACTCAAACCCTCGGGAAGTATTGCGTTTGCAAATCTCCCCGCGCTTTCGGCGGCGGTTGTAAACAACCTCTATAATGTTACCGACGCGTTTACCACAACGGCGGACTTCGTTGAGGGCGCAGGCAAGAGTTATCCTGCCGGAACTAACGTCGCTATCATCAACACCGGCACAACTTCAAACCCGGTTTACAAATACGATGCCTACACCGGCGTTATCGACCTCAGCCCGTACCTCAAAAAGAGCGATCTTGCAACGGGAACCGGCACGTCTACCGAAACGGCAATGACGCAGAAGGCGACAACGGACGCTATAAGCGGACTCATCAAGACCGCCACGGGAACTATCGCTACTACAGCAACGAGCGCAGAGGTGACATACACCGGGACGCTAATCGAGGCTTACGCAACGATGGGCGGCGTTAAGGTGGCGCTGGATATTACGATTGCGGCGGCAAAGGTGACGTTCACCTGCGCAAACGCTCCCACGGCGGCGGTTACCTGCACGGTAGTCTACGCTTAATCACAACAAATGAGGTGCTCCCGGTGCGCTGACGCGCGGCGCATTGGGGGTGCTCCGAAAGGAGTGCTTCAATGAAATATTTAGGGAAAATCACAGACGAAAAAGACCTCATATCGAGAGAGTTCAGCGACCACTACGGTGAGTGTACGACGGGCGCATCTACTCAAGCGAAGGTCGTAACGATACCGAGTCTCACGGAGCTTTATGAGGGCTTGCATATCTACGTCAAGTTTACGACAAATCAGACCTACAACGGCGCGCCGACACTGAATGTCAATTCTCTCGGCGCGAAAAACATTAGGCGCACGGGCGGAGCAAACGCTGCAAGATACGAGTGGGTCGCAAATCAAATACTTCACCTTATTTACGACGGCACGTATTGGGTAATAGTTGACGGCGGATTTGCAACCACAACATATTATGGCAAGACGAAGCTCTATACCGGAGCGGCTTCGACCTCTACGGCTTATGCGCTCACTCCGTCATCTCTCAACAGCTTCGCCGAGAACGTAGTCAGCGGTTATTCGGCGTATTCTACTTCGGCAACCTATGCCGTGGGCGACAGGGTGAGATACTCCGTCAGAGTTTATGAGTGCATCACTGCCATACCCGACGGCGAGGCTTGGACGGCGGCGCACTGGAAAGAGGTTGACGATTTACAAACGCAGCTCAACAACAAGATAAAGCCGAACCCCACGCTTGAGGGAACCGAGGCGGCGCTGACGGGCGTTGAGATAGACGGCGTGAAGTACAAAATCGAGGGCGGTGGCGGAAGCGGTCTGCCGGACGTTACTGCTTCCGATAACGGCAAGGTTCTTACAGTAGTAAACGGAGCTTGGGCGGCGGCAAGTCTGCCGATATATGATGGGAGCGTGACGTGATGGCGAACAATTTGACAGTAAGCTATAAAGGCAATACGATCCATACCGCGTCGGCTTCCGGCTCTGCTACGCTCAACACTGAGGGGAAGTATATGGAGGACGACGTCAGCCTCAGCTATACGTTTGATGGCGGAGGCAGCGGCAGTGCAGGCTTCAGTGATGTTAATTTCTACGACTACGACGGCACAATAGTACAGAGCTATTCCGCCTCTGATTTTGCAAGCCTTTCGGCTATGCCGGACAATCCCACTCATAGCGGCTTAACGGCTCAGGGGTGGAACTGGTCGCTTGCAGACGCCAAAGCCTACGTCGCAAGCTATGGCAAGCTCAACATTGGTCAGATGTACGTCACGTCCGACGGCAAGACGCGTATCTACATCCATCTGGAGGAAGGGCGGCTTGCTCCGTATCTCGGAATTGCCATCAACGGCACAGCTACGGTAGATTGGGGCGACGGTACGACGAGTACCGTGACGGGAAGCAGCACCAGCACCGTCGTCAATACGCAGCACAGCTACGCGACGGCGGGGAATTACGTCATTGCAATAGCCGTGAGCGGAAGCATGGCGTTGGTTGGAAACACGTCCTACGGTTCACAGGTGCTGTGGAAAAACAGCACAACCGGAAGTTTGAATCGAGCATATCAAAATGCAATCCAAAAGGTGGAAATCGGTTTCAACACGAGTATCGGGAGCACTGCGTTTGGCATCTGCTACTCCCTCGCATCTGTGACCATCCCAAGCGGCGTGACGAGTATCGGGGACTATGCGTTCGGCCTTTGCAACTCCCTCGCCTCGGTAACCATCCCAAGCACCGTGACGAGTATAGGAAACAATGCGTTCTATAGCTGCTACTCCCTCGCCTCGGTAACCATCCCAAGCGGCGTAACGAATATCGGCGCTAATGCGTTCCAAAACTGCTACTCCCTCGCATCTGTGACCATCCCAAGCACCGTGACGAGTATCAGCAGCTATGCGTTCTATAGCTGCAACTCCCTCGCCTCGGTAACCATCCCAAGCACCGTGACGAGTATAGGAAACAATGCGTTCGGCACCTGCCACTCGCTTAGCTCAGTAGTGATACCGAGTGGTGTAACGAGCATTGACGGCTATGCGTTCAGCACCTGCCACTCGCTTAGCTCAGTAGTGATACCGGATAGCGTGACGAGCATTGGCGGCTATGCGTTCAACAACTGCTACGGACTCGGCTTTATCAAATTTACTCGCACGACACCGCCGACAGTATCAAACAGCAACGCGTGGACGAATATCCCCACCGACTGTATTATTTATGTTCCGAGCGGTACTTTGTCTGCGTACACAAGCGCGACAAACTACCCGAGCAGCAGTACATACACCTACGTCGAATATTAAGGAGAGATAGCTATGATAATCGAACAGCTTATTGAGGACGGCAGGAGAGTTCGCCATTACAGCGACAGCGCCGTTATGATACGGCAGGTTGAGACGGGCAATATCTATGAGGACGCGGTTGACGTTGTGCCGTGCCGCTACACCTACGAGGAGACGGATGAGCCGATACCGACAGAGGAATACAAACCAGACGTTCGGCAGAGGGTAGCCGACCTTGAGGGCATATCCCGAGACACCGACGGAATGGCAATAGACCACGAAATGCGGCTCACGATGCTTGAGCTTGGATTAAATTAAAGGAGCGAAAGATTATGCTTTACAGAACACTGAAACGCCTCATCGAGAGAGGTCAGACAGAAGGACTTGAGGAAAAAATCGACGTATTCTACGCCGCCGGTAAGCTCACGGACGAGGAATACGACGAGCTTATAAGAATGCTGCACGGAGGAGAGTAAAACAAAATGAGTGAAAAAGCAATTTCAATCACCGGGACGGCGTTTGTGGCGCTGGTGCTGGCGTATTTCAAGGCACTGGCGGTGCCGGTCATTATGCTCGCGGTGCTTATGCTGCTTGATTATATAAGCGGCGTTATAGAAGCGTGGGTACATAATACTATGTCATCGAGGGTCGGCATTATCGGGATCGTCAAAAAGCTGTGCTATGCCCTTGTGGTAGTCGTGGCGATCATTATCGACCTCATTATTCAGTACGCCGCCGGGCAGGTCGGGTTTGATTTAACGGGCGTTTACTGCTTCGGTCTGCTCGTCACGATCTGGCTCATATTCAACGAGAGTATCAGCATTTTAGAGAACGTCGCGGAGATAGGCGGGCCCGAGGTGCCGTTCCTCGGCAAGCTTCTTGAGCATTTGAAAAGCACCACCGAGAAGAAGGCCGAGGAGGCTATCCCGGAGGAAACGGAGGGCGACGGCGATGACTGAGAGCATACTCCGTTATCGCCTCGTAAAAACTATGATAGCCTGGTGCGGCGGCAAGAGGGGCGGGAGCGAGCATCTTGAAATCCTCAACCTTTACAACTCTCACACTCCGCTGCCTCGAGGCTACGCCGTCAAGCCGAATGACGCATACTGCGCTGCGACTGTCAGCGCGGCGGCTATCAAGTGCGGAATAGGCGATAAGACGGTCATAGAGTGCTCCTGCGCCGAGCTTATACGTCAGGCAAAAGCCAAAGGCTGGTGGGTCGAGGACGACGGCTGCACACCGAAGATCGCTGATCTCTGTCTCTACGACTGGCAGGACAGCGGCAAGGGCGACAACGTGGGCGCTCCGGATCACGTCGGTATGGTGGTCGCCTCGAGCGAGGAGGGCTTCACTGTCGCTGAAGGCAATATGAGCGGCGGAGCAATCGGCTTTCGGTTTATGGAGCGCGACGGCAAGTGCATTCGCGGGTTTATCTGCCCGGATTATGCAGGGATGTGCGAGGAGGAACGGATTGCCACGGCTCCTGTGGAGCCTCGCAATGACACAGCAGGTAAGGTCAGATATTACGCTCATCCCGATTACAGCTATGTGACTGTCTGCGAGGTCGATAAGGCTGCTATCCGCGAGATAGATTTTGCCGAGACTATGCAGCCGCGGGAGACTCTTAAAAGCTACTACGACCGCCAGACGGACAAGCCCGGACTCGTTTTCAACGCCGGATTTTTCGCCCTTGCCAACGGAACGCCGTGCTTTGGGCAGATAGACGAGGGCGTTGTAAGAGTCAACGATACGCGGTACAACGAGGGCTTCGGCACACAGTACAAGGGCGGCGAGCTTCAGTACGGCACCTTCGTAAATGGCGGGTGGCACGATTTCCTCTCCGCTTATCCTATGCTTGTGCGCGACGGCAAGGCGCTCACGGCGTGGGATTACGCGACCGAGCTTGATTACAAGGCCGTGCGCTCGATTATCGGCTACAATGCCGACAAGGTCTATTACGTTCACGTCGCAAAGCCGGGTATGAGGTTTGCGGAGATGGCAAAGCTCATGGAAAAGCTCGGCTGTCAGTACGCTATGAACCTCGACGGCGGCGGTTCGGCGCGGTGCCTTTTGCAGGGCAAGGTAATAGGAACGCCGACGGAGAACAGAGCCGTTGACAGCGTATTCGCCGTTTATCTCAAGGACGGCGTGAAGGTCAATCCGTACCCCGTGCCGAACGGCGCAACGCTCAGGAAGTGGAATCTTAACGTCACCGCGAACAAGTGGCTCCAGTGGGAGCTGAACGAGCGCGGATATGACTGCGGCGCGGTGGACGGAGTATTCGGAGCCAAGACCAATGAGGCCGTCAAGGCGTTTCAGAGAGAGCGCGGGCTTGAGGTCGACGGCGTCGCCGGGGCGATGACGATAGCGGCGCTGACGGCATAACAGAATAACTAAAAAAGCTCCTGCTCAGAATTGTAACAATCCGAGCGGGAGCTTTTTGTGTTTTAAAGAAATATATCAGTTTCAAAAATCAGGGTCACCGGAGCATCGGATAAGCTCGGTTTCCAGCCCTTTTTTTTCAGCCTTTTCCGCGATGATCCTCATAAAAGTGCTCTTTCCGCTGCCGGGGCCGGCTTTTATGATGCGCAGCTCGTCGCGCTTCGGGTCAATAAAGCCGTCGTAGAGGCTGTAAAACCCGCGCGGCGAGTTTGCACCGAGAAAATACTCTGTTTTCATATCTTCACATCCTTTCTCTGTATATTATGCTCCGAAATTGGTGTGGTTAATAAAAAAGAGCCGCTTCAGGCGAAGCGACTCTTGTATTATTTCAGCCACCGAGATAGGCTTTTTTGACCTCCTCAGAGGCGGCAAGCTCTTTTCCGGTGCCGGAGAGGATTATCTTTCCGGTTTCAAGAACGTAGGCTCTGTCGGCGACTGAGAGCGCCATCTGCGCATTCTGCTCAACGAGAAGAATCGTTGTGCCGCTTCTGTGCAGATCCTTGATTATGTCGAAAATCTGCTCAACGAGGATCGGCGCAAGACCCATACTCGGCTCATCGAGCATCATGAGCTTGGGCTGGCTCATAAGCGCTCTGCCCATAGCAAGCATCTGCTGCTCGCCGCCGGAGAGGGTTCCGGCAATCTGCTTCTCACGCTCCTTGAGGCGAGGGAAGAGGTCATAGACCTTTGCGATGTTCTCTGCAACCTCCTGAGGCGGACGGGTATAAGCGCCCATCTCGAGGTTTTCCGCGACAGTCATCTGAAGAAATACAGCTCTGCCCTCCGGAACCTGCGCAAGTCCGTGGCTTACAAGCTTGTGCGGCGCAATAGAGAGAGTGCTCTTGCCGTCAAAAACGATAGAGCCGGAGCGCGGGTGCAGGAGACCGGAGACGGTTTTCAGAGTCGTCGATTTTCCGGCGCCGTTTGCGCCGATGAGGGTTACGATCTCGCCCTCCTCGACCTTGAAGGATATGCCCTTGATGGCGTGGATAGCGCCGTAGTAGACATGGAGGTCGCTGACTTCAAGCAAGCTCATTACTTCGCCTCCTCCTTCCTTTTACCGAGATATGCCTCAATTACGGCGGGATTTGCCTGAATCTCCTCAGGCGTGCCCTTTGCGATTATCTGACCGAAGTTCAGAACGGCGATGCCCTCGCAGATGCCCATAACGAGGTTCATATCGTGCTCAATGAGCAGTATCGCGATACCGAAGGTGTCGCGGATCTTGACGATGTTCTCCATAAGCTCAGCGGTCTCGGACGGGTTCATACCGGCGGCAGGCTCGTCGAGCAGGAGAAGGGAGGGATTTGACGCGAGCGCGCGGACAATCTCAAGTTTGCGCTGCGCGCCGTAGGGGAGGGAGCCGGCCTCGTGTCCTGCGAGCGGCTCCATATCGAAGATGCTGAGAAGCTCCATCGCCCTCTCGTGGGCGATCTTCTCCTCCTTCCAATAGCCCGGCAGACGGAGGATTCCCTGCCACATTCCGTATTTAATGGAGTTGTGAAGTCCGAGCTTGACGTTATCCTCGACGGTGAGATTGTTGAAAAGACGGATGTTCTGGAAGGTGCGGGCGATTCCGGCACGGTTCACGGCGGCGGTGTCCATGGAGTGCGTGTCGACGCCGTCGAGAAGAATGGTGCCTCTTGTGGGCTGATAGACCTTTGTAAGAAGGTTGAATACAGTGGTTTTACCGGCTCCGTTCGGGCCGATAAGACCGGCAATCTCTGTGCGGCCGATGGCAATGTTGAATTCCTTGACCGCTGAAAGGCCGCCGAAGTCGATGCCGAGGTGCTGACACTCAAGAATCGGGCTCTTGTCGATATCACGCTCCGGTATGCGGTTGACGCTGGGGATAGGTACGAGCTTGGTCGGCTCACGCTGAATCTTGCTCATCGCTCGGTCACCCCCTTCTTGCTCTGACGGATAGACAGCCTTCCTGCGAGAGATTTGAACTGCGGGCTGTTGGTCGTCAGCATAACGATAATAAGCACGACCGCGTAGATAAGCATTCTGTAATCGCCGAGCGCGCGAAGCTCCTCGGGGAGAACGTAGAGCACAACTGCGGCGATGATGGAGCCCCACATATTGCCGAGTCCGCCGAGAACGACGAATACAAGGCAAAGAATGGAGGTGTTGAAGTCAAACTTCGAGGCAACGAGGTTTGAGTAGTTAAGACCGTACAGCGCGCCTGCGGCGCCTGCGAGGGCGGCGGAGGTGACGAATGCGATCATCTTGTACTTTGTGATGGGAATGCCGACGCTCTCAGCGGCGATGCGATTATCGCGGATAGCCATGATGGCGCGGCCGGTGCGGGAGTGGATGAGGTTCAGAACAATAACGAGGGCGACGAGAATGAGAATCACGCCGGCGGTAAAGGAAGCGATGGTGTTCGTTCCGGTGGCGCCCTGCGCGCCCTTGATAATCACCTGACCGCCCTCGGCGAGGTGCAGGTCGGAGACCGTTTTGAGTCCGTTATAGTTGAAGATGATGTGCAGACCCTTCTTGTCAACGCCGACAAGAAGGCAGGTGATAAGCTCCTTGATGATCTCGCCGAACGCGAGGGTTACGATTGCAAGATAGTCGCCTCTCAGACGGAGAACGGGAATGCCGATGAGGAAGCCGAATACCGCCGCGAAGATTGCGCCGATGAACATCGCGGCAAGAAGCCTGAGGGATACTGATTCTGTGCCGTTAATAAGCATAGCCTGGCTGACAATAACGCCCGTAAACGCTCCGATACCCATAAATCCGGCATGGCCGAGGCTGAGCTCGCCGAGAATGCCGACCGTGAGGTTGAGGCTTACAGCCATAGTCACATAGCAACAGATCGGAACGAGCAGACCGATGGTAGAGCGGCCGAGAAGACCGTTGGAACGCATGAGAGTAACGATGATGAAGGCGACTATTACGCCGGCATAGGTCGCAAAATCGACCTTGGTGTGCTGCTTGAGCTTGATACTCTTCATACTCTCACCTCACACCTTTTCCGGAACGTACTTTCCGAGCAGTCCCGCGGGACGGAAGAGAAGTACGATAATAAGCACGGAGAAAACGACAGAGTTAGCAAGCTGGGTCGAGATATAGGCCTTTGCCATTGCTTCGATTATGCCGATAAGCAAACCGCCGAGAAACGCGCCGGGGATGGAGCCGATGCCGCCGAATACCGCTGCGGTAAAGGCGCGTATGCCGGGCATTGAGCCGGTGGTCGGCATGAGAGTAGGGTTAAAGGAGCAGAGGAGCACGCCGGCGATAGCCGCGAGCGCCGAGCCGATGGCAAAGGTCATGGAAATGGTGCGGTTTACGTTGATGCCCATGAGCTGTGCGGCGGCCTTGTTCTCAGAGCAGGCACGCATCGCCTTGCCGAGCTTTGTGCTGCTTGTAAACCAGGTGAGCAGCGCCATGATTATAACACACGCCGCCATTGTCACGATGGACATATAGCTGATGGAGAGCTGACCGTCGAAGAGGCGGAGCGCATTCGGCGCACCGTCGGGGCCGACGAGGGGAATGAGCGGAGTATAGTTTTTCGGCGTCGCGCCCCAGATAAGAAGCGCTGAGTTCTGGAGAAGGTAACTCACGCCGATTGCAGTAATAAGCACAGCGAGGCTCGTCGCCTGACGGAGCGGCTTGTAAGCAAGACCCTCGATGAGGATGCCGAGAATAGTGCAAACTGCCATAGCGAGCAGAAGAGCGACCCAGCCGTTCAGACCCATGTACGCAAAGCCGCAGAAGGATATGTAGCCTCCGACCATAATGACGTCGCCGTGGGCGAAGTTCAGCATCTTGGCGATTCCGTAGACCATCGTATAGCCGAGAGCAATGATCGCGTAGACGGAGCCGAGACATATACCGCTTATCAGATAGGACAAAAATACCATGGAAAGACCTCGATTCTCTGGAATTGTACAACAGGAAAAGGGGATATTATACGAAATGGGAGGGTCACCTTAAGGCGACCCTCCTTGATTATTTATCCTTGAAGGTCAGGCGGAGACGTAAACGCCGTCCTTGATGATGACGGCAACAGGCATCTTGGAAACCTCGCCGTTGGCGCCCCAGGTCATGCCGGAGCCGGTAAGTCCGTCATAGGTGGTCTTCTGGATCTGAGCGATCATCTTCTCGCAGATCTCGGAAGCGCTCATATCGGGCGTGCAGCCGGACTCGATAAGGCAGTTGTAGAGGACGTAGATAACGTCGTAGCCGTCAGCGGCGAACTGGTTGGGGGTCTCGCCGTAGCGCTTCTCGTACTCGGCGACGAAGCTCTTGGTAAGATCGTCCTGAGCGTCGGCAGCAAACGGGGTGAGGAGCATTACGCCCTCGGCAAGGCTGGTATCGAAGCCCTCCATGGTGAGGATTCCGTCCATACCGTCAACGCCGAAGAAGATGGGCGCATAGTTCATAGCCTTAGCCTGGGAGAGGATTACGGATGCGGGCTGATAGTAGATTGGGAGGAAGAGGAGATCAGCGCCCGCGGACTGAGCGGCGGTGAGCTGAACGCTGAAATCGGTCTGAGTCGCCTCGGTGAAGGTGCCCTCATAAACTACCTCAAGACCCTTTACACCGGCCTCGGCAACGAAGGTGTCGCGGATGCCGGAGGAGTAAGCGTCGTCGTTGCGGTAGATAACGGCTATCTTCTTGCCGGGGAGATTCTCAGCGATGTAGTCGGCAGCGCCGAGACCCTGGTTGGGGTCGGTGAAGCAGAGCTGGAACATATTGTCCTTGCCCGCTGTTACGTCAGTGGAGGAAGCAGAGGGGGTGAGCGCGAAAACGCGATCGTTCGCGGCCTCAGCGGAGGCGGCGATTGCGGAGCCGGTGGTTACCGGGCCGCAGAGGACCTGCATACCCCAGTCCATAAGGGTGTTGTAGGCGTTTACGGCCTTCTCGCCGTCAGCCTCGTCGTCCTGCGGGTTGAACTCGATCTGGATACCACCCTTGGCGTTGATCTCGTCAACGGCGATCTTTGCGGCGTTCATAACGGCGGTGCCGTAAATTGCCGCGCCGCCGGTGAGCGGGCCGCTTGCACCGATCTTAAAGGCGCCGGTCGCGCCGGTCGACGCGGGCTCGTCGTTATTTGCGGGGGCGTTATCCGAGGGGGTGTTGTTTGCGGGAGTGCCGGAGTTATCGCCGGAGCAGCCTGCGAGGGCGGCGGCGATGAGGCAGAGCGCCATCATAAGCGCAAGAACTCTCGTCATCTTTTTCATATCGATCTCTCCTTTAATTGCTTTGGATGTTTTATTTCTGCGCCGGAGTTCGGCGTAAAATACTATATGTAGTTTGCTATAAAATGCACTTTAGCACTAAAAATCGCTAATGTCAAAATATTTTAGCGGTTCCGGACTACATTTCATCATTTTGAATGACGCTGTGCGCAGATGAACACAATCATTCGTCAGATTAACTAATGATTGACCCGATGTCACGAAGGGGTTGGCCGGGGAAGCTTTTTACTCCGATCCCTCGCTCTCTTATGAAGGATTCTATACGCCCGCAGTCCGGATGAGCGCCGAGGTCGCCGTTAAATACGATCGTATCTCCGACTCTGCCGGCGCACCCGCCGAAAAAGCCCTCCGCGTAACCGGGCAGAAGAACGTGACCCGGCGCAATTTCGAGAACCTCGGCGCCGCGCTCCCTGAGAGCTCTCGCTATACCGGCGTCGGCGGTAATAACGCTATTATCGTTCACGGGAAGCGCCGAGCAGCGCGTATAGCCCTGACGAACGTCGATAAGCTCCAAGCCGAGGCGCGCTGCTTCATTGAGGAGCGCGGGCGCGGTAATATCCAAGCGATGAACGAAGTAATTGCCGAACGCGAGCGCACAGAACGCCGCGTTTTCGGGATAATCCGGCGCATAATCGGCAATTGACGCATAAAATAGCTTGTTTTTAAGCCTGATAACTCGCAGATCGGCGTGATCGCCGGTATATACTCCGAGCCGCTCGTGAAAAGGAACTGTATGCACGCTGTTTCCTGCGCGCTCAAGATACCCGATAACCTCGGGATACGCCCTCTCTGAGATATAGACATCGCCCATAAAATCACCTCTTTTATTAACAGTATAATTGTCTATTTAACCCTTGTCAATAAATGACGGAAGTAGTAAAATATATCAATAGTACATTTAAATGTGAGGTTATTTCGATGAGAAACAGAATTACGGCGCTTTTTATTGTGCTTTCTGTTCTGATATGCGCGCTTGCCCCATCCGCCCTTGCTTCGGATGAGCTGAAGGTCGATCCGACGGGCAGGACGATAGGCTACTCCGCCGTTTTATACGACAACACAAACGGACTTCCGACCTCGGAGGCCAACTGCATCGCGGAAACGAGCGAGGGCTTTATCTGGATCGGCGGCTACTCGGGCCTTATCTGCTACGACGGAGCGAATTTCGAGCGCTATGATTCCACTACCGGTATAGCAAGCGTTGTGAGCCTTTTTGTCGATTCCGGGGACAGACTGTGGATCGGCACGAACGACTCGGGCATCGGCTGCCTCTACCGCGGCGAGCTTCAGATGTGGACAAAGCACGACGGGCTCGGAGCGGACTCAGTCCGCGCCATCACGGAGAAGGACGGCCGTATATACATCGCGACTACACAGGGCGTTTCCTACATTGAAGAGGCGGATATGAGTCTTCACCGCATCGACGAGCCGCGCCTCAACGAGGAATACATAAGAGATCTTAAGCTCGGAGCCGGCTTTCTCTACGGCGTCACGATGGACGGCGAGGTATTTATGATGGATGAGAGCGGCATAAAGGCCTATTTCAAGGACGGCGAGCTCGGGATAGAGGGCATAAGAACGGTTCTTCCGGACAGAGATAATCCCGGAAACGTGTGGTTTGGCGGAAAGAACGAGGAAATAGTGTACGGAAAGCTCAGCTTTAACGGATTTGACGTTATTGAGGAGACAACCACAACGCTGAACTTCATAAACTCCGTGCAGTACATCGGCGGCTACCTGTGGGTCTGCGCAGATAACGGCGTCGGATATGTCAAGGACGGCGATTTCATGCCCTTCGGCAATATCGGCGTGTACAATTCCGTTGAGCAAGTGATGGCGGACTACCAGGGCAATCTCTGGCTGACAAGCTCTCAGCAGGGTGTTCTGAAGCTCGTTCCAAACCGCTTTAAGGACGTATTTGCAGAGTTTTTTATACCGGAAGAGGTCGTCTATTCCACCTGTATGTATGACGGAAAGCTGTTCATCGGAACGAAGAGCAGCGGACTTCTTATTCTTCAGGACGGCTATCTTTTGGACGAAGCGCCGCTTGAGAGCGCGGTCAGCGCCTCGGGAGAGGAGCTCGCTGACTTCGACCTGTTAAATTCACTGAACGGCACGAAGATCCGCTCCATAATCCGCGACAGCAAGGGGATTCTATGGATATCCACCTTCGGAGATACCGCGCTCACCGCGTATGACGGAAAGGGCATCGTCAGATATACGGAGGCGGACGGACTTCCGTCGAACCGCGTAAGAACCGTCTGCGAGCGCGCCGACGGCAGCATTCTTGTCGCCTGCACCGGCGGCGTCGCCGTAATCGAAAACGGCAAGGTCACAAAGTCCTACGGCGAGGAGGACGGACTTTACAACATTGAGATACTCACTGTTTGCGAGACGGAGTCGGGCGAGATCCTCGCTGGCTCGGACGGCGGCGGAATTTACGTTATCTCTGACAATGGAGTTGAGTGCATTGATACGGACTCGGGGCTTAAATCCGACGTCGTAATGCGCATAAAAAAGGATCGCTTCCGCGATCTTTACTGGATCGTAACGAGCAACTCCCTTGCGTATATGAACGGCGATCATAAAATCACAACTATTGCGAAATTCCCTTATTCAAACAACTTCGACCTCTATGAAAACAGCCGCGGCGAGGTATGGGTGCTCTCGTCAAACGGCGTGTACGTTCTCTCGGTTGACGAGCTTATCAGAAACGGCGAGATAAAGCCGCAGTTCTATAACCGCTTCAACGGACTTCCGGTCATAGCAACAGCAAACTCCTACTCAGAGCTCGAGGACGATGGAACGCTCTACATCTCCGGCACGACCGGCGTTGCGGAGGTCAATATCGAAAAGGAATTTGACAGCGTTGAGAACGTGAAGTTCTCCGTTCCGTATATCACCGCTGACGGAACAACCATTTACCCGGACAGCGATGGCACGTTCACAGTTCCGTCTAACTGCTCGAAACTCACGGTTTACGGGTTTGTTTTCAAC
Organism: Oscillospiraceae bacterium; assembly: GCA_017439425.1. Classification (GTDB taxonomy): domain Bacteria; phylum Bacillota; class Clostridia; order Oscillospirales; family Oscillospiraceae; genus RUG626. The sequence goes on from JAFSJE010000053.1 coordinate 50,365, forward strand.
TACTCCCTTGTCAATCCGACAGTCCACTACCGGCTTGACGGCTTTGATAAGTCAGAGAACGTAGTCCTGCGAAGCGACCTTACGCCCATTGACTACACGAACCTGCCTGGCGGAGAATACAGCTTTGTTATGGAGCTGCGCGATTCTCTCGGCAATTCCGGCGGGATTGAGAGCTTCCGCATAGTCAAGGAGCTCAAGATCCGCGAAATGATGTGGTATCAGATACTGCGCGTGGTGCTTCTCATCGCGGCGGTCGTGGCTGTGAGCTTCATCTACTTCAGACACAAGGCAAAAGCCTACGAAAAGCGCAACGAAGAGCAGAAAACCTTTATCCGCGAGATGATAGAGGCTTTCGCAAAGACCATAGATATGAAGGACAAGTACACAAACGGTCACTCCGGCAGAGTTGCAAAGTACACGGCTATGCTCGCAAAGGAGCTCGGTTACGACGACGAGACCGTTGATAAGTTCTACAATATCGCGCTTCTGCACGATATCGGAAAGATAGGAATACCGGAGGAGGTTCTTAACAAGCCCGGAAAACTGACGGACGAGGAGTATAAGATAATCCAGTCGCACTCTCAGCTCGGCTACAACGTTCTGAAGGACATCAGCATTATGCCGGAGCTTGCCACCGGTGCAGGCTGCCACCATGAGCGCCCGGACGGCAAGGGTTATCCGCGCGGCCTCAAGCTTGAGGAAATTCCTCGCGTAGCGCAGATCATCGCCGTTGCGGATACCTTCGACGCGATGTACTCGACAAGACCGTACCGCAAGCGCATGAACTTCGACAAGGTAGTTTCCGTTATAAAGGAGGTCTCCGGCACACAGCTCACGCCGGACGTCGTGGATGCGTTCCTGCGCCTTGCAGAGCGCGGGGTGCTCAAGGCGCCGGATGATAACGGCGGCGGAAGCACCGAGGATATCGACAACATTCATAAGAAGCAGAACGAGGGTAATCGCTAAATAACCCGTACCAAAGGCAAAAAAGCGGCGGTGGTCACTAGACTGAACCGCCGCCGTGTGGATTATTTAGCTTTTTTACAGTAGTCCGGAAGCATTTCTGACCACGGGAGTAAGTCATCAACGAACGCC
>JAFSJE010000054.1 GCA_017439425.1 Oscillospiraceae bacterium
CCAACTGCGAGAAGATGAGTTGGCAGATCAAATAGGGCTGAAGGAGTTCGTAGACCCGTTTACGGGTCGCGAGAACGAGAGGGCATAAATAAAGCCCCTTCAGGGGCAGCCTGAAAAAAGAATGCGGTCGGCAAACTTTTCAGCGCCCCTTTAGGGGTAGTGTCCGCAAAATGCCCTTCTGTGGCTTAATCAAGCCGCCGGCTTAGCCGGCGGTTAGTGACTCAGTTCTCTGACAAAACGGACTCGTCGAGACAGTCCAATCTCTTTGCCTCGCAGGCGATCTGGAAGATCAGCAGCATGACGTTTGCGCCGGTATCGATATAATCTATAACAATGCCCATCGCGGTCGCCAGCATTATCGCCTCCGCCGGTATGCCGAGACTCGAGAACAGAACGGTATAGCAGAGTATATCGCCTCCCGGGATGGGCGGCATGGCGATGGTTATGAGCGTGGAAATGACCGCCGCCATAATGATCCACTGAGCGCTGACGGCAATATTATATGTCTCGGCAAAGGTTAGTACGAGGACGGTAAAATATACAACGCTCGACGGCATATAGATCACCGACCCGAGAGGATACACGAAAGAAGTCAGGCTGCTTTTGACTCCGAGCTTTTTTTCGCAGGTCTCTGTGGCAAGCTGAAATGCCGACACGCTTGACGCCGTCGTGAAAGCGATGAGAGACGGAGGCAGCACTTTTTTCATGAGAAGCAGCGGCGGGCACTTCAGAATTACGGCGGATGTGATCCATATCGCCAGAGTGAGAACAGCGACAAGCACGACGATCAGAATGATCGGTTTAAGCACCGTGAGCAAAACGGCTGTCTGCCCCGACCAGATGAGCTGCAGGAGCATACTGAAAACGAAAAGCGGGACGAGCGCGCACACCGCGGAAACGATATGCTGAAACAGAACGGCACACTCGCCTACAAGACCGCGGACGCGGCTTCCACGCTCGCCGATGGCAAGCAGAGCGCAGCCTATGAACACCGCTATCACGATTATATGAAAGGTATTGCCCGTTCTGAAGGGATCGATGATGTTTGACGGCAGAATGTCGAATATCATTTTCACTATCTCGGCAAGCGCCGAGCTCTGGGTCTGCGCGCCGGATGAGAAGTTCAGGCGCATAAACGGCAAAACGGCGACAGCCGCAGCCGCGCTTATCACAAAGGAGATAACGATAAATCGGATAACGACGCTCTTCCCCATGCGCCCGAGAGTCGCGGTATCGCCCATGTCAAGAATTCCGCTGCAGATCGTAAGGAAGATCATCACGCCGGCAAATGTACTCAAAAGCCCGAGAAAACTGCTCGCGGCAGGACTGAGAATCGAAGAGACTGCTGCAAGCCGCACGTCCTCGGGAATAAAGCCGCCGAGCGCGCCGAGGATAACGGCGGAGAGTGCGGCAAGCGCGATGTAAAAGAGCGTGCCGTGCTTCGGCCTCTCGGCAAGAACGAGCGAAACCGTGTTCGACTTTCCGCGGCAGCTCCAGGCGGGAAAGAGTCCGAGCGAGCGCAGTATATCCTCCGTCAAAGGATTTTCGCCGCTTTTCGTCGGATCATACGGCTCCGCAGTGTACCGGATCCGCAATACCTGCCTGCCGAACTGCTTCCCGATGCCGACGCTTATCATAAAGCCTTCTCCGAAATGCTCCAGCAGATTGAGAAGAACCTCCTCCACGGTCAGCCGGATGCGATGAAGGTTCGATTGCTTCACTTTATGTCTGCCAAGATAGCTCTGCACGTCCGACGATATCGCGTCAACGGCGGAGGGGCTCAGCGTATAGTCCTTGTACACCATCTTCATATCTTTCATAACTCCGGAATAACTGATTTTGCGAGTTGATTATAGCACGCTGCTGAAAGTAAATCAACAAAATATGATCCTTTACACGCCAATCTGAGGAGGGAGAAGGCATAGTTAAGCATTTTTTGCCTGAGATAAACTGAACTGTATTTATTGCAAAACGACGTGATGTTCCTTAGAAATATGACGGAAGATTAAAAACTTTGCATAAAAACTCTTGCACAGAAACCTTAAAAGTGTTATGATATAAAAAACTTGGCAAATGGCTTGACTTATATGACAACGGCGGCTAAGCTCGTACACACATACATAATAAGTCTGCACATTTTAACTGCATAATGTAATTAACGCACTGATCCAGACGTGCAAAGGCTCGTCTGTGTCGGTGCGTTTTTAATATATTAGTTAAAAAGCTGCGAAAGCGGCGTTACAAGGAGGTAATAAAATGAAAACAGCACGAAAAGTTTTGAGCCTGCTCTTAAGCCTCGCGCTGGTGCTCTCGCTCCTGCCGGGGCTGAGCGTGACGGCGCGGGCGGCAGGCAGTTCTACCAGCACGCTTAATTTCACTTCTAAGTGTAATGGAAGCGGAACCGCCGATGATGGAGTAGCCTGGACTGTAACATCGGACGCGGCCGAGACTACCTTTGACGGCGAGAGAGGCATTCACTACGGGTCAAATAACAAGGAAGTTCAATACATCAGGTTGAGCACAAGCGGAATTACCGCCGCAATCACGAAAGTCGTGGTAAATGCTACTGCGGCAGACGGCGTTATGGCAAGCGTCAATGTTACCGTGGGCGGCACCGCCTTCGGCGGAGATGCTAAGGTTTTAGGTACAAATCCTTATGATTATACCTTCGAGGGGAGCGGAGCCGGCGAAATAGTTGTTACTGTCTCAAAGCCTTCGGCCGAAAAAAAGGCGCTGTATGTAAAAAGTGTCGTTGTGACGTATAGCACATCGTCCTCCGTCGCCGTCACGGGCGTGACCCTCGACAAGACCTCCGCAACCCTGACTGTGGACGGCGACGCCGTGGCCCTGACGGCCACCGTTGCCCCCGAGGACGCCACGGACAAGACCGTGGTGTGGAGCGATGGCGGGACGAATTCGGGTGCTGTGAAGCTGTACACCGACGCGGATTGCACCGCCGAGGTCGGCGCGGGTGCCGTAGAGAACCTGACCGTCTACGCCAAGGGCATCTCTGCGGGCAGCGCAACCGTAACGGCCACCAGCAGCGCGGACAGCACGAAGAGCGCGACCTGCGCCGTGACGGTGAACGCGGCACAGACGCACACCCACAACGAAATCACCTTCAGTCCGTGGACAAGCGCCGACAGCCTGCCCACCGAGGGGGGCAGCTACTACCTCACGCAGGACGTGACCATCGGCAGCACATGGGATGTGCCGACGGGCACCGTCAACCTCAGCCTCAACGGCCACGGCATCAGCTATAGCGAAAAAGAGAATAACGCCAGCGTTATCACGGTCGGTAACAACGCGATACTGAACCTGTACGACTACAATACCACAACCGTGCACAAGTACACAGTGAATGAAGACGGTCTGGCTGTGGTGGATGGCGCCGACTCTGGCGATACAGTAAAATCTTTCACCGGCGGCTACATCACCGGCGGCACGGGAACGAAAACAGCTGTTTCCACTAACCAGAGGTATGGCGGCGGCGTGTATGTCAACGGCGGAACATTCAACATGACCGGCGGCACGATCATCGGCAATACCGCCACTTATGGCGGCGGCGTGTATGTTGACAACGGCGGAACGTTCAACATGAACGGCGGCACGATCATCGGCAATACCGCAAATTTCGGCGGTGGCGGCGGCGTGTATGTTGATTCGGGCGATTATGATTATGATAATAGTAAGGAGATTCCGGGCGGAACATTCAACATGAACGGCGGCACGATCAGCGGCAATACCGCCGAAGACGGCGGCGGTGTGTATGTTGCATCGGGCTATTATGATTATGATAATAGTAAGGAGATTCCGGGCGGAACGTTCAACATGAACGGCGGCACGATCAGCGGCAATACCGCCGAACACGGAGGCGGCGGCGGCGTGTATGTTGATTCGGGCTATTATGATTATGATAATAATAAGGAGATTCCGGGCGGAACGTTCAACATGAACGACGGCACGATCAGCGGCAACAAGGCGTATTACGGCGGCGGCGTATACTTTTATGAAGGGACCTTCACCATGAACAACGACGCCGCGATCAGCGGCAATACCGCCGAATACGGCGGCGGCGTATACTTTTATAAAGGGACCTTCACCATGAACAGCGACGCCGCGATCAGCGGCAATACCGCCGAACACGGCGGCGGCGTGTACTTTTATTATGAAAGTACCTTCACCATGAACAACAACGCCGCGATCAGCTGCAATACCGCCGGGGAGGGCGGCGGCGTGTACTTTGATGACGGAACCTTCACCATGAACAACAACGCCGCAATCAGCGGCAACACGTCCGAATACAAGGGCGGCGGCGTGTACATTGACTGCGAAGGTAACGAGACGATTATCGTTTCCGGCACGCCCGTGGTCAAAAATAACCTTGGCGGCGCCACGAGAAACGAGGAAACGGGAGCGCTTACCGGCGGCTCGGCAAGCAACGTCTACTGTTCCGCTGGGTATCCTATCTTCGCTTTTTCGGGTGATAATGAACTGGACACCGGCGCGAGCATCGGCGTGAGCATGGGTTACCTCGGCGTGTTCACCAGTGGCCTGGCCGATGGAACAGCGCAGAATTATCTTAACAATAAATACTTCTTCTCCGACAACGGAGAGGTGAATCCCATTATCGTGACGGGAGGTCAGCTTGCGCTGGCGCAGCGCCATGACGTGTCGCACTCCGTCACCATGACCCACGGCACGGTGACGGCAGACCCCGCACTGCCGGGTGATTCCGTCACGCTGAAGGTGCAGCCGGACAGCGGATATCAGCTGAAGGAGGGCACACTGAAGGTAGTGAAAGGCGTACCGGCGATCAAAACGGGGGACATTGTGACCAAAGACCAGATCGATAAGATTCAGGCATTGGTGGAGAGCCAGTATGTGGATGAAGGGGTTAACGTAGCCATATTCGATTTCGATGGTGTCGATAATTTGACAGAAGACACAGATCGCGTGATGTATAAGTACAAGGGCGACGGCAACGACCCTTGGCAATGGTTGGAGATGGGTAAAAAATACGTTGAAGCGGATGTGTACAGCACGGATTGGCGCTGCATCTACGCCTTCTCGGCCGATATTCTATTTATGCCAAACACATACGCCTTCTCTCCGGCCGATATCATTGCGGAAGTCGGCATTTACACCTTTGAGGAAATCGAGGCGTGGATGAATAAAAACGTTAAGGAGGATGCCGAGACTGGAAATCGAGCCATTGTCGACTTGGATATGGATCCGGAAACGGACGAAGACCAAACGATATTTACGTTAAATGATGACGGAGAACTGTCCTGTACGGATGAGGCGGCTCTGAACGAACTGCGCGGGGTCCGCTGGCAGTGTCTTCAGGCAAGCCCTGATAAAAATGTTTACTACTTCACACCGTGCCACCTGATTCCCGGTGAGATTGTGGACATCGGTCAGATCGAAAGCGCGCTGAAAGCCGGTTATATTAGTGAGGAGTATCAGAAAGAAAATGCCATATTTCCATATAATACAGCCGCTTTCTTTGATTCCTTCGATTTATTCGATATAGACACCGGCAGCGTGCATCAGGCGGCGTACTACAGCTGCACTTCCCAAGAAGAAAGTGCGTATGACTGGCTTGAAAATGAGGATTTACCGGAGGAGTTCCCCCTCAAAAGCGAGAAAACATATACTGCGGATGACGTAAAATCGAAAGAATGGGTACTGAGCGATTTAACGCCTATCTTAAACATGGCGCTTGACTTGAACGAATATAATACCTACATTTTCGTGGACGCCACCGTGGCGTTAAACGAATACACCTTCATCATGCCGGATGCCAACGTGATGGTCATCGCGGAGTTTGAGCCCGAGCCCGCTGTCACCGGCGTGACCCTCGACAAGACCTCCGCAACCCTGACGGTCGGCGGCGATCCCGCGACCTTTACGGCTACCGTCAGCCCCGAAAACGCCACGGACAAGAGCGTGAAGTGGAGCGTCGGCGGTACGGACGCGGGCGCTGTGAAGCTGTATTCCGACGCCGATTGTATCACCGAGGTCGGCGCGGCGGCCACCGAGACCCTGACCGTCTACGCCAAGGGCATCTCGGCGGGCAGCGCCACCGTTACGGCCACCAGCAACGCAGACAGCACGAAGACCGCGAACTGCGAGGTGACGGTGAACGCTGCAGAATATAGTGTAACCATCACGGCAGGAAGCAACATGACAAAGACCACGGAGTCCGGCGCAGAATCGCAGACCGGACTGAGCGGCGAGATGACAGATGTGGTCTATACAGCGAATGAAGGTTATTATTTCCCGACAGATTACAGTGTTACCGCTGTTAATGGAATCTCCGTGACCCGCAACAGCTACACACAGATAACTGTTTCCGGTACACCGACCGCTGACGCCGCGATCACACTGACAGCGCCGACGGCTAAGAAAGTGCCCGCAACCGGTGACTTTTACTATTCAGACCCGGGCCCCTTTGTATACGACGGAGACCCAAAAGCTGCGTGTGTTGAACCGAATAGACCTAGTGGCGTTGAGGGCATGGGTGAAATAACGGTGCATTATTACAGTGACAGTAGTTGCAACACCGAGGTGCAGAATCCGACCGACGCCGGCACCTACTATGTGGGCATTACTGTGGCAGAAGGCGATGTGTACAAGGCAGTTTCTGATGTTCTTCATGATGCAAGCTGGAAGTTTACGATCAACAGAAAAACACCAATTGCCACCGACTTTACTTATAATGCACCCTCTGACCTCACCTACGACGGCAGCGCAAAGACTGTGACTGTCGAGCCAAAAGAAGGCGTTAACGGTATGGGCGAAGTGACGGTGAAGTATTACAGCGACCAATGGCGCACTAACGAGGTGACTCCGACCAATGTCGGCACTTACTATGTTGGCATTACTTTGTCCTTAGGAAATAACTACCACAATGCTTCTTCTGCTCTTTATGACCAAAACTGGCAGTTTACGATCAGTAAACAGGCTGCTCCAGCATCTCTGAATGATGACCAGAAGCCTACGGCGAATACAGGACTTACTTATACCGGAAATGAACTGGAACTGGTAACCGCGCCGACAGGAAATGTACCCGCAGGCTACACCGTGCAATACAGCCTCGACGGGACAAAATGGAGCGCCGATCTTCCCAAGGGCGCGAACGCAGGCGACTACACCGTGAAGGTGAAGTACGTCGGCGATGAAAACCATGAGGATTTCAACGGCACGGATGTCACAGTGACAATAAGCAAGATAAACCCGACATACACAATTCCCACCGGACTGACTGCTACACATGGTCAGACGCTTGCTGACGTGAACCTGGACACCGGCTGGGCATGGGCGGACAGCACGCAGAGCGTGGGTAACGTTGGAACCAATAGCTTTAGTGCGATATTTACGCCGACTGACACGACAAATTATAACACTGTTACTGTTAATGCGAGCGTATCCGTCAGCAAGGCGGCCGGTTCCACAGCGACTGCAATAAGTACGGAAAATATGTCCTGGAGCTCTGACTGTGTCAATATAGAAGGAACAGCAGGGCAGGAATACATTATCGTTCCAAAGGGTACAGTAATCACGGCGGAAAGCTGGCAGTCTTCCCTTAAGCCCGATGCTGAACGTGAAAATTGGGTATTCTTTACGGAGCTGACCCCTGCGACGGAGTATGTTATTTATACGAGAACTGCGGAAACGGACACTCACAATGCCGGAGAGCCTGTGAACGCAAATGTCCATACCGACCTCGAAAGCATAGGGATGGACTTTGACGGCGATCTTCTCGGCGCAGCGTTCACGGTTAAGGCGGAACCCGAAACAGAAGGACTTACCTATAAATGGTATCAGGACACTGTAACAGATAATGGCGAAGGCGGAGAGAATCACGCGCTGACAGAGATAGCTGACGCGACGGGAAGCAGCTACACCTCTGGAGACGCCGATGTTGGCAAGCAAATCGCAGTAAAGATATTCAGAGGCGAGTCTGAGGTCGGCGAGACCAATACGGACTTTGCGATTGCTGCGGCGGCAACAGTAACGTTTGATTCAAAGGGCGGCAGAGATGTCGAGCCTCAGACCGGGCTGAGCTACAACAGTAAAGTAACAGAGCCGGAAGGCATAACTCGCTCGGGCTACATTCTTGCCGGCTGGTATGCCGACGAGAAATATGAAATCAAATGGGACTTCGACGCTGATACGGTAAAGTGGGCGGATACCACCCTTTACGCCAAGTGGAGACCGATCTATATCGCTCCCGCAGCAACAACCGTTACCGTTCCCGTTTCAGGAGATGCGGGTGAGGAGAACGTTTCAGTCAAAATCAGCGGCGACAAGGCTATTCTTGACTTAATTACCGACGCTCAGATAGCAAATGCCATCGGTGAGGACGGCAAGAGAATTACGATCGACCTCACCGGAATGAACGGCAGCTACGAATTTGAGATCTCCAAGGCCGCAGGTGAGAAGATCGCCGACGCTGTCGGAGAGGACGGAAAAGCTGTGATCTGGCTCAAGGAATCCACCGGCGAAACAGATGCATTCTATGGAATCGAAGCCCCGGCAAGCTTCAGCAAGGGTTCGCACTTCTGGGTGCGCCATATTGAGCCGACGGATTCAACTCTTACGGATGCTGTCCGTGATTATTACTTTGATAACAGCCAGCACGAACAGTGGATCATCGACGCGGGCATGACCTCCGACGGCAAGGAGGTACACGATCTCGGAGGCGACACAGTAAATCTTTATATCGCGGTCGGAGACGATTGGAGTGCCGACGATATGAGAGCTGTGTTTATCTCGGAGGACGGCAAGACTGAGAACGTTGCGTGCGGACCTGAGACTGTTGTGAATCAGAGCGGTGAGCATCGGTTTGCGCGCCTCAAGCTCAATCACTTCTCAACGTACATCCTCAGAAATATGGGAGATTGCCCGATAAACGAATTCACAGACGCCGACGCGAACGCATGGTATCACGACGGAGTACATTTCGTCCTTGAGAATAAGCTCATGAGCGGTTACGGCAATGGCAAGTTTGGCCCTGCCGATTACACAAGCCGCGCGATGGTGGCTCAGATCCTCTGGAATATCGAGGGCAAGCCCGCCTCGACCTATGAGATGAACTACACCGATGTTGCCGAGGACGCGTGGTACGCAGATGCGATCCGCTGGGCAACGGAGAAGGGCGTAGTTACCGGCTACGGCGACGGCAAATTCGGCCCCGACGATAACATCACCCGTGAGCAGCTTGCGGCGATCATCTACCGCTATGCACAGAGCAAGGGTCAGGGCTTTACCGGAATGTGGATGTTCAGACTTGACTACGAGGATGCGGCAAGCGTATCCGATTGGGCGAGCGAAGCAATGCACTGGATGGTAATGAAGGGCATTATCAAGGGTCAGACCGATAAGACTCTTGCACCGAAGAGGTTTGCATCCCGTGCTGAGATCGCAACGATGATCATGCGCTATGCAGCTCTTGAAAAGTAAAAGCTAAAACAAATGTAATCGCTAAATAACCCGTACCAAAGGCAAAAAAGCGGCGGTGGTCACTAGACTGAACCGCCGCCGTGTGGATTATTTAGCTTTTTTACAGTAGTCCGGAAGCATTTCTGACCACGGGAGTAAGTCATCAACGAACGCC
>JAFSJE010000055.1 GCA_017439425.1 Oscillospiraceae bacterium
AAAGACGGCGTAGTGAACGTGCGCATTCTTGTCGTCGCATTCAGCCAGATCGATCTCATAGTTTTCACCATTGTAGGAAAGTTCGATCTCGTACTTATCGCCCATTTCAGAAACTTCAAAGGGCAAAAATTCCGGTTCCTCTAAAATTCCCGCGGGGAGAGTCAGATTCTCCTGGAAGAATTTGATCCCCGGCACGGCAATATTGAAGATCACGTTTTGCGTAAAGCTGCCGCCCTCACCTTCAAAGTAAAAGCTGACCTTGCCTTCCGGGGGCTGGTCCTCAGTATCGTAAACGCTTACCATGGCGCACTTGTAGCCGTTGACCATTCCCCCGTCCTTCACGATCAGCGAATCGTCGAAGGACCAGACCCGTATCTGTCCCGTCAAATCGGGTCGCGGAATCTCCCTCCCGTCCGGGGTAACTTCCGCAATACGGGCGAACACCGCCTGCGGCTGGTCGCCCTTTTTCAGGCTGCTGCCGAAGATCTTATTGATGTACATTTTGAACGACGAGCGTTTCTTTTTGTCGCCTTCGCCGTCGCCGCTTGCCGCTCCGGCAAGCGCCGCGCCCGCTCCGAGAGTGCCGAGGATGATGATCGCGGGGATTTCGGTGCCGCTATCTTCTCCCGCTTCTTCTTTGGCTGGCGTGTCGACGACTACGTTAGCGCCGCCCTTTTTGATGCCGAGATCTTTGAGAACCTCCGGGTCGGTCTCCGCCGCGATAACCACCGGCTCAGAGATGGTCGGCTGCCAGTTTTTGATGATTTCGGTTAGACGCTGTGCTTCGGCGATGCTATCAGGTTCGCTGCTAGACGACTTGACATGGAACAGGACAATTCCGCCTTTCGCACCCTCCTGAATCCATGGAAACAGAGTCTGCAGATTGACATAAATGTAACTCTCATAAAGGATGGTCTTACCCTTGTAAGTAGCAACACGCGCATAACCTTTAGCGGGATAGCCGCCGATAGTCGTAATCCGTTCTGAATTTTCTACATCTGCATAATCTGAAACGTGATCCCACGAGTTACTATAGGACTCGCAGTAGTAAAAAACACTCCTATCGTGACCGTCGTAGTGCGGAAGCTCGGGAAGATTGAGGTCCACGCGAGTGCGAGTGACGGGCAGATGCGAACCGCCGCCGGTCTCGACTTCCGTAGTGATGTTGTAACTGAAACGATTCGTATATCCGTTGGCGTTGCCCTGGTTGGAGCCGCCGCCGCTGGTATTGAGAACTTCATAAAAATACAGATCGTGCCTATCGAGCGGAAGGAGGTATTCCTGCAAATCCTTGAGTTTGTTTTTGACTTCCTGTAAGTCGGCGGTACGCGCCCAGTTCATATCTTCCGCATTCTGCATTAGCGCATTGGAATTAACCGCGAACAGCGGCGCGGACAAAAGTGTCAAAAGCAGGATACATGTAATACGTGCAAATAATCTTTTTGTTTTCATGCCGCCGCCACCTCCTTCTTATTTCCAAATACAATCGTGAGCACAATGCCCGCGATCACGCACACGCCGCCGAGAATGACCGGCAGCCAGCCGAACGGGATCGCCGAGAGGAGCGCGCCGAGCGCAAAGCCGTATGTAGCACCCGAAATGAGTCCGGCGGCTTTTCCGTTATTTGCGATTCGTGATGCTCCGACCTTGCTTGCCGTCAGCGATTGTGCGAAACGATAAAGGATTCCGTTCCCGCGCCCGAGCGCCATCACGCCGATCAACGCGCCGGATATGGCAGGCATTGTGTCTGTCAGAGATGCGCTTCCTGCAAAGAATTGATACACGATCAAAGCGCCGCCTGCACCGAGAAGGAGCCAGCCGAGATTACTCGTTTTGAAGTTTGCGCCGCTGAACAACGATTTAAATCCGCCGCCAAGCGACTTGAATCCACCCGTAAACAGCGAAAACAACATAGTCACGACCGTCGTCTTTCCGAGCAAACCGCCAAGCCAGCCGGGAACTGTGCGGCCGACGCCGCCCTGCGCGAAGGTCAGCCAGTTCAGCACGCCTATATTGATCCCATTGTATGACAGAATCATCAGAACAATCCATACAATGGCAATCACGCCTGCGATAACGAGCTTGATCCACTGCTTATTCTTGAACAAGCCGACAAAACTCTGTCCAAAGGATTTTATGCCGGATATGATAGTCTTAAACGGGTTCAAAATTCCTGTAATGTTTGTAACAGCGCCGGAAACACCGCCGAAGGTGCCAAGAACCGCTTCGCCCGGTTGGGAAGATGCGATCTGCTCGGTCAGGTTGGAGAGCGGCGTCCGAATAGCCCCTGCCGCCGCAGACCGTACCTGCGATGCCGCCGCCGATGCGGCTTGTTTTGCCGCTGTCTGAATCGATTGCTCCGATACAGGTTTTTGCGCCGGTGGTTGGTTATTTACTGTTTGATTGTTCGGAACGCTGCCGACCGGATTCCCGCATTTATCGCAGAACTTTGCGTTATCCGGAAGCTTGTTACCGCATTTCGGACAGAACATAAAGGAACCTCCTTGCGAATCTTACTTTACTTCAAAATAAATTATACTATTATAATAAGGATCGCCTCAAGAGTTGACAGCTAGTTGTCATTGACAATTTTCTTGGTCAACTTATTGATTTCCGGCCTGCTTTATGCTAAAATGATTATGAAATCATAGTAGGAGACAAGCCTATGTTCAGCGAAAGACTAAATAGAATACTCACTTTGCTCGATGTAACTTCGGGGGATTTTGCGCGCTTTACCGGATACGATAAATCCTATATCAGCCGTATGACAAGCGGTGCGAGAGTCCCTAAAAAAGGCGGAGCGGGCGCTTGGCGTATCGTC
>JAFSJE010000056.1 GCA_017439425.1 Oscillospiraceae bacterium
GTGGTGATGATGGTGATGCTCGTGCTCGTCATGGTCGTCGTCATCGTCGTGGTCATGGTGGTGATGATGGTGTTCATGCTCATCCTCATCATCGTCATCATCGTCGTCATGGTGATGGCGGCACTCCTCACAGTCGCAGTCCTCATCGTGATCGTGGTGATGATGGTGATGCTCGTGCTCCTCATCCTCATCCTCATCGGCGTGCTCTGCGTTGTGCTGCTTTGCAAGCTCGATAAGCTCGGCGGTGAACTTATCCTCGCCCATCATAGCCTCAAGGATCTGGTCGCCGGTGATGGAATCCCAGTCGGTGGTGACGATCTTGGCATTCGGGTTCTTTTCGCGGATAAGCGCGACCGCGGCGGCGAGCTTATCCTCGTCCATATCCTTCGTGCGGGAGAGGACGATGCAGCTTGCGTGGGAGACCTGATCGTCGTAGAACTCGCCGAAGTTCTTCATATACATCTTGACCTTCTTCGCGTCCGCAACGCAGACGAAGCTGCGCAGCTGAAGGTTATCGTCCGCGACCGCCTCTACGGCGCGGGTGACGTCGGAGAGCTTGCCGACGCCTGACGGCTCGATGAGCACGATGTCCGGCTCATACTGCGCGATAACGTCCTTGAGGGCGCTTCTGAAATCGCCGACGAGCGAGCAGCAGATGCAGCCGTCGTTCAGCTCGTTGATCTGAATGCCGCTCTCCTTGAGGAAGCTGCCGTCGATGCCGATCTCGCCGAACTCGTTTTCGATGAGAACGACCTTCTTGCCCTTGAAGGATTCGCGGATAAGCTTTTTGATAAGCGTAGTCTTTCCGGCGCCAAGAAAGCCGGAGAAAATATCAACTGTGGTCATATTTTAGTCCCTTCTTCGGTAAAAATTTTCAACATTATTATTATAATACTCTTGTCAAGAGGAATTGTTGATTTTTTGTAAAATAAATCCCACCGGTTTTCCGGTGGGATTTGATCGCTGTTTCACACTCAGCCGCGGACGCGGATCATAAGCTCCGCCTTTACGTCGTCAGCGGTGGCGCTGATGGTGCAGGTGCCTTTTCCGACTGCGGTGACCTTGCCGTTCTGGAGAACAGCCACAACGCCCTCGTTGCTGGACTCCCAGACGATCTCCGCCTCGATGCCCTGCGGCGTGACGGCGGTGCCGAGGTTGAGGGTTTCGCCGGCCTTCATCGTGATCTCATAGAGGCCCTCGGTGGAGTTGTAGACGCCCGCCTGACGGTTGTTGTAGGTGATGATGATGGTGTTGACCATGGGCTTCGGAACGTCGTTATTTTCCGGAGTGGTCGGAGTATCGGTGTTCGTCGGCTCGTCCGGAGTAGTGCCGGTCTCACCGCTGACGGGATCAGTTACGGTACCGGGATCGGTGGTGACTGCCGGATCATCGGTTATCGGATCGTTTTCGACGCTCGTCGGCTCGTTGGTTGCCGGAGTGTTATCCGCGGGTGCCGGAGTCGAGGGAGTATCGTTTGCGCTCGTTACAATAAGCACAACTACGGCGGCTATAAGCACAACGAGCAGAAGAACGCCGACGACGACCTTCCACATCGAATTATCCTCCTGCGCGGCTCTCTTGGAACGGGCATATCTTCTTGCGCCGCAGTAGGGGCAGCGGGTTCTGAGCCCGGAATACTTTCTGTCGCAGCGCGAACATTTTACCTGAGGTATGATTGCCATACTGATTCCTCCTATCTGAGGTATTCAAATTCAAATCATATTTTACAACAATATCTCCGTTTCGTCAATCACAAAACTTTTATTTTACAAATTCTTAACGTACTCTTTACTTTTTTAGCGAATTAGCGTAAAATACTTTATTATTTTTGGCGATAGGATGGTCAGCTTATGAAAATGCCGGAAAAATACGGAAGCAAGGTGTTCAACGACGCCGCGATGAAGGCGCGCCTTACTCCCGAAACATATGAAAACCTCAAGCGCACGATAAGCGAGGGCAAGCCGCTCGTGGACTCGATCGCCGACCAGGTCGCGCAGGCGATGAAAAACTGGGCGGTCGAAAACGGCGCTACACACTTTACGCACTGGTTCCAGCCCCTGAACGGCGTTACCGCCGAGAAGCACGAGGCGTTTCTATCCCCGGAGCCGGACGGCACAGCGATAATGAAATTCTCCGGCAAGAGCCTTATAAAGGGCGAATCCGACGCCTCCTCGTTTCCCTCCGGCGGTCTGCGCGCGACCTTCGAGGCGAGGGGCTACACAGTCTGGGATCCGACGAGCTACGCATTTATCAAGGGTACGACGCTCTGTATTCCGACAGCCTTTTACAGCTATTCCGGCGAGGCGCTCGATCAGAAAACCCCGCTCCTGCGCTCTATGCGCGACCTCGAAACCGAGGCAAAGCGGGTTCTCTCGCTTCTCGGGCAGGATTACAAGCGCGTTGTGCCGACGACCGGAGCCGAGCAGGAGTATTTTCTCATCGACCGCCAGAGCTATTACGCGCGCCGCGATCTCATGTACACCGGGCGCACGCTCTTCGGCGCGAAGCCGCCCAAGGCGCAGGAGCTTGACGATCACTATTACGGCATGATCCGCCTGCGTATCGGTCAGTTTATGAAGGAGCTCGACGAGGAGCTCTGGCAGATGGGCGTCGCCGCCGTGACCGAGCACAACGAGGTCGCGCCCGCTCAGCACGAGCTTGCGGTCATCTACAACACCTCGAACGTCGCCTGCGACCACAATCAGCTTACGATGGAGGTCATGCGAAAGGTCGCAAAGCGCCAGGGACTGACCTGCCTCTTCCACGAAAAGCCCTTTGAGGGCGTGAACGGCTCCGGCAAGCACCTCAACTGGTCGCTCGCCGCGGACGGTAAAAACCTTCTCAATCCCGGCTCCACGCCGGAGGAAAACCTTATCTTCCTTCTGTTCTTCTCCGCAGTAATCAAGGCAGTGGACGACTATCAGGAGCTTCTGCGCCTCACCGTCGCCACAAGCTCCAACGACCGCCGTATCGGAGCGAACGAGGCGCCGCCCGCGATAATCTCCGTTTTCGTCGGCGACGAGCTGGACGCGATCCTCAGCGCCATACGCAGCGGCGGACACTACGCGAAAAAGGACTGCGGACTGCTCGGACTCGGCATCGACACCTTGCCGACCATTCCGACAGACTCCACCGACCGCAACAGAACAAGCCCGTTCGCCTTCACCGGCGACAAGTTTGAATTCAGAATGCCCGGCGCTTCGCTCGCGCTTGCGACCCCGAACGCGGTTCTGAACACCATCGTGGCGGAGTCGCTTCGCCAGTTTGCCGATGAGCTCGAGAGCGCCCCGGACGTTGAGAGCGCAGCCGCCGAGCTCATAAAGCGCGTGAATATCGAGCACGAGCGCATAATCTTCAACGGCAACGGCTACTCCGCCGAGTGGCGCGAGGAAGCGAAGCGCCGCGGGCTCTCCTGCCTCGACACCGCCGCAGACGCGATCCCGCACCTGCTCGACAGAAAAAACGTTGAGCTTATGACGCGCCACGGCATTTACACCGAAAAGGAGCTTGAGAGCCGCTGTGAGATAATGCTCGAGAGCTACTGCAAAACGATTAACATCGAAGCAAACACGATGCTTGAGATAGCAAAGCAGGACATTCTGCCCGCTGTTCTGCGCTATTCCGGCGACCTTGCGGGGATAATCGAGCGCAAAAAAGCAATTTCCTCGCTTCCCTGCCGCGCAGATTATGCTGTTCTTGAGCGCATCTCCGCCGGCGCCGATGAGCTCTTTGAGGCGATGCAGGCGCTCGAGAGTGCGGTGAACAAGAACGCACCGAAAACTTCGACAAGACCCGGGGACGCGGCGTATTTCCGTGACAGGGTGCTGCCCGCGATGGCTCAGCTCAGGCGCGTAGCCGACTCTCTGGAGGAGCTGACCCCCGGCTGGCCGCTCCCAAGCTACGGCACAATCCTGTTCAGAGTATAATACTAAGGAAACGCTGACTAAATGCGGCTTCGGCGCAAAGCGGCTCTTTTCCGCCGCAATTTAGTCAAAAAATCTTGAAATACACAAAGTATTCCTTCAATTTTTTGCCGTCATTGCGACAAAAAATACCTCGCTCTTCGCTCTTGCCGATTTAATCAGCGCTTCCTTAACCCGAGGTAAAAGCCTCGGGTTTTATTATGCAATTTATGCGCTTTACAGCTCCCAGCTCTTAAGATACTCTTCCTGCTTCTCAGTGAGCTTGTCGACCTTCATGCCGCAGGACGCGAGCTTTCTTGCCGCGACGTCGTTATCGACCTCCGCCGGAATATCGTGGCACTTTATTTCGAGCTTTCCGCGATTCAGCGCAACGTACTGCGCGCCGAGAGCCTGAATTGCAAAGCTCATATCCATGATCTCCACGGGGTGGCCGTCGCCCGAGGCGAGGTTTACAAGTCTGCCCTCGGAGAGAATGAAAATCGTTTTGCCGCCCTCGAGCGTGTAGCCCTTGGTAAGCTCGCTTCTGCCAGGGCAGGTGCTGACGGCGTTCTCCTCGAGCCATTTTACGTCGATCTCAACGTCGAAATGACCTCCGTTGCAGAGTATCGCGCCGTCCTTCATCTTTCTGAAGTGGCGCTCTGTGATCACGTCGCAGCAGCCGGTCTCGGTGATGAAGAGGTCGCCGGTCGGCGCCGCCTCGTCCATTGTCTTGACCTCGAAGCCGTCCATCATCGCCTCCAGCGCCTTTACGGGGTCGATCTCGGTGACGGAAACTCTCGCGCCGAGCCCCTTTGCCCTCATCGCAACGCCGCGTCCGCACCAGCCGTAGCCGGCGACAACTACCTCTTTTCCGGCGACTATGAGGTTTGTGAGGCGGTTCACGCCGTCGAAAACACTCTGACCGGTGCCGTAGCGGTTGTCGAAAAAGTGCTTGCACTTCGCGTCGTTCACGCAGATCATCGGAAAACCGAGCAATCCCGCCGCCTCCAGCGCCTTGTCGCGGATGATTCCGGTGGTGGTCTCCTCGCAGCCGCCGATTATGCCGCTTATCAGCTCAGGATGGCGCGCGTGGATTGCGCTCACGAGGTCGGCGCCGTCGTCGATTATGATGTTCGGCCTGCTTGCGAGCACCATTTCAATATAGTGCTCATACTCCTCCATCGTGCAGCCGTAGGTCGCGTAGACCTCGGCGCCGGAGGACGCGAGCGCCGCAACGACATCGTCCTGCGTTGAGAGCGGATTGGAGCCGCAGACATAAACCTCCGCGCCGCCTGCCATCATAACGCGGCACAGCACCGCGCTCTTGGCTTCAAGGTGCAGGCAGATCGCCATTCTGAGCCCCGCAAACGGCTTTTTCTCACGAAAATCCGCCTCTATCGAATTAAGAAGCGGCATATATCTCTTTGCCCACGCCATCTTCATCTCTCCGCTCGGCGCAAGCGAAATATCTCTTATCTCTGACATAACACGATCCCTCCATGCTCTTTTTCCCACATTGTAGCATTTATTTTGCCGCTTGTCCACACGCGATTTGACGATTTTCTCACCCTTCGCGGTGGTATAGTTTCACCGGGTGATGGATATGCGGTATGTTTACATAGACGAGGTGCTGATTCTGAACTTTGCGATGGATCTCGCCCTCGTCATTCTCACAAGCAGGATCTGCGCGGTGGCGTACAGTATGCGCCGTGCTCTGCTCTCCTCGGCCGCCGGCGCGCTCTGGGCGCTTGCAGTCAGCCTCTGCCCCGCGCTCTCGCACCCGCTTTTTTCGCTTTTTTCCGCCGCAGGAATGGCGGTGATCGCCTTCGGGCTTCGTGATATCACCGCCCGCGCTCTGCTCGTTTTTCTCGCTCTCAGCGCCGCCTTCGCCGGGCTCGGCAGTATCTCAGGCGGCTCTCTCGCGGTATTTATTCCTTCGTTTTTATGCGCGTATTTTGTGTATTCACTTGTTTTTCGCGCTTTTCTCCACAATAAAGTTTCCGGAAGTGAATACAGCTATACAGTCCGCCGCGGCGGCAGAACCGCCTCGTTCACTGCCCTTGCCGACACCGGCAACACCCTGCGCGACCCTCTGCGCGGCGTGCCGGTGACGATATGCTCGCTCGACGCGGTGCGCGGACTTCTTGACCGCGAGGAGGCGGCGGTTTTATCCTCCTTCGGCGCGATTGACGCCGTTGAGCGTCTGCGAGGCTTTTCGCTCATTCCGTACAAAAGCGTGGGTAAGGACGGCTTTTTGCCGGCTTTTATGCCGGAATCGGTATCAGTTAACGGCAAATCAGTACGCTGTGTGATTGCGGTCGACCCGGATTGCACTCTCGCGGCGGTAAGTCCGGTGCAGGAGGTTTAATATGAAGCTATTTAGACTGTTGCTTGCGATTTTCGCGCGGCTCTTTCCGCAGCGCGTCGATTTCATAGGCGGCGGGAGCAATCTGCCCGCGCCCCTCTCGCGCGAGGAGGAGAACGCCGCTGTCAGTGAGCTCAAGGCCGGCTCTGAGAGCGCGCGGAAAAGGCTCATCGAGCACAATCTTCGCCTTGTGGTGTTCGTAGCAAAGCGCTTCGAGAACACCGGCGTGCCGCTCGACGATCTCATCTCGATCGGCACTGTCGGGCTCATAAAGGCGGTCGAGAGCTTCGACCTCGACAAGAACATCAAGCTTGCGACCTACGCCTCGCGCTGTATCGAGAACGAAATTCTGATGTTCCTTCGCAAGACGAGTGCGAGAGCCCGCGAGGTTTCGATCTCCGAGCCGCTAAGCACCGACAGCGACGGCAACGAGCTCAGCCTCAGCGATGTTCTCAGCTCCGACGGTGAGGAGCTCGGCGCGGCAATGGAGAGCGAGGAGGACGGAAAGATCCTCCGCGAGGCGCTCTCGAAGCTCTCTGACCGCGAGCAGGAGCTCATAGCTCTGCGCTTCGGACTGCGCGGCGGCGACGAAAAAACGCAAAAGGAGGTCGCAGACCTCCTCGGAATCAGCCAAAGCTATATTTCCCGCCTCGAAAAGCGGATTCTCATCCGTCTGAGGCGGGAAATACTCAAGAAATTAGATTAACCTTTCTGCGACCCTAATACCGTCGACCGCGGCGGAGACAATGCCTCCGGCGTAGCCCGCGCCCTCGCCGCATGGGTAAAGGCCGCGCACCTCGCTCTCAAAACCGGCTCCGCGCAGAATCCTCACCGGACTTGACGAGCGGGTTTCTGCGGCAGTCAGCACTGCGTCGGCATCGTCGAAGCCCTTTAGCTTCCGAGCGAGCGCGGGAATGGACTTTTTGAGCGTTTTTGTTATGCTTTCCGGCAGACAATCGCGCAAATCGCACCATTTTACGCCGGGTCTGTACGTCGGGCGGACGCTTCCGGCGCCGTTAGAGGGCTTATCCTTGAGGAAATCTCCGACCCTCTGCGCGGGAGCGCAGTAATTGCCGCCGCCAGCCTTGAACGCGGCGCTCTCTATCTCCCTCTGCCAGCGCAAACCGCCGAGCACACCGGGGTACGGGAACTTATCGGGAGTGAGCGTGACGAGAAGCGCAGCGTTGGCGTTTTCTCCGGCGCGGAGAGAATAGCTCATGCCGTTTGTGCAGACTCTGTCCTCCTCGCTCGCCGCCGCGACGACGTAGCCGCCCGGGCACATGCAGAACGTGTAGGCGCTGTCGCCCTCCGGAAAGCTCACGGAGAGCTTGTAATCCGCCGGCGGAAGCTCGTGGCGCTCGGGTATGAAGCCGTACTGCGCAAAATCCACGCTTCTCTGCCTGTGCTCGATGCGAACGCCCATTGAAAAAGCCTTCGGCTCCATCGGAACGCTGATGGATTCGAGGTACTCCAAAGTGTCGCGCGCGGAATGGCCTATTGCGAGCACTACCGCGTCGCAGTCTATGACCTCGCCGCCGCTAAGCTGAACGCCCGTAACTTTTCCGTCCTCAGTCCTGAGGGCGGTCATTTTTGTATTGAAGCGCACCTCAGCGCCGAGGGAAATTATGTGCTCTCTGAGATTTTTGACGACCTCGCGCAGGCGGTCGGTGCCGATGTGGGGCTTTGAGTCCCACAGAATATGCTCCTGCGCGCCGAACCCTGCAAGGCGGCTGAGGACATAGCTTATCCTCTCGTCCTTCGTGCCGGTGGTGAGCTTACCGTCGGAAAAGGTTCCGGCGCCGCCCTCTCCGAACTGCACGTTGGTCTCGGGGTCGAGCGCTCCGCCGCCCCAGAACTCGTCGATTTTCTTAACCCGCTCGTCAACGCAGCCGCCGCGCTCGAGAACTATGGGCTTCAAGCCCGCCTCGCTCATAACGAGAGCGGCGAACATTCCCGCAGGACCGAAGCCGACCACGACGGGTCTTTTGCTCTTGCCCTCCCCCGAACTTTTCGGCGCGTAAACCGGCGGCAAATCGGGCTTTTCGCCCTTTTTCCATACAGATACGCGGTAGTTAATGATTACGTTCGGCTTTTTGCGCGCGTCAACGCTCTTTTTGAGAACGCGCAGGCCGCCGACGTCCTTTTCCTTGATTTTCAGAACCTTTGCGGCGTAAAAGCGGAGCTTTTCCTCGCTCTCACCCGGTTTTAATGCTATTTCAGCTATCATCTGAGGCACCCCGCAAGTCTGCCGGACGACCACGCCCACTGGAGGTTGTAGCCTCCGCAGTCGCCGTCCACGTCGAGCACCTCGCCGCAGGCGTAAAGCCCGGGAACGAGACGCGATTCAAGCGAGAAAGGCTTGAACTCTGCCGTATCCGCGCCGCCGCAGGTCACCTGCGCCTCAGGAAAGCCCGCCCTGCCGGTGATCGTGAGAGCAAAGTCCTTTACCGTTTTCGCAACTTTTTCTATATCCTTTTCGCCCAATCCGGCAAGCTTTGCGCCAAAATCAAGCCCGCAGCGCTTGATTACCGCCTTGCCGAGCCGCGAGTGGAGCACTCCGGCGAGGAGGTTTTCGGCGCTCTCAGACGGCGTTGACGATGCGCGGGCAGCGAGGATTTTTTGAAGCTTCTCCGCATTTACCGGCGGCAAAAGGTCGAGCGAGAGCGCATCGCCGTCCCTTGCGAGGCTCGACATATCCATCACGACGATGCCGCTGACCCCGCCGTCGCTGAACTGCACCTCGCCGCTCTTTTCGCAGACGAGTCTGCCCCTTCGCAAAAGACGCACGCACGCCTTCGCGCGCACACCCTTGAGCATTCTTGTAATTTCCTCCGCGGTTTTGAGGCGCACAAGCCCCGGCGTGAGCGGCGTTATGCGGTGTCCAAGGCTTCTGAGCAGGTCATAGCCGAGCCCTGTGCCGCCGAGATGCTCGCCCGCTCTGCCGCCGCAGGCGATGATAATGCAGTCATATTGTTCTCCATTTACTGCAAAGCAGCCGCTTTTTCGGCGTATTTCCTTGATTTCTGTGCCGGTTTCCGTTCTGACTCCGATGGCGTCGCACCGAAAGCGCAGAACGTCAAGCACACTGCCCGCCTGGTCGGAAAACGGGTACACTCTTCCCTCCGGATCCGGCTCTGAGACAAGTCCGAGGCGTGAAAACCACGCGAGAGTATCGCTCACCGTAAACTCACTGAGCGCCGCAGCGACAAAAGCCGCGTCCGCGCCGTGGTAATTATCCACCGATGCTCCGAGATTTGTGAGGTTGCAGCGCCCGTTTCCGGTAGCCATAAGCTTGCGCCCGACTCTCGCCTGCCGCTCGAAAAGTGTGACATCGTGCCCGCCCTCGCGCGCGGTTATCGCCGCCGCCAGACCGGACGCGCCGCCGCCGATCACTGCGACCTTCATTTTCTCACCTCACAATAACTCACGGTAGTATAGTCCGCCGGTTCTCGGCTTGTCCGATGGGCGGTCAGACCTGATCTCATCGAAGATCCTGCGGCACTCAGCCGCGCTCTCAATGGTAAAAATGCAGATATAGTAATCGCACACCGCTCTGCCCTTTCCGCTGATGTGGAGAGGAACGGAGTTCAAAAGCGTCTGATTGCGGCGATTGTGGCAGATTATTCTGAATTCTGCGCCCTTTCTATCCGTCAGGTGGGGACTTCCGTCACACTGCCCGCACTGGCCGTTCTTGCGGTTTGGGCAGTTTCTGAAGCGCATCACGGGCAGGTACCCGTAGGCGACTATGCCGCGTGGGAGCGTTCCGCCGAGCGCTGAAACGCGGCTCATGCGCGTCTCCCAGCTCACTGTCGCAGCCGAAAGTCCGAGCCTTCGGTACTCCTCAAGCGCCGCAGAAGAGACAATATTCAGCTCCGGCGCGCCGAAAACGCGCAGTCCGAGGCTTTTTCCCAGCTCAATTCCGCCGCAGTTCGAGGCGTACACGCTCGCAAGTCCGATGGTGCGAAGCTTCTCGAGCGCCGCTCTCGTCTTATCCTCCGTTTCCGGGAAGTCGAGGTCGGGCAGAGCCGCAGTCAGCCGCTCACCGTACCGCTCAATAAGAGCGCCGTCAATCTCGCCGATGGGCAGGATATATCTGTCAGCCCCGTCAAAAAGCTGGCTCTTTTTTTCAAGCTTTGCCCAATATTCGGGCTTTTCGGGCGCGGAATAGTTCGGGATTTCAAAGCTCCACTCGCGCCTTTCGTGCATCTCAGCTCTTGTGAGTTCGCCGTTCAGCCGCTCAACGGCGTCTCTCCGCAGGCCGTTGATGACGGACGGCGGGAGCATAAGCCCGGAGGGATTTTCAAGCTCCGCCGAGCCCAGATAAAACTGCGTTCCGCCGAGCTTTGAGAGATTTTTCTCCGCAAGCGGCACGTCCGTCGGGCGCGAGAGCGCCTCTATGCCGCCCTCGCCGGTGACTGTAACGCTCTTTCCGAGCGCAGATGCGGTGAGCGCGGAGCTTTCGCCGACAGAGAGGTCGAAATCGACCTTCACGCGCGGCGTTTCCTTATCGTAGAGCCGCCGGAGTGTGCCGAAAACGCCCTCCGCGCTCGTCACGTCGTCCTTCTCGCGGTGACCGAACATATTCTTTCTCTCGCCGGTGGCGTAGCCGTCAGTGAAGCCGGAGCGCGAGAAAACGGCGCGGAGAGTATCCTCATCGTAGCTCTCGCCCATCGCCGCCCGCTTTGCCGCGGTAACGGCGGCGGCAACATACTCCGGGCGCTTCATTCTGCCCTCTATTTTGAGGGAGGCAACTCCCGCGTCTGAGAGCGCTCTGACGTGGGCAAGGTGGCTCATATCCTTCAGAGAGAGCGCATAGCCGCCGTTCGCGCCCTTGAAATCGAGCCTGCACGGCTGGGCGCAGAGCCCGCGGTTTCCGCTTCTGCCGCCGAGCATACCGCTCAGGTAGCACGCGCCGGAGAGGCACATACACAGAGCGCCGTGGACAAAGGTCTCAAGCTCGACCCTCGTGGCGGCGCGTATCTTTTCAATTTCCTTTATGCTGAGCTCGCGGGCGAGGACAACTCTGTCGACCCCGTAGTCCTCAAAGAGCTTCACGCCGTCGGTGTTATGCACCGCGCACTGGGTCGAGGCGTGGAGCTTCAGGGTAGGGTAACGCTCCTTAACAAGCCGCATCACAGCTAGATCCTGCACGATCACGGCGTCGGCGCCGGAGGCCGCTATATCATCGAGCGTGCGCTCAAGCTCCGCCATCTCGGAATCAAAAACGAGCGTATTGAGCGTAACGTGAACGTCGACCCCGCGCGCGTGGCAATAGCCGACAACGGCGGCAAGATCGTCAAAATTCTCGGCGTTTCTGCGGGCGTTGAAGCCCTTTGCGCCGAGATAAACCGCGTCAGCGCCGCAGCGAACCGCGGCTAAAAGCTGCTCCTGTCCGCCGACAGGAGCAAGAATTTCAGGTACAGCCATATTAACCTCAATAAAATTCGATAACGGCGTCGCGCTCCATTCTGAGCTTGTCCACCGCAAGGCGGAAATCGTTTCTGTTAAGGAGCAGATCGCCTATTTTCCAGACGCAGAAGGTGCCGACGATGCTCATAAGCTCGAGGAACAGATTATCGTGGTAAACGCTCGCAAGCGAAAACCACCCCACAAGTCCCATCGCGCCGCCTATTGCAAGTATCGCAACCTCAAGGCGCCAGCGCGTGAGCGACTTTTTCGCCGCTCTGAGTTCATCCTCATAGTGCTCGCGGAAGGCTTCGCGCACCTTCTCCTGCGCGGCCTCGCCGATATCGGCGCCGTAGATATTCACATCGAGCTTCGTTCCGCCGCCGAGCGGCTTTACATAGCGGTCGACAACCGCAAAAATCTCGCTTCTCAGCTCGACATGCGGCCCGAGAACGTAAGGGTCGAACAGCATATCGCGCTCTTTTATCTTTATGTCAAGTGTTTCTTCCTTCATTTTCTTCCTCATCAATCACTATCGGCAGGGCTCTGACTCCGTACCGCTTTATATCTGCACGGCTCTCATCGAGAAAGCCGACGCCCTCGCTTTTCAGCAGCCGCACCTGCTCGTTTCCACCGCCGAAGGCAAAGGCGGGCGAAACAGAGCCGTCCTTCCTGACTACTCTGTGGCAGGGTATCACCCCCGGCTCGGGATTGACGTGCAGTGCGTAGCCTACCGCTCTCGCGTAGCGCACGCTCCCCGCCGCCTCCGCGACCTGACCGTAGGTGGCGACATACCCGCGCGGTATGGTCTTGACTGCGGCGTAAATTCTGTCGAAAACTCTCATTAAAAGTTGTGCGGCAGAAGCTCCTTGCCCGCAAGCACCTCGGTATAGTCCTTGTAGTTGCGCTTAAGGAGATTCGGAGTGTCGAGTCCGTAGGGGCATTTGGAGGCGCAGGAATAGCAGCCGATGCAGTCCGGCACCTTAGCCATTATCGCCTGCCCGTGCTCGCCGAGATTGGCTGCGGAGGGCGCGCGGCGCAGCAAAAGGCTCATGCGCGCGGCTGTGTTTATCTCAATCCCCGCCGGGCAGGGCATACAGTAGCCGCAGCCGCGGCAGAACTCTCCGAGAAGCTGACTGCGGTCAAATTCAATGACCTTTTTTATCTCCTCCGTCTCCTCGGGCGGGTTATTTATATAGGAGAGAAACTCCTCAAGCTCACCCTCGCGCTGAACTCCCCATATCGGCATAACGCCGGGGTAGCGGCGCATCCACACGGTCGCGGCTGCGGAATTGTTGATAAGTCCCCCGCTCATGCCCTTCATGCAGACGAAGCCCATGCCCGCCTTCAGAGTATCCTTCACGAGCGCCGTCTCCTTTTCGGTGGAGAGATAGCTGAACGGGAACTGCAAAATTTCGTATAGTCCGCTGTCGACCGCCTCGTGCGCGACGTCGAGCCGGTGATTTGTGATGGCGATGTGGCGTATTTTGCCCTGCGCCTTCGCTTCGAGCATCGCTTCATAGAGTCCCGTTCCGTCGCCCGGCTTCGGGCAGAACTTCGGATTGTGGAACTGGTAGATATCAATGTAATCCGTTTTCAGCGCTCTGAGGCTCGCTTCCAGATTATTCCAGAACCCCTCGCGCGTGAAGTCCATCGTCTTTGTCGCAATAATGACCTTGTCGCGCATTCCCTCAAACGCCGCGCCGACCTTCTCCTCAGAGTCGGTGTAGGCACGCGCGGTATCAAAATATGTAACGCCGCCGTCGTAGGCGCGGCGCAGAAGCTTCACCGCCTCCGCCTTCGTTACGCGCTGTATGGGCAGAGCGCCGAAGCCGGTATCCTCGGCGTAAAGTCCGGTGGAGCCGATCTGAATTTTTGCCATAGTATCACTCCTCAAAGAATTCCGTAGCACAAAAGTCCCAGCGCCGCACCCGTCACAATAACGGTCGGTATGCTGAGCTTAAAGAATTTCAGCATAGCAAACGCCGCGGCAAATATCGCAATGGCGTAAAAGTCCACGCCCGCGCCGGGAAAAAACGTATCCCTGCCGAGCGTGATGATAACGTTGAAGATCATCGCCACGCAGATCGGCTTGATCACCCTCAGCAGGTGGGTCACAACTCTGCTCTTTCTGAATTTTGCGAAGAATATCCCCACAGCGAGCGTCAGCGTAAACGCCGGCGTCAGCACCCCGGCGACGGCGACAATGCCGCCTAAAACTCCGGCACTCTGCGTTCCGGCGAAGGTGGCGCAGTTTACTCCGAGCGAGCCGGGCGTCATCTCCGCGATGGCGATGAGATTTGTGAGATCCTCGGCACTCATCCAGCCGTGCGCCTGCATCTCCTCCAGAATGAGCGGCACCATGCTCATGCCGCCGAAGGAGGTGAAGCCGATCTTCATAAACGAGATGAAAAGCTCGATAAAAATCACTTCTTCTCACCCGCCTTCTCAACGCCCATCCAGATAAGCGCTATGACAACGCCGGCGGCGATCATCAGAATATTGGAGATGTCGGTGAACAATCCGAGCAGGAAGGCGACAGCGCAGATGATAATCGCAAGCTTCTCCTTGAACGCCTCCCTGCCGAGGCTCAGCGCCGCTGAGAGGACGATCGCGATGACCGTGGCGGAAACGCCCTTCATCGCAGCGGCAAACCAGAAGTTTCCCTTGATAAAATTGTAAAAGTATGCCACGCCGGAGAGGATTATCACCGCCGGAGACGTAAGCCCGACTACGGCGGCAATTCCGCCGGGCGGCCCCGCCAGCTCCATACCCATCAGCATGCTGACGTTTGTTATCATAATGCCGGGCACGCTCTTTCCGACGGTCATGATCTCGAGCAGGGTCTCTTTTGATATCTCCCTGCGCTTTTGTATGTATTCCTGCTCAAGCTGAGCGAGAA
The DNA here is from genome assembly GCA_017439425.1 of Oscillospiraceae bacterium. GTDB lineage: Bacteria > Bacillota > Clostridia > Oscillospirales > Oscillospiraceae > RUG626. Next base: position 14,576 of record JAFSJE010000056.1, read on the forward strand.
CGCTCCAGCCCGAGCCGAAGGTAAAGGCGCCGATCTTGAAAAAGGTCAGAAAAATGCTTCCGAGCCTTCTGAGCTTTTCCATTATTCGAGCGGAAGCGAATCGACCTTCTTGAGAAGCTCCGTTACGTTCTGAACAGCTCTCTCAAAGCGCGCCCTCTCGATCTCCTCCTCGTCTATGTGCTTTGCACTGTGGCGGATCATTCTGCCGTTTGCGATGAGCATGATCCTGTTGAGGTTGCGCTCGAGGACGTCCTCAGGCTTGCCGGCAAAGTAATCCCTGAAGGTTTCCTCCCAGAGCTTGCTCGTTACGGAGTAGTCGAGCTTGAAAAACTCCTTCGGGTTATTCTTGTCAAGCTCCGCGTAGCCGATGTAGGCAAGGTATATTCCGGCAAACTCGAACACCGGATCGCCGACAGCGAGCGTGTCCATATCAATGAGCAGGCTCTCGCCGTTCTGCACCATGACGTTCTTGATGTGGAAATCGCCGTGGAGCATATGGAAGTCCGGCTCAAGCGCCTTTGCGAGCGCAATGAACTTGTCCGCGCTCTCCTTGTCGAGATACTTTGCGATGTTCTCCGCTCTCTCAAGGCACAGCTTGTCCATTCGCGGAAGCGAGCCCTTGGTGAGCTCGGTGGCGTGGACGGTTCTCAGCACCTCAACGCCCATCCTTGCGATCTCCTCCGGAGTCTTTTCGCCGGAGAGAAGATAGTCCTGATAGCTCTTCGCGCTCAGAAGCTCGAAAACGGAGCCGTAATAGCCGCCCTCGACCTGAACTACATCGTAGGGAATGGCGGTCGGAACGCCGAGCACGAAGGCGGTGCGCGCAAGCTCGCGCTCGCGGTTAATCTCCTCAAGCGCGTCGCCGTTGTAATAGACCTTGACGATGGTATCGGGGTCGATGCGGTACACCTTGCCGTTCGCGCCGGTTCCTATGACGTCGCAGCCCTCTACGGAGATTTTGCGGAACGCCTTTTTTATGTCCATCATCTCTGTAAAGCCGGTCATCTCGAAAACCTCGTAGACGTCGGAGGAGACGTTTATCAGCTCTGTGTCCCCGATCGCCTTTTTGAGGCGCAGAATTATTCTCAGTCCTGCCGAGGAGATATAGTTAAGTCTGTCACAGTCTACAGTCACGCTCTTCGCGTCGCCCTTCGCCTCGTTCACCTCCGCCTCAACAGCGGCGGCGTTGGAGGAATCCACGTTGCCGATAAGATAGATCGTGGCTCTGCCGTTCTCTAGCTTTGATTCAATATACTTCATTCTGAACACCCCAAGCAAAAAATTATAGTAAGATATTATACCATATAAATAATCGGCTTTCAAGCCAATATGCCGAAAAGTCTCAGATTGAGCCGAGATAGCCCTCTAAAATAAGCGTAGCGGCGACGGCGTCGACTATCTGCTTGCGCTTTTTGCCGTGGCGCCCGTTGTCGCTTATTATGCGGTGCGCGTCGACGGTTGTGCGGCGCTCATCCCACATTATTGGCTCAATTCCTGTTTTCTCCGTCAGCAAAGCCTTGAATTCGAGGCTCTTTTCCGCTCTCGGGCCGGCGGAGCCGTCCATATTCAGCGGGTAGCCGAGGACTATGCGCTCCACCTTCCGCGCGCGCACCTCCTCCGCTATGCGGTCGGCAAGGCGCTCGGGATTCCACTCGTCAACGGTGAACGCCTCGCCCGCGATGATGCCCATGGGGTCTGAAAACGCAAGTCCGGTGTGCTGATCGCCGTAATCGACTGCAAGAATTCTCATATCGTCACTCCTGAATGGTCTTTTTCGTGATTATAGCTTGTAAAGCCGCGGTTTGCAACGAAAAATTTTATAAAATAGTGCTTGACCTTTCGATTTCTCTTTGCTATAATCAATGTTACCTGTCGAGCTATGGGTGCATTCTGCGCGCCCAAAAGCTCAATCCAAAGCAGGGAGGCAAATTATATAGGAGGTGCCGAAAAATGGCTGCTGAAAACAGAGTCAAGGTCGTTCTCCGCTGCAACGAGTGCAAGCAGAGAAACTACAACACGACCAAAAACAAGAAGAACACTCCGAACAAGCTCGAGCTCAACAAGTACTGCCGTTTCTGCCGTAAGCACACCGTGCATTCAGAGACGAAGTAAGGGAAAAAGGAGTCAATTCTAATGGCAACAGCTGAGAAGAAAAAGTTCACCGAGCGCCTCGCCAACTGGTGGCGTGGTATGAAGGCAGAGCTCAAGAAAGTCGTCTGGCCTTCCCGCAAGCAGGTGGTCAACAACTCCGCCGTGGTCTTTGCTTCGATCATCGCCTCGGGCGTTGTTATCTGGGCATTTGACTGGCTTGCTTCCAACCTCATTCAGATCATCATCAAGCTTTTCTAAGAGGGCTCGAGATGGCAGATGAGGCAAAGTGGTATGTAGTCCATACCTACTCCGGCTACGAAAATGCCGTAGCCGACACGATCATGAAATCCGCCGAAAACCGTAAGATGACCGATCTTATTCACGAGGTCAACATCCCGCTGGAGACCGTTACCGAGATCGAAGACGGCGTCGCCAAGACCGTCGAGAGAAAGGTATTCCCCGGCTACGTCCTCGTAAAGATGATCCTCACCGACGAGAGCTGGCACCTTGTTCGCAACACCCGCGGAGCTACGGGCTTCGTCGGCAGCGGCAACAACGCCATCCCCCTCACCGACGAGGAGATCGCCGCTCTCGGCGTCGAGAAGCACGACGTCGTCGTGAATTTCGAGGTCGGCAGCAACGTCAGGGTTGCGGACGGACCTCTCGAGGGCTTCTTCGGAACCGTCGAGGAGATCGATATGGAAAAGGAGACTGCAAGAGTCGTCGTTTCCATGTTCGGGCGTGAGACGCCCATTGAGCTCGAATTTGATCAGATCGAGCTTATCAAGGACTGAATTTGATCGCAAGCGTAAAACCGCATGAGCTGACGCGTTGTCAGCACGTGGGAGAGTTTCAAAGGAAATTCGCCTAACCACATCTATATTAGGAGGTTCACGAAAGTGGCACAGAAAGTTACAGGAATCATCAAGCTTCAGATCCCTGCCGGCAGAGCAACCCCGGCTCCTCCCGTAGGTCCGGCACTCGGCCAGCACGGCGTTAACATCGGTGCTTTCACCAAGGAATTCAATGAGCGTACCAAGGCCGATATGGGTCTTATCACCCCTGTCGTAATCACAGTTTACTCCGACCGCAGCTTCACCTTCGTCACAAAGTCCGCTCCCGCCGCCGTTCTTCTCAAGAAGGCCGCCGGCATCGAGAAGGGCTCGGGCGTTCCCCAGCGCGATAAGGTCGCTCGCCTTAAGAAGAGCGAGATCCAGAAGATCGCCGAGACCAAGATGAAGGATCTCAACGCGGGCTCCCTTGAGGCCGCCATCAGCATGATCAGCGGCACCGCCCGCAGCATGGGCATCGTAGTAGAGGAGGGCTGAGAATATGTTCAGAGGTAAGAATTATAAGGAAGCTCAGAAGCTCATTGACAGAGCTGTTTCCTACGAGCCCGCCGAGGCATTCGACATTGTCACCAAGGCTTCCAAGGCCAAGTTTGACGAGACCGTTGAGCTTCACGTTAAGCTCGGCGTTGACTCCCGTCACGCAGACCAGCAGGTTCGCGGCGCCGTCGTTCTTCCCCACGGCACCGGTAAGACCCGCCGCGTTCTCGTATTCTGCAAGGATGAGCGCAAGGAAGAGGCTCTGAACGCCGGCGCTGATTATGCAGGCTCCATGGACATGGTCGAGAAGATCCAGAAGGAAAACTGGTTTGATTTTGACGTCGTTATCGCAACTCCCGACATGATGGGCGTTGTCGGTCGTCTCGGTAAGGTTCTCGGCCCGAAGGGTCTTATGCCCTCCCCCAAGGCCGGCACCGTCACCCCGAACCTTGCTCAGGCTGTTGCCGAGGTCAAGGCCGGTAAGATCGAGTACCGTCTCGACAAGACCAACATCATCCACTGCCCCATCGGCAAGGTTTCCTTCGGTGCTGAGAAGCTCACTGAGAACTACAACACCCTTATGGACGCCATCATCAAGGCTAAGCCCGCTGCTGCAAAGGGCCAGTACATCAAGTCCTGCGTCACCGCCAGCACCATGGGCCCCGGCGTGAAGATCGTCGCAAAGATCTGATCGCACCCCGATAAAAAGTCAAATCCCACGGTCAAACGACCGTGGGATTTATTTATTTGAAGCTGATATCAAGATTTCCCGAGATTGACTCGAAGCTCAGCCTGTACTCAAAGGGCTGAGGCTCATACGCAGTTACGCTGTTCGAGCCTGAAACGGAGCTGAACAGCACAAGGTAATCCTCGCGTCCGGCATTCAGCGTGCCGGAAGCCGAGCCGGAGACGGAGGTGATGTCGATATTCCCGGCGCTGACGTTCTCAAAAGCAACGTCGCCGGAGACGCTGTCAACGTTCACCGCGGAGCAATCCGCTCCTATGCTGATTTTTCCGCTGGCAGTCATCAGCGCGAGTGTGGGAGTGTAACCCTTCGGCAGGCTGACTGTAACCGGATTCGAGCCGTAAATCGTGCCGGTGCCGTGCGGCTTGACAGTAAGCGTAACGCCTCGCACGACCTCATAGCCCTTGCCCGCATCGACGTGGATACGTTCGTCCGGGCTCTCTGTGATCGTTATATCGCCGGAGACCGATTCGACCGAAATCACCGCCACGTCATTGGGTGAAAGCTCAAGCGGCTCGGGAACGGCTGCTATATCCTTTGTAAAAAACGACACAAGTTCACCGGCGGCGAAGGCGACGGAGGCCGTGATAATCACCACGATCAACACAGTAAGCAGGGTTTTGATCGCTTTCTTCCCCACTTTTTTCTGCTGAGGCGTGCTTTTCAGCGCTGCACTCTCCACCTGAAGCGCTATATCGTCCAGCGAGCCGAGAGAGGCGACCGCCTCCTCCTCTGTCATTCCGCCCTCGATCTTATCGTCTATCGCCTCGGAATAGAAGCTGACCGCCCGCTCCGCCTCCTCCGGCGGGAGCATTTTTATCCGGCGGCACAGCTCGTCGAGAAACTCGGATTTCGTCATCCTGCTATCTCAACCCTGATATCGCCGCTTGTGGTGCGGGCGCGGATCGCGTTGGGCGCGTCGGGCTTGTCCGCCGGGGCGTCAACGTCGCCGGAGACGGATTTTGCGCTGATCGAATACTCCTCGCCGTGGCCGTACAGCTCAATGTTGAGGTCGCCGGAGACCGACTCAAAGGAGCCGACCCTCAAGGGCGAAGCCATGCACAGCTCAACGTCGCCGGAGACGGATTTTACTACCGCCTTGTCCGCGATGAACGCCTCGCCGATCTCAATATCGCCGGAAATTGCGGAGAGCTTCAGCGCCTTTGCCGTAACGCTCTTTACGTCCGCATCGCCGGAGGCTGCGGTTATCTCGACGCTCTCGGCCATCAGCTCGTCAATGTTGATGTCGCCGGAGCCGGTTTTCAGCTCAGCCCTTCCGCCGACGGCGCAGGACCCGACGTCAATATCGCCGGAGCCGGTGGTGAGCGTGACGGCAAGCGCAGAAGCCAGCGCGTAGCCGATGTCGCCGGAGCCGGTCTTGCAACCGATCGCCGCCCGGAGAGTGTCCGGAACGTCCACGATAACGTCGGTGTTATTGCCTAAATCCGCGTGGAATACGAAAAGTCCGAAGCCGAAATTTATATCCTTGCCGCCGAGCTGTTCCTTCGTAACGCTGACGAGCCCGTTTTTCTTCGTGACGATATAGCGCTGGCGCTCGGATTCCGTGACGTGGACGTGTATCTTCTCATCGCGCGAGACCCGGAAGCTTACGTCGCCGCCGCCCTCTGTGACCTCTATTGCCTCTACTCCGTCGGCGCTCACAACGTAATCCCTGCGGCGGGCGCCCTTGACCCCGCCCTCGTCCGTAAAGGTCTCGACCTTCGCCTCTCCGCTGACCTCGCGCACGAGGTCGTCTATACTGCCGACGGCGGCGACCGCCTCCTCCTCGGTCATGCCCTCCTCGATTCTGTCGTCTATGCTCTCTGTGACAAACGCCACAAGGCGCTGAGCCTCGTCCGCAGAGGCGTAGCGCAGGCGCCTGCAAAGCTCGTCAAGATATTCCCTCTTGTTCATTTCAAGCCCTCCTTAACAAATGTGTACGCGCGCATGACATCCTCCCATTCGGTGAGAAAATCCGAAATGCGCTCTCTTCCCTTTTCCGTGATGCCGTAATACTTCCGCAGTCTGCCGTTGTGCTCCGCGCTCCTCACGGTGAGACATCCCGCGCCCTCAAGGCGCTTCAGAATCGGATACAGCGTCGATTCCGAGATAGTTACATAGGGCGAGATGTCCTTGATAATGGCGTAGCCATAGCTCTCGCCGCCCGTGAGCGAGCGCAGAACGCAGACGTCCAGCATTCCGCGCCTCAGCTGTGCATCCATGCTATCCCTCCTTACGCATTATACTATACGATACATAGTATTGTTTGTCAAGAGGTATTTATAAAAAAGAGGACAGATTTGCAAAAACACACTGAAACACCTGAAACACCTTAAAGACCTTAATCTTATTATATATATATATATTATTATGTAGTGTGTTTCGGGAGTTTAAGGAGTTTAAGGAGATTAAGGTGTTTTACACTCTTACAAAAACACACTGAACTCCCTTATCTCCCTGAACTCCCTGAATAAATAAATAAATA